>JAGWAU010000119.1:888-2975 GCA_021296255.1 Alphaproteobacteria bacterium | reverse complement strand
AACCTGTGGCTCGGCCCCGATCGTCGACCATGGAACAACCTTCCGAAGTCGCTGGCGCTCCCGGGGGATATTCGTTCCGTTGAAGTGTCCGGTAGCACCTTTCCATGCCGGAAACCTACCATGAGCGATGCCCCGTCACACGGGCTGTCAGCGAGCACTCCATTCCGCATCGCCGCGATGGGAACCATGTCGCGATGAAGTGCGCCTTTTGATGTAATTTGCTCCCCGCCGTGTTTTGGAGGCCTTCCTTGTTCCGGCTACGCCCGCCCGCAGTAAGATTGCCGGTAGCAGAACGCATTGGAATGACTCCGGCGCGCCCCCGCAGGCCTAAAGAGGAGACGGCCCGCTTGGGCGATGAGATTTACGAGCGGGACATCAAGGCCCGGGTGGAGGCCGACCACCACGGTGAGTTCGTCTCCATCGACGTGGACAGCGGGACTTGGGCCATCTCCGACGACCTTCTGACTGCAGCCAAGCGCCTGAGAGAGCAGAGCCCCGATGCCATTGACGTCTGGTCCGTGCGGGTCGGGCATCGGGCGCTGCACCGCTTTGGGGGACTGCCGCTGCGGAGTCCCGAGTGACCGAGGGGGTTGTCAACTCAGCCTACGAGCCCATCGTCCCCTTGTCTCTGCAAGGCCCCGCAGGGCGCATGTGGGAAATAGAGACCTTTGGTCGATACTGGCTTCGCTGGCTATCTGACCTTGCCTCGAGCGTTGGTGCGAGAGTTGGCTTTGCCCTTCGTGACCAGCGGTTGGGCGACGTTGGCCGATGGCAGTCAGGTATCCTTCGATACCTGCCAGGTTACGGTATTGTGGGAAGGCCAACTGAGGGAGGTCTTAGCCGATGAAGCGGACACCACACCCCTCGTTGGGATGCTGCTGATGGACGGCTATGACCTGAGCATCCAAGTCCGGACCGGTGGACGCGTGGTCATACGGACAGGCGCTCAGTAAGGCGCAGATTTCGGGATCAGCACGACCCTGCGTTCCGATGGAAGCTATTCTAAGGAAGCCTCCTAATTGAGGTAGGTGGTTCACACATCCCATCGCAATCCAGAAAACCGAAGCTCTGATTGGCGTCTTACCCACGCGCCGATCAACAGAATGCAGGCGCAGTCTGATCATGATGTTGCCGCGTTGCGTATAGTCACTCGCGCTCGGGCAGAAGCGCCAAGAGCGGCGGGTTGATGTAGATGTTCTCGCGTCCCGCCTTGATTTCCTGGAGGAGGCCTTCGGCTGCGAGGGCTTTCAGATAGACGGCGGCCGTCTGACGCTTGACGATGTCCGCATTGACCACGTCGCTGATCCGGCAGTAAGGATGCACGAAGATCAGTTCCGCCAGTTCCCGGGAGTAGATTTTCGGCATCCTCTGTCGAATCGCACCTGCCGTCTCCTCGACAAGCTCCCGGATCGCATGGATTTTCGCCGTGGTCCATTCGGCTGTCGTTCTAACGGCCTCGAGAATGAACAGTATCCACGTCTCCCACGCCTGTCGGGTCGTCACTTGAAGCAGATGCTGGTAGTAAAGCGACTTGTTCCGGATGATGTGCCGACTGAGATAGAGCACGGGTATATCCAGCAGGCCCTTGTCAATCAGATAGAGCAGGTTCAGCACGCGTCCGGTCCGTCCGTTTCCGTCGACGAAGGGGTGGATCGCCTCGAACTGATAATGCATGACGGCAAGGCGGATCAATGGGTCGATCTCCTCGGCCTCGTGAATGTACCGCTCCCAGTTGGCGAGCTTGCTCCGGAGAACGCCTTCTCCCTCCGGCGGCGTGTAGATGACCTGCTGTGTTGCATCGTTCACCAACGCCGTTCCCGGCGTGGCGCGAATGTCGAGTTCCACCCCCTTGATCGTTCGACAGACCTCGACAGCCATGCCGGTAGAAACCGGCTGCCGCTCCAGCATCTCGAATCCGTGGTGCAATGCGGTGCGGTAGCGCAGTGCCTCTTTGGTAGCAGGATCGGCTCGACCCGCCGTATCGTTGGCATAGCGGAACAACCGGTCCGTCGTCGTGACGATGTTCTCGATCTCGGAACTCGCCTGGGCTTCGAGCAGGGGGATCGAATTGATCAGCATCGCCTGGT
>JAGWAU010000119.1:0-852 GCA_021296255.1 Alphaproteobacteria bacterium | reverse complement strand
CGAAGAATGGCCCTTGTCTCGGTGTCCGAAGCCGGCGGCAGGTTCGGAAGGTCATTGAAGGGGCGATTGGGATCGAACGCCATGTCGATGTATCCTGCTCCCGTCGACACGTGTTCCGAACATGTCGATCTCATCGACACTTTCACTGCAACGTGTCGACGCAGAGAGAATATATCGACAAGTTGGGTCGTGGCAAGCAGATCAGCCGGCTTGAAACGTCTACCACGCCGAAAACCTCGCGCTCGTCCACCCCCGTCGCGAAACTGCCTCCAACATCTTCCGTAACCCGAATCCGGGGAGAGGCTTATTCCATGCGAGTGCCCCACGGCCGGCGCCTACGGCTTCGGTCTTTTTCTTGCGAGGGGTGCCCCTCGCGCTCCCCGGCTGAAGGCTCTGGCCCGGCCCCGCTCGTCGCCCATGGAACAATCGCCCGAGGTCGCTGGCGCTCCCCGGAGGCGTTTGTTCCATGGGAGTGTATTCTTATCGGGGAGGCGCCAGGCGGTGCCCCGAGACCATGTGGGGGAGCCGATGAAACGCGTTGTTGTCACCGGCGAGAGCCAATGCGGCCTGGAAGACTTTGACGATCCCGGGGTCGCCGAGAACTACGCGAAAATCAAGATTCACGCGGCGCCCCTGTGCACCGAGTTCCACACGTTCCTGAGAGGCATGAAACGTCCCCTCGGCGGTCACGAGGCGGCGGGCGAAGTCGTCGAGATCGGTCCGGCCGTGACCATGGTCAAGCCCGGCGACCGAGTCGCGGTGATGCCGCAGAGCGGCTGCGGCGTCTGCGATCTCTGCACCTCGGGAGACCACATCTACTGCCGGGACAAGAAGGATCCGAAGGCCATCTGC
>JAGWAU010000030.1 GCA_021296255.1 Alphaproteobacteria bacterium | reverse complement strand
CGATCGGTCCCATTCTCGATCGACTGCGTGTCGTTTTGGAACCGTGGCTGGGGCGAGCGCGGTTCGATCAGAGTCCTGTCGCGCCGAAGTTTCGTTCCCGGGTCGATGCCGAGGACGGCAGTGGCGTGCCGATCAGGCTGAAGGTCGAGATCAACACCCGCGAGATCCAGGCTTTCGACGACCCGGCATCGTTGTCGTTGAGAATCGAGAATCCCTGGTTCTCGGGTGAGGCGTCCATTTCGACGTTTTCGCGCGAGGAGATGCTGGCGACCAAGCTGCGCGCCTTGCTGCAGCGCGAACAGGGGCGCGATCTCTACGACCTCGCGCACGCGCTGGAGGTCTTGCAGAATCTCAACATCGCCCGTCTGGTCGAGATGTTCGGGCGGTATCTCGCCCTTTCCGGCCAGACGGTTTCCCGGGCGCAGGCTCAGGAGCGGATGTTCGCCAAGCTGGCCAACCCGCGCTTTCTGCTTGACGTGCGGCCTCTCCTGCCGGCTGCTCAGGCGGAAGCTCTGACGGAAGCAACAACAGCGGATTCCTTTCGCCGCGTGTTCACGATGCTCATTGATCGGCTGCCCGGCGAGCCCTGGGGGAGGACGCAGGCCATGAAGGAACGCTTCGGGATCTCATGGTGACACAGGCTCTACCATCCATGTATCTCCGTTCGAATTGGTCATGACGCGGCGACGAAGACCTGCTGACCTCCGCTCTGGAGGCGGAAGTCAATGCCCGAACGGCCGACGGCTGGTGGGTTGATGTCACCTCGGATCCACCATACTTCGCGGGTCGCGGCGCAGGTCCAGGTTCGCCGAAACCCAGACACGACGGCCTCCGGCACCGAGGCCGAGGCGAGCGGGGGTTGGACCCCCCTATCTTTGGTAGCTCACGCGCCAGACCGACTGGTCCACGTCGTCAGCGATGAGAAGGCTGCCGTCCTTGGCGATGGCCAACCCGGCAGGGCGTCCCCAGACCCGCGCGGTCCGGCTCCCCTTGATCCAGAACCCGACCGCGAAGTTCTCGTACCATCCCTCGGGCCGCCCGTTCCTGAACGGCACGCGGATGACCTTGTAACCGGTCGGCCGACTGGCGTTCCAGGAGCCGTGCAACGCCACGAACGCATCGCCGCGATAGCTCTCCGGAAACATGTCTCCGTCGTAGAACACGAGCCCCAGCGGTGCCGAGTGGGACTGGAACAACACGTCGGGCGCCACCGTGCGCGCGACGAGGCCGGGTTCGTCCTCGCCGAAATCCGGATCGGGATTCGGCCCGATATAGGCGTAGGGCCAGCCAAAGGAGTCCCCCTCACGCACGCGGGTGAGGTAGTCGGGAACGAGACCGTCGCCCAACCCGTCCCGCTCGTTGACCACGACGTAGAGCTCGTCCGTATCCGGGTGGAAGGCGATACCGACCGGATTGCGCAGGCCCGTTGCGAAGGTGGACTGCCCGCCGCCGTCGGCGTCGAAGCGCTGGACGGTCGCTCGGGGCGGGTCCTCCGGGTTGGTGTTGCCGGCGCTGCCGACTGCGACGTAGAAGGTCTTGCGGTCCGGAGCGAAGGCGATGTTCCGCGTCCAGTGTCCGCCACCGCTGCCGAGCGAGCGGTTTCCGCCGACCGTTTCCGTATTGCCGCCGGCCCTGAGGTCTCCGGGTTCGTACGGAACCCGGACGATCCGACTGGGCTCTCCGATGTAGAGATATCCGTCGTGAATGGCGAGACCGTGGGGACGGACGAGGCCGCGAAGGAACGCCTCTTTCAGGTCCGCGCGGCCGTCGCCGTCGCTGTCGCGCAAAAGCGTGATCCTGCCCGGCCCCGGTTCGGCGAGAAGCACGTCGCCGTTGTCGGCGACGGTCATCCAGCGGGCGTGGTCGAGATCGCCCGCGAAGAGATTGACCCGGAATCCCCGTGGCACGTCAAGGGGAGCCTCATCGGGCTTGGCCGCTCGCCGGGCGCTGTTGGCGACGCTGGGTGTGGCGTACGGAGCCGGCATGTGCTCCGGCTTCAGGTGGAAGCGCAGCCCCGGAACGTCGATACCCGGCCCGCCGCGCGTTTGCGGCTGGGCCAGGGGATTCGCCGGTACCGCCATCGGGATCGAAACCGCCGCCAGCGCCAGTGAACGAATCAATCGCATGCCCTGTCCCTCGCTTCGCGCCCCGCCGATACTCACGCGCCATTGTCGCCGCCCCGCCCTGGCGAGTCGATCGGCCCCTGTGCTCCGGAGAGATCCACCCTTGATTCCCGCCGGTCGACAGCCGCACAGTTGGACGATGAACGGCACGTCGTACGGAACGGCATGACATGGCCTCGACCGGCAGGCTCGACGGTAAGGTCGCTCTGGTGACGGGCGCGGCCGCCGGCCTCGGCCGGGCCGCCGCCATCCGTATGGCGGAACAAGGCGCGCGGGTCGTGGTCACGGATATCCTGGACGAGGCGGGAGACGACGTTGCCTCGGAAATCGGCGCGTCCGGGCGCTTCGAGCGGCTCGACGTCACGCGACCGGAAGACTGGTCCCGCGCCATGGAGGCCACGCTGGAGGCCTTCGGTCGGCTTGACGTGCTCGTCAACAATGCCGGCGTGGTGGTCTTGGGGGACGTCGAGTCGCTGTCGCTCGCGGCGTGGCGGCACGTCCACGCCGTGAATCTCGATGGAGTCTTCCTCGGCTGCCGGTACGGGGTCGAGGTGATGAAGCGCGGCGGCGGGTCGATCATCAACCTGTCATCGGTTTCCGGGCTGGTCGGCGGTCACAACCTGGCGGCCTATAATTCCTCGAAGGGGGGTGTCCGCCTGTTGACCAAATCCGTCGCGCTCCACTGCGCGCGGGCAGGCTACGGCATTCGCTGCAACTCGGTTCATCCCACCTTCATCGAGACGGCCATGGTGCGGTCGATGATCGACGCGTCGGACGATCCCGAGCGGACGCGCCAAAAGCTCGCGCGGCAGATTCCCCTCGGCGAAATCGGGGAGCCTGACGACGTGGCGCACATGATCGTCTATCTCGCCTCCGATGAATCGAAGTTCGTCACCGGCGCCGAATTCGTCGTCGACGGCGGAGTTACGGCACAATGAGTGGAAGAGGTTGCGGTCCGTCCGTCTCGCCCTATATGGTCTCGGCGCCATGGCTGATCCCGTATTGCTCGTCGTCCACCAAAGGAGATCCGATCCCGGCCGAGTGGCGCGCATTCTCAGAGCGATGGGCCACGACCTCGACATCCGGCGCCCCAGTGGGGGCGACCCGCTTCCCCAGACGATGGACGGGCATGCGGGCGCGGTCGTCTTCGGCGGACCGATGAGCGCCAACGACGACACCGACTTCATCCGTGCGGAGATCGACTGGATTCCAGCGGTCCTGGAGTCGGACAAGCCGTTTCTCGGCATCTGCCTCGGCGCCCAACTGCTCACCCGCGCGCTCGGGGGCGCCGTGTGGACTCATCCGCAGGGTCTGTCCGAGGTCGGCTACTATCGTGTCCAGCCCACGGAAGCGGGCGCCCCCCTCTTCAGGGACGTCACCCACATGTACCAATGGCATCGCGAAGGCATGGATCTGCCCCGTGGCGCGGAACGCCTCGCCAGCAGTGAGCGGTTCGAGAACCAGGCGTATCGGTTCGGCAACGCTTACGCGCTGCAGTTCCATCCCGAGGTGACGTACGGGATCTTGCGTCGCTGGATGTCCGGCGACACCTGGAAAAAGCGGCGCGGCGCTCAGTCGCCGGAAGAGCAGCTGCGAGGTCGGCGCCGCTACGAGCCAAGCGTCGTGCGCTGGGCGCGCGAGTTCCTCGGGACTTGGATTGGCGGCGGGTCGGCCGACAGCGCCGCGGCGACCGTCGACGCGCCTGCTTCGAGCCCTCGGCCGTGTGCGCGAGGGCTTTGATCCGCTTCCCACGGCGGTCGGTCAGCGTTCGAGCGTTCCGCCCGCGGAAGCCCACGCATCGATGCCGCCGACGACATGGCACACGTTGTCGAGCCCGGCCTCTTGCGCGGTCTTGACGGCGAGCGTCGAGCGCTCGCCGAAGGCGCAGTAGAAGACGATCCGCTTACCGCCTTGGGCGGTCTCGTAACGCAGCATGCCGCCGGGCCGGACGAGGTCGTCGAGGGCCTTGTAGGGCGCGCGGACGGAATTGGGGATCACACCATCCCGTGTCCGCTCGACGTCCTCCCGGAGATCGACCAGCAACGTGTCGGGCTTGGCGATCAGGGTCATCGCGTCCCCGGGGGTCAGCGCCCAGGACGTGTCCTCGTCGTCTTCCTGTGGGGCGCCGATCTGCCGGTTGGCCGGAACCGCGACGTCGATCATCTTCGGGTGGGCCAAGTTCAATCCGTTCATGATGTCGACGTATTCCTCGATGGAAGACACCTGCAGGCGGGGATTGTGAGCCGCCTCCTCGCCGATGGTGCTGACCGTCTCTCCCTTGTAGTCGTGTGCGGGATACACCAGCGTCTCGGCCGGAAACTTCAGCAGCTTGTTGAAGATGGAATCGTATTGGGCGCGGGGATCCCCGTGCTGGAAGTCGGTGCGGCCCGTGCCTCGGATGAGCAACGTGTCTCCCGTGAAGACGCGATCGTCCAGAACGAAGCTGTAGGAATCGTCCGTGTGACCCGGGGTGTACAACACCTCCAGTGAGATCCCGTCCACGTCGATGGTTTCGCCTTCCCGAACGCGCATGGACACGACGTCGGCCGAGCTCTGGTCCCCCATGACCGTGATGCACCGGGTTTTGTCCCGCAGCGCGCCTAGGCCCGTGATGTGGTCGGCGTGCACGTGGGTGTCCACCGCTTTCACGAGCCGGCAGCCGAGCTCGTCGAGGACGCGAAGGTACTGATCCACCCGTTCGAGGACGGGATCGATGATCATGGCTTCGCCGCCCCGGCGGCTCGCCAGGATGTAGGTATAGGTGCTCGACGTGGCATCGAACAGCTGCCGGAAAATCATCGAATTCCTCCCTCATGGTGACGCTCTGGAGAGCGCAATGCCCGCGGCGCGTCAGCGGGAATAATAGCGTGGGTTGCCGAGGCGTTTCAGCGCCCGGAAACGGCGGTCAATTCCCGGGGGAAGCGGCCGTTTGAAGAGAGCGGGCGGACTCGGTCGTTGGGCGGCGCCTGAATTCCATCGAGCGATCAGTCCACGGGCACCGCGGCGTCGACGTCGGCGGATGCGGCGGGCAGGGCGAGCGCGATCAGCCAACTCAGCGCCACCATGGCGGACGCCGTCAGCAGGCATCCCGTCAATCCCGCGAACTGGTACGTCAGTCCCGACAGCAACGTCCCGACCAGCCGCCCGCCCGCGTTGGCCATATAGTAGAAACCGACGTTGAGGGCGACTTTGTCCGACTCGGTGTACGCCAGGATCAGATAGGAGTGCACCGAGGAATTGACGGCGAAGACGAACCCGAAAACTCCCAGGCCGACGATGATCGTCCACCCGGGCGCCAGCCAGGCGGCTCCGACCCGGCCCTCCAGGGACAGGACCAGCACCATCGCGATCGGGACCAGCGCCAGCACGAACGCCCACAGACGCGCGGCCCGGGTCTCGGCCGACCGCCCGTCTGCCGACCGGCGCACGAACCCCGGCGCGGCCGCCTGAACCACGCCGTAACCGATGACCCACACAGCGAGGAACGTCCCCACCTGCGTGAAGGTCCAGTTCAGCGTTCCGTAGAGAAAGATCGGGACCCCGACGACGAACCACACGTCCCGGGCACCGAACAGAAAGAATCGCGCCCCCGACAGCAGATTGATCTCCGGGGTCTTGGAGAAGATTCGGCTGAACTTCTCCTTCTCCTTGGCTTGGCCCAGGGTCCCCGGCAGCATGCCCGCCGTAAAGGCCAGCGCCAGCCCCAGAACGGTCGCCATCGCCCAGAGCGCAGCGACGAAGCCGAGGGTCCCGAGGAGCAGACCCCCGAGAAAGAAGCCGACGCCCTTGAGGGCGTTCTTCGAACCGGTGAGCAGCGCCACCCACTTGAACAGCGCGCCATGGGCATCCTCGGGCACAACCAGCTTGATGACGCTCTTGGAGCTCATCTTGGTGAGATCCTTGGCGACGCCCGAGAGTCCCTGCGCCACCACGACGTAGGCGATGGAGAGCAACAATGCCCAGCGGTCATCGAGACCCGAGAGCATGAGCAGCGCCAAGACCTGCAGGGCGAGCCCGGCGCAAAGCGTGATCTTGATGCCGATCCGCGAACCGACCCAGCCGCCGAGCAGGTTGGTGACGACGCCGAAGAACTCGTAGAGCAGGAACAAGAAGGCGAGCTGAAAGGGTGTGAATCCGAGCGTGTAGAAGTGAAGCAGCACGAGCATGCGCAACGCGCCGTCGGATAGCGTGAACGTCCAATAGGCCGCGGTCACCACCGCGTAGTTGCGCAGATCCGTCATTGCGCGGCCGCCGCCGTCGGGCTTGCGGACGCCGCGAGGCCGCCCGCGGCCTTCACGGCCAGCTCGGCCATGCGGCAGGCGTAGCCCATCTCGTTGTCGTACCAGGACAATATTTTCACCTGTGTGTCGTCCACCACCATCGTCGCCGGCCCGTCGACGATCGATGACCGGACGTCGTCCACGAAATCGGCCGAGACCAGGGGCCGATCCTCGAACCCCAGAATACCGGAGAGGGGTCCGCCGGCCGCCTCGCGCAACCGGCCGTTCACCTCGTCGACGGCGGTCGGGGTCGACACCTCGAACACGCAATCGGTCAGCGAGGCGTTCAGAAGCGGCACCCGTACGGCGATTCCGTTCAGCTTGCCCTGGAGCTCGGGATAGATGAGGCCGATCGCCGTGGCCGAACCCGTGGTCGTCGGAATGAGCGACGACAGCGACGATCGGGCCCGGCGCAAGTCCTTGTGCGGGGCATCGATGACGACCTGCGTATTGGTTACATCGTGGATTGTGGTGATGACGCCGTGGCGGATGCCGAGGGTTTCGTGGATCACCTTGACCACCGGTGCCAGGCAGTTGGTCGTACAGGATGCGGCGGTGAGGATGTCGTGCCGATCGGGGTCGTAGAGGTGATCGTTGACCCCCATGACGATGTTCAGGGCGCCTTCCTTTACCGGCGCGGCCACTATCACCTTGCTCACGCCCCTCTCGAAATAGGGTGCCAGCAAAACGGGCGTGCGGAATTTGCCCGTGCACTCGAGGACCACTTCGATTCCCAGCGCACCCCAGTCGACGCCGCCCGGCGCGGCTTCGGACGAGTGTCCGATCTCGACGCCGCCGACGGTGACGGACCGGTCCGACGACGCGATGCGTTCGCGCCAGCGGCCGTGGACGCTGTCGAACTCCAGTAGATGGGCGGTCGTCGCGGCGTTGCCGGCGATCTCGTTCAGGTGCACGACCTCCAAGGGCTCGGAGCCGGGCAGCGTGTAGTCCCGCACTCCTCCCAGGATGGCGCGAAGCACCAGGCGGCCGATGCGGCCCATGCCGTTGATACCGATGCGAGTTGCCATTCGACCGCGCCTCCCGACGAACCCCTTGTTTGCCGACCGGGGGACCATACAGAATGCGCGGCCACTGTGACCAACGTGTTACGCCATTCAGCGCCGCCAGCGGGAAAAGCGATTTGTCAGCCCCGTTCTTCCCGTCCGGCCTCCTTCGGATAGACGCGAGACGCAGACCTTGAGGCAAAAGCGGGGGTCAGGAGGAAGGTGAATCCGGCTGGTTCTCGGGCATGGCGGCCCGAAACTCGGGCAACGCCAGGCAGGCCTCCTCGATCCTGAGCAGCGTCGGATAGGACGAGACGTCAGTCTGCACGACCCGCGCGACGAAGAGTTGCGGCACGAGACAGAGGTCGGCCAGGGTCGGTCTGTCGCCGTGACAGAACGTGCCGGTGTGTGGACTGTCGTTGAGCAGCGCCTCCAGGGTGCCGAATCCCAGTCCGTTCCAGTGGCCGCCCCAGGCGATCGACGTCTCCTGGTCGAGGCCGAGATCGTTGGCGAGATGCTTCCGGACGCGGGGCGTGTTGATGGGATGCATCTCGCAGGCGGGCACGAGCGCCAACGCCCGCACCCGGGCCCGCTCCAGCGGGTCCGCCGGCAGCAGCGGCGGATCGGGGCGGGTCTCCTCGAGGTACTCGATGATCGCCAGGCTCTGGGTCAACGTGCGACGGCCGTCGACCAGGGTCGGCACCACCCCTTGCGGGTTCACCGCCAGATACTCGGGTTTGAGGTTGTCGCCCTTGAACGGGTTCACGCTGACGAACTCGTATTCCAACCCCTTGAGGTTCAGGGCGATGCGGACGCGGTAGCTCGCGGACGAGATGTACGTGTTGTAGAGCTTCATGGCCCTGTCGGATCGGGACGAGTCGACCGTCGGCTCTATTCCGCGGCCTGAGCCCGGGACTCCGCCGCCAGGAACTCGTTCACCGCATCCTCGACGGCGGTGCCCTCGAAGAAGTCAGGCCGGTTCAGGGTCTGCAGGCGGACCGTGTTCGTGAACACGAAGTCCCGGAAATCAGCTTCGTCGATCAACTCGTCGTCGACCAGCTCGTAGGCCTCGGCCAGCACGCCGGCGATGTCGGGCACGTCCCAGTGGCCGATGTCGGAGCTGAACAGCGCGTTGAGGCGGGCGCCGAACGGATTGGCCTTGGTGTTGAAGGCGCCGGCGACGGCCCGGTCGTCGGCCTCGCAGCCGAAATAGAAATTACGGGAGAAGATCCTGGCGAAGTCCTCGTCGGTGCGGATGCCGCTCTTGGCCCATTCGTCCTCGGCCTCGGGCGCCTGCTCGAGGTCGGCGGCGAAGAACCAGTGGCAGTTCTCGGTGAAGGGTTCCAGCGCGGCGCGATGGTCCGGCGCGGCATACTCGTCGCAGAGTTCGCGGAAGCGCGCGAAATCGATGGTCTTCGGATTCAGGTCCTGGATGGCGTTGCCGTTACGCTTCTCCCAATGGGCGATGAGGTCGCCGTAGAGCGTCGTCGCCCAACCCACGCCGCCCTCCAGGAATCCGAAGGCCAGGTCCGGAAACCGCCGGGTCACGCCGCCGAGCAGCAGGGCCTTGCAGCAGGCCTCGTGCGCCGAGGCGAAGTGACCGATGTGGTTGTAGACGTAGTTGCTCGGCGAGGCGCGCATGCCGACGCTCATGGCGCCCGTGTGCATGTTCGCCGGGATGCCCCGGTCGACCAGCGCCTGCCACAGCGGGTCGTAGTCGTAGAGGCTGTCGATGCCCAGGGGGTCGATCCACACCGGGTTGCCGGGCACGGGCTTGCCGTCCTGGCCGAGGAACGGCCGGCGGACTATGCCCTGGAGCATGACCACCTTGTAGCCGAGCTCGTCGCAGGCGTACCTGATCTCGTCGAGCGCCTCGTCGGGGGTCTGCATCGGGATCGTCGCCGCCGGGATCAGGCGGTCGGCGTGATCCGAGAACAGCTCGTGATGCATGAGGTTCAGCGCCCGGCACATGGCGCGGCGGATCTCGTCGTCCGGGATGCGGGGCACCTGCAGCCCGAAGGTCGGGTAGACGATGCTGAGGTCGACGCCGATCTCGTCCATGCGCGCCCGCATGAGGTTCGGCAGCACGGCGGTGGCCAGATCGTAGCTATTGGACGCCGGATGCACCCAGAACGGCGGGCGGGTGAGATGGCGCTGGAGGCGCTCCTCCTCGCTCAGGTCATACCAGAGGCGGAGGGGCCCCTTCATGCTGTCGACCGCGCGGTCACGGACCTCGGGCCCGGCCGCCTTGGCAATGTATTCCTCGTAGACCGGGGCGATTTCGACGATATGCCCGTCCGCGTCGATGACCGGATGATCGAATTTCCCGCGGATCTCCGCGGCACTCAAACCTGATGACATGATCCCATCACCTCCCTGATGGAGTGCGTCGGGGCCGCCGAAGCGCCAGCCGGCGAGGTCTGCCTCCACGCTACCCGCCCGGCGGTCCCTCCGCCAAACATAGCGCGGCTCGCGGCCCGTTAACAATCGAGGCAATTCGCGCAATTCGCATGATGTATGGGGGGTGCGAATTTCCGGCAGATTCCCGATAGGTCTTTACGCTTCAACTGGCTGTTTGGACTCCGCGGCGAACCCGTCGCACCGGCTATGCGTTCATCGCCTTGAGCCCGATCAGGGCGAGCTCCTCGTCCTCCTTGCCGGAAAGGTAACCGCCAACGCCGATCCCGCCCATGACATTGGTGTGGAAATCGTCCGGATCATGGATGCTCGAGCGCACCACCACGCCGCCGAAGCCCGGGGTGAGTTGAAGATCGCCGCCGAGCTCCCGAACGGTGAGCCCGCGTTCGGCCATCCACTCGCCGTGCGCACCGCTGTTCATGCCGGTGACCGCCGCCGTGTAGGCCTTGCGGATGGCGTGGGTGCGGGTGAACATGCGCAACCGGTCCATCTGCTGGTAGGCAAGCAGAACGCCGCCGTCGTCGACGATGGCCATGGCCACGGGATGCTCGGGCTTCTTCCGCGCGGCTTCGAGCATGGCGGCCATGGCGGCCTGACACTGATCGAGGGTGATGTAGGGTGCTTGTTCCATGTCGGGTGTTGCCTCTCGAAGGAATGGGAGTGAGGACGATACCGGCGCTATCGTGCCACATGGACCGTTGTCGGCGCTGCAAAAATGCTGAGCTGGACGCCTCCACCCGGCAACGTCGGATCGCTCAAGGGGCTGGCTCCGCTACCTCTATCGCAAGGCGACGACGCCGGACAATTGGGACAAGGACGGCCGGCCGCCAAGACCGCGGCCGCAAGGGCCAATGGCCGCAAGGGAGGTCGTCCACGCCGGATGGCTAGCGGCTAGTTCGCGGACACGCCCGCCGACCTTCCAAAAAACCCTGTTTTCTGGAGAGCGGCCGTGTCACGGGGATAAGGTGGGGCCGCGCGACCAGTTGCCCGCAGGGCGAGCCGTCAGGCCCGGTCGCGCTGCTCCCGTCCTTTGTCGCCCTCAATGACCTTGAGGCGGCCAGTCATTCTGCGCGATCCGCCGGGCGTGAATATTTCTACTAATTGGGGGAGAGGTTTGGATTTTCACACAGTCTGGGTCGTTTTTTGAACGGATCGCGGACTACTCACCGTGATCATTCCGACAGGCCGTGGCAGGTTATCTTTGTCCACTTTGGGCCTCGGCATTGACTTCAAGCGCTTCCTTTGCGACCCGACGGGCCTCGTCCAACGTTCCGAACGCCCGCAGGTTCGCGCCGTCGAACTCCGTATTCCTTTCGAGCTGAAGAAAGCTTTCGGGCGGCGGGTCGTCGCGGCGCGCGCAGGCGGCCAGCACCAGCATGATCACGAGCAGGACCGGAATGTGCTTCACGTCAGCCCCCGGCGGAGCACCGCTTCCTGCATCTCCCGATACCGCGAACAGCAGCATTCTGGTACTTTCGCGTCGACTGCCCGACCCGGGCGGACTCGTGGCCGTCAGAACAAGGGATGCCGGCGAGAAATGCAGGCAAGTCAAAGCGAGCGTGACGACCTCTCCTCGCTTTCTCCGTTTCCCGAAGGCTGGTATTTCGTCGCCAGTCGTCAAGCGATATCGAAGCGGAAGCTGATCCAGAAATGCTGGCTGGGTCGGCAAGTCGTCGCCTGGTGCGACGAAGAGGGGCGCATCTGCGTGGCAGAGGCGGTATGTGCGCATCTGGGTGCCGAGCTGGGCCCGGAAGCGGGGGGGAAGGTACGCAACGGCCACCTGGTCTGCCCGTTCCACGGTTTCGAATACGATGCAACCGGCCAATGCGTCGCCACGCCCTTTGCCCCGGCACCCCGAGCGGCCAGACTGAAGGTGTTCCAGACACGGGAAATTCTCGGCTTGGTTTTCGCTTGGTGGGGAAGCGGCGGGCGGCCTCCGCAATGGAACCTTCCCGAAGATCCGCCGGGCGGGGCCGACTGGGGCGAAATGGAATTCTGGACGGTCCGGTTCCCCGGCCATCCCCAGGAAACGACCGAGAACGCCGTGGACCTCGCGCACCTGCGGTACGTGCACGGCTACGGCAGCGTGGACCGGGTGGGAACCATGTCGGTGGACGGCGTCTATCTGAGAAGTTGTTTCGATTTCAAGCGAACCCAGACCATCGCCGGAATCGCCAGCTTTGCGTACGATGTCTCCGCCGTGACCCATGTGTACGGGCTGGGCTATTCGTTCGTCGAGGTTCACGAACGTTTTTTCGACATGGAAACACGCCTGTGGGTGCTCGCAACGCCCGTGGACGGTACGCTCATCGAAATGGTGCTGGTCGGGCAGGTGCGGGAAATCCGCGCACCGAAACGACTCATCGTCGGTATGCGATTCCTTCCTCCGTGCCTGCGCACCACGATCATGAGGAAAATCACCATGGCCGCGCAAAAGCGGGACGTGTTGCAGGATGTCGTGATATGGAGCCGGAAGCGGTATCGACCCCGTCCCCGTCTGAGTGGCTCCGACGGCGAAATCGGGAGGTATCGGCGCTATTGCGAACAGTTCTATCCAGACCGCCGGGATGACGATCGGCCCGCGGGCTTCTCCCCGCGACTCCTCGCTTGAATTCATCCCGCCGTGTCGGCTCCGGTCCGTACGACCATGCCTTCCGTGACAAACTGAATGCCGCCGGTAACCACCAACTGCCCATCCTGGAGAGCACCGGTCACGAAGGCTTCGTCGTCGATGCGCTGCAGGACACGTACGGGCACAATGCCCACCCTGCGGTCTTCATCGACCGTCCAGACCTCGTCGCCGGGTTGCAGCGCCGACCGCGGCATGCGGAAATAGGTGTCGGGCGAGATACCCTGGATCCTGACCTCTACGAACTTGCCCACCAGGAGCGGAGGGATACCGCTCGTTCCGGCGGTCCCGTCCAACGGGGCGCCCGAAGAAAAAGGGTCGAGCACGCGCACGATCACGTCGATGGTTCGTGTCCGCTCGTCGAGCGACACTTCAGCCCGGTCTACGTAGCCGTCCCAGGCGTAGATTCCATCGCCATATCTGGCGATCACGCGGGCGTCCACCCGCCTTTTGGCGTCCCCTGCCCTGAGTTCCCACAATGCCGGGATCAAGGCGGCATTGGTATCGGCCAGGGGTACGATCACCTCGACGGCATCGGCGGCGAACAGCCGTCCGACGGGTTGTCCGGCGTTTACAAACTGTCCTACGTCCACGGCCTCTTCGCGCACATAGCCGTCAAAAGGAGCCCGCACCTGGGTTCGGTACAACGCCAGTTCGGCTTCGGCAACCTTGGCTTTCCCGCGGTTCAGTGCTGCTTGAGCTGCCTTCAGTTGCGGTTCCCGAAGTGTCAACGGCCCCGTCTCGTACACCGGTGATCCCGTCCCAATACGCCGGCCGGCGTATTGTTCGTATTCGGCGCGGGCGACCGCCGCTTGTTCCCGGGCGGTGAGGAGCGCCACCCTCTGGGCCTCGAGATCGGCCTCGGCCTCGCGCAAACGATACAGATAGTCCGCGTCCTCGATGTGCAAGATCGTCTGACCCGCCGCGACCCGCCCGCCGCTTTGGAAGCCCGGATTTATCCAGGTTACCCTTCCGCTGACTTGCGGCGTGATATCGATCTCCGCGCTGGGACGGACGGTTCCGGCGCCATGAACCGGGATGGCCCTGTCGCCGGCCACAACGCGAGCGGTCTGCGCGAACGGGATCTGGGGGGGCGGTTTCCGACGCTCGGGTTCCGGCGCCATCGACACCAGAAAATACGCCAACGCCCCGGAGCCGGCGAGGATGACTACCGCAACCAGGAAACTTATTGTCCTGCGCATACCGGCCTACCCGGCGGAGGCGCTCGCGACTCGCGCACCTGCGGCGGGGTCGGAGCGGCCGGATTGGACGGCGGCTGGCCCGGCGGCAGTCCACACGCCTCCCAGGGCGCGGTGCAGGGCCAGACGCGTGTAGCCGAGGTCGCGCTCCGCTGCCGCGAGTTCGATTCTCGCGCTGATGTGAGATTGCGAGGCAGCCAGGAAATCGTCGTAATCGGCCACTCCCGATCTGTACCGCCGCTCTTGAAAGGCGGTCTCCGCCTTCGCCTCCTCGGCAAAAGATCTCAACAACGTGTGACGGCGGCGGCTTGCCTCTAATCTGGCCAGCACGGCCTCCACCTCGTTGACCGCAGTGACTATGGACCGTCCGTATGCCGCAACGGATTCCCTCAATCTGGTTTCGGCAAGTGTCACGTTGTCCCGCAGCCGTGAACCCTGGAATGCCGGCCCCAACAGGTTAGCGGATAGGTTTCGGAACCACTGGGCCGGATTGAACCACCGATCCAAATCCGTGCTTCGCAATCCGATAGTCCCGGACAAGGTCAAGGACGGCAGCAGATCCGCCCGGCGGGCACCGACAGCGTAACGGGCCGCCTCCATTCGTTGCCTCGCCGCGCCGACATCGGGCCGCTGAACCAGGAGACCGACCGGTATGCCCGCCGGAACCGGGTCGAGTGCCACCGACGGCGACGGCGAATCGGGCAACATGTTCGCCAGGTCCGCGCGGTATCCTCCCAACAGCACCCAGAGGCGTCCTTCCGCATCGGCCAGCCGCCCCTCAAGTGCGGATAGTTCGGTCTGGGCGTTCCAAAGTTTCTGTCGTGCGGCATAGAGGTCGCGAGCGGTATCCAGTCCACGATCGTATCGGGCTGCGGTGAGCTTTTCGCGTTCCCGGAAGACCTCCACGCTCTCGCCCGAGAGTTTTCTTTGGCGGCGCAGGTAGGCTATCTCCAGATAAGTATGTACGGTTTGCGCCACCACTCCGATTCGAGCGGCGCGAAAATCCCACTCCGACGCTAGGCTCTCGGCGCCGGCAGCACGGGCTTCGTTGCGACTGCGGCCCCAAAGGTCGAATTCGTAGGCGAATTCCGCACCCATCGAGTAAGTGGTCATAGCGACTCGGTCCGGCACGGAAATGTCCAGCTGCCCGCTCAGTTCCGAGCTTACATTGTCCGGCAGGGTGTTCGAAGGCGCATCGATATCATCGATGCCGGCGGACGGCTGAACCCGCGGCCGGTTGAAGGCGCTCGCAATGCGTGCCCTCGTTCTGGCCTGATCGACCCGGGCAACCGCCTCCACGAGATCGAAATTGGAGACCAAAACGGCTTCAACGATCCGGTCGAGCGCCGGGTCGTCGAATGTCTTCCACCACTCCAACGGTTCGTAGTCGCCGGCAGTGACGTTGCCGACGAATTTCTCTGGCGGATGCGTCGGCGATTCCGGAACCGGCGGGACCGACGCCGGCGAGCAAGCGTTAACAAGGCCGACTACGATGGCCGGCCACAACACCACGGGTTGGGCGCGCCGTCGTGGCCCAACGGCTGTATACTTTGGAAACAGTGCGGACATCGCGAAGATCGTCCTGAATCATCCAGGCTGGTTTCCGCCACACCCCGTCAACCCTGCCGAAAATGCCTCAGACCTCCTGCAAACGCAGTCATATGCAGGACTCCGGCAATCGAATTCTACTACACGGTCAACTGGCTCCTGATGATGCCAGAAAGTGCCGGTTCCAGCCAGCCGGCGTCGAACCTGTCCTCCGCAATCGCTCGGTCGTACCCCTCAGGCGTGGTGTAGGAGTCTTTGGAGCCTCCGGCGGCTGTGAGCAATTAAGTAGATCGTGTGCGTACGTTGTCGCAGTCTTGCGACGGTAGTATCGTTGACCCGGAAATCGTGAATTGAAGATCCACCGGGACGTGTTAACACTAATGGTGCAGATCATGTCATCACCGATGGATGGAACTCACCGAAGCCCAATACGAACGCATCGCGCCGCATCTGCCTGTCCAGCGCGGCAACGTCAGCCTCTCGAACCGGCAGATGCTCAACGCCATCCCGTATGTCGCCGAGCATGGCTGCAAATGGCGAGGGTTGCCGGCGCGGTTCGGCAACTGGCACACCATCTACACCCGGATGAATCGCTGGTCGAAGAACGGTGTGCTCGACCGGGTATTCGAGCATCTGCAGCGAGAGCAGATCGTGCGCATCAAGCTCGAGGCCGGGTCGATGGACGGCGCCCTTGTCGAGGTCCGTCCCGACGGGACGGGAGCGCCAAAAAAAACCGCCTCCAATCCATCGGCCGATCCTGTGGCGGCTGGACCGCCAAGATTCATATGGTTGCCGCGGATGCTCGAACGGCCCTCGCGTTCTCGCTCTCGCCAGGACGGGCCCACGATGCCCTGGAAGGGCGTAAGCTGCTGAATCGCCTCGGTCGGCGGAACGACAATTCCTCGCTGGTGATGGATCGGCCTGGATGGACAAGGCGGGCGACAAGATCTTCTTCGCCGCGGTCAATGGAACCCTGTTCTACGACTCGGGCGGCATCGTCGAGAGCCGCCATCCGGCGGAGTGCTGCGTGTGCACGGCCCGGGTGTTGGCCGACTCGGCGAGTTTCCGGGTCGAGCCCAGACGGGATCTCGACGCAGGTCCGCCGCTCCTGGTGCGCAGTTTAGTGGAAGTCGCGATCGACGGGCTTCTCCCTGAACGCTACTTCAGGGTAACGCGCGCCGACCGGACCGGGCGCACTGGGCCTACCCTGGGTCCATGAACGGAAGCGGCACCCATCTGGGGGAGCCTGCCGGCCCCATCGCCTACATGGCGACCAACCGTGTTGCCGCCAATCTGCTGATGTTGGGCATATTGGCGGCAGGCCTCGTGTCGCTGGGGGGCTTGGACCGGGAAGCTTGGCCGACGGTGCCTTTCAACACCATCGAAGTGTCCGTCGCCTATCCCGGCGCCACGCCCGAGGAGGTGGAGGAGTCGATCGTCGTCAAGATCGAGGAACAGGTCGAGGCGCTGGAGGATGTCAAGACGGTCAAATCCCTGGCCGCCTCGGGGATGGCATCGGTGAGGGTCGAACTGAAGTCCGGCACAGATATCGGCGAGGCGATGGACGAAGTCGAATCCGCCGTCGGCCTTATCCAGTCGTTTCCCGGCGCCGCCGAGCGTCCCGAGTTCAGGGAGATGACCAACCGCACCAGCATGATCCGCCTGATCGTCTTCGGCGACATCCCCGAGCGCGCGCTGAAGGAATTCGCGCATCAGGTCGAAGACGAACTGGCGTTGCTGCCCAGCGTATCCAACGTCGAGACGACCGGGACGAGAGACTACGAGGTCTCAATCGAAGTGCCGCTCCTGCGCCTCCGCGCTTTCGGGCTGACGCTCGACGATGTCGCGAATGCGGTCCGCCGCAGCTCCCTCGACCTCTCTGCAGGCACCATCGACACGCGGGAGGCCCAGGTGCGGGTCCGAACCATCGGCCAGAGCTACGATCAGCACGACTTCGAAGACATAGTGGTAATAGCCCGGGAAGATGGCACGACCGTGCGTCTCGGCGACATCGCGGAGGTGCGCGATGCTTTCCAGGACACGGACCTGATCGTGCGGCACCAGGGTCGACGGGCCGCCTTCGTGGAGGTCTACCGTGCCGACGGTGAGCAGGTGATGGCCGTTGCCGAAGCCGTGCAGGAGCACATCGCGAACGTGATTGTCCCGTCGTTGCCCGCAGGTGTCGGGATCGCCACCTGGAACGACGATTCCCAGGCCTACTCGGAGCGACTCGACCTACTGCTCAAGAACGGTCTCCTGGGGCTCATGCTGGTGTTCATCGCGCTGGCCCTGTTCCTCGAGATACGGCTCGCGTTGTGGGTGGTGGTAGGCCTGATCACGTCTGGCGTCGGGGCCCTTGCCGTGATGCTGGTGTTCGATCTGGCGATCAATACGATTTCCCTGTTCGCCTTCGTTCTGGCCATCGGCATCATCGTCGACGACGCCATTGTCGTTGCCGAGCACATCCACCACGAGCGCAGGCAGGGCGTACCGGGTGTCGTCGCGGCGATCCGGGGCTCGCGACGGATCAAAAAGGCATTGACGTTCGCAGTGCTCACCTCCGTCGCGGCGTTCACGCCCCTTCTTTTCATCCCCGGGGGCATCGGCGAAGTCTGGATTGCGTTGCCGATCATCATCATCGGCATGCTGCTGATCTCGCTAGCCGAATCGCTCCTGATACTGCCGAACCACCTGTCCCGCCTGCCTGGACCGGAGTCGGTCCCGGGCAGCGCAGTGGCCCGGTTCTTCTCGCGCACCCGGGATGTCGTGGACCGGGGGCTGAACGGATTTCTGGAGGGTCCTCTGGATCGAGCGCTGCGGTTCGCGACGGATCAACCCGCGGTGGTGGGCGCGGGGGCGATCGGCCTGCTCGTCGTCAGCGTATCCCTGGTGCCGGCGGGTATCGTGCCGACGACCTTCGCTGACGTCGTGGAGGGGGACTTCGTCACCGCCACGCTGGAAATGCCGAACGGGACGCCGGCGGAGCGGACCTACGAGGTGGCGATGGAACTTGAGCAGGCGGGACGGCGGGTCCTGCGAAGCCTCGAGAGCGAACGACCTGACAACGCGCCCCCGCTCCTCTCCGGAGTGACCGTCACCGTCGGCCAGAAACCTCGCGTGGAGGGAGGAGGGCTTGAACCGACTCCCACCCTGAATCCGCAAGCCAACATCGCGACCGTTGAATTCAAGCTCCTGGGCGCCCAGCAACGGGACCTGTCGACGATAGCCGTCATGCAGGCCTGGCGAGACGAAGTCGGAGTCCTCCCCCACGTTCGCGGGATCGCCTTCAGCGGCGAGGTCATCGATCTCGGCAGTCCCGTGGAGGCGGTGCTCTCGCACCCGGATCCAGACCTCCTCGGGGAACTCGCGGATTCGGTCGTGCAGGGGCTTCGCAGCCTGTCGGGCGTCTTCGATGTCCGGTCCGATCACGCGCCGGGCGCCAGGGAAGTTCAATTGGAGCTACGACCGGAGGCGCGAACGCTTGGCCTCACCCTTGAAGACTTGGCGCTGCAGGCGCGGGCCGCGTTCTTCGGGGTGGAGGTGCTCCGGGTGCAGCGCGAGCGCGAGGAGGTGCGGGTCTACGCGCGACTGCCCGCTGAGGAGCGCGACGCGATCACGGATGTCGAGAGCTACCTGGTGCGGACCCCGTCCGGGGCCGAGGTGCCGCTCAGCCAGGTGGCGTCGATGAGCATGGGCACCTCACCGCCGTCGATCCGGCGCAAGGACGGTCAGCGCGTCGTCACGGTGACGGCAGACGTGGACGGGAACGTGATCTCGGCCGAAGAAGCGAACCGAGTTCTCGAGAACCGCATCCTGGCGGAACTGACTGCCGCCAACCCCGGGTTGACCTTTTCCTTCGGTGGCGAACAGCAGCAGCAACTGGAGTCCCTGGACGCCCTGTATCGCGGCTTCGTCCTCGCCATGCTCGTGATCTTCGTGCTCTTGGCCATTCCTCTGGGCTCCTACGCCAAACCGTTCATCGTGATGGCCATCATTCCGTTCGGCCTCGTCGGGGTCGTCCTGGGGCACCTGGTGCTGGGCGTCGCCATCAGTGCCGCGACATTGATGGGCTTCTTCGGCCTCAGCGGCGTCGTCGTCAACGACTCGCTGGTCATGATCGACTTCATCGACCAGCGGCTCAAGGAGGGCGCCGCCCCGAAAACGGCCATCGTCGAAGGCGCCAAGGCGCGTTTCCGCCCCATCGCCCTGACCTCGCTTACCACCTTCCTCGGTTTCACGCCCCTCATTCTCGAACGGGCCATTCAGGCGCAGTTCCTGGTCCCCTTCGCTGCGTCGCTCGGCGTCGGCATCATGATTACGACAGCGATACTGATATTGCTCGTCCCGGCGCTGATGGCCGTCTATCTGCGCGTCAACTCGCGTCGCGTCGCGGCGGTCGCGGCGCAGGCTCACTAGCCCTTGGGCCAGCCAGGCGACCGTTCCCGGTGCGTGTACCATGGGTTTGCCGACGTTTATCGTGATCGAAGGGAAACGTTATCCCGGCAAACGAACTCTGAAAAAGGGAAGCCCCCAAACACGTCAGGGTAGTGTGACCAGTCCGCCGGAGGCGACATAGGTTTGGCCTGTGATGAAGCTTGCGGCGTCGCTGAGCAAGAAGTAGGTGAGCCCGGCGATGTCATCCGGCGTGCCGGTCCGGCCCGCGGGAGTGCTCGCGATGATGCGCTGGCGGATCTCGTCGCTCATGCCGCTTGTCATATCCGTGTCGATCAGACCCGGCGCGACGCAGTTGACGCGGATCGCGGGGCCCAACGCGATCGCGCAGTTGCGCGAGAACCCGATGACGGCGGATTTCGACGTGCCGTAGGCGATCAGCCTGTCCGGCCGGATCCTGGACGGCGCCAGGCCGTTGGCCGAGGAGATGCAGACGATACGCCCGTCGCCGCGGGCCAGCATGCCCTCCTTGGCGCACCACACGCAGTGAAAGGTGCCGTCCAGATTCACGGACAGGATGCGGCGCCAGAGATCGACGGGCATGTCGACATCGTCCTGAAACGAGGCGATCCCGGCGTTGGTGACCAGAAGATCGACGGGGCCTTTGTCGGCCTCGATGCTTCGGAACATCGCATCGGTCGCCTCAAACGACGAAACATCGGCCCTGTAAACGTCTCCCTCGCCGCCGACGGCCCTGATCAGCGCCAACGTTTCCGCCGCGGCCTCGTCGCTCGACGAGTGGTTGATCGCCACCCATGCACCGGCCCGCGCGAGTCGCCGGCAGATCGCGCGGCCGATGCCCCGCGAGCCGCCCGTCACCAGAGCGACACGCCCTGAAAGGTCTCTGTCAGTCACCCAGGCCTCCGTCGTTTTCTTGCATCGTGCGGCGCGGCCGCAGCTTCGAGGTAGACGCGCAGACCAAGCCCCCCTGTGGTCGCTGTCATGAGGATGGGTATAGATCGCACAGCTTCTCTCCCAGCCCTTCCAGCTCGGAGAGGACCACGACCGTATTTGAGTCCCGGATACCGAAAGCCGGGATTCTAGACCACCGCGGGGTCGATCTGCTGGACCCGCGGTATGGTGTCTTGAAAGGATGGCCGTTGCGACAACCGTTCGCGCAATCCGGCCAGATTCGCGTACTTGTCGGACCAATCGATCTCCGGCAAGCGCAACGAGATGTAGTCGAGCAGCGCGCCGACGGCAATGTCGCCCAGGCCGAAGGTGCCGCCCACGCAGTAGCCGTCGGCCGGAACCAGGCGCGCGACTTCCGTGAATCCGCCCTCGATCTTGCGTCGTTGACGCGCCTCCCAAGGCACGCTGCGATTGTCTTGGGGCCGCATGCGTTCGAAAATGACGAGCACCGCGGCGTCGCAGATACCGTCCGCCAGCACTTCGAGCCGCTTGGCCGCCAGGAAGTCGTCTGGAGCCTCTGGGAACATCGGCGGGTGGGGAAACTTGACCTCCAGGTATTCGAGTATGTGCCGCGACTCGTACACCGTCGTTCCGTCCTCGAGGATCAGGACCGGCAGCTTCTCGAGCGGATTGTATCGCGGCGTCGTGGTATCGGCGTTCCAGGGCACTTCGGTCAGCAGTTCGAACGGGAGCCCTTTCTCGGCCAGTGCGATCCGGACCTTGCGGGCGTAGGGGCTGGGACTCGCGCTCAGCAGTTTCATCATGACAAGTTCTCGATTTCCGATGCGCCGCGCAAGCATATCGTTGTCAGGTGGGGGTCGAAAGCATCACCGGGATGCGCTCTCTCGTTGTGCTGGAAAACGGTCGTTTGCCGAGCAGTGCCGTGAAGACGCGTGATATGCTGTGTCGGTGGGTGATAGTTCGCTCAGCCGCGAACGAACGTTCGGAAGGGTGTGCCATGACCTATGAGACGATTCACGTCGAGCCCGTAACTCCCCGAATCGGTGCCGAGATCGGCGGAATCGATCTGTCGAAGCCGTTGGGTAACCAGACCTTCAAGGAGGTCCACGACGCTCTCATGGAGCATCAGGTCATCTTCTTCCGCGACCAGCACATGACCATCGATCAGCACAAGGCGTTCGCCCGGCAGTTCGGCGAATTGCACATCCATCCCATGTTCGGGTCGGGAGATCTGGGGCATCCCGAACTGCTGATCATCCGTGCCGACGAGACCACCAAATTCGCCGCGGGGAGCGGCGGCTGGCACTCGGACGTGTCCTGCGACCCTGAGCCGCCGATGGGCAGCATCCTCTACCTGACGGAAGCGCCGGGCACCGGCGGCGACACTCTTTTCGCCAGCATGTATGCGGCTCACGAGGATCTGTCGGGCACCATGCAACGGTTCCTCTCGGGCCTCACCGCGGTGCACAGCGCGCCGCAGGTCTACGACGGTCGCCAGGAGCAGAGCCCGCAGCTCCGGGACGAGACACCGCCGGTTTCGGAGCATCCGGTCGTGCGCACCCACCCTGTGACCGGTCGCAAGGCCTTGTTCGTGAACGAGATCTTCACCTCGCACATCAAGGACGTGACCGCCGCCGAAAGTGCCGCCATCCTCGGGATGCTCTATGAACACATCCGCCAGCCGAAGTACCATTGCCGCTTCAGATGGCGAGCGAATTCAGTGGCGTTCTGGGACAACCGCTGCGCCCAGCACTACGCCATGTTCGACTACCATCCCGAGGTGCGGCGCGGCTACAGGTTCACTGTCGCGGGTGACCGGCCGGTTTGATTGTCGGGGCCCATTGCGAGGGGTCCTCCTATGCGTCCCAGATCCTGAAGCCGCAAAGGCGGTGCGGCGTCGAGAGGGTGCAGCGATAGATCACCCGCCGGCGATGCCCGCCGTCCGGTGACTCGCCCCGCTGCCGCGAGGGCGCCCTCTTCTTCGGAGTCTCCACGCCGGTTCGGGACACGAAATTCCCCACGATGCGACCGACCGTGGTGATGATTTCTCTGAGGCCTCTGCGTCTGTCCAACATCGGATTGCTCCCGATCTGCTGAGGGCTTTCAAGAATTGACGTGGGGAGGACGCGGTACGACCGCCAATACCGATTTCCTCGGAGCCGGATAACCGATTCTTATGGGCCGAGGACGGCGGGCGGGGTTCCCCCATCTCCGTCATCCAAGTGGCTGGTGGAATGCGACAAAATCTGCGAATAGTTCGCATTAACACTTGACTCGGGGCCTCGGTTCCCGCATAAATGACGCATCATGCGATTAAGACTAATTCGCAACGTAGTGCGGCCGGATCGCGGGGATGTCTTCCGACCCGCGACGAAGGGCGAGCGGGTCGTGTCCTCCGCCGCCGGTTTCGTGCCTGCGGCGTTTGTCCCACTCCAGAGCGAGCATTCTCGGATCACTGACCTCAATGGTGGTTGCCAGCCGACTGGTCGTGCTCCTTGCCGGTGCTCGCCTCCCTGAGCCTGGAGCGAGTCCTGGAGCGTCGTCGGTGTGACACCAACGGCGTTCCAGGACGGGGCTCCCCAGGACGGATTTCGGAAGAGCGGCCTCGACTGCTTGGAGGGACGTATCCGCACGAGATGACCGGTCAGCGGGGCACGGACGTGTCCTGCCGGGCGATCCTGCGCAGCATGGCGTTCATCGCGATGACCGGCAGGATGCCGACGATGACGATGAAGAGCGCCGGCAGGGCCGCCTCTTCCAGCAACTCGTCCTTGGCGAACTGATACACGTACGTGGCCAGCGTCTCGTAATTGAACGGCCGCAGCAGAAGCGTCATGGGCAGCTCTTTCATCACGTCGACGAACACCAGCAACCCTCCCGTGATCAGGGGGAGACGAAGCAGCGGCAGGATGACGTCGCGCAGGCTCTGCGCGAACGTGTGCCCCAGAGAACGGCTGGCTTCCATCATGTTGGGCGGCAGCCGCTGGAGCCCCGTCGTCATCGCTCCGTAGCCGACGGCCTGAAATCGAACGGTGCAGGCAATGGCGACGAGGCCGATGCCCCCGGTCAACCAGCCCTGATAGGACAGGCCCAGGGTGGTCTCGACGAATGCGCCGATGCCGTCGTCGACCGCTCCGCCCACCGTGATCACGCCGATGGCGAGGATGGTGCCGGGGAATGCGTAGCCGACCGAGGCGAGGGCGGTCAGGCGCTTCAGCGGGGCGCCGCCTTCGTAGTGGGCGACAAGGCCCATGAACGCCGCCGACGCGATGACGAAGAACGCCACGGCCCCGGCAAGGGCGATGGAGTTGAGGGATGCGGTCACCACGCCGCTGTCGAATTCGAGCGAATGTCCCTGAAGGACGAAGCCCGACAGGAGTCCGGCGGGAATCACGAAACCGACCACCACGGGCGTCAGGCACACGGCGGCGCAGGCGAGAGCCTTCAATCCGCCCACCCGGGTCGCGGCCAGCGGCACGGTCTTCCGGCTGGTGTTGGTAAACCGTCTGCGGGAGCGCGCCAGGAGCTCGACGCACAGAAGGGCGACGACAAAGAGCGTGGAGACGGAGGCGATTTGGGCGGCCGCGGGCAGGCTGTTCATGCCGAGCCAGACGTTGAAGATGCCCAGCGTGATGGTCTCGATCGCAAAGTACTCGACGGCGCCGAACTCCGAGATCGTCTCCATCAACACCAGGGCCAAACCCGCGACGATGGCCGGCCGGGCCAGCGGCAGCGCGACGTTGAAGAAGAGCTTTCGCTTGGCGAGCATTCCGGCCTCGAACAACGCGGCCGGCGTCAACAGGAATGCCGTGCGGGCCATCATGTAGACGTAGGGATAGAGAACCGCGCCGAGCACGAGCGAGGCGCCCCCCATGGAACGGATTTCCGGGAACCAGTAGTCTCGGGCATTCCGCCATCCGAACGTGTCGCGCAGCACCTGTTGCAGGGGCCCGGCATACTCGAGAAAGTCCGTGTAGGTATAGGCGATGAGGTAGGTCGGGACCGCGGCGGGCAGCAGCAGCATCCATTGCAGGATGGTTCTGCCCGGAAACGCGTATCGGTGAACCACCCACGCGGCCGCCACTCCGAACAACAGGCTGACGAAGCCGACCCCGGCCATCAGGATCAACGTGTTGGCCACGTAGCGCGGGAACACGGTCCGGAACAGATGATCCCACAGACCGCCGCTATCCCCTGTTGCGGCGGCGAACACCGAGAGAATCGGCGCGAAAAATACGAGCGCGAGGGCGACCGCCGCGAGGGTCCAGGGCGTAATCCGATTTCCGGCCCTCGTGACGCCGCCGAGAGTGGCTTGGCTCACCATCCCACGCGGTCGATGACGCGTTGCGCCTGTGGCGCCAATTCGGCGATACGGGCGATGGGCATCTGATCTTCCTTGAACGTTCCCCAGGACTTCAGCTCGTCCGACGGCTCGACGGCCGGATTCACCGGATACTCGAAGTTTATGGAGCCATACAGCTTCTGAGCGGTCTCGGATGTCAAGAACTCCAGAAAGTGAACGGCCCGTTCCTTGTTCTTGGAATGCCTGGCGACGCCTCCGCCCGAAATATTGACATGCGTTCCGCGACCGTCCTGATTCGGAAAGATCAGGCGCACCGCCGCCGCCCACTCGCGTTGTTCGGGTATGTCGGACCGCTTCAGTTTTCCGTAATAGTAGTTGTTGATGATGGCGACGTCGCACACGCCCTCGTAGATCGCCTTCACCTGAGCCCGGTCGTTGCCTTGCGGTCGTCGCGCTAGGTTGTCGAACAGGCCCTGCGCCCAGGCCTGTGCCTCTTCTTCGCCCCGGGATTCGATCAAGGAGGCGATCAGGGCCCTGTTGTATACGTGACTGCCCGGCCGCGCGCAGATGCGGCCTTTCCACTTGGGATCCGTCAGATCCTCATAGCTCTTGATCGAAAAGCCGTCCTCCGCCTTTTTCGAGACGACGATCACGCGGGCCCGCTTGGAAAAGGCGAACCAACGGTTGCCGGGATCGCGCAGACGAGGCGGGATGTTCTTCGTCAGAACGGCCGACTCGACGGGCGCCAGGAGGTCCTTGTCGGCGTACGTATGGAGACGGGCGATATCGACCGTCAGTACGACGTCCGCCGGGCTCCGCGGTCCCTCCGCCTGAAGGCGCTGCGCCAGTCCCTTGGAGGCGAAGACGATGTTTATCGTCACACCGGTCTGCTCCTCGTACGCCTCGATGAACGGGTTGATCAGGAACGGTTGGCGGTGCGAATAGATGTTGAGGTCCTGCGACGAAGCGCCGGACACGGTCGCTTCGAACACGATTGCCAGCGCGGCGGCGAGGATGGCGATACCGCTCCGGCGCAACGGCCGGAAATTCAGCGAGGAAAACATCTTGACAGGTCTCCAGCATCGTAGTCCGGACAAGCCCGCGACGGCTTCCCGAAAGGGTTCGAGGTAGACGGTCTTCAAACCGTGAGGCTCGGGCGCGGCGCCCGTCACCCCATAACGGATTTCATGCCCGCGTTCGGCGAGACACAGGCTGCGCCCCATCCAGTCCCAAATCGCCAGCACGGTCCCGAAGTTCCGATCGTGGTGCCGCGGATCGACGGAGTGGTGGATCTGGTGCTGGGCCGGCGAGATCAGAACGTGCTCGATGACGCGTCCATAGGAGATCCATACGTGGGAGTGACGGAGATTCGATCCGGCGACGTTGAACACGAACAGGATCACGTTGGCTCCGAATACCGTCATCAGCTCCACGCGGTCGCCCAGAAAGAAGAAGAACGCCGCCATGGCGACCGCTTGCACCAAGGTGGCGCGCAAGGCGAAGAGCACGGCCTCGACCGGGTGGGTGCGATACACCGTGAACGGCGTCATCGTCTCCGCGGTATGGTGAACCTTGTGGAAACACCACAAGAGGGGCCATGCGTGGAGGCATCGGTGGAGCAGGTACTTGGTCGCGTCATCGAGGAGGAAAAGCACGACGGTAAACGCGCCGGCAACCGCCCAGCCGGGCGCCTCGAGCCAGACGAGGGGACGCCCGCCGAACCAAACGTGCATGGCTTCGAACAGGAGGGTGGCCACCGCCAGTTGGGAGATCAGGCGCGGGGCCACGCCCATCATGATCGCCTGATTGAGGGCGGCGATCTTGTAGTCCGCCTTCGCCGACCGGGACCACCAGACCCCGGCGCTGAAAATCCGGGCCGGCGCTCGAAGGAGCGTCGTCCTGGCGGCGAACACCCGGACTCCGAGTGCCAGAACCAAAGCGCTTGCCAGATAGCCGACGAAAACCCGCTTCTGCGGGTTGAGGAGCTGGTCGGAGAGACGGTCGACGTAATCGACGAACAGGGCATCCATGATCAACCGACCCCCTCAGCCCGGAACCGTCCTAGTCGTTTTCGGCGGACGACCTGTCGCCGAGACTTCTGGCCAGGTCCTGCATCTCTTGCGTCACGTCGTTGTTGCGCGCCTGGACGCCGAACTGGTCGATCATCAGCTTCTGCACCTTGGCCATGTGGAGCATGTACTCACCCCAGTCCGGTCCCTGGTCCCGGACGTAGTTGCCCTGGCTGTCGATGTCAACGACCTGGCTGGCGTTCAGCAGCAGCGGACCGGCGCCGATCAGACGGTTCAGCCTCGTCGCCGTTTCGCCGAGGTTGTTCTTGCCGGACTGCAACGCGAGGGCGAAGCCCTTGAGCTCTCCCCAGTGTTTCACGTACTTGCGGAACTGCTTGCTCGGGTCTCCGTTGGATTCCGTGATCGTCTGAAGCTTCACCATGTCCTTGTAGACCGAACCCGCATACTTGAAGGTTGCCTCGGCCAGAACCTTCTCCCAGTTCTGCGTGATGACCGATGCATGGCGCTTCAGCCGGTCGCGCTGTTCGTCCGTCAGCTTCTCGCCCTTGGCGTCCGTGAGCAGCTTGCGGCCGTCGAGGAAGGCCTTCGTGATCGTGTGCAGGTAGTTGGTTCCGTTGCTCCTGTCGTAGACGGAGGCGTCGAACCCCGCGGCGTAATAGGCCGGACCGAACGTCATTTCGGTTCTCAGATCCACCTTCCCGTCCTTGTTGTAGTCGGCGTCCGCGAAAGCCTCGGACTTGCGCTTCGCGATGCCGTAGACCTGCTTCGGCGTGAGCTTCAGCGTGTGGGCCGGCGTCCCGAAATAACCGAAGGCCTCGTCCCAGGAGTGCTCTTTCCCGGTGTAGGCCGCTCCATCCTTGTAGGGCTTGTCGTTGGGCTTTTTGTCCGCGCTGAGGTATTCGTCCAGATAGCCGTCGGCGGCCTGGTTGTAAAACACCGCGCCCATGACGTACTTGGAGATCAGTTGCGGATAGTCGTAGCCGTTGTCCTTGTCGAATCCCTTGTCGGCGGACGACGCCTTGTCGATCCAGAATTCGACCAGCTCCGGGCCGATCATGCCGTTCGGCATGCCCGTGACAGCGGCCTCGAACGTCTTGCCGGACAGGTTCTTCCCCTTGCTGATGTCATCGACCGCCGACTGGGAGATCGCGAATGGCCCCTTGGTCGCCGGCGCGATGATCTCGCGTCCGGCGTCCTTGCCGCCGAAGTAGGCCATCATCTTGGCCTTCAGTTCCGGATTGGGCTTTCCGTTGCCGGAGCCGGCGAGTTTCTTCAGCGAATCGTGAAGAACGTGACGGGCGATCTGTCCGGTGTAGGAGACTGACGTCGTTTTACTGCCGCTGTACCCCTTCACGGTCACGGGGAAGCCGGCGTAGACCATGTCGTCGGCCAGCGCGGCGCCGGAAAGCAGCGCCAAAGTGACAGCTGCGGTCCCCGCGGTGATTGCCTTGCTCATTTGACTCGTCCTCGCGTTCAGAGTTGACTCGTGCTATTGAGAATAATTCACAATTGCATATTGTTCAATGCGAATAGTTCCTACTCGCAACGAATCCTTCAAGCCCTTGGATCTCTTGTATCATTCGGCGCCCGCGCGAGGTGGTTGTCTCAACGCCGAGGGTCAGGTGAACGTCCTTCGGCCGGACGTAGACGACGGATGCGCCCGCGTCCTTCGACGCGGCGCCGGGCCCGTCGACGGGGCTCGGCGGGCCGGGATGATTGGGGTTGTGCTGTGACACTGCGGTCTGGCTCCCTTGTCGGTCCTTATCGGGTCGGGAACCTGGCTGGCTGGTGTCGCGGTCGCGCGCCGTTGGCTGGCTTGGTTCGATGCGTCGTCGGAGGCAGTGGCGGGATCGCACCTCTCTGCGGTTCATTTCGTCAACAGCAGCTTGCCGCTGTTGGTCAGCTTGAGTCGGTAGGCTTCGGCGCCATGCCGGATGATGACTTCGCGGCCGTCGTCCAGCAGATCCCGGCTGGTGATCTCCCGCGTCCCGGCGCCCTGCTCGGACACGGTTGCGTGTTCCGTCCGACGGGATCGCCAGTGTTCGCGGAACATCGATTCGAGAAGCGATTTGTCCATCTCCTCCGCCTCGCTCGTCACGGACCCGTCTCCCGTCGCTCAAGCTCGAACGACGTTCGGCGCCGTCCTCCTATAGCGCAAAGGATTTGGACTGCAAATGCAAATGCGAATAATTCTCACAGTGTGGCCCAGGACACCACCCGTGTCCGCGGACGCCGCGGTGCGGACTGCAACGGGATGGCGAAAATCTCTGGAATCCCGCTTTCGCGAGGGTGACGGGGCGAAGCCCGCCGCTTCCGTTCGGCGGTTCAGACGAAGATCAATAGCGGCCCAACTTGATCTTCGCCTTGGCGAGCACCTCCGGCTTCTTCTTTCCCTCGACCTTCTTCACCGCCTTGACCTCGGCGAAATAGCCGTGGCCACGGCCGCCCGAGCACGGAGGAAGGTAGCCGGGCCGCGCATAGTCGCCGGTCGCCCGGTTGCGCTTCTCGACGAAGCTGCCCTCGGGCAGGTCGTCGGTCTCCCCCGGGACCGAGGGCAACAGGGCGCTGCCCGAGCCCTCCGCAATCCGGAACCCGATCTTGCCGTGCCCGCCGTTCCAGGAGAGCGGCTGGTAGTTCCGGTCGTTGAACTCCACGATGATCGCGTTCGCTCCGGCGGGAATGTTCTTCACCTGCAACGCCGGCGTCGCGCCCTTGCCCCCGAATTTCGTGCACTGCTGACCGTCCGGGATCTTCTTGCCGTCCCATGCCGGGTCGGCGAAGGAGACCTCGAGGCCGGCGGCTTGGGCGCCGGAAACGATCAAACCCGGCAGAAACGGAACAAGAACGAGGAAAAGCAAGCGCCGGTATGTCGGCATGGCGGTACCTCCGGGGATGACAGGCCGGGCGCGGGACGCGTGTCGGAGGACTCTAGCCCCTGCCGGCGCCATGCTTCAACCGAACGTTCAAGGCCTCCGCACCGCCGGGGCAGCCACGACACGCCGTCCGGCCTACTCCGCTGCCCGAGCCTGTCCGCCCGTGTGCCGAGCCAGGAAGCGGCTCAGGGCATCGTTGACGGGTCCGCCCTGCTCGACGTTGACGAAGTGCTTGGCCGTCGGCACCACCACCAGTTCGGAGCCGGTGACGGCCGCGTGGATGGCCTCGTGAGCCGCTACCGGCGTGGACTCGTCGTCTTCGCCGGCGATGATCAAGGTCGGCAGGTTCACCGATCTCAGGCGGTCGGTGATATCGAGCTTCATGATGGCCTCGATGCAACTGGTGTAGCCCTGCACGGGAGTCGACCGCACCAGATCGCGAATCGGGCCGACGGTGTTCTCGTTCGAGGCGATGAAGTCTCGCGTGAACCAGCGCTCGATGGTGGCTTCGACGAGCGCTTCCATACCGTGCGCCCTCGCCGTGTCGATACGTTCCCGCCAGGCCGGCCAAGCTTCCTCGGGCATGCGGCTCGAGGTCGCGCAGAGCGTCGCGGAGAGCAGGACCTCGGGATACTTGATCGCCAGCATCTGGCCGATCATGCCGCCCATCGACAAGCCCACGAAATGGACCGCGTCGAGGCCCAGGGCATCGAGCAGGCCGCGCGCGTCGTCCGCCAGCATATCGAGGTCGTAGGGACCGTCCGGCGCGTCGGTGCCGCCGTGGCCGCGCGTGTCGAACCGGTAGACCCGGTAATCCGACAGGACCGGCATCTGGGAGTCCCACATGCGATGGCCCGAGGCCAGCGAATGGCTCATGACCACGACGGGCGCGTCTTCGGGCCCTTCGACCGCATAGTTGATCTCGATACCGTTGGATTTCGCTTTCATCGTCTTCTCCCCGAAGCATGGTGGCGGCCCTCCGCCCTGCGGCGACCGTAGAGCGGTTCAGACCCGACCTGAAGCGCCATAGGACCTCGCCCCCGCCGCGTCAAGGCCCGGGGCAACCCGCATCCTCACTTGTCGGACTTGAACGATTGTTCCGCGGCCGGCACCGGCATACCATCGAGCGAAACCAATCGAAGAGAGGCCGCGCGAGTGAGCGAACATGCCGACGCCGCCGAGGTCGTCCTCGACGCCAAGGGGCTGAAATGCCCGCTGCCCGTGCTCAGAGCCCGCAAGGCGCTGCGGGACGTGCCGCCGGGCGGGCTGCTGCGCGTTCTGGCGACGGATCCCGGTTCGATCGCCGATTTCCAGGCCTACTGTGATGCCTCGGCAAACGAGCTCACGGAATGGCGTGACGACGCAGGGGTCTACGAATTCCTGATCAGGCGGGCCTCGTAGCCGGGCGGGGAAGGGGTCGTATCATGGCCGCGGCGCCGAAGGGCATACTCATCATCTTTACGGACTTCCCGCTCGACGAAGACGACGCGGTCGACGAATGGTACACCCGCGAGCACGTGAAGAGCCGCGTGATCGTCGACGGCTTCCAGTGGGGCAAGCGCTACGAGGCGATCCTGGGGTCGCCGCGTTACGCGGCGGTCTACGGCACGGACGACGTGTCGGTGCTCGCCTCCCAGGACTATCTCGACGCGGGCGGCAACCCGGATCAGGCGGAGCGGGAGAACGTGCCCAAGTTCTACAACACGCGGCGCACCATCTGTTCGGTCACGGCGAGCGCCGGCGAGGGCGAGGGCGGGGTCGTGGGATTTCTGGCACTGAGCCCGGAGGCCGGCCGCCAGGAGGACCTGCGCGCCTGGATCACCCACGTGGCGCTGCCCCGACTCGTGAACCAGCACGGTGTGGTGTCGGCGTACTTGTGGGAGACGAACGCCGAGGCGCTCGCGGCGGGGTCCCGGGGGTTCGTGCCCACGACGACGGGTGCGATCGACTGGCTCATCGCCTGGGAGGGCACGCGGCCCGAGGATCTGCAGGCGGCGCGGGCGGCGCTCCTGAAGGAATCCGTGATTCGGGCCCAGGGAACCGGGTCCGAGTTGAATTACGGCTTGTACCGGCTGCTGTTTCGCCTCGCCCACTGACACGAACTCTCGTACGTCACTTCGGCGTGCGCCCGATTGTCACAAATCACTCCGGCGTTATGATCCGGGACATGAGCAACTTCGATACGCCTGCAGCGGTCAAGGAACCCAAGGGCGCCGGGTTCGACGACAAGCCGGCCGAGGCCCTCATCGACACGACAGGCAAGGCCGTCACCGGCGCCATGAGATTTCAAACTGAACCGCATCGTCGTTAGCGCGGAAGCGGCGCTCGCCTTCCAAGGAGCCGTCTATCCTTGCGCTCTCGGCCGGGGCGGCGTGACCGCGGAAAAACGGGAGGGCGACGGCGCGACGCCGGCCGGTGTCCACCCCTTGCGGCAGGTGCTCTACCGGCAGGACCGCGTATCCCGCCCGGCGACCGGACTCCCTGCCCAGCCGATCCGGATGCACGACGGCTGGTGCGACGATCCGCGGGATCCGTCCTACAACCGGCTGGTATCCCTGCCCCACGTCTGCAGCGCCGAACGGCTATGGCGTGACGATCACGTCTACGACGTCGTCGCGGTGATCGGCTACAACGACCGGCCGCCGTCGCCGGGCCTGGGCAGCGCGATCTTTCTGCACGTCGCGCGCGACCGGTTCGCCCCGACGGCGGGATGCGTCGCGCTGGCGATGGACGATCTTCTCGCCGTACTGCGGGACTGCGATCGAGATACGGAAATCGACATACGGGGATGAATCGGCGGTGGTCCGCGGCGCATCACCGTGGCTCGCGGGGACCGAAGATGGCGGTGCCGACCCGGACATGGGTGGCGCCGAAAGCGACGGCGATATCGTAGTCGCCGCTCATCCCCATGCTGATCGAAGGGAGACCGTTCCGTTCCGCGATCTTCGCCAACAGCGCGAAATAGGGGGAAGGCTCCTGATCGAACGGGGGGATGCACATCACGCCCCGCACGGGCAGCTGATAGCGTTCCCGGCATTCCGCGATGAACCGGTCGGCTTCCATCGGCGGCACGCCCGCCTTCCGGGGTTCCTCGCCGACATTCACCTCGACGTAGCATTCCCGTCGCCGGCCCGTACGTGACATCTCGTCCGACAGGATCCCGGCGAGCTTCGGCCGGTCGACCGTCTGGATGACGTCGAACAACGCGACGGCCGCTTTCGCCTTGTTGGTCTGCAGCGGGCCGATGAGGTGGAGCTCCACCGAGGGGAAGGCCTGCCTGAGCGGCGGCCACTTCGCCTCCGCTTCCTGGACCCGATTCTCCCCGAATATCCGGTGGCCCGCGTCCAGCGCCGGCGCGATGCGTTCGGCGCCGTGGGTCTTGGAGACTGCGATCAGGCTTACGTCCGGCGCCTCCCGGCGGGACTCCCGGGCGGCCCCGGCGATTCGCTCCCGCACCGCTCGAAGATTGGCCGCGACATCGACGGCATCCTGATGGCGATCCGCCAATTGCGGTGACTCCACGCTCGTGGCACTGTCGCGGGAACTCTTCGACTCCGACGCATGACCCTAACAGAGCTCGCCACGCGCCTCAATTCGCGGCATCCCGGCGGGGGCAAACTGCCTCCGATCCTGTTGCTGACGGACGGCGTGCGCCTGCCGGACCCGCTGCCCGCCGCGGCGACGCTCCCCCGCGGCGCCGGAGTGATCCTGCGCCACTACGACGATCCGGATCGGCCCGCCCTCGCGCGGGAACTGGCCAGCCTGTGCCGGCATCGCGGCTTGCGATTGCTCATCGGCGGCGACGGCTCCCTGGCCATGCGCGTTTCCGCGGAGGGAGTCCATTTCCCCGAGAGACGGTCGGCGGAAGCGAGGCGATGGCGGCGACACCGTCCCCAATGGATCATCACGGCGGCCGCTCATTCACGGCGGGGGCTCGTGGCGGCGTGGCGCGCCGGATCCGACGCCGCGCTGCTCGGACCGGTGTTCGCCACCGAAAGCCATCCTGACGTGCGGCCGCTCGGAGCGGTCCGGTTCTCCGCGCTCAACCGGGCGGCGAGACGGATGCTCCGGGACTTCCCCGTCTACGCCCTCGGAGGCCTGACGTCCGACACGGCTCCCCGCCTTCTGAACTGCGGGGCGGCCGGGTTTGCCGCGATCGCCGGCCTCTCCGCCCCTAGGACTTAGGGGCGCCCGGCCCGCCGTTCACCGACAAGACGGTCTCGACGTAGGCCACCACCCGTTCGACGCACGACGCGACATCGTTCGCCGCCGTGTCGACGACGAGGTCGGGCGCTTCGGGCGACTCGTAAGGAGCCGAGATTCCCGTGAAGTCCCTGATCTCGCCGCTTCGCGCCCGCGCATAGAGACCCTTGGGATCCCGGCGTTCGCAGACTTCGAGCGGCGCCTTGATGTGGATCTCGTGGAAGCCGTCCCCGGCCGCGGCGCGGGCGCGGGCGCGGTCGGAACGGTACGGCGAGATGAACGCCGAGATGGCTACGATGCCGGCGCGTGAAAACAGCGCCGCGACCTCCCCCACCCGTCGGATGTTCTCGGAACGGTCCTCGGGGGAGAACCCGAGGTCCGCGTTGAGCCCGTGGCGCACGTTGTCGCCGTCCAGCACGTAGACCTCGTACCCCTTGTCGAACAGCGATCGTTCCACCTCGACGGCCAGCGTGGACTTGCCGGCGCCGGAGAGGCCGGTGAACCAGAGCACGCCCCCGCGGTGTCTGTGCCTTGCGACGCGCGCGTCGGTCCAGACGTGGTGAGCCACCCGCGTCACGTTCGTCGCCCGGACCGTGACGACGTTCCGCTGGTCGGCGTAGCCTTCCATGCCGATGAAGCCCCAGGCCGACACGCCGTCGTCGTCCAGGAACCTGACTCGTGAATTCGCCGGACAGGTTGCCGGTGTGTCGAGCGCGAGCATGCCCGGGGCCCGCACCACGACTTCGCCGATGTGGCCGTGGGACAGCCTGTCGGTATCCACGTTCGCGATTTCGGAAGGATCGATGACGTGGTCTATGGACTGAACTTCGGCGTCCACCACCCGGTCTCCGATGTCCGCACCGATCCGCGAGCCGGGGATCAGCGGCTGACGCCGCCGCCACCAAACCTTGGCGCGAAACACGTCCGACTCTACCGGAGGGTTTTCGACGTGGCTGAGAAGCTGGCCGGGCGCGACGTCCGCTTCGGCATCCAGCAGCAACGACACGCGGTCGCCCGCGCGCGCGGTTGGGGCGTCGCGGCCGCCGTCCGGGATCCGCAGGCGAGCGGCGCGCGCCGCCACGTTGGATGGGGAAAGGACGACCCGGTCTCCTTCCACGAGCACGCCGCTCTTCAGCCGGCCCTCGTGGAAACGCGGCCCGCGACCGTCGGCGGCCTCCGTCAGGGGGAGGCGCAGCGGCTGGCCGGACGGCGGCGGTGGCGCCTCGAAGCCGCTGATGATGTCGGTGAGCGAGGGGCCGTCGTTTCCGAGGACCCCGTCCGCGGAGTCCCGTACGTTTCCGCCCGTCCGCGCCGACAGGGGCACGATCGCCGGGCAATCAACTCCGGTCCGGACGATCGTCCGCCGGACGCGCTCCCGCGCCTCGTCCAGTTCGTCCGGGGTCGCGAGGCGGTCTACTTTGTTGAGCGCGACTACGACCTGGCCGATGCCCAGCACCGAGGCCAGCCGCGCGGCGCTCTCGAAACGCTCGAAACGCCGGTCGGAAGCATCGCACACCAGTACGAGGCCGTCCGCGACGACGGTCCCCCGCATCACCCGTTGCAGGATCCCGGCGGAGTCGGCCGAGGCGTCGACCGCGGCGCAGTCGTTGTCCCCGGTCGAGAACGGACCGCCATCCTCGCCGGCGAGCCGCCGCGTGAGCGCCGTGACCCCGGCATTCGCCGGACCGGCGAGCAACAGGTTCAGGAGCGGGCGCCGCGTTTCCATGACATCAGGGGCCGGCCGGCGGGCTCCGGAGCAATTCCGACCCCGGGTCCGGTCCCGGCCGGCGCTCAGAATACCGGCGCGCCCCGTTCATCGAGATAGCCGTGCGCCTCCATCACCTCCCGGTGATCGTCGACGACGCGGGATACCTGTTCCTCGGTGAGCTGGTCGCGCCAAGCCCCCAGTTTCCCCGAACGGAAAAAGCGAATCCGGTTCTCGCCCCGGAACCTGGCGGTTTGCGGCACCGTTTCCACGCTCTTGCCCCGAAATGCCGCATGCTCCCTGGCGGGAACGGCCTCGATGAACCCTTGGGACCTCTCCTGGCCCGCCAGCGTTTTGAACGAGCTGAATTCGATGGCCTTCTCGCGCCGCTCGGGCTCTTCGGGAAGCTCCAGGAACTTGACGAGTCCGGAGAACGAGTCGGAGGGTTCGAGAAGCATGTCCTCGTAACGCATGACGTGGACCTTGAGGCCCGGAGCCTCGATCCAGCTCCGGACATGCTGGCTCCAGCTTCCCAGGAACTGGAGGACCTGCCGTTCCGTTCCGCCCAGGGCGTTTTCCTCCGAACCCAGCCTCTCGATCGCCTCGTCATGGGTCATGCCGTAGTGATGCGCATAGCTCAGCGCGACGTCGAGCGGATTGCGCATGATGTACACGGCACCCTCGGTGGCCTCGGGATTGATGGTCGGAATGTCGTCGAGGTACGCGATCGCGTTATGGGTCTTGACGATCGTCGTGTTCTGGCTTTCGTGTGCGAATTTCTTGTGCACGAGGAGCCGCAGCTCCTGGGTCTCCTTCGGAGACAGCGGTTTGGTTATGGGGAATCCGAGAACTTCTTCGTAGAAGTGCTTGGGGCCGTCGCCCTTGACGAATTCGGGAAGATCGTTGATCGGGACGGGTGAATCGGCGTTCACTAGGTAGTTCGCGATGAAGGCGCGAACCCACGTGTTGCCGGACTTGGGGTACGACGCGAGCCACAGAACGCCAGGCACGGCTCTTCCTCGGTTTCCGGCGGCGCGAATTCCGAACCCGCGCCTTCGGGTTATGCCAGGGCAGCTTACCGTCGGTTCTTGGGCTGCCGGGACCGGTATCTATCGCAATCGCGACTCGGCGACAAGTACGGCCTCCCTGAACACATGGTCTTCTCTCGGCCTCCCGGTCCCGCCACCCGGCGCTCGATGTGCCGTCGGCCGGTTT
>JAGWAU010000029.1 GCA_021296255.1 Alphaproteobacteria bacterium | reverse complement strand
GTCCGACATCACGCCGTCGGCCTCGATGGTACAGCGATCCGGATCGACATTGGTGATGCGGAATGTCGTCTGTTCTCCCGCCGCTTTGGGCGCGCCGGCGTCCGTCGTGACCGCCAGCAGACGGCGCTCGACGTCATAGATGGCCTGCGATAGACAGACCTTGGGAAAATCGACGCCATAGACCGTCGGCTCCACAAATCTATGCTGATTGGGCCGCTGGATCAGATTGGTCCAGGCACCCGCCGCCGCCGCATCGGCCAATGCTGCGGTTGCATTCATCTGACCTCTTGGGTGTGGTTCGTCGAGCCCGAACCGCCATGTGAATTCGCCGGTCTCGGGGTCCCAGTTTGGCTCATCGTTGGCGTCTGAACGGATTTTGAGCTTGCCGTGGAGGGCCTCGTCACCGAGTTCGCGCGCCAGGAACTGACCCATGAGCAGGACAAATGACGCCATCGGGTCCCCGCCATCTTCCGAGCTTTCGTCATCAGATCCGCTGAAGGCACTTTCGCGCCACTTCAATTTATTGACGGCGTCGTCGTAAAGCACACGCGCGTCATCAGGGTACAACGGCATCACACCGTGGGCAGTGCCAAACGAAAAGTTGTGGGCGTCGCCGATGGGATGGTGACAGGGCACGAGCGGGTCGTAATACATCGTCACCGAGCCGGCGACCTTGCCGTCCTGGATCCGGTTGTAGTGCTGTTTCGCATAGTCCCAGAAAGCATCGAAGGCAGGACGGAAATCGCTGCCGTAGAGCGCATCGTGGAGGCCCAGACCGAGCCCCGCACGGACCATTCACATGGGCCAGATCTTGGTGTTCTCGCAGTGGACCCCCTCCGGCCGTTTGGCCAACTGCGAGAACAGGCACTCGGCGATCCCCGTGTGGGTCCAGGAGAACGTGTCGGCGCCGTTACGAATCATGTCAAAGGGCCTGTTCCACTTCTCGTCTCCGGTCACATAGAGGTGGAAACCCAGCACCATCAGGAAGTCTCCTTTGATGACAGGCCCCACGGCTCGACACCGTTGGCGGTCCAACCCGGCACGTCGTATTTCCCGCGCAGGAACGGCGGGATCAGCACCCGGTACCATTCCTCCGGGTACTGATCACGCTTCGGGTCGTCGCCGATCTGATCGAGCCAGTCCTTGGCCATCCAGTAGCCGGTAAAGCGGATGATCAACTCGTCCAGGATACGGCCGTAGACTTCGCGCCACGCCGGGGTGCGGTCAGCCAACAGCGGAATCGCAAAGCTGCTTCTCACCAGATCCATGCGGTGCCACGACGCCAAGGGCTCGTTGGTGACGTTGTCCCAATGGGCTCCGGCGTCGTCGCCTTGCGATAGAGGTAGCGGAGCCAGCCTCTCGAGCGATCCGATGTTGCCGGGTAGCCGCGTACCATCGCTGCCATCGTCTTCCCTCTCGCATCCATTACTGTATGCGGGCTGTACGTCACGTGCTCGACACGACCAAGCCGGTGCACACCGCTCCGGTCCACCGAGCAAACTAAATCGCATCCCACCCAATCCTATTGGGCCGGTGTCGGACCCACACTCAATTAACTATCATTCGTCCGGGTTCGACACCGGCCCAACAACCACAACACGATTGAAGCTCGCCGTAAACGAAAGCAGAAATCTGTTACCTATGTTCCCGGTCAGAACGGTTACCCATGTTCCCGGTTGCTCGAGGGCGACAGCCTTTCCTTGTCTAGACTCAGGTCGGCCACCAACTGCTTCAGACGCTGGTTCTCCTCTTCCCCTGTTGACACAAAATCCCATATGTCGCCCCAGACCGCGGCCGGTTGCAGTGCCCGTTCCCGCCCCGATAAAATTCCGCGCAGCAAGGAGGAAGACGGATGCCGAGCACTGTTCGCGGCTATGAGGCGACGACCGACCGCTCGCGCGGCTGGTTGCGCTACATGTATCGCAAGGCGACCACCCCGGACAGTTGGGACAAGGACAGCCAACCGCACCCCCATTGGGACGGCGTCTCGGGCGAGCCCCGGCGCTCCTGGCACCGCTTCGACCTCCAGGACTCGGCGCAGCCCGTCGCCATCATGGCGGACATCACGCCGGCGTGGCGCGAAGTCTACGGCACGATCCTCGATGAGCTCGTCGCGCGGTTCACCGGCTATTGGGCCGCGAAGGACTGGCTCGATCAGATCGGCGACGACCCCCGGCGCGAGCAGTATCCGGAGGAATGGTACGAAACGCTGATCCCGCCGACACTCCGGGGCAAGTACGACGTGCCCGGTTGGACCGCCAACGGCGTCGAGCCGTGGGGTCTGCAGATGGACCCCATCGAATCCGACGGCAATCTCTTCTTCCGGGGCTTCTTTCTCGTCAATCTGGGTCTGCATCTCTACGTCACCGGCGATGAGAAGTGGAACGAGCCGTTCGACATGGTGCGCGACGGGGATAACACGTTTACCTGGACGCATTCTCGGATCGCGGAATTCCTGGCCAACCAATGGGCCGGCCGTCCGGAAGGGTGCCACTGCGAAAACACCAAGATCTGGCCATTGTGAATGTCCGCCGCGGGCCTCGGTCTGAGGCTCCACGACACCCTCTACGGCAGCGACTACAACCGCGTCTTCCAGAACTGGTGGGAGTACGCGAAGGAGCACTACATCCCCATTCACGGCGGCGAGGTCGTGGGCTCGATATCGATGTACTACGACCCGATTCTCGGCATCCACATGCCGGGCGATCACGAAGCCTTCCAGAAGTTCGGGATTGCGCAGCTCATCCAGGCTTCGAGGCCCGACGACGCGCGCGTTCTCGCGGAGGCCGCGTTCGACCAGCTCGGCTGGCGCGAGGGGGCGCCGATAGAGACCCCCGGCGGCAACCCGCGTGAGGTGATCTACGGAATGATCTACGCCCGCGAATACGGTGACGAGGGGCTCTACGGCAAACTGAAGGCCTATGCGGAAGAGCATTTCGAGCCGACTTGGGATGACGCCTCCGGCGAATTCTGGTGGGGTTTTGGATTGAACGAGCCTCATCCGAGGGGGCAGTTCAACGCCATTGCCGCCCTGGCCGAGACCGTGACGGAAGGGGCCTGGGGACGTCTGTTAGGGGAGCCCAACCTGCGCAAGTTCGTGGAGCCCACGGTAACCGGCGTGGACTTCCCCAAGGTATGCCTGTCTCAGGCCGTTTACGACGTCGACCGAAGGTGTCTGATCGTCGCCACGGACAAGGGCGCGCCGGGTGCCGCGGGCGAACCCACCTCGTTCCGTATCACCAACGTTCACCCGGACAACTGCACCGTCGTCGCCGACGGAGTCGTGTCGGACGACTGGCGCGCCGTCCACGGTGATATCGAGGTCTCGACCACGGTAGGCGAGCACACCTTCGTGGTGCGGATGCATTGATTCAGAGAGCGGTTCCAGGTTGACTGCAACCGCTCTGGCGGCGAGGTCGCCAATGCTCCGCTCCGTTCGCGGGCGGGATTGATCAGGGAGGCTCTAATGACCATCGCTTACGGCGAATCGCCTTTGTTCACGTTCGCGCTGATCGCGGACTCCCATATGAATCCGGGTGACGAGAATTCCTCGCCGTTCGAGACCAACGCGATGGCGAACGCGCGCTCCCGCTACGTGATCGAAGAAGTCAACCGGCTCGAGCCCGACTTCGTCATCCACATGGGCGACCTCGTGCATCCGGTGCCGGGTCACCCGACGTTCGGGCAGGTCGCGGAGGATTTCAACAGGCTCTACGAGCGCGTCAAGCCACCCCTGCACATCACGCCGGGCAACCACGACTGCGGCGACAAGAAGATCTCCTGGATGCCGGCCGTACAGGTGAACGACGCTTTCCTGAAGACCTACGAGGAGCTGTTCGGCCCGCATTACGGCTCCTTCGACCACAAGGGCGTTCACTTCGTGCTGATCAATTCGCCGGTCATGAATTCCGGCCTCGATCTCGAGGCCGAGCAGCGGGCCTGGCTGGAGAAGGACCTGGCCGAGACCGATTGCGAACGGATTTTCCTCTTCACGCACTATCCGCCGTACGTCACCGACCCGGAAGAAGAGACCCACTACGACAACATCGACGAACCGGCACGGAGCTGGCTTCTGGGTCTGATCGAGAAGCACGAAATCGAGGCGGTCTTCGCGGGCCACGTGCACAACTTCTTCTACAACCGCCAGGGCGCGACGGAACATTACGTCCTGCCTTCGGTCTCGTTCGTCCGCCAGGATTACGCGGAGTTCGCGCGCTCGCGGCCCGAGCCCTCGCTGGATGGCGGCCGCAACGACGGGCCCAAGCTCGGCTATTTCGTGGTCGAGGTCTACGAGCACGGTCACATCGCGCACAACATCCGCAGCTACGGCCGCATGCTGGCGGAAGGAGAGGAACTTCCGGAGGTGCCTCCCACGTTGCCGGCCGTCGACAGTCGAGACGATGCGCCGGCGTCGGTGGGCGTCCAGCTACGCCACCCCTGGAGCGAGGTGACGACCATTCCGCACAACTACGCGCTCGATGAATTCATGCGCAAGCAGGTCCGCAACGATTATCCGCTGCTGGCCTTGTGGGAGATGGGCGTGAAGAAGCTTCGGACGCCGGTGGGAGACCTGATCGACCCGGCGTCGCTGCGGCGGATGCGCGACCTCAAGTCCGTCGGTCACGAGTTCACCGTATTCACTTACGGTGTGCCGGGACCGAAGACCGTCGCCGCGCTCGCCGATTGCCGGGATGCTTACGACGCCCTCGAGTTCATCGTGCCGGAGGACGAGGCGGAGGCGGCCGTCGCGACCCTCCGCGACATCAAGGCCAAGGCGGACGCGCCGATCTATCTGTCTGCGCTCCACTCGCTGGCGCAATCGGCCCACGAGGGCGGTACCTTCAAGCACATGATCTCGAGCGGCTTCCCCATCGAGGAACGCGGACACGTCGCCCGATTCGTGGCCTCGATCGGCGCCGGTGAACTCATCGACGGCGTCGTGTTCCGGGTCGACCGCAGCGTGTCCGCTTGGTCCGGCATTCGCGAGGCGCAGGAGTTTGCGGCGGCCCAGGGCAATCGGGCCATGGTCAACGTCCGCTTCGCGGCCGACGACATGCGGGGCGGCCAGATGGACGACCTGGCCACGGCCTGTCGCGCCGCCGAGGCGACGGCCGCGGCGCTCGCGGCGGACCGCTTGGCCGTGTTCCTGGATACCCTCGTCGACCAGGACCGCGGCTACTTCATGCGCAACGGCCTGATCGACCGCCTGTTCAACCCGCGCCTCGCCGCCCGGATGGTCCGCCACATCCATGGCGTCCTGAAGGCGGTCGGTGGCGAGATGACGGCGTTGGACATCGCCGAGACCGCGGGTGGCCGGGTGGCCATGCTGCACGGGGCGGAGGACCAGCTCCGGCTGTTCCTGTTGTTGCCGGAAGGCGATATGGACGTGGGCGCCGTGGTCGGTCGGCACGCCTGTTACGCGGACAGCGGCGCCGGCAATTGGGTGAACCTGGAGACCGGCGAGATTACCTCGTGCGTCTGGCGGAAGGACGGTGACCGTGCGGCGCTGGAGCCCGCCGTGACTTGCGCCGTTCCCTCCCTCCTGATCGCGCATCGCTAAGAGGAAGCCGGCGTGACCAAAGTTGCCGAGGACGACATCCCGCCCGGTTTCGAGGCCTACTACCATCCCGGTCCGTTCGGCGAGCTGGTCGGGCCGTACTATCACAAGGACCTGTCGGATGGCGGTTTCATCCGGGCCTTTCGGGCTCTGGAAAAGCACATCAATCAGGTCGGGCTGGTTCAGGGCGGCATGTTGTGCACGTTTACCGATCAGTTGATCACTACGTCCCTCATCCGGGCGGGCATCGAGGCGGTGACCGTGAACCTCAACATCAGTTTCATGAGCTCGGTCAAGCTGGGCGAATGGGTCGAAGGACTGTCGGAGATCACGCGCGAGGGCGGCAGGGTGGTCTGGGCCCGCGGCGTTCTGACGTCGGGGGACAAGACGGTTCTCACGGCCCAGGGATTGTGGCAGAAGGTCAGCTTCGGTGAGGGCCTGATCGACCGCGCCGACCAGGCGGGTTAGCGAACGAGGAGGATCGGCGATGCGCCTCGAGGGGAAGACCGCGATCATCACCGGGGCCGGCTCCGGGTTCGGGGCGGCGATGGCGACCGAATTTGCCAGGGAAGGCGCCCGCGTCGTGGTCAACGACCTCAACGACAATACCGGCCAGTCGGTGGTTGACGACATCGGAAAGGCCGGCGGCGAGGCGATGTTCCACAGGGCGGACGTCGCGGACGGCGACGACGTGAAAGGCATGTTCGACGCCGTCATGGACGCCTACGGCGGCTTCGACGTGCTCATCAACAACGCCGGCGTGCCCCAGTGGAATCAGCCGCTCACGGAGACGGACGAGGAAACCTTCGATCGCATCTTCGACGTGAACGTGAAGAGCATCTACTTCACCTCCATCCACGGGATTCCCCGGATGACGTCCGGCAGTGCGATCATCCATACGGCGTCGACGGCGGCGGCCCGGCCGCGGCCGGGACTCACCTGGTATAACGCGAGCAAGGGAGCGGTCGCCAACCTGACGCTGACCATGGCGCAGGAACTGGCCCCGGACATTCGCGTCAACGCGCTGTGCCCTGTCGCCACGGACACGCCCATGCTCGATACCTTCCTCGGCGGCGACCGGGACAAGATCGCTGCCTTCGAGGCAACGGTTCCCATGAGGCGCCTCGGTGAGCCCATGGACGTCGCACGCGCCGCCGTCTTTCTTGCCTCGGATGACGCGTCATTTCTGACGGGCGTGCTCCTGCCCGTCGACGGAGGGCGCTGCGCCGCCTAGGGGACTGACGATGCACGATCTTCTCATCACGGGCGCGGAAGTGGCAGACGGCACGGGTGCGCCGCTGCGGCATACGGACGTGGCGGTCGCCGACGGTCAGGTCGTGGCGATGGGTGACCTCAAAGGCGAGGCGGCGGCGCGGACGGTCGATGCCGATGGTCTCGTGCTGGCGCCTGGCTTCGTCGACATTCACACCCATTACGATGCCCAGATCACCTGGGATCCGATCGCTTCGCCGTCGACGTCTCTCGGCGTGACGACGGTCGTTTCCGGCAACTGCGGCTTCGGCATCGCACCGTGCAGGCCCGAGCACCGCGATCTCGTCGCCCGCAACCTCTCGCAGGTGGAAGGCATGCCGATCGAGGCGCTGCGCGCAGGCATCCGTTGGGAGTACGAATCCTTCCCGGAATACCTCGACATGCTGGAGCGCGTCGGCATCGTGCCAAACATGGCCGTCCTCGCCGGCCACTCGGTGACGCGGACCTACGTCATGGGCGAAGAGGCGTCGCTGCGCGAAGCACGGGATGACGAGATCGAGACCATGCGGTCCCTGGTGGCAGAAGCGCTGGATGCAGGCGCCATCGGTTTTGCGTCGTCCGATTCCCACAACCATTTCGGAGACGATGGGCTGCCCATGCCGTCGCGGCTCGCCACCCGCGAGGAATGGGACATCCTCGTCGGCACCCTCGCGGAAGCGGATCACGGAGTCTTCCAGATCGCCAGCGGCCCCGACATCCAGGTACCCGATATGGAGAGATGGGCGGACATGACCAAACGCCCCGTGTTCTGGTCGGCGCTCCTGCACATTCCCGCCATTCCCGACCGTGCGCGAAACATGCTTGACCAAGCCTCGGAAGCACGGGAACGCGGCCACCGGGTGTTCGCTCAGGTGACGGGTCAGCCTGTCAGCATGGAGTTCACCCTCGAGAACGCTTATCTGATGGGCAGCCACGATGCCTGGCATCCGCTGGTGGGCGCAGGCAGCGAGAAGATCGCCAAGGCCATTGCCGATCCATCATTCCGCGAGGACTTCCGGGCCGGGCTTGTCGCTCCCAAACCGCAGAAGATCTTCTATGGCGACTGGTCGCGTGTGCAAGTTGCCGAAGCGTCTTCCTGCGGCAATCGTGGCCTCGAAGGCGAAACGATCGGATCCGTCGCCGGCCGGAAAGGGGTGGATGCAATCGATTTCTTCTTTGACCTGGCGCTGGAGGAAGGCCTCAAGACGGTTTTCGTCGCCCAGGTGCAGAACTTCGACGAAGAGGCTGTCGAGGAGATGATCAAGCACCCGGCGAGCGTCCTCGCGCTCTCGGATGCCGGGGCACATCTCTCGTTCCTGTGCGACGCCGGATACGGGCTTTACCTGCTGTCGCGTTGGGTGCGCGAGAAGGAGAGCCTGACTCTCGAAGACGCGATCCGGCAGCTTACGAGCGATCAGGCAGACCATTACGGCATCGTCGGCCGAGGACGCGTGCGGGAGGGAGATTTCGCCGATCTTTTCCTGTTCGATCCCGCCACCGTCGGCATCTCGAAACCCCGTCGCGCGTTCGATCTTCCGGGTGGCGCCAGCCGCCTGGTGCGTGATCCAATCGGTGTTCACGGCGTTTGGGTGAACGGCACCCGTGTCTGGGATGGGACCGCTTATTGCACGGACGGCGCTCGCCCGGGGCATGTTCTGCGGGAGTTCGCGGCCGCGTGATGCGGGAAGGTCTGCAGGGCCGGGGGCGTCGCGACAAGCTCTGGCCGGCCCGTTATCGTGGGGCGAGTTGAGGAGGGCCGTGGAATGACGGAGGTCACCACCACCAGATTCGTTGGCGACACCAGCGGCCTCGGCGGCTGCGTCAACATGCTCCAGCGTATGCAGCCCGAGTTTTTCCAGCGGGAAGTGGACAGGATTTTCCGGCGCGGCTGGCTCCTGGTGGCCTGCGATTCCGATATCCCGGAGAAGAACGATTACCTCTGCCGGGAGATCCCGCCCCTCAAAACCTCTTTGATCATCGCCAGAGGCGGGGACGGAAAGGTCCGCGCCTTCCACAACATGTGCCGTCATCGCGCCAACAAGTTGGTCCCGGAAGGTCGTGGGCAGGCACGGGCGTTCGTGTGTGGTTTCCACGGCTGGAGCTACCACAACGACGGTCGGCTTGCCGGCATCACCGACCGCGGTCAATTCACGGACATCGACGAGGCGACGCTCGGCCTTCTGTCCGTCCATTGTGAAGTCTGGGAGGACTTCATCTTCGTCAATTTCGACAAAGAGCCACGCGAGACCCTGGAGGAGTGGCTCGGCTCCATGTACGGCCAGTATCGCGGTTTCTTCAACGGCCGGCGGAAGATCGCGACTCACGAGATCACGGTCGACGCCAACTGGAACGTCGCCATCAACTCCTTCACGGAGGGATACCACGCGCTGTTCGTCCACAAGGCGACGGTGCCCGACTACCAGGGCGGCTCCGGCAACCCGGACCGTCACCGGCCGTACATGGAAGTTACCAACTACCACGGCCGCTACTCGGTCGAAGGCAATCCCAACCACAAACCCACCAAGGTCGAAGGCATCGCCTACCAGCGCGGACGCAAGATGTATCCCACGTTCCCGCCCAACGCCGCCGTGGAGCTCGATCTGCCATCGGGCGTCAACGCCCTGCGGATCGAGAATTGGCTGCACGACGTCGGCGAGGTGTTTCCCAACATCATGCTGGTGTGCAGCGCGCACTGGCATTCGCTCGTGTGGTTCTGGCCGATCGACGTGGACAAGACGTTCGTGCGAGCGGAGATGTTCGTCTACGAGCCGGAAACCGTGGATGATCACATGTGCCAGACCTATTTCCGCACCCGTCTTCGCGAGGTGTTCCGTGAGGACGTCGCGGTGATCGAAGCGATTACACGGCAGCTCAAATCCGGCGTCATGGAAAACATCTACCTGTCGAAGCAGGAGATGCTGCTCAGGAAGCACTACGCCGCGGTCGATGAGCTGATCGCACGCCCGTGAGCAGACTGCCGTCCGAATTCGCCGAGCTCGAGCCGTTCGTGGAGGAGTGGGCGCTCGAAAACGAGCGCGACCGTTTCGTGAAACTGACGGCCACGTCCATCGAGACGCTGCGCGAGTTCTACGACGCCGTGGTGCCGCGGGCGGGGGAGATCGCCGACTACCTCAACGCCCTGGATCTCGGCGATCTTCCGGACGACGCGCGGACACTGTTCCATATGCTTATCACGTTCGTGGAGACGGCCCATCCCATCGATTTGAACTGGGCGACTACGGATATCGAGGACGCCTTCCCCGCGGAGCGTTTCGGGTTCGGCGAGGTCAGCCGGCGGCCGGCGATCTTGCCCGCGGCCCGCGACCGGACGGATCCATGACGCCCGCACGCGCATTCCGCGATTTGTTGGGGGGTCCCGAGCCTCTGCTCGCGCCGCAGGTGATGAATCCGCTCGCGGCGAAGCTCGCGGAGCGGGCGGGTTTCAAGGCCATCTATCTCGGCGGCGGAGCGGCGGGCTACGTCAACGGATTCACCGAGGCCGCATTGACCCTCACCGAGTTCGTCCAGCTCGCACTCGATATCCGCAGCGCCTGTCCTCTGCCGTTGGTCCTCGACGGGACGTGCGGCTGGGGCGATCCGGTACACCTCCATCGTACGATCGCCATGTGCGAGGCCGCGGGGCTGGCCGGGATCGAGATCGAGGACCAGTTGATGCCCAAACGGGTGCATCACCACATCGGCATCGAGCATCCCATCCCACGGGACCTGATGGTCTCCAAGATCCGCGAAGCCGTTGCTGCGCGGCGGGATTCCGACTTCGTCATCATTGGGCGCACCAACCAGATCCGGAAGAATCAACGGGATGACGCCGTGCGGAGGGCCGAGGCCTACAAGGAAGCCGGCTCGGACATGCTGTTCGTGTTGGCACCGACGCCGGACGACCTGCGATTCGTCGGGGAGCGCCTGCCGCCGCCCTTGATGATGATGCCCTTGCGGGATGGACTCGCGAACTTGGGGATGAGCCGGGAGGATCTCCATGGACTCGGATACCGATTTCTGGTCGACCCGATGACGTCGCTGCTCGCCATGCACAAGGCGTTGCGGTTATCGTACGAGGCGATCGCCCGCGGGGAGCCGGATCCGATCCTGGGTTCGGACAGCCAAGCATCGGAACTCGACCAGATTCACGAGACGATCGGTATCGAGCGGTGGCTCGCGGTGGAGCGGGCGACCGTGGGAGAGGGCGGCGGCTAGCACGCCCGCAAACGCACAGGAGGAACTATGGTCAAACTGGTTCGCTATGGTCCCGCGGGACAGGAAAAACCCGGCTTGGTCGATGCGGATGGCGGCATCCGCGATCTTTCCGGGGAAGTCGACGACATCGCGGGCGATGTCCTGCTCCCGGAAGGCATGGCAAGGCTTGAGGCGCTCGATCCCGTCTCTCTGCCCCGGGTCGACGGAAGCCTGCGGTTGGGTCCACCCGTGGCTGGCGTCGGCAAGATCATGGCCATCGGCCTCAACTATTCCGACCATGCGGCGGAGTCGGGGCTCGACGTGCCGCCCGAGCCCGTGCTGTTCATGAAGGCCACGAGCGCGATCAGCGGTCCCAACGATCCGGTCGTCATCCCCCGCGGTTCCGAGAAAACCGACTACGAGGTCGAACTCGCCGCCGTCGTCGGCACGCCGGGCAAGTATGTGGACGAGGCCAATGCCCTCGACCACGTCGCCGGCTACTGCATCTGCAACGACGTCAGCGAGCGCGAGTTCCAGCTCCACCGTGCCGGCCAGTGGACCAAGGGAAAGTCCTGCGACACCTTCGCACCCATCGGTCCCTGGCTCGTGTCGCGCGATGAGATCGCCGATCCCCAGAAGCTCGGTCTCTGGACGAAAGTCAACGGTGAGACCCGGCAGGACGGCAACACCGACAAGATGGTCTATGGCATGAAACATCTGTTGAGCTATCTCAGCACCATGATGTCGTTGCAGACCGGCGATATCGTGTCGACGGGCACGCCGCCGGGTGTCGGTGCGGGCTTCAAGCCACCCAAGTTCCTCAAGCCCGGCGACGTGATGGAGCTCGGCGTGGAAGGTCTGGGTACTCAGCGTCAGGAGCTGGTGGCGGACGATTGATCTTGGCGGTTCAGGGCCGGCTTGAACGGCTCTATCTAGCCCCCACCGACTTCCAACAGGAGCTTGCCGCGGGACTCGCGGGCTTCCATGACTTGGTGGGCCTCGCCCGCCCGGTCGAGCGGCAAGACGCGGTCGACGGCCACGGCGAGACGGCCATCGAGCGCCCAGCCGGCGAGATCCCGCCAGCGATCGGCGAGTTCGTCCCGCGTCTGGATGTAGTGCGCCATGTGCGGGCGGGTAAAGAAGACCGACCCGGCTTCGGACAGATCCAAGGGGTCGAGGCTGTCGACCTTGCCTGAGGCGTGGCCGAACAGGACGCAGAGTCCGCGCGGGCGCAGGCAGCGAATGGAATCATGGAACGTTGCTTTGCCGACGGAGTCGTAGACCACATCCACACCCCTGCCGTTGGTCGCATCCATCACGGCTTCCCGAAAATCCACCTCGCGGTAGAGGATGGTCGTGTCGGCGCCTCTTGACGCTGCGATCTCGGCTTTTTCCGCCGATCCCACCGTGGCCAGCACCCGCGCGCCCCTGATCTTGGCGATCTGGATCAGGAGCTGTCCTACACCGCCGGCACCGGCATGAACGAGGCAGGTGTTTCCGGCCTCCAGTGGCCAGGCAGACGTGGCGAGATAGTGAGCTGTCGTGCCTTGCGTGATCAGGGCCGCCGCCACGTCCAGTGCCAATTCACCGGGCACCGGCATGACCACGGCGTCGGGCACGGCGGCGTATTCGGCGTAGCTTCCCTGGATGCGGGTGAAAGCCACGCGGTCGCCGACGGCCATGTCAGACACCGCATTTCCGACCGCGCTCACGGTGCCCGCACCATCGACTCCGATGCGCGCCGGGAGCGGTGTCGGATAGGTCGGGGATCGGGCGTAATCGCCGTTCCGGCGATAGATGTCCGTGTAGTTGACCCCGGCATAGGACAGCTTCACGACGACCTCGTTCTCCGCCGGCTCGGGCTCGGGCACGTCCCGGATCTGGAGCACGTCGATTCCGCCGAAGGCGTCGATTTCCACCGCTTTCATGTCTCGAAACCTCTTCCCGTCAATTGCGAAGGATGGCTGGAAGGCCAGTGTCCACTACCGGGCCCGGCGAGAAAAGGTTTCATCCCGTTCAGCGTGTATAGTGCCCCGCGGTCATGACCATCCCCATCGCGATCCACCTCATCACCGCTTTGGCGGCCTTGGGATTCGGTTCCTTCGTGCTTCTGAGACCCAAGGGTACGCCCATGCACAAGGCGTTCGGCCGGACCTGGGTGGGGTTGATCGTGATCACGTCTATCGTGTCCTTTTGGATTTTCCAGATCCGCGAAGGGGCGGGCTTCAGCATCATTCATCTGCTTTCCGTATGGACTTTGTTCGCCGTGACCATGGGAGTCCTGGCCATCAGGCGCGGCAAGGTTCGCAATCACGCCGGCTGGATGATCGGAACCTTCAGCGGTCTCGTCATAGCCGGAGCAATCGCCCTTTCACCCGACCGGTTGCTGTCGGAGCTGTTGTTCGGATGAATCGACCAGGAGAGATAAACACATGGCACAGGACGTAGCGTCGCCGCGCGTCGGCTTTATCGGGCTTGGCCTCATGGGCAGCCGCATGATTCGCCGCCTGCTCGGGGGCGGCGTCGACCTCACCGTCCATGACGTCGACGCAACGGCGGTGCAGGCGGCGGCCGACGCCGGCGCCAAGGTCGCGGCGAGCCCGAAGGAACTGGGTGCCGCCGGCGACGTGGTCATCGCGATGTTGCCGAGCCCCCAAATTCTCGAGACGGTTACGCTCGGAGAAGACGGGCTGATCGAAGGGATGGCCGAAGGCAGTCTCCTCGTCGACATGGCAACGGACGGCATGTCGGTGGTGAAGCGGCTGTCGGAACCGCTGGCGGAGAAGGGCATCCGCATCATCGACGCGCCGGTGGGACGCGGCCCGGCGGAGGCGGAGACCGGCGACCTGTTCGTCCTGATGGGCGGTGAGCCCGAGGACTGCGACGCGGTGCGCGGATTGCTGTCGCTGCTGGGGAGCGACGTCCACTATTGCGGGCCTCTCGGCGCGGGGCAGGCCATCAAGCTCGTCAATAACATGGTCTCTTCGACCACTATGGCGGTCGTGGCGGAGGGCTATGCGTTGGCCAGGCGCGCCGGCGCCGATATCGAGCTCATGACGCGACTGCTGCCGAGTTCGGCCGCGGACTCCTGGCAGTTGCGCAACGGCCTCATCGGCAAGGCCCTGGCCGGCGATTTCTCGCCGCGCTTCAAGATATCGCTCGCCCGCAAGGACGTGGCGCTGGCCGTGGAGATGGCTGGCGAGTTGGGTTCGCCCTCCGACATGGGACGCGCCGCTCTGAGTTGGTACGAGAGGGGCATGGCGGCGGGCCACGGCGATCTCGACCGCGCCGGCATCGTGCTCACGGAGGACCCGGGCTTGATGAAGGCATGAAGGCGGCCGGGCGCCCCGCTACTCCGGGAACGGTCGCCGCCAGGCGGGAATCTCCATCAGGTTGTCGTGAAAACGCCGGAGCTCGGGATAGTCATCCAGCGGTAACTTCGAGACCTCTGCCAGAGGGAGCAGGCAGGCGACGGCGAAGTCGGCGATGCTGAGGGTGTCCGCGACGATGTAGGTCCGGCCCTTGAGGTGCGCATCCAGCACCGCGGCGAATCGCTTCCAGTTGCCCAACGCCTCTTCGACCGTGGCGGGATCGGGGTCGCCCAGGTCGAACCGCTTCCGAATGCGGTTCTCGAAATGAAGAATACTGCCCCAGCGCGTGAACTGGGCCGCGTCCCAGACCAGCCAGCGCATGATCTCGATCTGGCGTTCGTCCTTGGGCCAGAGGTCGGAGCCCGCCTTGTCCGACAGGTAGGCCATGATCGCCACCGACTCCCACATCTTCACGTCGCCGTCCACGAGCGCCGGCACCTTGCCGTTCGGGTTGACGGCGAGGAATTCGGGGCTGCGGTGCTCACCCTTGCCCACGTCCACGTGGATGTAATCCGCTTTGAAGTCCAGGTACTTGGCGACGGCGCAGGCTCGCCAGGGATTCTGCGTGTCGTAGTAGTAGAGCTTCATTCCCCACTCTCTCCGCAAGGGTGCTTGGCCCGAATTTCATCGTGAACATATTGGCGCGCGGGCATCGAAGGTGCCATCGTTAACGCTGGGAACGATCTCGGCTAGACTCCGCAACATGCCCGTCCAAGTCATCACCGATATCGAGGCGCTGGCGGCGCGCGTCCCTGACGGCGCCAGGATCGCGCTGGTCAAGAGCGCGAGCGGCCCGCCGATGGCATTGGTGCGGGCGTTGATACGCCGTGGCGCGCGCGGCCTCCATCTGGTTTGCGTGCCGACCGGTGGCCTCGCCGTCGATCTCCTCATCGGCGCCGGTTGCGTCGATGCCCTTGAGACCTCCGCGGTCACGTTGGACGAATTCGGTCAGGCGCCGGCCTTCGGACGCGCCGTACGTGCCGGCAGCTTGCGACTGCTCGATGCGACGTGCCCCGCCGTATATGCCGGGCTGCAGGCGGGGGAAAAGGGGCTTCCCTTCATGCCCTTGCGCGGCCTGGTAGGGTCCGACCTCGCCAGACATCGGACGGACTGGAAGCTTATCGACAACCCCTTTGGCGAGGACGATCCCATCGTCTGCCTGCCGGCCATCGTTCCGGACCTGGCCCTGATCCACGTGCGGCGCACCGACCGGCAGGGCAACCTTTACGTCGGGGATGCGCGTGAGATGATGTTGATGGCCCACGCTGCCCGCGAGACCTTGGCCACCGCGGAGTCGATCTTCGATGGGAGTCTGGTCGACGACGCGGCGCTGCGCCCGGGCGTCATTCCCGGTATCTACGTATCGGCCGTCGCCGAGGCGCGGGACGGGGCTCGCCCCCTCGGCCTCCCCGGTGCCTATGACACAGACGACGAACACCTCGCGCAATATGCCGACATGGCGCGCGACGAGGCCGGCTTCGCCGAGTATCTCGACAGGTTCGTCTTCGATCGTAAAGCCGCGGCGGAGTGAGCGGCACCCTCCGGGACGCGGCGGTGACTCCTCGGTACCGCCTCGAAGAGTTGCTGATCGGCCGTATCGCGGATCTGCTGGAAGGGTCCCGCCACGTCGCCGTCGGCGCCTCCTCGCCCATCCCCGGTTCCGGAGCCCTGCTGGCCCGGCACTTGTCCGGCGGCGACATGCGCGTCTCGGTGCTGGGTTCCCGCAGCCTTCAGGACTTCACCGACGGCGGGGTCGAGATCTTCGACCTCGCGGCGCAGGGCCGGATCGATGCGTTTTTCCTGAGCGGCGGCCAGATCGACGGCGCCGGCAACATCAACCTGGTCGGCGTGGGCGACTACCCGCGGCAGAAGGTGCGCTGGTCCGGCTCATTCGGTTCCGCCTACCTCTACTATCTCGTGCCGCGAGTGATCCTGTTTCGCCTGGAGCACACGCGGCGAACTATGGTCGAGCGGGTCGACTTCATCTCGGCCCCGGGAACGAGCGTGGACAACGTCTATCGTCCGGGCGGCCCGTACGCGTTGATCACCAACATCTGCCTCTTCGCCTTTGACCGGGAGCGGCGGCGTTTCCGGCTGGACTCGGTACATCCGGGGCATACGGTGGAAGAGGTGCGGGACAACACGGGATTCGATTTCGACGTGCCGGAAGCTTCGACTGCCATCCCGGAGACGCCGGTGCCCGACGAGTCGCGCCTCGCCCTCATACGTGGCGAGATCGCGGCGGCCATCGCCGATCCTTACCCGAAATTCGCCGCCGAAATGCTTGGACTGGAAGGAAACTCGACATGACCGAAGGTGTGGACGCCGGCGGAGCGCTGGCCGGCTTCAGGGTGATCGATCTGACTCGCGTGCTGGGCGGGCCTTATTGCACTCAGATCCTTGCCGACAACGGCGCCGAAGTGATCAAGGTCGAACCGCCCCAGGGGGACGAGGTGCGGGACTGGGGGCCGCCGTTCAAGGGCGGGCTCTCTGCCTATTTTGCGGGCGTGAACCGCAACAAGCGTGCCGTGGGGCTCGATCTCCGCACATCGGAAGGGCAGGAGGTGCTGTTCCGCCTGCTCGAGGATGCCGACGTGATGATCGACAACTTCAAGCCGGGAAGCCTCGAGCGTTGGGGGATCGGTTACGAGGACGTCCTGCAGGAACGCTTCCCCCGCCTGATTTATTGCGCGATCACGGGATTCGGCGCCGACGGTCCGTTCGGCGGCTTTCCCGGCTATGACGCGGTTGCCCAGGCGCTGTCCGGTCAGATCTCCGTCAACGGGACGCCGGAGACGGGTCCGATACGCCTCGGCATTCCCATCGTCGACCTGGCGACCGGCCTGTTCGCCGCGATCGGCGTGCTCATGGCGGCCGAGGAGCGGCGGCGCTCCGGTTGCGGCCAGCGCGTCGACGCGTCGCTGTTCGATACCGGCGTGGCGCTGCTTCATCCTCAGGCGGCCAACTATTTCATGAGCGGCAAGACACCGCTCCCGACGGGGGATTCGCATCCCAACATCTCCCCCTACGACCAATACCCCACGGGCAAGGGCAACCTCTTCCTCGCCGTCGGCAACGAGCGGCAGTTCCGCTACCTCTGGGAAGAACTGGGCCGGCCCGAGGTTGCCGACGATCCGAGATTCCGCCGGAACGGCGATCGCGTCGAGAACCGTGCCGTGCTCAACGCCCTGATCGCCGCGGCCCTGGCTGACCGCGACGCCGAGGAGGTCTCGCGCCGCCTGCTGGCCAAGGGGGTGCCGGCGGGTGCCGTGCTGACCATTCCCGAAATGGTGGCGCACCCCCATACGGCGCACCGGGAGATGGTGGTGGAGATCGACGACTACAGGGGCACCGGCCTGCCCATCAAGTTCAGCCGAACGCCCGGTGCCGCCCGGGCCACACCCCCTCTCTACGGTTCGTCGACGCGCCAGGTGCTGGGCGAGATCGGCTACGCAGACGACGAGATCGACGCCTTGATCGACGAGGGTGCCGCCCGTGTCGAACGCGCGTGAACCTGCCGGTTCGACAGGGCGCGGCGGGGCATGATACATACCGGCGAGCCCGTTTGAGAGAGAAGGCGACCCTAGAGAGAACGCGCATGTCTGCAGCCCAGGAATTGACCGACTACGCCATGCCGCCCCGTGAGATTGCCGGACCGTCGGTCTGGTATGGCCCCGATATGGCCGCGCGGGAGGACGAGTGGATTCGTCCCTTCAGCGAGGAAGAGCTCGCCGAGCTCGAGGCCGCCATGCAGGGGGTGAAATCCCGAGGCCTCGGCATTCTGGACATCGACAGCGACGCTTTCCCGTTGCCCGGGCTCTCCCCGGTCTTCGACGGGATTCGTCACGAAGTGCTGCGCGGCCGCGGTTTCGTCCTGCTGCGTGGAATTCCGGTCGAGCGCTATTCTATCGAGGAGGCGGCGATCATCTATTTCGGCATCGGCTCGCATTTCGGCATCCCGCTGCCGCAGAACGCCAAGGGGCATGTGCTCGGGCACGTCAAGGACCTCGGCCGCCACGAGTTCGATACCAAGTCGCGCATCTACCAGACGACCGCGCGTCAGACCTTTCATTCGGATACCGCGGACATCGTCGGCCTCATGTGCCTGCATCCGGCCAGGAAGGGTGGGGAATCGGCTGTCGTCTCCTCCGACACTCTCTACAACGAGGTGCGCCGCCGCCGCCCGGACCTGCTTCCGCTGCTCTTCCAGCCCTATGCCACGGACTGGCGCAACGAGGCGCCCGAGGGGGGCGAAGGTCACTACTCCGTACCGGTCTTCAGTTGGCACGCGGGGCGGCTCTACTGCCGGTACGCCCGGCGCTACATCGATTCAGCCCAGCGTTTCGACGACGTGCCGCCGCTGACGGAGCGGGAGACCGAAGCGCTCGATTTCTTCGATTCGGTGGCGGACGATCCCGACATCCATCTGAAGATGGAATTCAGGGCAGGGGACGTTCAGTTCATCCACAACCACCAGACTCTGCACGACCGCACCGAATTCGAGGACTGGCCGGAGCCCGAGCGCAAGCGCCACTTGCTGCGGCTGTGGCTCAACTGCGCGGATGGCCTGCCGTTGCCGGAATCCCTGCGGCCCCGCTACCGCGAGCTCGAGGTCGGCAGTCCGCTGCGCGGTGGCCTCCGGGTCCCCGGCCAGGTCCTCACCGCGCCCCTCGAAGCGGAGTAGCGCGGCGGACCGCCTCGCCCACATCCCCACAGGCGCAGCAGGAAGATCGATTCGGGGGATTCTGGCGGCCTGAACATCGACCTGAATACACCTTAATCCCGCCGCCAGGCTGTCCGACGAACCGGGGCCACCTCATCCTTCACGTCACGTTCACATTCCGTGGCGGCGGCACGTTGGTCCGTGTCATTTCGGCTCGTGATATGCACCGGAAGGTAAAGACTGCACTATGTCGGAGAAACGTAAGAGCCCCCCAGGTTCCGTGACGAAGTCCAGGAACGAAGTTACTGGGAGACTCACGACTCGAGCGATCACGTGAATTGGGAGCATGCGGAACGCGTGCGCTTTCTGAACCTCAAACCGTCGACCAAGTCGATCTCTCTGCGCCTGCCGATCGGATTACTCAAGCAAATCAAGGTCGCCGCCAACAAGCGTGATGTCCCGTATCAGTCTCTCATCAAGATATAGCTCGCGGAGAAAGTTGACGCGGGGTGATGAGGAGCGGACAGGCCCTAAAGATACCTCCGGCCCTTCCACCACAGCAGGAACGTCGCCACGGCTGCGGCGCCCATCGTCCAGCACAGCGAGCGGTGGGAGCCGTCGAACAGCGCGGCGGCCGCGAAGGCGCCGGAAGCGCTGAGCAAGGTCTGGACCAGCCCCAGCGCCGACGAGGCCGTGCCGGCCATCTTGCCCGCGGGCTCCAGCGCCCGCGCCGTGGCCAACGCGAGCAAGGTGCCGAAAGACAGCTGGAAGACGACCACGCCGGCCCACAGGAGCGTCAGTCCCGGGGTCGTTGCCGACAGGGCGAGCAGGAAGATGCCCGAGGCCAGCGCGATGGCGGCACCGGCCCGGAGTACGGCGGAGGCGCCGTAGCGGCCCGCTAACCGCGCGGCCGCCACCGCGCCGGCGATGAAGGCGAGCGCGTTGACCGAGAACAGGGGGCCGAACAGGGTCGGCGGCAGGCCGTAGGCCTCTTCCGTCACCGCGGATCCCATGCCCAGCAGCGCCATGTAGCCGAAGAACACCGTCATCACGATGCCCGTGCCGTAGAGAAATCCCGGTGTCGCGAGAAGCTGCCGCACCTCCCGGCCCATCTGCCGGATCGACGGCGCGCGCCGCCGCTCCGGCGGATGGGTCTCCGGCACGAATAGCAGCGTCGACAGGACGACCAATCCGCCGAAGATCACGAGCGTCCAGAAGATCCAGCGCCAGTCGCCGACGACGAGGATTCCCGACGCCCCGAGAGGCGCGAGCAACGGCGCGCCCCCGAGGAAAACCGTCGCCGCGGACAGCACACGGGCCGTCCGCGCGCCTCCGCCCAGGTCGCGCGAGATGGCGCGGGCCAGCGTCGGCCCGGCGCCGCCCATGAAGCCGTGGAAAAAGCGCGCGGCGAGCAGGGTCGCGAATGCCTCCGTCACCGCGCACACCGTTCCGGCGAGAATGAAGCCGGCGAGCGCCGCGTAGAGAACCGGCAGTCGGCCGTACCGATCGGACAAGGGGCCCCACATCGCCTGACCGATGCCGTAGCCGATGGAGAAGGCGCCGACCATGGCCGCCCCCGCGCTTTTCGGCAGCGCGAAGTCGCGCGCGATGCTCGGCTGGGCGGGGATCATGATGTCGACCGAGGTGGCCGTCACCGCCAGCAGGGCGCCGAGGGTGGCGACGAAGGCCGCGCCTTCGGCCCGCTTCACCGGGGGTCCGGCGCCTCCCCGATCCCTCCTCACAGATATCTCCTCCCCTTGGCCCACAGCACGAGCAGCATGACGCCGGACACCCCCATGACCCAGCAGAGCGAGCGGTGGGAGCCGTCGAACAGGCCCGCCGCGGCGAAGGCGCCCGCGGCGCTGAACAACGTCTGGGCGAGGCCCATGATCGACGCGGCCGTACCGGCGACCGCGCCGGCGGGCTCCAGCCCTCGCGCGGCGCACAGCGCCAGCAGGGTGCCGAAGGCGAAGACGTAGATGACGACGCCGGTCCACAGCACGATGAGCGGCGGCGCGACCGCCGACAGCGCCAGCAGGAAGACGCCCGAAGCTCCCGCCGTGAGGGCTCCCGCCCTGATGATCGTGGAGACCCCGAACCGGCCGGCCAGGCGATTGGCGGCGAGGGCGCCCAGGACGTAGGCGACGGAATTGACGGCGAACAGGGGGCCGAACCACTCGGGGGGCAGGCCGTAGGCGCTCTCCGTCACGGCGGCGCCCATGCCGAGCAGCGCCATGTAGCCGAAGAACACGGTCATGACCATGGCCGTGCCGTAGAGGAAGCCCGGCGTCACCATCAGCACGCGGGTTTCCCGGCCCATCTGCCTGATCGACGGGGCTTCCCGCTTCTCCGGCGGAAGCGTCTCGGGCACGAAGAGCATGACGGAAAGAATCACCGCGAGTCCGAAGACGACGAGGGCCCAGAAGATCCCGCGCCAATCGGCGGCGACGAGCAGGCCCGATGCCAGCAGGGGAGCGAACACGGGTGCCGCCCCCTGCACGACCGTCGCCGCCGACAGGGCCTGCGCGGTCCGGGCGCCGCCGCCGAGGTCGCGCGAGATGGCGCGGGCGAGGGTCGGTCCGACGCCTCCCATGAAGCCCTGCACGAACCGACCGGCCAGCAGGACGCCGAACGAGTCGGTCAGGGCGCAAACCGCGCCGGCCAGGATGTAGCCCGCCGCCGCCGCATACAGCGGCGGCAGGCGGCCGAAGCGGTCGGACAACGGTCCCCAGACCGCCAGCCCGAATCCGAAGCCCACGGAGAACATGCCGACCATGGCGGCGCCGGCCGCCTCCGGCATGCCGAACGCGCGGGCGATCGGCGGCTGGGCCGGTACCATGATGTCGTTCGAGGCCGCCGTCATCGCCAGCAGGGCGCCCAGGGTGGCGACGAAGGCGGCGCCTTCGGCCCGTTTCAACGGAACACGCTTCGAACGAACGGCGGGCCGGCGCGCTATCGCAGTCCCACCCAGACGCTTTTCTGCTGAAGGTACTCGCGGATCATGGCGGCGCCCGATTCGCGCCCGAGCCCCGATTTCTTGTAGCCGCCGAAGGGCATCATCGGGGATTGCTGGCGGTACGTGTTGACCCACACCGTTCCGGCCTGCACGCCGCGGGCGACCCTGTGTGCGCGGCTCAGATTTTCGGTCCAGATGCCGGCGGCGAGACCGAAATCGATGTCGTTGGCGATGCTCACGGCCTCGTCGTCGTCCTTGAAGCGGATGACCGAAAGGATGGGACCGAAGATCTCCTCCTGCGCTACCCGCATCTTGTTGTCGACGCCGTCGAACACGGTGGCCTCGATGAAGCGCCCGTCGCCGCATTCCGGCCCGGTGCCCCGGTTGCCGCCGCACATGAGTTCCGCGCCGTCGGCCTTGGCCACGTCGACGTATTCCATGATCTTGTCGAACTGCGAAGCGGTGGCCACGGGGCCGAGTTGCGTGCCCTCGTGGGTTGGATCACCCATCTTCCGGGAAGTGGCGACGGCGACGATCTCGTTCAGAACCTCCTCGTGGACGCTCTCCTGGACCAGGAGGCGCGAGCCGGCGATGCAGGTCTGGCCCGTCGAGGCGAAGATGCCGGCGACGACGCCGGGGACGGCTTTTTCGAGGTCCGCATCGGCGAACAGGATGTTGGGGGATTTGCCGCCGAGCTCCAGCGTCACGCGCTTGAGGTGCCGGGCGCCGGCCTCGTAGACCCGCGTGCCGGCCTCGGTGCTCCCGGTGAAGGCGATCTTGGCGGTCAGCGGGTGCTCGACCAGCGCCATGCCGACCTCGCCGCCGCCCCCGGTGACGACGTTGACGACACCGGCTGGAAACCCCGCCTCCTCTACGAGACGCATGAGGACGAGGGTCGAGGTGGACGTGTTGCTGGAGGGCTTGACGACCACGGTGTTGCCCGCGGCGAGCGCCGGGGCGAGCTTCCATGACAGCAACCTGAGCGGGGAATTCCATGGCGTGATGGCGACGCAGACGCCGACCGGCTCGAAGCGCGTGTAGTTGAGGAACGTGTCCTCGTCGACGGGGATGGTGTCGCCCTGGATCTTGTCGGCGAGGCCCGCATAGTAGTGATACCAGCCGGCCATGGTGCGCATCTGGTTGCGGGTCTCGCTGATGACTTTGCCGTTGTCGCGCGTTTCGGCTTGGGCGAGTTCCTCGGCGTTCTCCAGGACCAGATCGCCGAGGCGGCCCAGGAGCCTGCCGCGGTCCGATGCTTTCATCTTCGGCCAGTCGCCGGCGGTGAAGGCGCGGTGGGCGGCCCGTACGGCCCGATCGGCGTCCCCGGCGTCGGCCTTGGCGACCTTTGCCCAGGGCGCGGCGGTATAGGGGTTGTCCGTGTCGAACCAGGCGCCCGCGGCGGCCTCGCAGCGCTCGCCGTCGATGTACATGCCGAAGTGTTCCATGAAGGTGCGTCTCCCCGTCGTGGATGTTTCCGATGAATTCGCCTGCTCGCCGTGGTTCGACTATACCGAGGCGGCGATGGCGGCGCCCATTTCCGACGTCGAAGCCGTGCCGCCGAGATCCGGCGTCAGCGGCGCGCCGTCCGCGATGACGCTTTCCACGGCGCCTTCGACGAGCCGGGCGGCCTTGCTCATACCCGCGTCGGAGCGCGTGCGGCCGAGGTGCTCGAACATCATCGCCATCGACATGATCTCGGCGTAGGGATTGGCGATGCCCCGGCCGGCGATGTCCGGTGCCGAGCCGTGGCTGGCCTGGGCCATGACGAAGGCGTCGCTCGCGGAAATGGCGGGCGCCATGCCCATGCCGCCGACGAGGCCCGAGGCGAGGTCCACCATGATGTCGCCGAAGGTATTGGTGATGCAGACCGTGTCGAACTGCTGGGGCTTCATGACGAGGTGAGCGGCGAAGCTGTCGACCATGACCTCGTCGAAGGCGATGTCCGGATGCTCGGCGGCGACCTTGCGGCACTCCTCGGCGAACATGCCGCAGCTCAGCATGAACACCGTGTCCTTGTGCACGGCGGTGACGTGCTTGGCGGGCCGGGCGCGGGCCACTTCGAAGGCGGCGCGGGCGATACGCTCGCTCGCCCGGCGCGTGATCACCCGGACCGAGAGCGTCACGTCCTCGGTCGGCCGAAACTCGCCGGAGCCCATGACCATGTTCCGGTCGGGCGGAAAGCCCTCGGAGTTCTCCCGTACGATAGCGAGATCGACGTCCTGGTGGAGAGAGGTCAGGGAAGGGTAGGACTTGGCCGGCCGCACGCTCATGTAGAGGTCCATCTGCTTTCGCATCACCGGCACCGGGCGGATGGCCTTGGGATCGTCCCGCGGGTAGGCGCGGTGGCCGATGGGGCCGAGCACGCAGCCGTCCATTTCCCGGAGCCGCGGGATGGTGTCCTCGGGCATGGTGGTGCCGAGCTCCTGGTAGGCGGCCCAGCCGACCGGCAGATCCTCCCATGTCGCGTCGACGCCGGCCTTGTCGAGCGCCGCGCGGGCGACCCGCAGCGCCTCCGGGACCACCTCGGGTCCGATGTCGTCACCCGGCATGACGCCGAAAGTGTAGGTCATGTTCGTTCCTCCCCGGCGGATTATGAACCACGGAGCCCCTTTCACCCAGTTGTTCCGAGAAGGGCGTGTCTTGTGGACACGCCGGCCCTATGCAACCCTCTCTTCCCGCTTGCGGGCGGAGAGGGAGAACATGGGTGGCACGAGGGTCCCCTTCCGTCGCGAATTCCGGGAGAGGGACGGGGTGAGGGTTGCCGGTGCCCTCGCATCGGGCCGAAGTGATTAAGGGGAGAGGGCGATATGGACTACGAGAACATGACCGAGGCCGAGCGCCACGAGCTCAACCTCGAGCTGTTGCCGCGCCTCACCGTGCCCGATGTCGACGGACATCTGGCGAAGGGGGCCGAGCGCAGCGCCGCGGCCCGCGAACGTCTGGCCTGTCACCTTGATGTCCCCTATGGAGACACGCCGCGACAGATCCTTGACGTCTATCCGGCGGCCGCGCCGGGCGCACCCGTCTTCTTCTTCATCCACGGCGGCTACTGGCGCGCGCTCGAGAAGAGCGTCTACAGCGAGGTGGTGGAGCCCGTGGTCGCCGCCGGCGCCGCCGCGGTGACCCCGGAGTACGAGCTCTGCCCCGACGTCACGGTTCCGGACATCGTGGAGCAGGTCCGCAGGGCGCTGATCTGGACCTTCGACAACATCGCGGATTTCAACGGCGATCCGGGGCGCATTCACGTGGCCGGCCATTCCGCCGGCGGGCACCTGACCGGCATGATGATGGCGACCGACTGGTCGGCCGACCACGGCCTGCCGGCGGATCTGATCCGTGGGGCCATACCGCTCAGCGGCCTGTTCGACATCGAGCCCCATCGCCACAGCGATCTGCAGAAGGACATCCGTCTGACCGCCGAGGGTGCGGCGGCCTGCAGCCCGCAATACCTGCCGTTGCATTTCAATGGACCGGTCCTTTGCGCGGTCGGCGGTGCGGAGTCGGAAACCTTCAGGCGGCAGTCGAAGGATTTCGCCGAGAAGTGCGGGGATCTCGGCCATGAGAGCGAATACGTGGAGCTGGACGGCGACAACCATTTCGACGTTACGGACCGGCTGGCCGACCCCGGCCATCCCCTGACCCGGGCCATCCTGGCGCAGATGGGTCTGGGATAGGGAGGCCGCGCCCCGGGGCCGGAGACGATACGGACCGTAAGCGGCACCGGACTGCCCGCCGCCGCGCGGGGCGGGCTGTGGATGTCCGTGGCGATGTTCTGCTTCGCCTCGATGGACGGGATGCTCCGTCACATCACCCTGGAGCTGCATCCCTTCCAGACCGTCTTCCTGCGAAGCGTCTTCGGTCTGCTGTTCCTCGGTCCGTGGATACTGAGGACCGGGTTCGGTGCCCTGAAGACCCGCCGCCCCGGTTTGCATCTGGCGCGGGGCTGTTCGAGCGTGTTCGGGTTCACCCTCTGGGTCGTGGCTCTCAGCCTGGTCCCGTTGGCCGAGGCGACGGCCCTCAGCTTTTCCATGCCGATCTTCGCGGTTTTGGGCGGAGCGTTGATTCTGCGCGAGGATGTTACCCGCGCCCGTTGGTTGGCGGTCTTGGTGGGTTTCATCGGAGTACTGGCGATCATCCGGCCCGGCGTCGCCATCGTGCAGCCCGGAGCGCTGGCGGCGCTCGCGGCGGCGTGCGGCTTCGCCGCCTCGGCGCTCATCACCCGCCGGCTCAGCGCCACCGAAGCTCCGTTCACCGTGGTCTTCTACGTCTCCCTGTTCATGTCGGTGGTCACGCTTGGCATGTCCCTGCCGTTCTGGCGAACTCCGTCCACCGAGATCCTCGGGGTCGCCGCCGCGTCGGGTGTGCTGGGCACCATCGCCCAGCTCTGCCTGGTAAGGGCCTATGGCGCAGCCGACGTCTCGGTCATCGTGCCTTTCGACTTCATGCGCCTGATATTCGTCACCATCATCGGCTTTTTGGTCTTTTCGCAGGTGCCGGACGTCTGGACCTGGCTCGGCGCCGTCTTGATCGTCGGCGCCAATACGCTCGCTACCCGTTACGAGAGCCGGGCCGGAACGCGCCGGACAGGTCGGAAGTGAAGCGGAAAAACTACGGTTTGATCGCATCGCCAGCACTGCGTAGGCTTCCGTTTGATGTGCTGACGGACCGCCGGGACATGGCGAGCATCACGATCCGCAATCTCGACGACGACGTGAAGATCCGGCTTCGCAAACGCGCGGCCGGAAATGGCCGTTCCATGGAAGAGGGAGTGCGGCTGATCCTGCGCGAGGCGGTCGGACGGCAAGCCGTGCCGGAGAAGGGTCTGGGGACGGCGATCCACGAACTGTTCAGGCCCTTCGGCGGCGTCGAGTTGGAGTTGCCGCCGCGCAGGAGCACTTCATCGACCTGTGTCGTCTTCTCGACCATGCCGGGCGGGGGAGGGCCTGAGTCAGCTCATGCCGAGCTTTCGCGCAAGTTCCATGTCCCAATATGCCGCTTCGATCTTGTGGCCGTCGGGGTCGCGAACGAAGCAGCCGTAGTAGGGCTCGCCGTAGAGGGGGCGCGGACCCGGTGCGCCGTCGTCGGTGGCGCCGGCCGCGATGGCCGCGTCGTGGAAGGCCCGCACCATTTCCTTCGATGAAGCGATGAAGCCGAAATGGCTGCCGTTGCCCGTGGTGGCCGGGGTTTCATCGATCGGGGTCTGCACCCAGAATTCGGGGAACTGCTTGCCGTAGGCGACCGCGCCGGGATGCTCCATGACGCGCCGGGCGCCGACCGCGGGCATGACGGCGTCGTAGAAGGCAATCGCCCGCTCGAAGTCGTTCGTGCCGATGGATACGTGCGACACGATGCTGGGGACGTCGTCGCTCATCTCAATCTTTTCTGTCTGTCGTCACCGGGTCGTGGCCCGCCCGCGCGGCGGCTGACGCGAACCGTGCGCACCGTCGGAGGCGGCCGTGCCGGTCCCGGAGGCGCGAAGTGCGGCCTTGAAGGCGGCGCGGTGCTCGGCGCCGTGCATGTAGGCGTAGTCCTGGGGATAGGCCTCGCCCTGCTCGACCCTGAGGTCGATGAGCGAAGGACCCTGTCCGCCGAGCACGTCGCCGATACGCGACTCCAGGTCGGGGAGGTTGTCGAAGGCGTCCGCCGATCCATAGCCGGCCGCGAGGGCCAGTCCGGGAAAATCGACGGTGTCGGAGCCCGGCGTCGGGTGACTGCCGTTGGCCTCGTAGACGCCGTTGTTGCACACGAAATGAAAGAAGTTCGCTGGTGCCGCCTCGGCGATGGTCACGAGGGAGCCGAGGTTCATCAGCAGGCTGCCGTCGCCGTCCAGAACGAGGACCTTGCGGTCGGGCCGGCCGATGGCGAGCCCCAGACCGTGCGAGGAGGCTTGGCCCATGGCACCCGTGGCGATGAGGTTGCAATCGCTCGGGCGGATGACGATCCACTCGAAGGCGGCCTGATACGCCGCGACCACGAGGCTGTCGCCCGCATGCCGGGCAATGACCTTCAGTGCCGCGTCGCGCTTCATCCGTTTCATGGGGATGCCTTCACTCGCTCGGGCTCCGGCCGATGACGAAGCACACGGGATGGTCGTCCCGGTAGGCGGCTTCGATCGCCGGCGCGATGGCATCGGTGTTCGCCGTCGTCTGCAGGAGGTGGTACGCGATCCCCATGACGTCGAGCATGGGCTCGACGATGCGCACGCTCACCTTGTCCGACTGGATCGGCAGAACGTCCGGCTCCTTTCCCTGAAGGCCGATCATCATGCAGAGCGGATTGTCGTATTCCACGGCGATGGCGCGGATGGCGTTGATGGAATCGAGGAATCCCGTGTTCTGGATCAGCAGGAGAGCACGCTTGCCGCAATAGGCGAGCGCCGTGCAGATGGATACGCCTTCGTCCTCCTTGCACACCCGGATGTGCGTGAGGTCCGCATCGCGGGAGATCGGCCACAGCAGGCCGTCGCTGGTCACGATGTCCGGAACCGAGACAACGTACTCGACGCCGGCGGCCTTGATCGCGTGGATGATGGCGCGACCCGACAGCGAACCGTTGTGATCCGCAGCCGTCAAAGCAGATCCTCCAGGACGTCCTTCATGGCCGTCAGCACCGCGTCGGTGTCCTCGGGCAGGCCCACGGTGATACGAATGTGACGGGGATGCCCGGGATCGCGCCAGCCCCGCGTCAGGATGTCGCGTTCGGCGAGCGCCCGCGAGACCTCCGCCGCATCGCCAGGCAGTTCCGCGGAAACGAAATTCGCCGCGGTCGGCAGGGGTGTCAGACCCAGGGCCGCGAGGCCTTCGGCGAGCCGCGTTCGCTCGCGGGCCGTCAGTTCCAGGGTCTTTTGCAGGTAGGCATCGTCTTCGAGGGCGGCGAGGGCGGCCGCCTGGCCCAGCGAGTTGGTGCCGTATTGCAGCCTGGTCTTGCGCAGCGCCTCGGAGACTTCGGCCGAACCGCAGAGCGCATACCCCACCCGCACGGCGCCGAGGCCGTAGGCCTTGGAAAATGTCCGCAAGACCAGCCACGGGCCGCGGCGGCCCTTCAGTGCCGCCAGGACGTCCGGTCCGCCTGCGTGCCGACCGTATTCGTGATAGGCCTCGTCGACCGCGAGCAGCACGTTTTCCGGCACGCCCTCGGCGAGTCGGCGCAGGGCCGTCTCGTCCATCATGCCGCCGGACGGCGGGTTCGGAGTGCAGCACCACACCGTGCGCGTCCGGTTGTTGATCGCGGCGAGCAAGGCGCTCGCGTCGTTGGCCCCGCCGTCGTCGAGGGGCACCTTGATCGCCTCGCCGCCTCCGATTCGGGTCGTCAGCGCATACCGGGGGAACGTCGGCCAGGGCATGACCGCGGCGTCCCCGCGGCCGGTCGTGATCTGGCAGACGAAATGCACCAGTTCGTCGGTGCCGGCGCCGAAGATGATCTGATCGGCGGGGACTCCCGTTCGCGCCGAGAGGGCGTTCGCCAGGGCCCGCGCGTGGATGTCCGGGTAGCGGTTGAGGTGATCGCCGAAATCCCGGATGGCCTCGATGGCTTTGGGCGACGGCGGGTGCGGGCTCTCGTTCAGGTGGAGCAGTCGCACCTTGTCGACGTCCACGTCGGCCGCCGTCTTCGGCCCTTCGTAGGCCGGGATGCCCCGAACGCTCGGACGAAGCCAGGCCTGCGCATCCGTGTCGTGGTCCGTCTGCACCGTCGTGTTTCCCCTGTCCGATCCGGCCCGCCGTCAACCCCGGAGTCCCGAAACGGCGATGATCTCCGCCGACTCGGCCTCGGCCCGGTGCCCCATCAGGTGGACGCCGTCGACGCCCGGTATCTCCACCATTTCGCGCGCCAGGTCCGCGACGATGCGGCGGCCTTCGCCGCGCGGATCCGTCGCCTTGCCGAGGTGGGAGATGACGGGTTCGGGAATCACCGTGCCGAACAGATTGTCGACGAGCCAGCGCGCCTGACGCTCGGAGGTCAGGGGGCCGAGTCCCACCAGGTACCCGGTCGTCCCGTCAAGTCCCGCGTCGGCGAGGGCGGCCATGTACCGTTCGAGGAGCCCGGCGTCGAAGCAGAACTGGGTCTGGATGAAGTCGGCTCCGGCATCGAGTTTCCGCCGCAGGCTCTCCGGGGTCCAGCCGACGACCGGCTCCACGGGCATGTCGGTCGCGCCCACGAGGACGCGCGGAGCCGCCTCGATCTCGCGGCCGGACGGCAGCGTGCCCGTATCGCGCATGCGCGTGGCGATCCGAACGATGTCCGCCGCGCCGAGATCCGGAACCTCCGTGGCTCCCGGTTCGTCGCCGTTGAAAAGCGGATCACCCCGCAGCGCCAGCAGATTGGGGATGCCGAGGGCCGCGGCGCCCAGGACGTCCCGCTGGAGAAGAAGTCTGTTGCGGTCGCGCCCGTTGATCTGCAGCACCGGCTCGAGCCCGGCCCGGACCAATTGGCCCGCCGCGGCGAGACTGGACAGGTGCGCTCGGGCACCCGCGCCCTCGGTGACGTTGACGGCGTCTACCAGCCCCTTGAGCGGCACGGCCCGCTCGATCATCGAACCTGGATCGGCCGAGAGAGGGGGCGTGATCTCCGCCGTCACGGCGAACCGGCCGGTAAGCAGGGACCGCTCGAGCTGGCCGTCGGATTTCGTCGGTGTCGTCACGGACTCTCGCTGTTCGATGGCCCCGGGATCGAAGGCGATCCCGGTGGGACTCCTAACCGTTTCGATCGTGCCGCACCAGGGGCAATTTGGGGTCGGACCCGGGATCCGGCCCCGGGTTCGACACGCGGGTTCGACACGCGGTTGTAACCGGGGGAGGGCGGCCGTTAAAGTGTCGCCGTGCGGCGTCAGGCGCCGAAATCAGCTCAGGAGTCCGACATGAACGAGATGGCCAAGCTCGCGGGATTCGAACACGTCCAGCATCTCAGCATCCCGCTGCCGGGGGAGGCGTCGCAGGAAATTTTCCATGAATGCGACGACGAAGACGAGCGCGTGTGGATGCCGCTCGCCGACAACGTCTGGATCCGTCCACTCCTGTTCAACGTCGTTCAGGGCGCCTGGTGCAATGTCGTCAAGGCCGAGGGCGAGGGCGTCGTGGGACGTCACCGACACCCGGCGCCCGTCCTGGGATACACTCTCAAGGGCGCCTGGGGCTATCTCGAGGGCGACTGGATCGCCCGGCCGGGCGACTTCATCTACGAGCCCGCGGGCGAGACCCATACGCTCGTCGTGCATCCGGAAGCGGGCCACATGAAGACGTTGTTTCACAACATGGGCCCGATTCTCTACGTCGACGAAAACGGCGGTCAGATCGGCTACGAGGACGTCTTTACCCGGATTGCGGCGTATAAAAAGCACTATGCCGGGAACGGTCTCGGCGCCGACTACGTCGACCGCCTCTGCCGTTAGGCGGCGACTGCCCGGAACCTGGAGGACGGCGTGGGCGTCGTCCATACCGTCGGTCATTCGACGCGCAGCGTCGGCGAACTCATCGTGCTGCTCAAGGAAGCGGGTGTGGAACTGCTGATCGACGTGCGAAGCTTTCCGCGGTCGCGCCGCAATCCGCAATTCGACGTCGACGCGTTGCCCGACGACCTGGGAACGGCGGGAATCCGCTACCGCCACGCCAGGGCGCTCGGCGGGCGGCGGCCGAAGCAGACGGGGTCGGAGACCTCGCCCAACACCGCGTGGCGGGTGGCGGCCTTCAAGAACTACGCGGACTACGCGCTGACGCCACCGTTTCGCGAGGCGCTCGTCGCCCTCGTCGCCCGATCGGATATCGATGCTTGCGCGCTGATGTGTGCGGAGCAGGCGTGGCGGCAGTGTCACCGGCGTATCATTACCGATCACCTTCTGGCCGCAGGTACCGACGTGCGGCATATCGTGGCACCGGGCCACGTCGAGCCGGCGGAACTGGGCGAGGATGCCGTGATCCAGCCCGACCGCACCGTGCACTACCCGACGGCCCAGGCGAACCTGTTTTGAAGCGCAAGGTCCTGACACCGAAACGGGCGACACCGGATGCATTGGCCGGCTACGGCAGCTTGCTGGCACCGCCCCCTGCCGACCTGGTCCGGGAATCGGGGTTCTATGCCGAGGCCGTGCGCATGAGCGAGCCGGCGGCGTTCACTTCCCGGGACGACATGTGCCTGGCGCTTGCGACGCTCAATCCGCGGCCCATGGAGGTGCGGTGGATGGAGTACCACAACAAGCATACCCAGACCTTCATCCCCCTGGGCGGCAAGCCGTTCGTGATGGTGCTCGGCCGTCCCACCTGCCGGCGGCCCGACGGTTCGTGGGACGGCGCCGCGCCGCGGGCGCCGGAGATCGAAGAGGTCGAGGCGTTCGCTTTCGACGGATCGGCGGGCCTGTGCCTCAACATCGGCACTTGGCACGAATTCCCGTTTCCGCTGGAAGCCGCGACGAACGTCGTCGTGGTCATGAGCGAGGAAACCAAGCGCGACTTGAAGAATGTCGGGGACGGCGAGGCCCGCGGTGGCGATCTCGAGAAGCTTGACCTGCAGAAACGCTTCGGCGTGATCCTGGAGGTGCGGGGCTAGGCCGGAAACATTCCGGTTTCGACGAGAAACTGGCCCCCAGCGATCGATCACTGCTCTGATGCAATCCCGGATAGCGTCCGAATCGGCTTTGGAAATCTTGATCCGCGGTAGCACTCCGCTCGCCCGAATGACGTCGAGGCGGTTGTGGCTCACATGGGCAACCAGGTCCGCCTTGGCCCGACACCGTTTCGTAAACACCGGGTCCTCGTGCACCCGGACATGTGCCTTGACGTAGCGGGGGCGGTTGAGCACGGCGGAGAACTGCAGGATCCGTTTGCCGTAGCGCACGGTGTTGTCGCGCGCGACCGCGCGTTCTGCATGCGGGCAGAGGATGTCGTCGATCTGGTCGGGCCGAACCTGAATCGAAGGTCGCTCCCGTGACGGCGGTTACGCCGCGGCCAGTTCCTCCAGCACGACCTCGGCCGGATAAGGCTTCGTCCAGACGATCGTATGCCAGCGGGCGCTGACGACTTCCGCACCCTTGAGATATTGGAGTTCGGGGGCGTAGACCTCGTAGGAACCCTTTCCCGTCCAGATATCGGTGAACTCGACGTCCAGCATCTGGTTGCGCACCAGGCGCTGCAGGACCATGCCCTGCTCGGCGGGGTGGGGCAGCGCGACCTGGGTGAAGCTGGAACCCCAGCGCACGTCGGTGCCGGTCCGCCCCGGCGCGGTACCTGCGGAGCTGTCGTCGTCCGCGCCTTGGGCCATGCCGATACCGCCGAGGTCGCCCGGTCGTTCGAGCTCGATTTCAAACTCCAGCACGGCGCGGCAGCCGCGACCGACGAGCCCCGTCACGATGTCGCCGGACCGCCATCCCCGGAAGGGCCGTTCGGTCAGGGCCACGTTGCCCCATTTGTGGGGCCACCCGTACATCTCGCGGCCGATGGCGAATTCGCTGTCGGTGTTGCACCAGATGTACGGCATCCAGTAGCCCACCGCTCCCTCGTACTCGATGAAGTGGCGGGTGAACGATTCCTGAAAGTGGACTTGGTCCGGGTTCCGCTGCACGTATTCCTCGCCGAGGCCATAGTCGCAGCGGCAGTCGAACACGGCGATCTCGACGAGGGGGTCCGCCGCCGTTTTCATCGGTTCGGGGACCATGTGGTCGATGGCATCGCGGTCGCACCGCAGTCGTACGGCCGCCATGTACCCCTCGAAATGCCAGGGCGGCGGCCCGTAGAGCGCGTACCTGCCTTCGGGATGGAGCGGCGCGGAAAAGCCCCGCCACGGCTTTCTTCCAGCTTCGGTGTTCATCTGTTCTTCCTCCTTCGTGAGGCTGACTCGTGATCGGTCGGCGATGAGGCGCCCGTTTCGAGGCTGAAGGTATTCGACAATTCGACGTCGTAGGGGCGCCTGGTGCGCAATCGTTCGGCCCGGGCCTTCGCGTGCGGCGCGGCTTCCTCGATGATTGCCAGCAGCTCGTCGCCGAAGGTCAGACCGTGCGCACGGACGGCCCGCCCGACTTCGTCACGCAGGGCGCCGCCGCCGGACGTCCCGTGTTCCGTCGGCGGCGCGCCTTCGCTCTTGACTTCGACGTTCCTGGCCGCTTCCAGCGACGGGCGCTTCCCGCGCCAGGGCGTCGCCGATTCGTAGGCGTGGGCGGTTCGCAGGACCCGCGCATCGTCGAAGGGGCGGCCCGCGATCTGCAGGCCGAGCGGCAGGCCGGACTCGCTGAAACCCATGCACACGGATATGGCGGGGCCGCCCGTGACGCTGAACGGCGTGGCGATGGTGGGGTTCCGCCAGAAGTAGGAAACCGTGTCGAACCCGTTCAGCAACGGTGCCGGGCCGTACTGGCTTGGCGATACCAGGACGTCGAATCGTTCGTAGACGTCCTCCATCTCACGCAACATGATGCGCCGTTCGCGCTGGGCATGCACGTAGTCGGCGCCGCTGAACAGCACGGCGGGCAGGCTTCGGCCGAGAAAGTCCCGGCAGAAGTCGCCGGGACGGGTCATGAAGTCCCGGTGATGGAGGGCGAAGAGCTCCGACTCGCCGATGACGATCTTGACGTCGCAGTAGTCCTGCATCGGCCGCAGGCGGACGTCCTTCAGGACCGCGCCCAGATCGGCGAGCACGGCGAGAGCCGCTTCCATACCCGCCTTTACCTCGGAATTGGCGGGAAGGTCTTCTTCCCAGAAATGTCGCACGACGCCGACCCGCAGATTCCGTATGTCGCCGGTCAGTGCGGCGCGATAGTCGGGGGGCTTCCAGTCGGCGCTCCCCGAGTCCCGCGGATCGAACCCGGCCAGCGCCTGCAGCATGATCGCGCAGTCCTCGACCGTCCACGTCAGCGGTCCACACACGTCGAACGTGTAGGAGTTGGGAAGAACCCCGTACCGGCTGATCAGGCCGTAGGTTGGCTTGAGGCCGACCGTGCCGCACAGGCTCGCGGGATTGCGCACCGAGCCGCCGGTGTCGGACCCCATGGCGCCGGGCACGAGTCCGGCTGCCACCGCGGCGCCGGAGCCGCTGCTCGAACCGCCCGTGAAATGGGCGGGGTTCCACGGATTGCGCGCGGGCGGCCAGGGCAGGTCGAAGGCCGGTCCGCCGTGCGCGAACTCGTGCGTCGCCAGCTTTCCGAGCAGGATGGCGCCGCAGGCGTAGAGCCGCTCGACGGGCGCGCAGTCGTCGGCGGGAAGATGATTCGCCAGGATCTTCGAGTGCGCCGTCGTGAGGATGCCGGCCGTCTCGTAGATGTCTTTGAGGCCGAACGGAATGCCGTGCAGAGGCCCGCGATGGTTGCCGGCCGACAATTCCCGGTCGGCGGTACGGGCCTGTTCCAGCGCGTGGTCGGCGGTCAACGTGATGAAGGCGTCGAGGTGCGGCTGCCAGGCCTCGATGCGGCGCAGCGACGCCTCGGTGAGTTCGGTCGCCGACAGGTCTTTCGCTTCGATCGCCCGGGCCGCTTCGGCGATCGTCGGGACGGCATCGGTCATCTTGAATTCCACCGGCCGTACATGGTTCCCATGACGCACTCCGCTTTTGTCTGTCTCGTCCTTCCTTCGCTACGAAAACTCGAGCAGGCGCGGCACGTGCATGGTGACGTCCGGCACGAACGCGATGAGCAGCAGGATGACGATTTCCGCGAGCAGGAAGGGGAGGACGGCCAGCGCGGTGCGGTCGAGCGTTTCCCGCGCGATGGGCGCTGCGATGAACAGGCACAGGCCCAGCGGCGGCGTGACCAGGCCGAGCAGGAGCCCGACCATCAGGAACATGCCGAACTGGATCGGGTGGAAGCCGAGGCCCTGGACGAACAGGGGCATCAGCAGGGGCCCCAGGATGATCATGTTGACGACGGCGTCCATGAACATGCCGACGAACAGGAACAGCACGACGATCAGCAGTATGAGGACGATCCGGTTCTCGGTGATCGACACCAGGAAATCCAGCAGCTCCTTCGGGATCTGGTAGAAGGCGAGGATGCGGCTGAAGATCACGGCGCAGGCCAGGATGATCATCACCGATCCCACGACCCGGGCGGCCGAGGCCAGCGCCATTCCGAGGCGCGTCAGGTTCAGCGTCCGGTAGTAGAAGACGCCGACCAGCACCGTATAGGCGGCGGCGACGGCGCCGGCTTCTCCCGGCGTGAACACGCCGGACAGGATGCCGCCCAGCAGTATGACCGGGATCAGGAGCGCCGGGACGGCCGCGCCGGTTGCCCTTGCCGCCGCCGGCACGCCGGCGAAGGGGTGGATCTCGCCGTAGCCGTTGCGCGCGCAGATGACGTAGTTGACGGCCATGAGCGCGAGTCCGAGAAGGATTCCCGGCACGATGCCTGCGGCGAACAGTCCGCCGATCGAGATGTCGAGCTGCGCGCCGACGATGATGATGGGAATGCTCGGCGGGATGACGGGTCCGACGATGGAGCTCGCCGCCGTCACGGCCGCCGAGAACGCCTTGGGAAACTTCTCGCGCACCATGGCCGGGATCAGGATGGGGCCGATCGAGGCCGTGTCCGCGATGGCGGATCCCGAGATGCCGGCGAAGAACATGCTGGTGACGATGTTGACGTGGCCGAGGCCGCCCTTCATCCAGCCCACGAGGGAATTGGACAGCTCCACCAGTTTTTCGGTGATCTCCGCGCGCGTGAGCAGCTCCCCCGTGAGGATGAACAGCGGAAAGGCGAGGAGGGCGCCGATGGCCACCCCGTCGTACATCTCGGTGAACACGATGACGGTCGGGATGGTCGTTCCGGAGAAGAAGAAGAAGATCAGCACCGAGAAGCCGAGGCAGAAGGCGACCGGCACGCCCAGCACCAGCAGGACGAAGAAGGGCAGGATCAGCCAGGGTCCGACGAATTCCATGACGTGCTCGAGTCGGGCGGCGTTCGGCGCGCCCTATTCGACCCCCGCGCTGCCCTGTTTGTCGAAGTGGTCCCCGTCGCCCCGTCGAAGGGCGATGACGTCCTCGAGGATGATGAGGATGCAGAAGAAGGCCATGACCGCCGCGGATATCGGGATGGCGAGCTTGACCCAGCGCGTGTTGAACCCCATGGCCGGCGAGGTCAGGTGGAACGGGCCCAGGATGAAGACGATCCGGTAGGCGGCCACGAAGAGCACGAAGCCGAAGGGAATTACCTTGACGGCCGTCATGACGTAGTAGCGGGCGGGAGTCGGCACCATGCTCACGAACGTCGGGATGTTGGTGTGCTGCCACGACCGCATGACCACGATGGCGCCGATGAAGCCCACCCAGACGTTGAGGAACGTCCCCAGCTCCACCGACCACACGAGCGACTCGTTGACGACGAAGCGGAAGTAGATCTGCATCAGGGTGATGACGGCGATGACGGCCAGGGCGCCGCCGGCGACCGCCTGCGCCAGCAGGTTCAGGGTGTCGGCGAGGCGTCGGAGGGCCTGCATGCCGGAGCTGTCGAGCTGGCGCACGAGGCGCGGGGCGGCGGCCGGTGGTGCCGCCGCCGCCCCTTCGGCGCGCCGATACGCGACGCGGGCCTCTACCGCTGCGCCATGACCTTTTCGACCATGGACTTGTCGACGCTCTTGCCGATGTCGGTCTCCCACACCTCTTCGCCGAGCTTGCGCCACTCGCCGTACTCGGCCTTGCTCGGCGT
>JAGWAU010000118.1:7332-9115 GCA_021296255.1 Alphaproteobacteria bacterium | reverse complement strand
CAACCATCCGCCTCGAAGAGGTGCGACTCCTTAAGGAAACGCCGTCTAACCATTAAGGAAATGCCATTGCTCGGTAACGACCCCTCCTACTCGGCCCCAAAGGCGGGGCGCGCAGGATCACACTTGGGTCCGCCGGGTTGTCGAGCGTCGAGGACGCGCGCCGCATGTGTCTCGCCATTGAGATCGGATCTCAGCAAGATCATGAGGAGCGTGGTGCGATTCCGACCTTCGGGGAATTCGTTGCTGGTCGGGGACGGGTGCGTCTCGATAGATGCAAGCGGTCGACCAAGAAAAAGCGAGGGTTGGGCCTTGCGGGCTCGCCTGCTCCCGGCATTCGGCTCACTGCCGCTGGATCGGATCACTCGTGCTGTCGTGACCCGCTGGTTCGACGAGTACAGCCGGACCGCGCCCGGCGGAACCAATCACGTGTTGGGGCTGCTTCGCCGGATACTGAACCAGGCGGTCGCCTGCGGCCATCTTCAGACGAATCCGGCACGGGGTGCGAATCCGAACCCCCGTCCGAAGCTCACACGCTTCTTGTCGCGCGAGAAGATCAAGCGCCTTCACCATGCGCTGGACCACTGCGCTGCCACGCAACCGTCGCGCTCGCCCCAGATAGACGTCATTCGCCTTCTGCTGCTGTCCGGCTGCCGGAAGAGCGAGGTCAGGACCTTGCGCTGGCGGGACGTGGACGGCGACACGCTCGATCTCGCCGACGCAAAGACCGGGCTGAGGCGTGTCTTCCTGAATGCACCGGCCCGCGCCATCCTGGAGCGGCAGCCTCGATCAGGGAGCGCGTACGTCTTCCCGTCACCCAGGGATTCCGGGCGACCGCTCTATCGCAACCTGTCACTCTGGTACTTGGTACGCAAAGTGGCGGGGACCGAAGACATACGCATCCATGACCTTCGTCATACGTTCGCCAGCCACGCCGTGCTGCAGGGCATCTCGCTGCCAGTTGTCTCTCGCCTGCTTGGCCACAAGCGGCCGAGCATGACGCTGCGCTATGCCCATGTCGGCGATCACGAGACTGAGGCGGCGGCGCAACGCATCGGTCCAACCATCGCGCGGGTGTTGACTGGTTGCGACGCCACTTCATCCGAATGACTCGAGATGCTCGCATCTGGGTCACCGACGTACCTTGATACTCTGCAGTGTTCATCGGCGCGCAAATTGGGCGCTGATCGGCGCGACAACGTGTTGATTTCCTTCCGCTCCGGGTGGAAAAGGTGCACAGGGTCGGCGCGCGGCAAGTGCCAGCGGCCCTCCGTGCCTCGCCTTATCCACCGAGGCCGTCGCCGGTCGCAATGTCGAACAGGTGGACCCGGTCGGGCTCGATGACCAGGTCGACGACCTCTCCCCGGTCGGGAACCTCATCGGTCGACACGCGCAAGGTCAGCAAGCGGGCGTCCTCGCCCGCAAGCCCGGTCTTGTCCTCGGCGTTTCCGCCGACCAATTCGTCTGCCGTGCGCACGACGATGGTTGGATCTAACAGGGAGGCCGAGACATAGGCCTCGGGTTCGATATGCTCAATGAGCTTGACGCGAGCCTGCAAGTTACCGGGCGCTCCTTCCTCGCTGCGGCGCCATCCCAGATGCTCGGGCCGGAAGCCCAGGAGCACCCTGCCGCCGGACCGTGCCCCGCCTCCGGCCACCTGCAAGGCGAGCGCGAGTTCCGTGCCACCGACCGACACCGCGGTCCCGGCTCCGCTCTCCACGATCTCGGCTTCAACGAAGTTCATCGAAGGGCTGCCGATGAAGCCGGCCACGAAGATGTTGGCCGG
>JAGWAU010000118.1:4518-7205 GCA_021296255.1 Alphaproteobacteria bacterium | reverse complement strand
GCTCGGTCCGCAACTGCACCCTGAGCTTCGCATCCAGGTTGGAGAGCGGCTCGTCGAGAAGGAAGGCGCCCGGATGGCGAACGATCGCCCGCCCCATGGCCACCCTCTGTCGCTGGCCACCGGAGAGCTGCTTCGGCTTGCGGTCGAGTAGCTGGTCGAGGTCGAGAATGCGCGCCGCCTCGTTGACCCGTTCGGCAATCTCGGCCTGGCGGAACTTACGGACGCGAAGCGCAAAGGCGATGTTCTGGCGCACGGTCATGTGCGGGTAGAGGGCGTAATTTTGAAAGACCATGGCCATGTTTCGCTCGCGCGGCGAAACATCGTTGATGACCTGGCCGTCGAAGCGAATCTGGCCCGCGGTCATGGACTCGAGCCCGGAGATCAGCCGCAGCAGAGTGGTCTTGCCGCACCCCGAAGGCCCGACGAAGACAACGAACTCGCCATCGGCGATTTCCAGGTCCACGTCGTTGACGGCCACCGTGCCGTCGACCGATTGCGCCCATCGGGAACCCCTACGCAGAGCCGACGCGCCCCGGTGCGTTGACCGCGCCGGAACGCCTGACTACCGTCGTCGATCCATGATTTGATACAGGCTTTCGGCTGCGATGGGTACCGTCCCGCGATGGAGCATTGCGTCGGGACGTGCCTTGAATGCCCCAGCATTCATGCGTTCCGGAGGTGCCGATGTCCTCGGATGAAACCAGTGTCCCGCTTGGATACGCGCGCGACATATTCGACCTGACCGGCCGGGTGGCCGTGATCACCGGCGGCGGCAGCGGGCTCGGCCAGGCGATTTCAATCGGCTACGCGCAATGCGGCGTCACGGTCGTCGTCGCCGACATCAACGAAGACGGCGCCGCCGAGACTGTAGCAACCATCGCCGAGCAGGGAGGCAGCGCCCAAGTGTTGTCGCTCGACGTGACGAAGCGCAGCCAGTGCGTGGATGTCGCGAACGCGGTGCGGCGCGAGCACGGTCGTATCGACGTCCTCGTCAACAGCGCGGGCGGCGCCCATCGCAGCCCGGCCGAGGAGTTTCCCGAGGAGCGCTTCGACTACATCATTGAGCTGAACCTAAAGGGCACATACCTGTGCTGCCAAGCGTTCGGCAACGTCATGCTGGAGCAGGGGAGGGGCAGCATCATCAACATGGCGTCGATCGGCTCCTTCATCGCCTATCCACTGTCGAGCGCCTATCTCGCGTCGAAGGGCGGGGTCGCCCAGGTGACCAAGGTCATGGCGCTGGAGTGGCGCGAGCGCGGCGTGCGGGTAAACGGAATCGGCCCGACGCTCATGGAATCCCCGATGACCCGCAAAGCCGCCCAGACGACTTCGCTCACCGCCGACTTCATCAAGGACCGCATGATCCGGCAGCGCGTGGGCCTGCCGCGCGAGTTGATCGGCGCCGCAATCTTCCTCGCGAGCGATGCGTCGGAGCTGGTGACCGGCCACACGATCATGTGCGACGACGGTTACATGACCGCCTGACCGACGTGCGGTGCCCTCCACGCGCGTCGCAATCGAGTGACTCCCCTGTTCTTTCGGTGATAGCGTTCGCTACGATCGGCGCATAAGCACCGACGACAAGAGGTCAAGGGGAGGCAATCATGGCCAAGAAGACCACGTCCGGCCAAACGGGCAATCTGAGCAAGGGCGTACGCGGCGGGGTGAATCGCCGTCAGATCATCAAGGGTGCAGGCGCGGCCGGCCTTACTGCTGCGGCCCTTCCGGGCCTGGTTCCGACTACGACCCGATGAAGTATGCCGGGACCGAGATCAACATCCTCATGACCGGCGACGAGAACGATCACCGGGCGCTTGACGATCTGCTGCCCGAGATGAAGGCGGAGACCGGAATCGACCTGGTGGTCTCGGCGCCCGCCCTCGGCCCGTTGATCGAGAAGACGCTACAGAACCTCAAGGCCGAGCAGTCGTCGTTCGAGCTGATCGAGTACCTGGGCTTCCTGACAACGCAGCAGGTCGGTGGCGGCTACTTCATGCAGCTCAACGATTTTATCGATGATCCCAGTGAGACACCGCCCGACTGGGACTTCGATGACTTCATTCCCGCTGCCATGAGAAATGTGGGCTACTACGACATGGCGACGGGAACGGTCGGCAAGGGCTCGGATGTCTACGGCGTTCCCGGCCTGCACTCGGGTTCGGTCATCTACTTCTATCGCAAGGATCTGTTCGAGGAGGCGGGCCTCCAGCCGGCCTCGACGTGGGACGAGTTCATGGCGGCCGCCCAGGCGTTGCACAGCGACGACGTGGCCGGATGTAGCTTCATCGGCGCCAACGACTTCTCGCTCGCGACGGTGGACTGGTACACGCGCTTCGTCACCACCGGCGGCAGCCTGATGAGCGGCGACCCCAATGAGGGGAACTTCATGCCGCAGATCAACTCGCCCGAGGGGGTCGGTGCGCTGCAAATGCTCATCGACTTGCTGCCTTACGCGCCGAAGAACGTAACGCAGTACGGCTTTGCCGAGAACGTGGACGGCTTCTCCACCGGCAGGATCGCGCAAATGATCTTTTGGTCGACCATTGCCGGACCGGTTCTCAACGAGGAGAACTCGCTGGTCGCTGACGTGACGGGGACTGCGCCAGTGCCCGCAGGGCCAGGGCAGACTCCGAGGGCAATCCAGGGCGGCTGGGGGGTCGGCATTCCCGCGAACATCGATCCCGCCA
>JAGWAU010000118.1:605-4280 GCA_021296255.1 Alphaproteobacteria bacterium | reverse complement strand
TCATCGGCGCGCAGGACGCCAAGACCGCGTGCGACAACGTGCAGGCCCAGTGGGAGGACGTTCTGCGCAAGGCGGGTCATCTCGCTTAGGCCAAAGAGAGAGCGACACCGCGCGTAACCCGATCGCGGGATGACTCCCGCCAGTCGCGAGCGTCTCGGCACCAAGCTCGGGAAGCTGGATCGGCCGGGGACAGTCGTATGGCTGCTCCTCGCGCCGACCCTGCTCTACCTCGCGGCTCTTCTACAGCCTGCGCCTCTCGTTCACGGACCTGACCGCGGCGGCAGGCACCGGAGACTGGGTCGGCCTGAGGAACTACGGCGACCTTCTGCGCGACCCGCACTTCTGGAACGCGACCAAGAACAGCGCGGTCATGGTGAGCGCCTCGCTGGCCATTCAGGTCGTGCTCGGGGTCGCGCTCGCAATGTTCTTCAATCTCCAACTCAAGGGCGCGTGGCTGGTGCGCGGCATTCTGGTGCTGCCCATGTTGATCACGCCCATCGTGGTCGGCGTGATGTGGCGGGCCCTGCTGAATCCGGATTGGGGGCTCGTCAACTGGTGCATCGAAGCGGTCGGCCTGGAGCCGCCCAACTGGTTTGGCTCCATCGAGATGGCGATGCCGACGCTCATCCTCGTCGAATCGTGGCAGTGGACGCCCTTCGTGTTCATCATCGTGTACGCGCGCCTGCAGGCGCTGCCGCAGGAGGTCTTCGAGGCTGCCATCGTCGACGGCGCCAAGCCGCTCGCCACGTTCCGCTTCGTCACGTTGCCGCTCCTGATGCCGGCGATCATCTTCGCGGCCGTCTTCCGTGCGGTTGATTCCTTCCGCTCCTTCGACCTCATTTTCGGGTTGAGCTACGGCGGGCCGGCACGCAGCACGACGACGCTGAGTTTCTTCTCGTTTCAGAACGGCTTCCAGTGGCAGAACTACGGCTACGCCGCCGCGGCCTCGTACATGATGCTGTTGATCCTCGCGGTGGGCACGATCGTCCTGCTTCGCTTCGTCCAGATCCGGCCGGGGTACGCGAAATGAAGCGGCGGATCGGCAGGGCGTTCGCCTATCTCGTGCTGATCATGCTCGGGCTCGCCGGCATCGCGCCCATCGTCTATCTCGGGGTTCTCTCGACGAAGAAGCGCATCGAAATATTGGCCCAGGTGCCGCCGACCCTCGATTTCAAGTGGGCGCGGATCACGAAGAACTACAACGAGGTTCTGTTCAGTCAGGGCATGCTGGAGTTCACCGTCAACTCGATCATCGTGGTGGGCGCCACCACGGTGCTGGTGCTGGTGATCGCAACGCCGGCGGCCTACGCGTTCTCGCGCTTCCGTTTTCGCGGCAACGAGAACCTCGCGTTCACGATCCTGAGCATGCGCTTCATGCCGCCGGTCGCCATCGCGATCCCGCTCTTCCTGATGATGCAGTGGGTGGGCACGCACGACAGCTACCTGGGGCTGATCCTGCCCTACATCGCGTTCTCACTGCCCCTGGTCGTCTGGATCATGATCGGGTTCTTCGACGAGATCCCGCAGGAGATCGACGATGCCGCGATCATGGACGGCTGCACCCGCTTCGAGGTGCTCTGGCGCGTGATGCTGCCCATGGTGCGGCCGGGGCTGGTGACGGCCTCGCTGTTCGGCGCGATCTTCATCTGGAACGAGTTTCTGGTCGCGCTTTACGTCATCGACTCGCGCGAGTTCCAGACGATTGCGCTCGGCGCCGCCACGCTGGTCAGCGCGCAACGGCCGATCGACTGGAACATCGCGGCCGCGGTGGGCGTGGTGATCCCTCTTCGTGCAGCGCTACATCGTGCGCGGACTGACAGCAGGAGCCGTGAAATGAACAGCGGAGAAACGCCCGTGCTCGTGGCCTCGGGGCTCGGCTGGCCGGAAGGCCCGACCGTAAGACCCGACGGCAGCGTGATCTTCGTCGAGAGCTACCGGAGCCAGCTCACAGTGGCCGAGGTTGGCGGCGGGACGCGTCAATTCGCTTACACCGCGGGCGCGCCCAACGCCTGCGTCCTTGGCAGCGACGGTGCACTCTATGTCTGCCAGAACGGCGGCACCGTCGGCCCCTGGCGCGCGGCGGAGATGACCGCGCCCTCAATTCAGCGCGTGCGCGAGGGCGGCGCGGCCGAGATCCTGGTCACCGAGATCGCCGGCATCGCGCTGAACGGCCCCAACGACCTCGTCTTCCACGCCGACGGGCGGCTGATCTTCACCGATCCCGGCACCTACAACCCCGACGACCCGGACCCGAGCTACATCTTCGCCATCGCGCCCGACGGCAGCACGAGCCTCCTCGTCGACTTCCCCGAGCCCGTCTTCCCCAACGGGGTCGCGGTCGAGGCGGACGGCTCCATCGTGTGGGACGAATCCTACACCGGCCATGTCGGCCGCCTGAGGCCTGACGGCATCAGGGAAGACCTCGGCCGCATGCCGGGCGAGAATCCCATCCTGGACGGCATGACGGTCGGCGCCGACGGCCGCCTCTACGTGACCGACCTCGTCGCCGGCGGGATGTTCGTGCTCCGGCCGGACGGCACGGTGGACGGCTTCATCGACTGTGGCGGGGCACCGACGAACTGCGTCTTCGACGGCGAGACCATGTGGGTGACTGATGCCGGGGTTCTGGCCGTGAGCACTGAGCCGAACTACAACGGCCAATTATGGCGCTTGCGCGTGCCGGGCGGCGGCGCGCCGACCCATCACGGCACAATCGGCAAGGATGCAGAATAATGACAGAGCGAGCGACCCATCCTGGCCTCTCCTATCGGGGCAGGACCGCGTTCGTCACCGGTGGCGGCTCTGGCATCGGCCTAGAGACGGCGCTCACCCTCGCCGATCTCGGCGCCGACGTCGCCGTGCTCGATTGGACACCGGGAGCTGCATCCACCGCCGCCGAGCGCATCGAGGGAATCGGCCGCCGGGCGCTCGCCATCGAAGGGGATACCGGCGACGAGCAGACTGTCGTGGATGCCTTCGAGGCGACGCAACGCGCGCTCGGCGATATCGACGCGGCCATCGCCTGCGCAGGCGTGTTGGGCGAAGGCGGCCCGGTGTTCGAGACCCCGGTCGAGGACTTCGAGCACGTCATGGGAGTCAACGTGCGGGGCTCCTTTCTCGTGGTGCGCGAGGCCGCACGCTATATGCGCCGGCGCCGCGCGGGCGCCATCGTGCTGCTCTCCAGCCTCGACGGGTTGCAGGCCGAGCACGGCATGTTCTCCTACTGCACCTCCAAGGGTGCGCTGCTGAACCTGGCGCGTGCCGCCGCACTCGATCTGGCGCGGGACGGCATCACGGTGAACTGCGTCTGCCCCAGCGTCACCCTCACGCCGCTACTTGAAGGCCGTCTCGCGACCATACCCAACGGCGACGAGGTGCTCCGCTCCTATGCCGACCGCCATCCCCTCGGCCGTGTTCTCACCTCCCGCGACATCGCGTCCGCCATCGCCTACGTCGCCTCGCCGCTCGCCACCGGGATTACCGGCGCGGCCATACCGGTCGACGCCGGCATCGGCGCGACCTGGGACAATTTTCGCGACCCGCCCTGGGTCCATCTTGGGGTCGAACGACGACGCCCTTGAGCAGCAGATGTATAAGCAGTTGACGGCATTTGGATTTGCGTTTCGTCGTATTGCGGTGCCAGGACGAGTTGGAACCCGAGTTTTCGGGCTTGGC
>JAGWAU010000118.1:0-533 GCA_021296255.1 Alphaproteobacteria bacterium | reverse complement strand
GGGCATGCATACCGTGGAACTTTATCGGAAGGTCCGTCTCGCCTGCCGGGACGGGATGAGCGAGCGTGCGGCGGCGCTTCATTTCGGGATTTCGCGCGAGAGCGTGAAGAAGATGCTGCGCTTTTCGGTGCCTCCGGGCTATCGGCGAAGGGCACCGGTTCGGCGTCCGAAGCTGGACGGGTTCACCGAGATTGTTGTTCGGCATCGCCGTTTGACCCCCCGGAATCGAGGAGAATCAACGTGTTACCACGCCGATCAGCGTCCAATTTGCGGGCTTATCAACAGCCTAGGCAAAGTTTGACAACCGTTTTGTATGTTTACACCCTAAAATCAGCCGCCGGGCTTTCCGAGAGGGCGAGGCCACCTCAAGCGTCGAACTCCTTCCAACACATGCGCCGGCTCTCTTGCCTGCGCCGCTACTCGGCTGCCAAACCCATGGGGCGAACGGTCCCGGTCTCGCCCGCTGATGCGAGCTTCGCGCCTTGCGGCAGAACGGGCGGCTCGGCAGTCAGTGGGGCGTACAGGTCGGGACG
>JAGWAU010000117.1 GCA_021296255.1 Alphaproteobacteria bacterium | reverse complement strand
GCCCGAGTTGCGGCTGTATTCCGTCTCGCCGATGCCGACAATGCAATACTTGTCCTTGAGGTTGCCAACCATAAGTCCCCCTCGGAGTCCTGGAATCGGGAGCGGCCCGTGACGTGAGTGCGCTGGCACGAGTGTAGACCAACCCCACCGTTTGGGCAAGGGCGGCAGGGGTTGGGGCATGGACTATCGTACTTTCCGTAAGTAGGAGTCTTGACGTAGCAATCCAAGCACCCTGGACAGCTTTGGCGGAGATTCGCTATTGGGTCGATTCTAGTGACAGCGGGGTGTTGACTAACCCACAAATGTATCCCCATAGTGGCATCAATGACACTCAATCACTATTAGGTGTGCCATGGCAGAATCTTCGTTGGTCAACGTGGGCGAACTTGCAAAACCTGTAACCACCCTGATTGACAGGGTATCAGACGGTGTCGGCGGGCTATTCAGACCCTGGCAAATTCGCCGAGTCGCCCGCGCAGAGTCAGATGCGACACTGATACGGGCAGAGGTAGAGCTTCAAATAACTGACCAGCACCGCAGCGCGTTTCTACGTTTCCTGGAGGAAGAAGCGGCCAAGCAATCAATCATGGAAAATATCGTGCTGAAAGCAATTCCGCACGTTGACCCAGACAATGCCCAGCCGGAAGACATATCCGATGATTTCATCAGGAACTTCTTCGACAAGTGCCGAACAGTATCAGACGAGCATATGCAGGAACTCTGGGGGTGCATACTCGCCGGCGAAGCCAATAACCCCGGCAGTTTCTCCAGGAAGACAGTCAACTTAGTGGCGGATTTGGGCAAGCGCGAAGCCGAGATGTTTGTTAATCTCTGCCGTTTCGTATGGGAGATAGGTGGCAATAGAATACCGGTTTTCGTTAATAAGGAGCACGAAGTATACAAGCAATATGACATAGACCTTCTTCTTCTTCAGCAGCTTGGACTCGTAACCATAGGGGGAGCATTCTTCGCCCTTGAATTAGGCCCCCTCCCTAAGAACGTTATCGCTTCATACCATGACACAGGTTTAAATTTGACGTTAGCTAAAGGCGCAGACAATAGGATGCAAGTGGGCCAGGTCCGACTCACGGCTGCAGGGCTGGAACTATCTTCGTTGTGTGAGTCTGCTGAAGCCCCGGGGTTCTTAGAGTACGTCTATGACATGTGGGCAAGCCAGTCGCTTGTACCGACGAGGAAGCCCCAACCTGCAGGGGCGGACGCGGCGAACCAGGTTAAGGATTCTGATCCTCTCTACACTCTGGGGGGCGATCCGGTCCATCTGGATGTCACGGACGCGTCAGTCCAGCACGACAAGCATATCTACTAGGCCCTGACCGGAATGCCGCCAGTATTTCTCGACACCGGGTACATCCTGGCGCTGGAAATATCCAACGACCAGCATCACCGCGCCGCTTCTGTCCATTGGCAGAGAGTGTCTCAGGAACCGCTCAACCTGGTGACTACGTCCCTCGTGTTGAACGAGGCTGTGACTTTCCTCAACTCCAGGGGTTATCACTCGAAGGCCGTATCGGTCGGGAATGCCCTTCTGGAAAGTCCCTCTGTTGACCTAACTCACGTTGACGAAGCATTGCTACTGGATGGATGGAAATACTTCGAGAGGCACCACGATAAGAGGTACTCCCTGACCGACTGTGTTTCCTTCATTCTTATGAACATATCCGGCATCCAGGTTGCCTATGCCTTCGACCGGAATTTCGTGCAGGCTGGTTTCACTATAGAGCCGCAGCGGTCAGACTGATACGCGAACGACCGGCTTCCCCAAGGCACTTCTGGCTGTCACGCCCATCACTCACTCCACCACCTGCATTCCCCCGGCGAAGATGCGGAAGTGGTGCGCCTCTTCCGCTTCCGGGAAGGCTTCCCGGGCCTGGCGGAAGATGGACCGGCCCCTTCGCTGCATCGCATCCACCAGCACCCCGATTATGGTCCCGCTGTGGCCGACGTTCACGCCCGCCGCTCCCACCGACTCGGCGAAGTCCAGCACCCGGGGCAGTTGGGGTTTGGGTAGGACATGCTGACCCGCCTGGGCGCTGAGGGAAGCACCCGCGCCGATCTTGGCCGGGTCGCCTTCCAGGATACCCGTCCGCACCAGCCGCAATGCCTCGTCGGTCTCCGGTTGCAGCGACTGCCACAGGGAGCGCCGGTCCACCCGGTTGAACTCCAGGGTATCCACCGAACCCCCGAAGTCCAGCGCGATGACTTCCGTGGGTGGCGGCATCCCCAGCTCTTCAATGACCCGGCCTTCCCGGTGGTCGAACAGCGCGATGCCGGGGAACATCACCCCGTCGGTCGGCTCCACCGACAGGGCCAGCCGCGCCACCTCGGTGGGAGACAGTTCCCGGCCCAGGGCCAGACCGGTGGCGGCGATGGCGGCGGCCACGTCGGCGCTGCTGCTACCCATGCCCTTGCTGCGGGGGATGGGGTTGTTTACGGTGAGGGTGGCTCCCAACTCGTCGCGGCCCAGGTAAACCAGGGCGGCCCACACCGCCTCCGCTGCCTTGGGGCAGTTATCAGGCCCGCTAACCTCGGGAGCGCCAGAATGAAGCTCCACCCGCACCCGGGAGAAGAAGTCGATGGGGCAAGTGACCAGGAAGTAGGCATCCCCCAACATACCCTGCACCAACTCGCCGCATACGCCGGGTGCGCGCACGGTGGCCGAGCCTTCTGGGAGTCTGGTCCGGTGGTTGGATACAGAATTGCCGATGAGTGGATTCCCCCCGGTGATATTTGGCGGGTCGCTTTCCATTTCAGGACGGAAAAGGGATTTCATGACACCCTACTACTTGATCGCCAGCGGCTGCCCGGCCACCACCAGGTAGACCCGTGTAGCGGCAGCCGCGACCTGCTGGTTCGCCAGGCCCAGCAGGTCCTGGAAATGGCGTCCCAGGGGTGTCGGGGGCACCAGGCTCAGGCCCACCTCGCTGCTGACCATGATGGAGCCCGCCGGGGAGTCACGGCAGAGATCCAGCAGCCGGCCCAAGGCTTCCAGGGTCAGCGATTCCACATCCACGAAGGGTTCACCCTCGTGCTGGAGCAGCAGGTTGCTGACCCAAACGTCCAGGCTGTCCAGCAAGACCATACCCGGCGGGTTGGGGCCGTCGATGACTGGCCGCAGGGCTTCGGCCAACGCCAGGGGTTCTTCCAGGGTGCCCCAGTGTCCCGGGCGGGCCTCCCGGTGCCGCCGGATGCGCTCTGCCATTTCGTCGTCGGTGACCTGGCCCGTAGCCAGGTACAGGACCGGGCCGTCCGACTGCCGGGCCAGCCCTTCGGCGAAGGCGCTCTTGCCCGAGCGCACACCGCCGAGCACCAGGGTCAGTTCCGGCGCCATCAGCGCCCCGCCACGTCCCGCTCCAGGCCGGTCATCTGGTAAACCAGGTCCATCCGCAGGCTGGCCCGCACCCAGTCGGCCAGCTTGTCGTATTCCCCGTCGATGGACAGGTCCTGGGACGACCCCGGCAGGCTGACTCCCTTGCGGCGGGCCAGTTCCCGCAGTATCGCCT
>JAGWAU010000070.1 GCA_021296255.1 Alphaproteobacteria bacterium | reverse complement strand
GACTGCACCGTATCCAGCGGAAACGTCTTCGCGATCACACCCAGACTGATGTAGTCGGTGACCCGAGAACCCGCCGGCAGCGTCCCAACAGTGCGTGACATCGGCCTGACCCCTGCCCCGTTCACAGGCCCACGACTATAACGCCGATCAATACCTACATGAACAGTATTACAACTAGCCCGGGAATTCGCGCGTTGCGAAGCAACCTACAAGTCTCCGGCCGTTGTCCGCGTCTGCCGGACGCATAGTGCAGGTCTTGCGGGCGCCGCACGAGGCGGCAATGCGGGCCGCTGCCGACGACATATCGCCCTGGTCCGGCTACTCTTCGAGAAGTCGGCCCACACCGGTGTGTCGTTCGAATCGAACTCCCGGAGCGAGGCCGGGGCCCGACCCCAGCACCTCGTCGAACTCAAGGGCGCGGGCGCCTCTGGCCTATCACGGGGATCATCTCGAGGATGCCGATTCCCGCAAGGCACGGTTATTCTCGCCCTATCCCGGACGGTAATGTGCCACGAAACGGTCCCGATGGAACGGAGAAGCGCATAGCGGCGACCCGAACGGGTGAGCTAGAGAACGAGCCGGTTCGCGACCCACTTGTGGAAGTAGTGGGTGGGTTCGTCCATGACGCCGGAGAACACGCCTCCGAGGAAGGCCGGCGAGGCGCGGCCCCGCTGCATCCCCTCGACCACCCCCATGTCCTCCAGGAATACGTTGCGCCACCCTTCCAGCGTCTTCGTGCGCGCCTCGTCGTGGGCAGGGTCGTCGGCCGCCTCCCCGACGTAGTAGACCTGCAAGTGCTCCCTGGTCCGTGTCGCCGAGAGGGGATGGAGCACCAGCGTCCACACATGGTCGCAGTGAACGCCGATGAAGACGTTCGGAAAGAGGGTCGGGTACTCCGATAGCCCCTCGGGCCAGCCCTCGAAGCGATGGAAGGCGTCGGCATCGCCACCCGCGATCGGGCGGTACAAGTTCGAGCCCTGCCCCGCGAACAGATCGCCGCCGTAGAAGTGGTAGTGATCCTCGAGCCGGGAACGCGCGTTGAGGTCCCGGTGCACGAAAGGCAGGTGATAGCTTTCGAGGTTGTTCTCGACGACGAGCTTCCAGTTGCCGTCGAAGTCGATCTGCAAGCTGCCATGCGTCGCGGCGGGCCGCATCCGCCCGTTCTGCGACGGGTCCGCCAATGCATGCAACCGGTCGGCGAGCCCGGCGATGTGCCGCTCGAATGGGGGCGCGCCGCCGCTCAGGTTCACGAACACGAGGTCCATCCACACCGCGGCGCGTATAGCCTTCAACCCGTGGGCGGCGCGGTCGAAGCGATCGTTCTCATGCCGGCCGGGTCCGCCGATGTGCGGCGTTCCTCTGAGCGTCCCGTCCAGATCATAGGTCCAGGAGTGGTAGGAACAGCGGATCCGCTTGGCGAAGTGGCAGGGCTCACGCACGAGCTGATTGCCGCGATGGCTGCATACGTTGTGGAACACGCGCACCCGGGCGGCCGCGTCGCGGACCATGAGCAGAGGTTGGCCGAGAAAGTCGACCGGCCGCGTGTCGCCGGGCGCCGGTACCGTGCAGGCGTGACCGATGCAGGTCCAGGTCGGCGAGAACAGGCGTTCGCGCTCGAGCGTCAGGAATCGCTCGGACGTGTAGGCTTCGTTCGGCAGGCCCGCCGCGTCGGCGGTCGGACCGTTGATCCGGCGGACCAGGTCCGGGCAAAGCCCCTCGGGGCGGGAGCCGTCGTGGCGAGCGCCATGGTGTCGTCCTCGCGCGAGCTGAGCGGGCGGTGTCGCGGGGGCGCGTATTCTAGATCGTCGCGTGGGCTCGACAAGACGTATCGTCGGTGCGACTTGCTTGACGGCCAGCGGCGCCGCCCTTCCAATACGCTGCGGTCTCACGAGCCCGGGAAGCTTGGCCGGTCGGCAGAGCAGCGGTTCGGATGCAGCGTCTGCCGGTTGCTTGTTTCCGCTCTGGCCGCCATGAGACCGACCGGTACCTTCGAGGCGGCGTTGCCTCCAAACCGCCACCAGGTGATTCCGTACCCGGGGGAATGACAATGGGCCATCAGGTTCCGGCGCGGATGACGGCCGTGCAGTTGACTGGGCACGGAGGCCTCGACGCTCTCCGGTATAGGGAAGACGTTCCGACGCCCACGCCCGGGGCCGGTGAGGTCCTCATCAAGGTTGCCGCCGCCGGCGTCAACAACACCGATATCAACACCCGTATCGGCTGGTATTCGAAGAAGGTTACGGAAGCGACCGACACCGGCGGCGCGGACGGGTTCAAGGAGGTCGACGACGACGATGCCACGTGGTCCGGCGCGCCCATGGCGTTTCCCCGCATCCAGGGCGCGGACTGCTGCGGCCAGATCGTCGCTGTCGGCGAGGGCGTGGACGCCGCGCGCATCGGCGAGCGGGTGATCGTCCGCAACATGCTCCGGAGCTACGTCGAATACCGGCCGTTCGAATGCTGGACATTCGGGTCCGAGTGCGACGGCGCTTTCGCGCAGTACGCCAAGGCGCCGTCCCGTGAGGTGTACGCCGTGAACTGCGATTGGACGGACGCGGAGCTGGCGTCCGTTCCGTGCGCCTGGTCGACGGCGGAGAACACTCTCCACCGAGCGTCCGTCGGCGCCGAGAGGGTCCTGGTCACGGGGGCGTCGGGCGGCGTGGGATCGGCGGCGGTGCAGCTGGCGAAGCGTCGCGGCGCGCACGTCATCGCCGTTGCCGGCGCGTCGAAGGCCGATGCCGTGCGTGCGATCGGCGCCGATGAAGTTGTCGACCGAAATGCCGATTTCGCCGCGGCCATCGGGCGCGATGCCGTCGATGTCGTCGTCGATCTCGTCGCGGGCGACGCCTGGCCGTCTTTGCTCGACGTTCTCAAACGCGGAGGTCGGTATGCCACGGCCGGAGCAATCGCCGGCCCGATCGTCGAGCTGGACGTGCGGACCCTCTATCTGAAGGATCTGTCGTTGTTGGGGTGTACGTTTCAGGACGATGTGGTGTACGAGAACCTCGTGTCCTACATCGAACGTGGCGAAGTACGGCCGATGGTTGCCAAGACCTTTCCGCTCCGCGACATCGGCCGGGCTCAGGAGGAGTTCCTTGCCAAGAAGTTTACCGGCAAGCTCGTACTGATCCCGCCTGGCTGAAGGCGGGGTCTCGTCGGGCTGCTGAACGGCGAAAACGGTGCACGCGGGCGGACAGAAGCCAACCACTGTCGGGCGGAACCTGGAAACGTCGCTGGCCGGGAGATGACACCAACCGGTCACCGATTCGGAATTTGGGAATGGACAGATATGTCGCCGATTGTCAGGACATGCCCTGTCAGGAGTTGCATCCAATCCGGTGACTATATGATGACGGGTTAGGATAGAAGACCGAAAATATCAATAATAACGGTGGTTTAGTAGAATTTGATGCACAAGTATGGCGCAGATCTTGAAGGCGGACACCGCTCGAGTCTGCTTCCGCCCTCACGGAGTACCAGACGCGAATGACCGACACCGTACTCAAACAACTGCCCGTTTTCGGCGAGGGGAAGACCTAGACGGCCTTGCGGGGCAAACCGTCGAGGACCGCGCGCGCGGCAGAGGAGAGCCAAACCGTGTGCGGTCCGGTCTTGCTATCGCGCATGCTGAACCCCCCGAATGGACGGGTCGGTCAGGTAGACGTTAGCATTCCTCTCCGGGCAACCACAGGCGGGTAGGGGGAACCGCAACCGGCCCGGCCAATGAATGCCGGTTGCGATTTCTTGAATTCCTCACCTCCTCCTGGCGCTGCCTGAGGCTAGGCGGAGGCGAGTGAAAGGGGAGAGGGTAGGAAGGGGCGTGCTCCGGTATGTGAGCCCGGCGTCAGACTTCCAGGACCGCGATCTCCTGATCCTCGGTAACCTCGTCACCCTCGCCGACCAGGAATTCCTTGATCGTGCCGTCGGTGTCCACCATGACCGGGATTTCCATCTTCATGGATTCCAGGATCATGATCTCGTCGCCGTCGGAGACTTCGTCGCCGACGCTGGCGATGATCTTCCATACCTTGCCCGTCATTTCCGATCTGACACGTTCTTCTGCCACCGCGAATTCTCCTGGTTCGGTGTCTCCTGAGCGCCGTCACGCCTTGAGGGATGCAACGACTTCTTCCGCCAGTCCCGTGTGCACGGCACCGGAGACGAAGCTTTCGTTCTTCAGCGTCTCCTGGATGAACGGGATGTTGGTCTTTATGCCTTCGATCTCGAATTCGTCAAGGGCGTCGCCGAGTTTGCGGACCGCGCCGTTCCGATCCCCTGCGTGGACGATGACCTTGGCGATCAAGGGGTCGTAGTAGGGGGTGATCGTTCCGCCTTCGGCGAAGCCGGTATCGACTCGGATGCCATCCCCGTGCGGGGGGCGGAACACGTGGAGAGGCCCGGGAGAGGGAAGGAACTTGATCGGGTCCTCCGCGTAGACGCGTGCCTGAATGGAGTGACCCGAAACCTCCACGTTTTCCGGCATGATGTCATCGAGCCGGTAGCCGTAGGCGCTCTTCATCTGTGCAGCGACGATATCGATCCCTGTGATCTCCTCTGTCACGCCGTGCTCCACCTGAAGCCGGGTGTTCATCTCGAGGAAGTTGAAGCCGCCGTCGCCGTCATAAAGCGTCTCGATGGTGCCGATGTTGTTATAGCCCATCCGGGTCAGAATGCCGGCCGCCGAGTCGGCCGGTCGCACGACCGCCTCGCGGGCGAGCGCCGGCGCCGGCGCTTCTTCTATCACCTTTTGATGGCGGCGTTGGACGGAACAGTCGCGTTCGAACAGGTGCCGCGCGTTGCCGTGCTCGTCCGCCACCATTTGGAACTCGATGTGCCGCGGCTGTTCTAGAAGTCGCTCGAGATAGACCTCCGCGGTTCCGAAGCTCCGCTCCGCCATCGACCGGGCGCGCTTCAACATCTTCACGAGTTGCTCGCCGTCCCGGGCCGGCAGCATACCGATTCCCCCGCCGCCGCCCGCGGGCTTGATGAGAACTGGAAAGCCGATCTCCTCGGCGGCGGCGAGCGCCGCTTCGTCATCACGCAGTACATCGGAGCTCGACCCCATGGGCATGCCGTGCTCCTTCATCATGTCGCGGGCCCGGGTCTTATGACCCATCGCTTCGAGCCACCGTGGGGCGGGTCCGATGAAGCGGCAGCCCGAGGCCTCCACGCGCGCCGCGAACTCATGGTTTTCCGCCAGGAACCCGTATCCGGGATGCAGGCCGTCGGCGGCGGTCCTCTTCACGACGTCCAGGATGGCGTCTTGATCGAGGTAGCTCTCCGCCGGCGCCGCGCGTCCTATGCAATGGGCCTCGCCGGCTTCGGCGAGATAGGGGGCGTTCTCGTCGGCTTCCGAATAGAGGGCGACGGACTTGACGCCCAGGTCATCGAGGGCGCGGATGATGCGCGCCGCGGCAGCGCCGCGATTCGCGACGACGACTTTTTCGAACATGGAAATCCCGGTCAGAAGGTGGTGGGCCAGTTGCCCAGCTGATGCTTGGAGATGCCCCCCGTGCGGTCCCGGTTGTGCACCTCGAGCAGCCGGGCGATCACTTGGCGCGTCTCCCGCGGGTCGATCACGAACTGCGAGGAATAGATGCTGGCGAGGTCGTAGGCGGAAGACGCTTCCGTGACCTCCTTGAGGTGCTTTGCGAACAGCTCGCGATCCTGCTCGTAGGTTACGCCATACACGACGTTCACCGCGACGTTCGGGTCCATAAATCCGATGTCGGCGGAAGGCCAGGCAAGCATCTCGTCGGCGTTCCTGGTGCCCGCCATGTTGAGGTAGGCCTGACCGTAGCTCTTGCGCATGACGATCGAGACCTTCGGCACGGTGCAGAGCTGCATCGCCGTCATGAAGTTCATGATGCGGCCCGGCGCCTTCTTCACCTCTCCGGCCAGCCCGATGAGGAACCCGGGCGTATCCGTCAGGAAGATCAGGGGGACGTTGAAGGAGTCGCAGAGTACGAGGAAGCTGGTGACCTTGTCGCAGGCGTCGGGGTCGAGGGCCCCCGCCTTGAACAAGGGGTTCGAGCACACGTAGCCTACCGTCCGGCCGTTGATGCGCGCGAGTGCCGTGGTGGCCGCGCGCGCGAAACGGGGTTTCACCTCGAACACGCTGTCCTTGTCGGAGAGCGCCGCGATCACCTTGCGCATATCGTAGACTTTCTGGCGCTCCGCGGGAACGATATCGAGAATTTTTCGTGCCGCGTCGTCCGATCCCGCCGGCACGGCTCCCTCCGGCGGTCGCTCGTTGTGGTGGCTGGGCAGATAACTCAGGAACTTTTTGATGAGGTCGAGGGCCTCTTCATCCGTGTCGGTGGCGTAGTCGACCTTGCCGGTGATCTCGGATTGCATTTTCCAGCCGCCGAGTTCTTCGGGGTCCACCTTTTCCTTGATCGCGATTTCCGTGACCTTGGGGCTGGACACGGCCAGCACGCCGCCTTTGCGCATCGCGACGAAGTCCGACAGTTGCGTGAACCAGCAGGCGGTTCCGTATGCTGGACCCAGCACGGCGGCGGCATAGGGCACCTCGCGACGACGGACGAACTGCTCCGGGTCCTGTCCCAGTGCGCCCGTGCCGACGGCGCCCATGGTGTCGGGAATGCGCGCGCCGGACGACTCGTTCAGCAGCACGAGCGGCATGCCGTTCCTGACCGCGGTCTCGCGCATGTGACGCATCTTCTTGACGTTGGTCAGGCTGCTCGAGGCTCCTTTGACGGAGAGATCGTGCGAGACCGCGGCGGCTTCGCGTCCGTTGATTCTCCCGTAGCCGCAGACCTTGCCGTCGGTCGGGGTCGATGCCTGCGCCTCGGGAATGAACGAGGTGGCGAAAAGGCCCGATTCGATGAAGGTCCCTTCGTCGAACAGGTAGTCGATGCGTTCGCGCGCGTGCAGGCTGCCGCGGGCCTTGATCCTGGCGACGCGTTCGGGGCCGCCCATGGCCAGCGCGTGCTCACGGCGCTTCTCGTAATCATCCAGAATCGCGTCGAACGACATGATGCCCCTCGGGTTGTTCCGTGAGTGTCCCGCGCACACATCCCAGCCGGCCCGCGAAGGCCCGGACGGTGCGGTTCGTATCGTGGGTGCGGCAAATTAGCCCATCGGCCCGTTTTGTGCCAAGCGCGTGGCCCCCGCGACGGGCGCTTCGTCTCGGCACATCCCGGCACATCCCGGAACTTCTCCATTCCGGTCGCCCGTCGGCGGCCTCCCCGTCCGTTTCGGGCCGGGGCGATGCGGTCAGGCAGGGTCGACCCCGCCGGCCAGAAACTCCCGGTCGATTCTCGGTAGCGGCTGGCCCTCGATGGCTGCTTCGAACGCCTGCAGCCGCTTGTAGATGGAGAGTAGCTCGACGATGGTGGTCCAGGAATTGACCAAGTACTGAAACGAATTCTCCACCCGGCCGAACGCGCGCACGATCTGCTGCATCACTCCCAGAGTGAAACCGGCCGACACGATCGTGGGTCCGAGGGCGATGTAGGGGAGCAACACCCCTACCTGAAGATATCCGTAGCGCGCCACGTTGAAGTAGAGATAGTTGAGGTACAGCCGGAAGTAGTTGCGCCGGACATTGGCGAAGAGCTCGCCCAGTCTCGGCGGTTGTGCTCGATCCTCGCGGTCTTCGCCGATCACGAGTTCCTTGCGGAAGGCGGCTTCGACCCGCTGGTTCCGAAACTCGAGGCCGGGCAGCCGGTAACCGGCGAGAGCAAGGATGCCGGTGCCGAAGACGGACCACAAAATAGCGATCCAGACCAGCGCGAAGGCGACCTCTCCGAAGACCGGAATCTCCTTGATGTGGGTCGACAGCCCCCACAGTATCGGCAGGAAGGCGATCAGCGTCATCACCGCGTCGATCAGGCGCGTGCCAAGCGATTCCATGATTGCGGCGAAGCGCATCGTGTCTTCTTGGACGCGCTGCGAAGCGCCTTCGATATGGCGCACCCGCTTCCAGAGATCGACATACCGGTCATTCATGGCCGTGCGCCAGCGGAAGACGTAGTGGCTGGTGAAGAAGGCATTGAGCACGGCGGTGGTAATGAACACCATCGCGATGGTGAGGAAGGTGGCGAGCTGCGCGTAGTAGTCTTCGGCCGATACCGCTCCCGGCTGGGCCAATGCCTTCTGGATGATGTCGTAGAAGCGCCCGAACCACTCGTTGATCATCACGTCGAGCTGCACTTGAAACCAAGTGACGAAGATGATCGCGGCCGACCCGAACACCGACCACTTCGCCCATTTGTGCGGCGCGTACCAGTGCCAGAAGAGGACGAACGCCGCGTAGCACAGGATCATATACTGGTAGAGCCAGAACGTTCCGGCGCTTTCCCGGGCCTCGACGAACGCCGCTCGGGCAATCTCGTTCACATCCGCGGGCGGTTCCTGCGGGAACCCATGTCCGAACAGACCGCCGAGACTCAGCGCCTCGCCCGCATCACGGCCGGCAGAGAACCAGAGAGCGACGCAGACGATCGACCATATCGCGAAGGACGAAAAGAAGAGCCTGGGCTTCGGAAAGAAAGATTCGAACACGGTGGATCCTCCTAGATGCTGGGAGCTTTAAGGAATCTATGGAACGACGCGCAATTCATCGCACCGGTCATTTCCTGAAAATGCCTTGCGATTTGGCATACAATGTTATCGACCGGTTGCCTGGAGTCGCCCGGACCGGTCCGAGACGCGATGTTGCCCACCCACCCGTCGGGCGGCTGCTTGACAGGATGGCTGCGCACCGGTACGCCGAGCCCGAACAACCGCCCGGGAAACGGGCGAATCAGACATGTTCGTACGACATCGAGGGGCGATAGAACCCATGAGCTGGCTACCGGAAGTCGAGGAGATCGGACGTCGCAAGGAGTTCGCCTACAAGCTGGGCGGTGAGGAGGGGGTCGATCGTCAGCACAATCAGGGAAGACTCACGATTCGTGAGCGCATCGAAGGGCTCGTCGATCCGGAAAGCTGGCGGGAGATCGGCATCCTGACGGGTACGGCGACCTACGGCGGTGACGGCGAACTCCTCGACGTGAAGCCGGCCAATGCGGTTATCGGGACAGGTCGCCTCGATGGCCGCAAGGTCGCGATCGACGGTGACGACTATACCAACCGCGGCGGCTCTTCCGAGGCCACGGTCTCCGAAAAGTGGATTTACGCCGACCAGTGGGCCCACGAGATGAACATCCCGCTGGTGCGCTTGGTCGAGAGCGCCGGTGGCAGCGTGCGCCTCGTGGAGAAGATGGGGCACACCAAGATTCCGGGCTATCCGACCTGGCCGATGGGCCAACTGCTCGGAAAGGTTCCCGTGATCGGGCTGGCGCTTGGCCCTTGCGCCGGATTGGGAGCCTTGAAGGCGGCTTGCGCGCATTTTTCGATCATGGTCAAGGACACCAGCCAAGTCTTTGCCGGGGGCCCGCCCGTGGCCTTCGAAGCCGGCATGTCGGGAACGCGCGTCGACAAGGACGCGCTCGGCGGCTGGAAGATCCACACCGAGATGAGTGGCGTCATCGACAACGCTGCCGACAACGAGGCGCATGCCTTTGAGCTCACTCGCCGCTGGCTGTCTTACATGCCGAACAGCGTCTACGAATTGCCGCCGGTCGTCGACTCCGACGATCCGCCGGACCGCCGCGAGGAGGAGCTGCTCTCGGTCATTCCGCGCGACCGGCGCAAGATCTACAATCCCCGGCGTATCCTCGAGCTCGTGTTCGACAAGGACTCCATATTCGAGGTCACGCCGAAGTTCGGGCGCTCTACGGTAACCTGCCTTGCCCGCCTCAATGGTCTGCCGGTCGGTGTGCTGGCGAACGACCCGCGCTTCTTTGGCGGAGGCATGAACCGGACCGCGGCCGAGAAGTTCGAGACCTTCATCGACATCTGCGACACATTCCATCTGCCGATTATCAATTTCGTCGACCAGCCCGGCACCGTCGTCGGGGTCGACGCGGAACGCCAGGGAAACGTGCGCAAGGCCGTGCGCGTGCTCACCGCCATCGAACAGACGCAGGTGCCCTGGTGTGCCGTCGTGGTACGCCGCCTTTTCGGGCTGGCGGGCAACTGCTACGGCCGCATGCAGGGCCTCAATTATCACGTGGCTTGGCCGTCGGCGACCTGGGGTTCGATCCCGTTCGAAGGCGGGATCATGGCCGCCTATCGCCGCGAGCTCGACAACCTGCCGGAGGAGGAGCGCAACAAGCGGATAGAAGAGCTCGACACATATTACTCGCGTCTGGCCTCGCCGTTCCTCACGGCGGAGCGCTTCCGGGTGCCTGATATCATCGATCCCCGTCAGACTCGCGAAGTTCTCTGGAACTGGCTCGAGGATGCCTGGAGGACTCTGCCCGAGCAGCTCGGGCCAGTGAAGCGCTCCATGCGCAAGTAATGGATGCGGCTGACCGGACGAATTGATCGGTCAAGTCGCCAGATGTCCGCGAACACTGCGGATTCCTCGTTACCGCTTGATTGTGGGAGAGTTGGTCGGTAATTTCACGGTAACGATATACGTGACTCTGGGAATCTCGGGGGAACTACAGGGCTAGGCCGGGCTTATCTACAGTTCAAATCGTGAGACGGCAGGCTGTCGGCGGGCGGTTTGGACGGACGCCTTTCTCGGTCTAGGTCAAATGAATGTGGGCATGGTCGCTGGGAGGGCAGGTTATGTACGCCGTTCCAAGGGGGCAGTGGGTGTGATGCCGCGGCGGCCGGAAACGGAGAACTGGGAAGCGCATGGCTAGTGTTATTCTCCTGACCCTTCTGGTCATATTCGTGTTGCTGGGCGCGCCGATCGGGTTCGTGCTGGTTCTGATCCCGACGGCGTACATCATCATCACGGGCGAGGTTCCGTGGACGATGATCCCCTACAACATGTACGAGTCGCTGGCGCATCCGCCGTTGATCGCCATTCCCTTCTTCATGCTGACC
>JAGWAU010000116.1:1135-3131 GCA_021296255.1 Alphaproteobacteria bacterium | reverse complement strand
AAACGCGGGGGGTGCTCCGCCCGGGCTCGCCTGTGCGGCGGTCCGTGCTGCCGACGGTCCGGCGGCGTGTTGGTGCGCTCGGTGACGCCGGCGCGCCGCATGGGCGGCGCGCCGCGGTCGCGGCCTGTCGCGCGTCCGTCAAGGACGGACGCGGGCTAGCTGAGCGCCTCGGTATGCTTGATCAGCAGATCGCCGTGCTTGTTCCACCAGTCGACGATGCTGCGGTACTCGACGATCTTGGCCTTGCCGTCCTGGATCTGGACCACCGGCCAGTTGCCGACCAGCGCGTTGTCGATCCCCCACAGCTCGCTGCCCCACCAGTCGGCGTCGCCGAAGACGTGCGCGCCGCGCCCGCCTTCCTTCATCGCCGCGAGCACGGCCATCGGCTCGATGCTCTGCGCCTTCTCCGCCGCCCGCTTCCACATCTCGGCGATGGCGGGGTACTCCCAGGTCACCGCGCTCCAGGTGCCGGGGAAGCGCTCGACATAGTCGGCGTAGAACTGGTTGGGGTTGTCGAAGTTGATGTGGTCGGCGTTGAGCGCCTCGTCGTCGAAGTCCGGGAACTGGAAGATGAACCCTTCGATCGCCTCCTTGCCGACCTTCTCGCCCACCTGGGGGTAGAAGTCGAAGGTGCACGAGAGGAACTGCCCCGTGAAGCCCTGGTTGATCGCCGTCTCGGTGATCAGGTTCACGAAGTCGGCATAGGCGGTGTCGAGGCACAGGATGTCGGGATCGCTGGCCAGCATCGCGGTCACCACCGGCGCGAAGTCGGTGGTCGCGATGTCGAAGAACTCGTTGTAGACGACATCGATCCCGGCCGCCTCGAAGGCCGCCAGATAGGTCGCGACCGAGGGCCGCCCGAGCTCGTCGTCCTGGGCGCAGATGGCCGCGGTCTTGAGCTCCGGCCGGTTCTCCGCCAGCCACTCGACGCCGGTCACGTTGTAAATCGGATGAACCTCGGCCGGCGCCAGGTGATAGAGGGTGTCGGGCGTGAGGTCGCTCGGCAGCAGGGTCGACGACAGCATCTTCTGCTTGGTGAAGAACTGCACCGCCGCCGGCGCATCGGAGCCGCCCAGCATCATGACCAGCTTCACGTCGTCCTCAAGCACCAGCTTCTTGGCGCCGATCAGGGCCTTGTCCGCCAGATACTCGTCGTCGTAGGAGACGATCTCGACCATGTAATTGTCGTCGCCGATCTTGATGCCGCCGGCGGCGTTGACGTGGTCGGCCCAGATCAGGCAGCCGTCACGGCCCGGCAGGCCCCAGGCGGCGACCTCGCCGGTCAGCGGCGCAAGGAAGCCGAGCTTGACCACCTTCTCCGCGCCCCGGGCGACGTAGGGGGCGCCGATCGACGACGCGGCGACGGCGCCGGCCGCGGCCGCTGCCGTGCCCGTGAATTGCCTTCGCGTAAATCCCTTCTTGACCATGTCTGGTCTCCCTGTTGGCTGCGGCTGCGCGGTGCGCCGTGGCGCGGCGCCTGGTTCTTGTTCGAGGGCAGCCGGGCTGATTACGCTCCCTGCGCGCAATCTCTGCATAAAATCGTATTCGCGTTCACTGAGCGAAGTCAAGACCAGCGGATAATCGAGTGTGAAACACGAATAGTTGGTTGGACCAATCGGCACTCCAATATTTTGGTTCTACCAATCGAATGTTTGTTGGGATTCTGCCGACGATCGCAGTCAGGCGGCTACCGGCCCTCTGCCCCTTATGCTATCCTGCCGCGCAGACGGTGTCGTCTGACCGACCGTGTCCCCTTCCCTTCGTGCCGCCCGGCTCGCGGCGGCAGGAGCGGGGAGCGCGGCTGCGCGACGAAGAGGAGGTGCAGGCCCGATGGCGCGTGATCCGAAGTATGACTGCCTGTTCGAGCCGATTCGGATCGGACCCAAGACCATGAAGAACCGCTTCTACCAGGTTCCTCACTGCAACGGCGCGGGCTCCGAGCGGCCGGGCGCCCAGGCCGCCTTCCGCGGCATGAAGGCCGAGGGCGGCTGGGGCG
>JAGWAU010000116.1:0-1060 GCA_021296255.1 Alphaproteobacteria bacterium | reverse complement strand
CTCGGCCACATGTGCGACGAGATTCACAGGCACGGCTCGCTCGCCGGGATCGAGATGTGGTACGGCGGCCCCCACGCGCCCTGCATGGAGAGCCGCGCCGTGCCGCGCGGGCCCAGCCAGATCGCGTCCGAGTTCGAATCCCGCACCTATCCGCGCGAGGCCGACGAGGACGACATCAGGGACCTGATCCAGATGTACGTCGACGCCGCGGTCCGGGCCGAGCGCGCGGGCTTCGACATCATTTACGTCTACGGCGCGCACAGCTATCTGCCGCTGCAGTTCCTCTCCAAGTTCTACAACAAGCGCACCGACCGCTACGGCGGCAGCTTCGAGAACCGGGCGCGCTTCTGGATCGAGGGGCTGGCCGCGGTGAAGCAGGCGGTGGGCGACAACTGCGCGGTGGCCACCCGCTTCGCCATCGACACGCTCTACGGCGCCGACGGCGTCGAGGTGGGCGACGACGGCTACAAGTTCGTCGAGCTCGCCACCAGGGAAGGCGTGGTCGACCTCTGGGACGTGAACATCGGCGACATCGCCGAGTGGGNNNTCTACAAGGCCAACCACCAGAAGCCCTGGGTCAAGGACGTGAAGAGCATCGCCAACGTGCCGGTGCTCGGCGTCGGCCGCGTCACCAGCCCCGACGACATGGCGCAGATCGTGACCTCCGGCCAGGCCGACATCATCGGCGCGGCGCGGCCCTCCATCGCCGACCCCTTCCTGCCCAACAAGATCGACGAGGGCCGCGTCGACGACATCCGCGAATGCATCGGCTGCAACATGTGCATCTCGCGCTGGGAGATCGGCGGCCCGCCGCTGATCTGCACCCAGAACGCGACCTCGATGGAGGAGTACCGGCGCGGCTGGCACCCGGAGAAGTTCGAGCCCGCACCGGACCCCTGCTCGGTGCTCGTGGTGGGCGCCGGGCCCGCCGGCATGGAGTGCGCGCGGGTCCTGGGCGAGCGCGGCTACGACGTGCACCTGCGCGAGGCCGACGGCGAGATCGGCGGCTCGGTGCGCTACATCCAGCGCTTCCCCGGCCTCGCCGAGTGGGGCCGGGTGA
>JAGWAU010000069.1 GCA_021296255.1 Alphaproteobacteria bacterium | reverse complement strand
CCGTCTACCGAACTCTTCAGCGGCAACCTACCGCCACATAGCGAACGAGAATTCCCGCCACTTACCGATCAAGCTCACATGGCGGGGCGGCCGCGGATGTCGAGAAAATGGTCTGGGTCGTTTGTTGGACGGGACGCGGTCGTTGCGGTCGGCTACTCGACGCTTCCCATTCATACGGCAATGCCGTATGAATGGGCATGCACGCCGTCATCTGGACACCGACGTTTCTAGCGCAAGCAAAACGTCTCGGGCTTTCTCAGGAGGAAATGGACGCCATTGTGAACACGCTGTCCGAAGACCCGAGGGCCGGCGACAGCATGGTGGGCACGGGAGGCACCCGGAAGCTCCGTCACGCGGGTCGTGGCAGGGGAAAGCGTGGAGGCTATCGCACCATCCACTATTTCGGTGGCGACGACGTGCCTGTGTTCCTTCTGTCCGTGTATGGCAAGGGAACAAAGGCGAACCTGAGCAAGGCCGAGCGCAACGAACTGACGACGGTTCTACTCGATCTGGCGGATGCCTATAGAGCCAACATCAAGGAAACAGCGGCCAGGCTTGGGCGAAGAAAGTAGGAAGGGAGACGGGCATGAGCTTCAGCAAAGAGTTGATCGAGAGCGCGAACGAGGCGCTCGCCATCGCCAAGGGAGAGACAGAACCCGCCGGAGCGTTCGTTCCCGAGGTGGTGGACGTCGCGGCAATCCGTAAGAAGCTGAAACTGTCGCAGTCGGCATTCGCAAAGCGGTATGGCCTGCCGCTTGGCACCGTTAGAGATTGGGAACAGCAACGCCGTTCTCCAGATCGTGCTGCCGTGGTGCTGCTATCTGTTATCGATCACAATCCGGACATCGTTGCCCGAACCCTCGCCGAGCGGCGCTAGGCTGCTCTGGAGCGGTCAGTAAGGGATAGGCCGGCGGGCCGTCAGGCCCGGTCGCGCCGGCCCCGACCAACGCCCCTCCGCCGATCGCGCGGGGGGATGGGAGCTGCGTTGATCAGGCCTCCGGAGCTTCCTGCCAGTTCCCGGCCGAGAACCCCTCGGCCATCACCCGGACGCCGAAGCCCGCCCCGCCGCCTTGCGGCCCGTGGGCTTGCGCCGGATGAACACGGACTTGCCGGGCTCCTTGCGAACCTCGAACCCGCCCGTTTTGGTCACCAGCGTGCTCAGGTTGGGACAGCCGTAGGTCCTCGGGTCGAAATCGGGGGCCGCCCCGAGGATGCGGCTACCGACATTGCCGAGGTTCACCCAGCCGTCGTCATCGGAGTCCTCGATGGCCCTCGCGATGATCTTCACCGCCTTGCGGGGCGATTCCTTCTTCTCCGCCTCGGCAGAGCCCGAAGCCGCCGCTCCCTTCTTCTTCGCCGGCTCGGCCTCGACGATGTTCTCCAGATAGATGAACCGCGAACAGGCGTTGCGAAACGCCTCCGGCGTCTTCCGCTCGCCAAAGCCGTAGACGATCAGCCCGTCCTCGCGCAGCCGCTGCGCGAGCCGCGTGAAGTCGCTGTCCGAGCTCACCAGGCAGAACCCGACGAGGCGCCCCTTGTGCATGAGGTCCATCGCGTCGATGACCAGCGCGATGTCCGCGGCGTTCTTGCCCGTCGTGTTGCTACGTTGCTGGTGCTGCAGAATCGCCAGCGACTGGATCGCGCCGTCCCAGCCCGAGAGGCGGCTGCCCGAGAAGTCACCGTAGATGCGCCGCACGTTGGCCTCGCCGAGCTTGACGATTTCCTCGAAGATCGCGTGCGCATACCGCGCACTGGTGTTGTCCGCATCGATCAGCACCGCCAGGCTTTTCGGATCTCCGTTCTCCGCCATGCATGCTCCCCTCGGGCGCCCGTCTTCTTGCCGAGCCTCGCTCGGCACCGACGTTAACATGTTCCTGCAATCGCCAGGGCTTCCCGAGGTCCACGACGTCGTCGCTGTCGTCGTCGCGGGGGCCCTCGAGCAGGCCTAGCACTTCACGTAGAGAACCGGCGGTCCTTGCTCCAGCCGTAGTCGCGCCATCCTGATGGCCGAGGCGGTGGGCGAGTGGAAAGAGGGGAAACGGGTCGAGCACAAGGCGCCGCCGCAGAAGGCCCTCGCCAGGAAACCCGCCAAACCGCGCAAAGGCCCGTCACAAGGCGGTGGGGTGGAACTCTAGGCGGTCACAGGTCCTGCATTGGTGTCACGCCGTCGTGTGACCCTCATAACGCCGCCGTGACACTAATCGAAACCAGTGTCATTTGATACGGGGTGCCCCGACCAACGGTCCTCCGCGCCCGGCCCGCGGGGGACTGAGGGCCGGGCCGCATGAGTTACCTGCGCTGGGCCTGGTCGGTTCGAATATGCTGGGCAGCTGCTCTAGAGATAGACACTCGCACCCCGGAACAACGCCGCCGCATCATGCAGCCTTAAGCGAGCGGTGGCGGGAACCACGTTGTACCGGCCGCCCTTCTCGTGAAGCCGGAATGTTGATCGGCGCCTAGGTTGAACGCCGATCAACAGGTTAGCGCTTGCCACCGAATCCCGCGCTCAAGTCGTCGCGAACGAGAACGCCCCCCATGCCTTCATGGGCCGGACCGAAGAACGCACCCGTCACTTCCCCGCCATCGCCTCCTGTCTGATTGAAGCTGTTGCCACGCACCTCGATCCGATAACTCAAGTCACCGTCGCGCCATGTGGCCCCGCTCCCCGTTGCACCCGGTGGCGCATCGACTGGCCAATGCTCGAGCTCGGAGAAGTTCACCTTTCCCGAGAGTGTCGCCAACTCGACGGTCAGGTCGGCAGTGCCTGCCACGGTCTCGGCGAGCGGCGTGAGCCCCAACAAACGGCCGGACCACCCGATGCTGCCCGAAAGCTCCATATTGTCTGCAAGGTTCGACTCTGGCGTGGACCCGACCGCCCACGGCTGCGACAGGCCATTTCTCAGCGCGGCGCCGAATACAATTTCACCGCCGTCTGTACCGAGCGCCCCGCGAACATGCATCGTGGTGTCGGACCAGGGTCCCAGCTCCTCCGCGATGTGGTCGGACGAAAGCCCCGGCTCAAAGCGGCCGTATGCCGCGAGAAGAGCCTCCCGATCGAGGGGGTGGAGAATGTGGTCGGACAACTCTTCGCTCCCGCCCGACACCATGAGCGTGCCCGGGAAACGCTCGGGGTCCACGTGGCCCCGTCCAAGCAGGTGAATAAGCTCGTGCGCAATGACGCCCAGCCGCTCTTGCCCCGTGGTTTGCGAAGGATCCACCCAGATCCGTCCCGCGACGATCTCGATCCTCCACGGCACCTCCGGATCACCCGTGGGCACAATCGCGTACTCTGGCTCTGCGAGACCGATGTCCTCGCCGATCAGCGGAATGGTTTCGGAAGACCAGTCCTCTTGTGGGGCGAACGTGACCAGGATCTCGCCGTCCAACGCGCCTGACGTGTCGGCGGGAAACGGTTCATGGCCGAATCGGAGCTGCCACTCTCTGGGCAAGGCCGCGTTGATTGCCTGAACCACGAGCACCGTCTCGTGAAGCAACTCAGGAGGAATGTCTTCCCCGACGCGGACGGTAGGCGGCATGGCCGCGAAGCGAAAGACGAGACCGTCCGGAAGGGGCTGAACATCCTCGTTACCCTCCTCGCCCGAGGTCAGATAGGAGGAAGCGTCCGCCTGGAGATAGGCAATGAGCTCCGGTTCACCCACCCCGTCGCGGACCGTTCCGTGGGAGACGCTCGTGCCGTCATGTTGAGCGAGCACCGGAAGCCGGTCGGCCGGCGGCGCAACATCCGCTCCGACATGCAATGTCCCCTCGAGGTTCACGATGGGGGCGTGGCTCGCGAGGACGGGCGTTTGCAGCGGGAGTGCCGGAGGTTCTGAGTCCGACGGGCCGCTACCTCCACCGCATGCAGCCAGCAGTACTGTGATGCCGGTAGCGGAGCATGCCCGCAAGAACTTCATAACGTCTCTCCTTGGCCGACTCTAGAGGCGCCACGCCCGCCTCTCAGATGTGAATGCGCTCGATCTCGTCAAGGGAGATCTCCTCGGGCAACGTATGGCCGACACCCGTCGGCGGGTGAGCAGTCCCCATCATTTCCCCCCACCCGGCTGCCGTGCGAGGTGCACGCCGATCGCCGCGAGGAGGAGCGGCAGGGCGCCGTCGATAAGCATCCAGACCAGGACTCAGCGTCACGAACCAGTTCCAGTAGAACAGGATGCCAATGAACAGCAGGCCGTAGAACTGCGTGTTGACGGTGACGAACTCCTTGAGGCCCGCGTCGGTGTCCAGACGCGCCTTCCGCCATGGGCACGCGCGTCAGCTGCTTGGCAAGGTCATTCGCGAAGCTCTCGCGGTAATCGGATGCCGTGTCGCACGAGACGGTGCGACGGGTCCTAAAAAAACGAACTCAGTGACTATGTGGCCCGAACCGCTCTATTGCGGGGGGACCAGCCCAATGTCAGAGGATGCGCTGACGGCAAGTCTGGGAAAAGGAGACAGAAATGGCAGGCCGTGTGACGTTGTCGAAATTCATGGACTGGATCATCAGCCGCAATCCGGGCGAGACCGAGTTTCATCAGGCGGTCTACGAGGTTGCCAGGAACGTCATTCCATTCGTCCGCGAATACCCGGTCTATGCCAAGATCAAGGTGCTTGAGCGCATGGCGGAGCCCGGCCGGGTGATAAGCTTCCGGGTGGTCTGGGCGGACGACAACAACGAGCTGCACGTGAACCGCGGCTACCGCGTGCAATTCAACAACTCCATCGGCCCCTACAAGGGCGGCATCCGCTTTCATCCGTCGGTCAACCAGAGTGTCCTGAAGTTCCTCGGCTTCGAGCAGACCTTCAGAACTCGCTCACCGGCCTTCCCATGGGCGGCGGCAAGGGAGGCGCCGACTTCGATCCCAAGGGCCGCAGCCAGCACGAGATCATGAAGTTCTGCCAGAGCTTCATGACCGAGTTCTGCCGTCATATCGGCGCCACCATCGACGTGCCGGCCGGCGACATCGGCGTCGGCCCGCGGGAGATCGGCTACATGTTCGGCCAGTACAAGCGGCTGACGAACGCTTTCGAGGGCGTGCTGACAGCAGGCAAGGGGCTGGAGTACGGAGGGTCGCTGCTGCGCCCCGAGGCCACGGGCTACGGCGTCGTGTACTTCCTGGAGCACATGCTTGGCCACAGGGGAGACGCGATCGATGGCAAGTGCGCGGCGATTTCCGGGTCGGGAAATGTCGCTTGCCATGCGGCCGCAGCAATTCTGCAGCACGGCGGCAAGCCCGTGACGCTCAGCGACTCGAGCGGCTTCGTGCACGATCCCGCCGGCATCACGCAAGAGAAACTCGACTGGGTGAAGGAACACAAGAGGCAGCGGGGCAACCGCATCTCGGCCTATGCCGATGAATTTCCCGGTGCGCAGTTTCATCCCGATGCACGGCCGTGGGGCGTGCCTTGCGAGGTGGCGCTTCCGTGTGCGACCCAGAACGAGCCGTTGGCCGACGACGCCAAGGGACTTCTGGACAATGGCTGCATCGCAGTCAGCGAAGGCGCAAACATGCCCTGCGCGGCGGAAGCGGTCGACGCGTTCCAGGAAGCACGGATCTGCTTCGCTCCGGGCAAGGCATCCAATGCGGGCGGCGTTGCCATGTCTGGCCTCGAGATGAGCCAGAACGCCTCCAGGCTTTACAGGGACGAGGACGATCTGGCGGGGGCCCTACGGACGATCATGCGCGACATCCACGCCGCCTGTGTGCGCCGTGGAGAGGCGGATGGCCGCTACGTCGACTATGTGAAGGGAGCGAATATCGCGGGCTTCAAGAAGGTCGCCGACGCGATGCTTGCTTTCGGCGTCGTCTGAACAGGGGTAGATCGGTAGCCCACCCAATGACCGTCTTCCCTGATCACCAGCCGAGATCAGTGGCAGGACGAAAGGCGCACCAACGGATCACCACTCATCGATGAGCCGAGACAAGGGAACACGCCGACCAGGGCACGACACGACAACCGGACCTGTCGCCGGCCATCTGGTGCGTATGACCCTGCCCATGATCGTGGGCATCCTGGCTGTCCTCTCGATTAGCGTCGCCGATACCTACTTTATCGGCCAACTCGGGGTGGAGGAGCTGGCTGCGCTCAGCTTCACGTTTCCCATCGTGTTTTCCCTGGCCAGTGTCGCGGTCGGTCTGGGGGTCGGAGCAAGTTCGGTGGTCTCGCGCGCCATCGGGGCGCAGAACGAACGCGAGGTCCGTCGCCTCGCTACCGACAGCCTGATCCTCGCGGTCCTCATCGTCGGTGCACTCGCGACTCTGGGCCTCCTGACCACCGAGCCATTGTTTGGACTTCTCGGCGCGCGACCCGAGCAGATGGTCCATATCGTGGCCTACATGCGGATCTGGTACCCCGGCATGGTGCTCCTGGCTGTGCCGATGGTCGCCAACAACATCCTGCGCGCTACCGGTGACGCCCTCTCTCCAAGTGCAATCATGGTCATGGCCGCGGTCATTAATATCGCCGTCGATCCAGTTCTAATCTTTGGTTTGGGACCCATCCCGGCACTAGGGATGGAGGGAGCGGCCTGGGCCGCGCTCCTGGCACGCATCGGATCGATCGCCGGTGTGTTCTATCTGCTGCTCGTGCGCGACCGGGTGTTGGAGCTTACCCTGCCGCCGTTGGACGATATGCGGAAGTCCTGGGTCCGGGTGATGGCGGTGGGGATTCCTGCGGCCCTCGGCCATCTGGTCACCCCGTTAGGCACAGGCATCCTGACCGCCATCGTGGCCCGCTTCGGAGCAGAGGCTGTCGCTGGGTTCGGCGTCGCAACGCGAATAGAATCCCTTGCTCTCGTGCCAATCTTCGCGCTCTCCACTGGCATTGGCCCGATCGTGGGTCAGAATTGGGGCGCAGGCCGACTGGAACGTGTCCGTGTCGCCCTTGGCCAGAGCTACATCGCAAGCATGCTGTGGTCCGCCTCGCTGGCTGGTACGTTCTGGCTGTTCGGCCCAGAAATCGTCCGCCTGTTCAATTCGGAGCCAGGCATTGTCGAGTTCGCGGTGGACTATCTGAATATCGTACCGATAAGTCTGACGGGCCTTGGAATATTGATCTGTTTGGCGACTGCCTTCAATGCGATGGGCCGTGCCACCCGTGGCCTTGTGCTCTATCTCGTGCGCGTCTTTCTCCTGGCAATCCCGCTCGCCTGGCTGGGGGCGAACCTGGCGGGGCCAACAGGTGTCGCGTTCGCCTTGGCTACGGCTAATTTTGTGGCCGCGTTGCTTGCACTCCTGCAACACCGGCACACTTTCGTCCGGCCCATCTGACCCTCGATAGCGTTTCCCCGAGGACTAGTTGGGGTGTCAACGGCGGCGGGATTATGTACCGGCGGCGGCGCAAAAATGTACCAAGAGCTTCGGAGGTATGGGCCAGCTCACCGCGCTCGTCATCGCGCTGGCGCTCATAGCCGACTTCCTCCTCCGCCCCCCGGCTGCTCATGAGGATTGACGCGGACAGGAGTGGCGGGAGCGGAGCTCGGAGGGAAGATCACCCTCCTGCGGGAGGAGATGGGAGCCTCGCGCGGCAGCAGGCGCTATGGAGAGGGCGCTTCTCGTCGAGCTCGGCGTATCCGGGCAAGGCGTTCCGCGCTCAGCTCGACGAGAGAAGCTGTCTACGGCCAACCTGGGGGTCGCCACACCTCAATCCGTGCCGTCTGACGGTCCCCAAAATGTGAATACGTTCCGCGAGGGCGGCGCCGGACTGCGGCGCCACGTCGCCGAGCTCGAATATCTCGTGGTCCGTCTTTCTCTCGTTTCGCTGCTTCGCCGGCTCAGTAAAGCCGGAGGTACTCCTGGACCTCCCAGTCCGTGACCGCCTGATGGTAACGCTCCCACTCGTCGACCTTGTACCGCAGCCAGGAGTTCAGCATGACGGGGCCGAGCACCTCTGTGGCCAAGGGGTCGTCCTTCAGGATTTCGGTCGCTTCGAGGAGATTTCTCGGCAGACGTTGTCCTCCGCTGGCCCGGATCTCCTCGTCGGTGAGCTGGTACAGGTCCTTGTCCAGCGACGGTCCGGGATCGATGGCCGCGGTCACTCCGGCGACGGTCGCCGCCGTGGTCATCCCGAGAGACAGGTACGGGTTCATGCACATGTCGGCGGCGCGGTTCTCGATGCAGAATCGGTTTTGCGGGAGGCGAAGCATGCAGGAACGGTTGTTCATGCCGTACGTCATGTGGGTCGGGGCCCAGGTCACGGTGCCGCCTTCGAAGCCGCCGACCCGGGGCACCAGGCCGTTGTAGGAATTGACCGTCGAGCAGGCGATGGCGGTGAGCGCACCGCCGTGGCGTAGCAACCCGCCGACCGCGTTGTACGCCGCGCCGCCCCAACCGCCGCCTGCGTCCTCGAACAGGTTCACCCCGGGGGCATCGACCCGCTGCATCGAGTAGTTGATGTGCGCGCCCGACCGCCAATCGCCGACGGTGGGCTTGGGCATGAAGGTGATGAACATGCCATGCTTCTTGGCCACCTCCTTCAACAGGACGCGCAGAAACACTAGGCGGTCGGCCATCCGCAGGACGTCCGTGTAGCTGAAGTCGAGCTCGAATTGCGAGTAGGCGCCTTCAGCGACCACGTCCTTCAACCCCCAGCCGAGCTCCTCTAAGGTGTCGATGAGCGCGCCGAGGAACCCCATGGAGTCGATGGTGTACTCGGCGTCGTAGCCGAACGCCTGCCGCCTGGGCCGCACGCCTTCTCCGGGGGGCGGATCGTCGTCGAAGGCCTTGACCGGTTGGCCCCCGCGCCAGCGCATGGCGATGAACTCCGGCTCGATACCTGCGAATCCGGCAAAACCCATCGCGGCGGCGTCGCGCACGACGCGCTTGAGGGCCTGGCGCGGACACAAATTGTACGGTGCGTCTTCCCACCACAGGTCCGCGACCATCCAGGCGCAGGTGCGGTCCCAGGGACAGATGACCAGGGTGTCGAGATCGGGCACCGGGATCTGGTCGGAGTCCGCCGGCGTGAGCTCAGGCACGAACGAGACGGAGTGCACCGCGAACTGCGGACCCTTGCCCATGCACAGGTTCTCGAAGTCGCTGAGCGGCACCGGCTTGGTCTTCGGCACCCCGAGCAGGTCGATCCAGCAAGAGAGCACGTAGCGGACGCCGGCTTCGGAAAGCTTCGCCCGCGCTTCGCGTACGCGTTCGATGTCGGGGAGGGCCCCGGCCATGTTTTCTGATGTCGCAGTCATCGGGTGTTCGCTCTCCTTCGAGGACGATGGGTGTGAATGAGGGATTCGTGCATCAATTTAGAGTGAGGAATTCATAGATCAATTCGATCCACATATACAGTTCGTAAATTAAGGTTGTTCCTTTCTTGCGGAATTGGTAAAATATAATTCATGTAATGCAAAATTCGCAATTTTAACTGCACGCGGTGTAGCCGAACCACGAGCCGAGCACATGCCCCGATCCAAGGCCCATGAGTTGCAGGTAGTGGCCGTTCACGGCGACGGAGAGCCCGCCGGCAGGGTCTCACCGCTCTCCTCTCCCTACGACGACCTCAACCAGCAGATCATCCGTCTGCTCCAGGAGGACGGGCGGGCAGCCTATGACGTCATCGGGCAGAAGCTCGGCGTTTCGGCCGGAACGATCCGCAACCGGGTGACCAGGATGCGGGACGCGGGGATGCTCCGCATCGTGGCCGTGGTCGACCCGGTGGCCGTCGACTACGAGTCGGACGCGATGCTCGGCATCAAGACCGCCCCGGGGACCGCCCCGGCCGTGCTGGCGCAACGCCTCGAGCCCCTCCCGGCCGTCGTCTACATCATGTGGGTCAGCGGCCGCTTCGACCTGCTGGTCGAGGTCGTGTGCGACGAGGAGAGCGAGCTCACGAACTTCCTGAACGGCCACATCCACTCGCAACCCGACATCGCGCACGTCGAGGTCATGACGCGGCTCGGCATGTTCAAGAACCAGTTCCTGCTGAAGCACCACGTGCCCTAGTTCGTCCGGAGTTCCACAGGGGATGGCCATGAGCTCATCGCTGCAGTCGATCCTGGGGGCCGAGCCCCTTGCCGCGTTCGAGAATCCGGGGTCGGTGGCGCGCGGACTGCCGGGCAAGGCCTACACGAGCGAGGCGTTCTTCGCCCTCGAGAACGAGCGTCTCTTCGCCGCCTCGTGGGTGTTCGCGGGGTTTGCGCACGAGCTGGCCCGGGCCGGCGACGCGGTGCCGGTCACCGTAGCCGGTCAGCCGGTCCTGCTGCTGCGGGACGCCGAGGAGAGGATCCGGGCCTTCCACAACGTGTGCCGCCACCGGTGCCTCAAGCTCGTCGACACGCCCGGCAACGTCGGGCGGGCGGTTCGCTGCCCCTACCACTCCTGGGCGTACGGACTGGACGGCGCCCTGCTCGCCGCTCCGTATTTCGGCGGCCCCGAACCGCGTGCGGCGCCGCCCGGCTTCGACCGCGAGCAGCACGGCCTCGTGCCGGCGCGGTCGGCGGTTTGGCACGACTGGAGCTTCGCCGATCGGACCGGCGGCGCGCCGCCGCTCGATGACTTCGTCGCCCCCCTCCAGGACCGGCTCGAAGGGATTGACCTTACCCTCATGCGCCACCTCGTCACCATCGACCTTGGCGAGGTGGCCGCGAACTGGAAGCTCTTGATGGAGAACTTCATCGAGCCCTACCACGTCCAGTTCGTGCACCCGACGACCACCGAGCAACCCCTGACGGATCACTACACGGTGAACGACCCGGGCTGTCTCGGTTGCGCCGTGGACGTCTCCGGAGACGCGAAGCGGGAGAACACGCTGTCGGCGGATTCCCGCTACCTCACCCTGTTCCCCAACTTTGTGTTCGGTCTCTATCTCCCGGACCAGATCGGCGTGCACCTCAACGTCCCGCTGGCGCCGGACCGCACCCTCCAGCGCCGCGCGATCTACAGCCTCGACCCGGAGCGCCTGCCGGCCGACCGCGCCGAGAAACTCGCGAAGCTCTGGCGCGACGTGCACCTCGAGGACCACGCGATCTGCGAACGGCTCCAGAAGGGACGCGTTTCCGATGCGGCCGCCGCGGGCGGGGTGCTTTCCCCGGTCTGGGAGGACTCCGTACGGAGCTTCCAGGAGCTCGTCATAAGGCGCCTGCAATGAACGCCGCGGCGTTCACCAATGGAGAGGAGGTGACAGGAAGAACGCTTCAAGTACCCCGAAGAGACGCGGGAAGCGCGGGGGGCAGGGAGACCGGCCGGTCCGGATTCCCGTCCACGGGAACCCCGGACGGCCCATATCATGAACGGAGGAATTTCAAATGAGACGGACATTGGTCACATGCGCCATCGCAACCGCGCTGGCATTCGTCGCCGGCAGTGCACAAGCCGGCCCGCTCGAGGACCGCGTGGCCGCGGGCGAACCCATTCGCCTCGGTTTTGCCGCCGCCGCGCCTTGGGCGCACCCCGGTGAGAACGGAGACCCGCTCGGGTTCGTCAACGTCATCACGATCGACGTGCTCAAGAAGATGGGACACACGAACGTCGAACCGGTCTTGACCGACTGGAGCGGGCTCATTCCGAGCCTCATCGCCGGCCGCGTCGACATCATCACCGGCGGCATGTACATCCTGAAGAAGCGCTGCGAGAACATCGACTTCTCCGAGCCGATCGGCCAGTTCGGCAACGCCTTCATCGTCCCGAAGGGCAACCCAAAGGGCATTCAGACCTACGAAGACATCAAGAACGCCGGGGCGGTCGTGGCCGCGCCGACCGGGTATGTGAACATCGAGGAGGCTCGCCGGGTCGGCATCGCGGAGGACAAGATCATCAACGTGCCGGGCACGACCGAGGTCCTGGCCGCCGTTCGAGCCGGACGTGCGGACGCCGGCGCCATGACTGCGGTCGAGGCGAACAAGATCGCGATGGATGCCGGCGATGTCGAGGCGACCGACACCAATGCATTGCCGCAATGGACGTTCAACTGGGTCGGCATCGGCTTTCATCCCGATGACGACAAGTTCCGCGAAGAATTCAACGCAGGGATGGAAGGCTATATCGGGTCCGAGCAGATGCTCGCCGATGTCGCGCAGTACGACTACATCCCGGGGAACGTCCCCGGCGACGTCGCGACCGACTGGATCTGCGCCAACCGGTAGGTCCGGCCCGGAACCCTCTTCTCCCCGGGGGACCGGCGCGCACACCCTCGCACGCCGGTCCCGCCACGGCCGCGGAATGCGGTTCGCACGGAACCAGCGCAGGCAATGACATACATCGAGTTCCTGCAGGTCCACGGCGGCAGGATGGCCGACGGGACCGTGCTCACCGTGGTTCAGTTCCTGCTCGCCACGGTCGTGGCCGTGGCCGTCGCGGTCCTGTTCGGACTGATGCGGTTGTCGCGGAACCCGGCCATTCGGGGTGCCGCGACCGTCTATGTCGAGATCTTCCGAGGGACGTCACTCCTCATCCAGCTTTTCTGGATCTTCTTCGTGCTGCCGATCTTCGGGCTCAACCTGGACAAGTTCGTGGCCGGGTTCCTCGCCGTCGGACTGAACATGGGGGCGTACGGTGCGGAGCTCGTCCGAGGCGCGATCCTCTCCGTCCCGACGGGCCAGTGGGAGGCGGCGGTCGCGCTCAACATGACCAGCCGCAAGCGCATGTGGCGGGTCATCCTGCCCCAGGCCTTCGTCATCATGCTGCCGCCCTGGGGGAACCTGGTGATCGAGATCCTCAAGGGCACGGCGCTGGTTGCCCTCATCTCGGTCACGGATCTGATGTTCGAGATCCGGCAGATCAATATTTCGACGTTCATGTCCGTCCAGGCCTTCGGCACCGCGCTCATCGTCTACTACGTGCTGGCCCGCTTCTTCGTGACGCCGGTCATGCGCGCGCTGGAGCACTTCATGTCACGCAGGATCGGGAGGGCCTGAGCGTTGATCGAGTGGCGCTGGCATCTCGTCTGGGAGCTCGCTCCGAGGTTCACCGACGCGGCGGGGAAGACCCTGCTCGCCGCAGGCGGCGGCTATGCGATCGCGGTCATTCTTGGCCTCGTCCTGGTCCTTGCCCAGCGCACCCGCTTCCGATCCCTAACGTTCGCGGTGCGGGAGTTCGTCGAGCTCATCCGCTCCACCCCCCTTCTTCTGCAGGTCTTCTTCGTGTTCTACGTAGGGCCGCAGTTCGGGCTGGTGCTCTCGCCCTGGACGGCCGGCCTGATTGCCATCGGGGTGCACTACGGCGCCTACCTCTCCGAGGTCTATCGCGGCGGCATCGAGAGCGTGCCGGCGGGCCAGTGGGAGGCTGCGAAGGCCATCAATCTGTCGGCGGCGAAGACCTACCGGCGGATCGTCATTCCCCAGGCGCTTCCCCCGGCGGTCTCCGGGATGGGCAACTATCTCGTCGGTATCTTCAAGGACACACCGATGCTGTCCGTCATCGGAGTGACCGAGCTGATGCACACCGCGACTGCGGTCGGCGCGGAAAGCTATCGATACCTCGAGCCCTATACCATGGTCGGAGCGATCTTTCTCGCCATCTCGCTGCCCGCGGCCTACCTCATCAGCCGGTTCGAGAAATGGGTCCGGCGGACACTGGGAATGTTGAAATGACCGAAGACATGAGCCGCTACCCGCTGCGCCTCGAGGGCGACGACGTCCCGATGGTGCGGTTCCAGAACGTGACCAAGCGATACGGGCCGCTCGTCGTCCTGGACCAGCTCGATCTCGACGTCTCGCCCGGAGAAATGGTGACCATCATCGGCCCTTCCGGCTCCGGCAAGACGACCGTGCTCCGCATGCTGATGACCCTGGAGACCATCAATGGCGGCGTCATCTACGTCGACGGGGAGCCGCTTACCCACGTGGAGCGCAACGGCCAGCTCGTGCCGGCGAACTCAAAGCACGTCCGGCGCATTCGAACCAAGATCGGGATGTGCTTTCAGCACTTCAACCTGTTTCCCCACATGACCGCGCTCGGCAACTGCATGGAGGGACCCGTCCAGGTCCTCGGGCTCTCCCGCCGGGAGGCGGAAGAGCGATCGCTGGAGCTCCTCGACATGGTGGGAATGGCCGAGAAGCGCGACGAACATCCTTCCCGTCTCTCCGGCGGGCAGCAGCAGCGCGTCGCCATTGCCCGAGCCCTCGCGATGCGGCCCAAGGTCATGCTGTTCGACGAGGTGACCTCGGCACTCGACCCGGAAGTCATCAGCGAAGTGACGAACGTCATCCGGCACCTGGTCGGTGCCCATCACCTCACCATGCTCATGGTGACCCACCAGATGGGCTTCGCAAAGGAGATCTCGGACCGCGTCTGCTTCTTCTACAACGGCGCCATCGAAGAGCAGGGAACCCCAACCAAGCTGTTCGAGAACCCCGAGCGCGAGCGGACGAAGCAATTCCTGAATGCCGTCCTGGACGCGAATTGACCTCTCGCGCAACCGGCATGCGGAAGGCGTGGCGACGCGCTTTGCGCCTTGACCGTCGCATGAGCGCGGTCACCGGGCGTCCATCTCCTGATCGGCGGCCAGCGGATAGCGGTTGAGTTTGGCGCTCCCGTGGGCATCGTCCTCTCGGTTGCGCGAATAAAACTCCGACCGTGTTGCCTTTCGTACCGTGGGCGGAGCCCTGCTCACGACTTCACTCGTGCTCGTGGCGGGGTTCGTCGTGATCAGCCTCTCCAGCTTCGAACTCAATTCCGCTATGGGCCAGCTCACCGCGCTCGTCATCGCGCTGGCGCTCATAGCCGACTTCCTCCTCCGACTTCGTCGAGAACGCCCGAACTGGACCATGGCGTCGTGCCGCAGTTGCCGGTCGACGGGACGGCCGCCTATGCGGGTCAAGCCGGGGGGCTCTATACCTACGAGGCCGGGAGCGACTGGGGAGAGAATGAAGGCGCCTTCGTGATCGACGAGTACCAGGGGACGGTCACCCTCACCGCGGACTTCTCGGACGGCACCTTGAGGGGCTGCATCGGCTGCGTGGGCGATCTCGTCACGTAGCGGGCGCATTTCGGGGTGTTCCTCGGCCAGGAGCTGCGCGACCTGGGGGGCCTCGCCAAGGACTACGAGCTCCACCTCACCACCGCGATCTTCCGGGAGGACGGCCAATTCGACCGCGACAGGGTGGTGTTGCAACACCCGGAACGGACTGTCACGCTATCTGAGGGGTACTGGGGTGGGGCCCCGTCCAGCCGCCAGGACGAGGCCGGAAACCCACGGCTGGTGGCGGGCTTCAACGGTGTCTCCTTCGAGGAGAGCGACGGCAGCGAGGGTGAGTTCTTTGGGTCGTTCCTGGGCCTGAGCGAGGCCGTCAGGGAGACCGGTGTGTCCCGTCCGCTTCCCGGGAACGGCAGCTGACTAGCGACCGCAGCCGCCTCGAGAGAAGCCGCACCCCAGTCCCCGGGCGGCGCTCGACCATCCCTCAAATATGGATGCGCACGACCTCGTGGAGGGCGATCGGGCCGACGGCAAGGCAGAGAGAGGCACTCGGGCAGGGAACGACAAATGAAAACATTTGCGATATGCATGCTCGCAATCCTGACGGCCACTGCGTTGGCCACGCCGGGCGCGGTTCTGGGTGGCGAAGACGACTGGTACGGACTGCCGGATGATTCGGGCCGGGACGAGCCTGTCATTCGGCCATGTTGGTCGCACACCAGGGAATGAGCCGCACAGAGTGGACGAAAGCCCTGGAGAGAATGCGCGTGAACCACGAGATGGAACCATTGGACGAGGAGGACAACGGGCTGGTACTCGACTACCTGAGCGCCACCTCCCTCCCGAGAACCGGATCCGACGTCTTGAGGAGCGTGGCGTGACATGCTCGTTGGTCTGCCGCTAGCCCGGATTTCTCACCGAGGGTAGGTGCTGGCCTTCAACCCCGCAGGCTCCGTCCGCGGTCCGCGCCATGTGGTCGAGAGCGGCAAGACCCCGGTCTTGAGCGCCCAGGAGATAGGGCCGTTCGCTCACGGCGCGACCTGGGGCGACAACAGGCCGCCGGGTGGGTGAATTTGATAAGACCCCCGCCTGGTGGCCGCACAGCTTCCGGCGACAAGATAGACGGCGAGTGTGCCGTCTCCGGGCTCGCCACCGCCAAGTGCGCGACGTGTTGTAGTTGTAAATGATGATGATGACGGCGAGGCCTAAGACGAGCGGGCCGCCGATGATCAACAGGTGCTAGGTGCCGAATATGCCCATGCTCATGGCACGTCCTTCTCATCCTTGCCACCCTCGATGACCCTCAGGTGAGGCGGTGGCAAGGCACTGATGGCCCTATCGATGGCGGCCAGTCGTTCCTGGCAGACCGCCACGGCGGAAGGCTGGAGGTGGCTTTTGGCGAGGCGCTCCTGGGTAGAGGCCCTCTCCTTCATGAGGTTACCCCGCTCCACGTCGGCCTGCGAGTGGGCCCCGTTGTCGCTCATGGCATGTTGTATCGACGTATGTGGTCGCTTCCTTCGGATGCAGGCGGTTTTCGGTCAGGTAGGTTTAGCATGTGGTCAGGTGCTGACGTATGTCCAGCCTCGATGATGTGGAGCATCAATAGGTTGTCCTCGTCCAGGCGGTTGGCGACAACGCATCCGGCCGAGCCCGCGCCCACCACGATATAGTCGTAGGGCTCATCAACTCGAGAATTCTTCCATAGGACAACCAAAGTTACATCGGTGAACAGTGGCCTGCGTTGCGCGAGGAACGCAGGCTCCCATAACGGAGCCTGACGCATCAGGGAATCTCAAGGCCGACGCCCGGTTCGCTGCCGAGCTGGAGCGCGGCCTGAGGCTTTATCCTTGTAGACGTCAGCGCTTTCAAGCTGGGCGAATGGCCCGGTTGAACATCGTATCCATTACGGTGGCGGCCTGTTAAGGT
>JAGWAU010000028.1:2422-62685 GCA_021296255.1 Alphaproteobacteria bacterium | reverse complement strand
TCATGGCGGCGGACGTCGATGTTCCAGGCACCGAGGTGATGCTCACCCAGGGGGCCCCGGAGGCGATCTACCAGGCCATGGCCGCGATCCTCGGTCCGGGAGATCAGACCATCGTTTCCGATCCCGGATGGCCGCACATCCCGAACTTCGCCCGCTCTCTGGGGTCGGAGGTCGTGTCCATTTCGGTGTATTCGCCGAATGCGGGCTGGAAACTCGTCCCGGAGGTGGTGCGGAACCATGTAACACCGCGCACCAGACTGATCACCGTGATCGACCCGCTCAATCCCCTGGGCTCATGCTATGACGAGGCAGAGATCAAGGCGCTCTGCGAGATCGCCGAGGCCAACGACGCCTGGCTGTTGCACGACGCCACCTACCGGGATTTTGCGACCGACAGGAACTTTCCCGCACCGGACTATTCCGAGCGCGCCGTCATGAACATCAGCCTTTCGAAGATCTGCGGTTTCGCAGGCCTTCGCGTCGGCGCCTCCTTCGCACATCCCGCTCTCATGGCACGGATCCGCGAGCACCAAGTCGACCGACTCGGGGGGAATTGGGTGGCTCAGCAGGGTGCCATCGCCGCGTTTCGGACGAAGCCGAAATGGAAACCCCGGGTGCTTGAGATGAACCGGCGCAATCAGGAAGCGATCAAGGCTTGCGTCGATTCTGTCGACGCGCTGGAGGTCATCTCCTGGCCGCCCGCGGCCAATTTCGTCGCCATCGATATCACGGGAACCGGTCGCGACTCCGAAGCCGTGGTGCGCGCAGTCCTCGGAGAGGGGTGCGTCATCCGTTCGGGCAACTACACCTCGGATCTCTACGGCCCCAATTTCGTGCGTGTGACCACGACGGTTCCCGACGACGACGTCCGCCGGTTCTGCGACGCGCTGCCGAAAGCCCTGGACCGGATCTCCTGAAGTCGCGTATGCCCTACCCCTTCCTGTTCTCTCGCCAGATGTCGTTGACCACGTTGTAGAGGTCGCTCCAATCGTTGTCCCCATGGCCCCGCTCCAGGGCGGCGTCGTAGGCCGCCAGCGCGGCGGGCGCGGTATAGCAGGGAAAGCCCTCCCGCTCCATCACCATGCGCGCGATGTTGACGTCCTTGCGGGCATGCTTGACGGCGAATCCGGGGTTGAGGTTCCCCGCCAGCACCTTGTTGGGGAAATGCTGTCTCGAGTGTCCGTTACCCGCGATGGTGCCGTTGATGACTTCGAGCGCCTTGTCGGGACCGACACCGCCCGATTCGGCAAGCCGCAACGCTTCGGCGACCATCACGGCGCCAACCGTCGACATGAAGTTGTTGACGATCTTGCAGGTCATGCCGTGGCCCACGTCGCCGCAGTCGATGATCGTCGTACCCATGGCCTCGAGCGCCGGCATCGCCGTGGCCTTGTCTTCCGCCGAACCCGCGACCATGAACATCGAGGTGCCCTGGCGGGCATCATCCGCCGTCCGGCCCACCGGCGAGTCGACATAGCCCCAGCCCGCGGACTTCGCCTGCTCGGCGAACTCGAGGACGGCGCCCGGATCGATCGTGCACATCACCATGACGACGCGTCCGTCGCCGGGGCTCTTCAGCAGCCCGTCGTCGCCGTTCAGCACGGCGTCGACCTCGGGCACGTCCGGCACCATGACGATGACGAGCTGCGAGCCCTCGCCGGTGGCGCCGGGCGTGTCGACGATCTCGCCGCCGTTCGCCTTGACCCCGTCGCCGGCGCCGGGAAGAGGGTCGTACCCTTTCACCTTGAAGCCCGCCTTGAGCAGGTTGCTGGACATCGACGTGCCCATGAGGCCGAGGCCAATGAAACCAACTTGTTCGATCTTGCTCATGTGTCCTTCCCTTGACGGCTGCGCTTCTCTCGATCCGACCGGCGTACCGGGCCGCGCGAACCTACACGGCGCGTGTGCGCACTTCAACGACGCGCCACGGCTTCCGGTCCTACTTACATGAGCCGTCCAGATTCCTCCCGGCGCACTGGAAGCAGCCGGTCCCCAGCGGCGCTGTGTTCAAAGCCGAACCGGTGCAGACGCGAAACGTCAGGATTGGGGGTCGACGTCGAGTCGAGCGACCACGCCGTTCAGGTTGGATTTCGGTGCCGGGTAATAGGTCATGACAAGGGGGTCGTGGCCCGGGATGACGTGATCGGCGCTCCCGGCCATGTCGTGCATGCGCCGATGGCCGTCCAGCATGTCGGCGACGTTGTAGACAATGGGGAACGGCGCGACGGCGTGCATGTTCTCGTAAAAGTGGGCGGCATCGGAAGCGAGCACCAACGGGCCTCGCCTGGTCGTCACGCAAACGAACTGCAAGCCCATGGTATGGCCGCCCACGTGATGAACCGTAATCCCCGGCGCCACTTCGCCATCGCCATCGTGAAACGCAACGCGGCCGGCGAACACGTTTCTCACCAGATCGACGACGTGATCGCAGGAATACGAGTGCCCGAACGTCGGCTGACACATGTGGCGTCCCGTGGCGTAGGTCACCTCGCTGTCCTGGATATGGAACCTTGCGGCCGGGAAGTCGCCCAGGGTGCCGGCGTGGTCGTAGTGCAGATGGGTGATGATCACGTCCTTCACTTTCGCGGCATCAACGCCGATCATCTCGAGCCCCTCGCGCGGCAGCCGCTCGATGGTGCGGTTGCGCTGTACTCCCTCTTCGGCGTCGAAGCCCGTATCGACGACGACGGTTCGGTCGTCGTTCACGATGGCCCAGACGAAATAGTCGATCGGCATGCCCCCTTCGTGAGGGTCGGGCGGCGTGATGAAGTTGTCCCGACGCAGGCGTTCGGCAAACGTCCCGTAGCGGATGGCGTAGACCTCGTACGTCTCCGAATTGCTCATGGTGTCTTCTCCGTCCTCTGAGTTGACCCCGGGCGTGCGTAGCCGAGAGCCACCCACTATAAGAGCAGCGGATCGGCGAAAAGGCGAGCCGGCATCCAAGCCGGCCCCGTCGCAGGAGAGAATATGGTCAAGCTGAACGACGATGAACGGGCGATGCTCGCGGGCCAGCTGGGCGAGCCGCGCAGGCTCTCCATGGAACACATCCTTGAGGTGGGCCGGTTCTTCGATGCCGAGGATCTGGTGGAAGTCAGCCAGGTCCACCTCATGGCGGACACCGAATCCACCGGTGAAGCCGGACTCCAATACCTCGAGATGCTCGGTACGTATCCCGAAGGCGAACGTCGGGTGCGGGTGCCGACAGTGACCGATCCGCTCGGATGCGACTTCGCCAAGGCGGACCGGATCAACTATCCGGAAGAGTTCATCGCCCAGGAACGGCGCCTCAGCGCCGCCTTCCAGAGCCTCGGCATTCTCATCACCCAGACCTGCATCAACTATCAGACCATCCTGCCGCCGGTCCTGGGTGAGCATCTGGCTTACGGCGATACGGGGTCGTCGATCTACGCCAACAGCGTGATGGGCGCGCGTACGAACTTTCAGGGCGGGCCTTCGGCTCTGGCCGCGGCGCTTACCGGCCGGGTGCCGCGGTACGGATTTCACCTCGACGAGCGTCGGCGCGGTACCAATCTCTGGGAGCTTCGATGCCGGCCCGAGTCCCTGTCGGATTGGGGTGCCGCCGGGGCCATCATCGGCCGTGCGCAGGGTTCGTACTGGGAAGTTCCCGTGATCGTGGGCGTCGACGGTGCGCCCACGTCCGACGAGCTCAAGCAGTTCGGCGCCGCGCTGGCCAGCTTCGGGTCGACGCCCCTCTTTCACATGGTCGGCATCACGCCCGAGGCACCGGACCTCGCGTCGGTATTCGATGACCCGCCGCCCGACGCGACGGAGATCGCCCGCGCCGATATCGACGGGATCTACAGCGGATATCGGCCGGGCGACGACAAGCTGGATGTGGTCGTCTTCGCCGCGCCGCAGCTGTCCCTGATCGAGATGCAGACGCTGGGGTTGCTGCTCCGCGACCGCGTGGTCCACCCCGACGTCACGGTGCTGGCCGCGACATCGCCCGAAATCAAGGCGGCGTGCGACCGCATGGGCATCACCGAGATGATCGAGACCTCCGGGGCCGTCGTGCTCGAAGGGGTCTGCTTCTACCAGATGCATGCCCGGGAGATCGGCAAGGCCAACGGCTGGCGGCGCCTGATGAGCAACTCGGCCAAGATCGTCAACATCCTCGGCGGCTACGGCTATGAACCGGTGCTCGGCACCATGGAACACTGTATCGACTCCGCTGTCGCGGGGAGGATCGCGTGATGGCGGACCGCGTCATCAGAGGCCATGTGGGGATCGGCACCAAGGTGGAGGGCGAGGCGCTGGTGGCCAACGACAACTTCAGCGCCCGCTATGATCTCGATCGCGTGAAGGGAGTCTTCTCCCGGCCGACACACAAGCTCGTCGGGCAGAACTATGTGGGCAAGGTACTGGTACTCAACGTCGCCAAGGGCGGTGTGGCCACGGCGTGGATGCTGCGTGAGATGGCGGCCCGCGGGATGTGCCCCCTGGCCCTGCTGCTGAACTTCGCCAATCCGATCATGGCCCAGGGCGCGGCGTTCGGAGATGTCGCCCTAATCGACCGCTTCGAGGTCGACATCACGAGCGCGATCCAGACCGGCGAACGGGTCACGGTCGACCCGGAAACGGGCACGGTGACGGTCCGCGGCGGAGGCCCGCGTTGACCCCGCCGGGTCTGATTCTTACAGTCCCAGGCAATGAATGAGACTCGGGGAGGATAGTGCCGTGAAGATCGAATCCCATTTCGAAAAGATCGAGCGATTCGACGCGCTGAGAAAGCGTCTCGACCACTTCGAAGATTTCGAGATCTGGTTCTGGACCACCATGAACGCGGGCACCAACGCGGTGAACGCGGCATTACATGCCACGGGGATCACCGAGGAAGGACCCTGGTATCCCCAGCAGCCCGGCGTCTACATGGTGGCGGACCACGAGCCCGGCACCTTCGTTCCCGCCTTCAAGCCGTTGGGCGACGTGCTGCACGTGGGCCGGCCGAAAATCGAGAAGCCGATCCCGGAGAAAGTCCAGCGCATCGCCGACCTCATGGACGTCATCGAAGAGTGGCGCGATCCCTGCGTGCGAGATGGCGAACCCGTCACGCAGGAGATCGTCGACACGGTGGACGCCGCCTACCGCGAGGCCGTCGCTCTGGCCCGCGAGGTAGCCGCCGAGGCGGCGGGAAGCTGAGATGGACAGCAAGGGACACCGGGAATTCGCCGAGCGCATCATGGGCACCCTGGAAAAGCTCGGACCCGAGGACTACGAGATGACCATCGAGGGCGCCATGCTCGCCGCCACCCATTGGGTGAATTATGCGCTGCACGAGTTCGGGGTCACGGACGCGGACGACGACGTCCAGCACACCTACTTCCTGAGCGGCAACGACTGGCAGAAGTACGGAATCGTCGCCGAGGAACTGCTGCAGGCGCTTGACGAGATCGAGAAGACGAGGCCGATGTACGTGCGCGGCGACGCGGCGGGCGGCGAGAAAGCGGCTGCCCGCGCCTGCGAACTGCTGGCCCGCTCGAAGGAATTGGCCCTCGCCGCGGAGCCCTTGTCCGCGCTCCACATCTAGTCACCGCGACTGTCGGCCCCGGCGTCGCGTCATCGTATCGGGACGTGAGTCGCGCGCGGCGTTGCGGGGACCGTCGAGACCATATTGGGAGAAGATCATGGAACGCATCGGATTCATCGGCATCGGGACCATGGGACGGCCGATGTCCGCCAACCTCGTCAAGGCAGACTATCTCATGACCGTCTACGACGTCGCGGCCGACGCGACCAGGCCGGTCGTCGAGCTCGGCGCTCGTGCCGCTGGTTCGATCGCGGAACTGACCGAAGCCAGCGACATCATCTTCACGATGGTGCCCAACTCGCCCGACGTCGAGGCGGTGGTCCTCGGTCCCGACGGTATCGCGGAGAACGGCCGCGAAGGGGTCATGGTCGTCGACACCAGCACCATCTATCCGGAGGTTACGGACAAGGTCGCCGCGGGCCTCGCCGACAGAGGAATGGAGTTCGTCGACGCGGGAGTCGGCCGTCAGCAGGTGCACGCGGAGGCGGGCGAGCTGATGTTCATGGTCGGCGCCACTGACGAGAGCATGGCGCGCGTCCGGCCCCTGCTCGAGATCATGGGCGATACCATCGTCCACGTCGGTCCGCCCGGCCAGGGCATCCGCATGAAGCTGATCAACAATCTGCTCGCCGGTTTCACCAATCAGGCCAGCGCCGACGCTATCGCCTTTGCCCTCAAGCTCGGCCTGCCCTTCGACAAGGTTATGGAGGTCTTGACCGGCACGGCCGCCCGGACCGGCCATCTCTCCATCACCTGGCCCAACAAGATCTTCAAGGGCGACGACACGCCCGGCTTTTCCATCGCGCTTCAGGACAAGGACGTGAACCTGGCGCTGCGACTCGCCGAGAGCATCGGCGCGCCTCTCGATCTCGGCGAGGCGACCCGGAAATCCTTCGAGTCGATGATCGAGCGTGGGTATGGCGGCAAGGACTTCTCCGCCGCTTTCGCCGCCGCCTGCGAGAAGGCCGGCGTCCCCCTGCCGCCGCCCGGCGCCGAGAAGGGGTAGCGACCCTTCCCCCGCACACCAGCCGTGCCGCCTGCACCCTTTTCCGATCTCTACATCACCGCCGGGATCTCGGTGTCGTCGAGGCCGGCGTCGCGCGCCACCTGACATATCTCGGCCCAGCTCACCGCGTCGATGGGCACGCCCGACTCCGTCCGGGTCTTGAACGAGATCTGTTCCGGATCGCCCGGCACCAGGACCGCCTCTACGCCGGGGGCCGGGGGAGTCGACGTCAGGTATGCGTAAAGCGCCTCGATCTCGGCGTCGTAGTAGGCGCGGTCGACCATGAGTTCCGGATCGAAGATCACCGACAAGAGTCCGTTGAGGGTGGCGCCGTCCCCGTCCCGTTCCGCGAGCATCACGCCACCGCCGGTGAGTGCGCCGGCGAACATCTCCGCCGCGACGCCAAGTGCGTAACCCTTGTGACCGCCGACGGGGAGCAGAGCTCCGGTGGGCGGTTCATAGAGGACGGCAGGGTCCGTCGTCGGATGGCCCTCGCTGTCGATGATCACGCCCTCCGGCATGCGGTCTCCCCGATTGAGCGCCACGCGCACCTTGTTCATGGCGACGACGCTGGAGGCCATGTCGACGAGGATCGGCGGCGCGTTCCGCCGGGGAAAGGCCGCAGTGTAGGGCGCGGTCCCCATCCGGGGCGCGGCACCGCCGAAGGGCGCCACGATCGGCGGGCGATTCGTTCCGTTGGAGAAGTGCATGGAGACGAACCCGGCTTCGGCGCACATTTCCGCCCACTCCCCGATGCGTCCGAGATGATGGGTATTGCGGATGCCCATCAGAACGAACCGGTCGGTTCTCGCCTTGTCGATGGCCAGGGCCATCGCCTCCCGGCCGACCGCCTGCCCGTATCCTCTCTGACCGTCGACGATGAGGACCGGTCCTTCATTCTTGACGACCACGATGTTCCGGTTGGGCGCGATGCGTCCGTCGAGCGCCCGCTCCACATAGCGCGGCACGATGCTGACGCCGTGGGAGTCGTGACCCATCAGCGAGGTCTCGACGAGCGACGTCGCGATCGCCTCGGCCTCGGTGTCACCGGATCCGATCCTCGTAAAGATTCCGCGGATGAAGTCGGTAAGAGCCGTGGGCTCGATATGGACGTCGGGTTGGCTCATGAAAGCTCGGGTCGAGGCTTCGGTCGGCGCTAGGGCTTACGGTGGCGGCCTGCATGAGGTCAATAGTGTATCAGTTTGAAATCTGACGCTTGCGATAAGCCTCTGGACGGTTCGGTTTCGGTGCCCGTGCATCGATCAGGCTCACGATCCACTCCATGTCATGCAGAGTGTCGGTGACCCCGGCGGCCATGGCGGGCGTGACCCGCAGAGACTTGTGGATGCGGATGAAGTTGTACCAGACGGTGTAGAGCGCGACCATGTGCATGTGGTTCTCGAATTTCTTGGAGAACGCATTAGTCAGCCGTGTGAACCGGCGCATCTGCATCCGCATCGTCAGGTTCTGGCGCTCGACGTGGGACGTGCTAACAGCCCTAGGATTAGGGTTCCCCTCGACCCGCCGCTTGCGAGTTCCGGTGCAAGGAGCGGGGCTATAACGCGCTTCTGTTACCGGCGCTTCGCCATACAGCTTCACCAGTTGGGCATAGTCCACATCGCCACCGAAGGCATCTTCTACCGCTTCCAGGTATGCGCTGTGCCCGTCTGTGGTCAGTTGCACACGGTTTGCCAGCCGAGACTGGAGATCGTCCATGAAGGCAATCGCGTACTCGCTGTCGCGGCCACCGACTAGCCACGAGACGATCAGCTTGGAGTCGCTATCCAGAGCGGTCCAAGTCCAAGTGTCTCCGGCTTCGGCTGGAGCCGCCTTCGCATTCGCGACGTTCTTTTGCTTTGCGTAGGTGAAGCTCCAGACCTCATCGCACTGGATACGGCTAGCGGTTACGTCTTGTACAAGCTCGTCATGTAGATCGGCACAGACCCTGCCCGCGTCGATCAGCAGCTTCGCCACGGTGTTGAAACTCACGTCGGCCAGCCGTGCGGTCGCCCGCATTGACTGGCCTTCGCAGAGCATGTTCAAGATCAGAGCACGGGTTTTGAGGGGCAGTTTTCTCATGCCTCTCATATGTGAATTCTAATGCTTAGCGTCAAGTAGGAGTTTCATTTTTCTTCCTCCTCATCCTTCAAAATGTCGCACTGGGTTTCGAGCAAGCGAATCAAACGCCCGAGTTCCTTTGTACCCATCTCGCCGGTCACGGAGAGCCGCACGCGCGTCGTGTCGCTCAGTTTATATTCAAGCTGTTCATGCTCGCCGGTTTGACGGGCCTCTGCCCCCACATCGAGAGGAAGGGTAGGTGGCGCTGGCGGCGGCGCTGCTTCACGTTCTTCAACAATCACTTGATTCATCGGAATCCCCACTTCGTGTCCTTCAACGAAGACCCACTCGCCATCGTCATGTATGGCACGGACGCGCAAGGGCTCCGAGAGGCGAAGGACGCCTTCGGATTCCCACTGAATATAGTCGCCAACTTGCGCTCCTTCGTAGGTCGCAGGTTCCGAGCCGGAACCTGCATTCAGGGATTTCACATCATCTTGTGGCTCAATGCCATGACTTTTGCTTGCGCCACTTGATGCTAAAAATTCTATGGTTTTGAGAAATGCTTGTGCCGCCGGCCGCACAGCGCTGGGATTGAAGTTCTCTCTCTCCAGGTGTCTGATGACTCCGCTCTCCGGCAGGGGCACGCCATCATCAATAGCCGCCTCGAAGCGTTCTCTCAGCTCACGAAACAGCGGCGGCTCTAGTGCCGCATCCCTCAAGCCATCATGACGTTCTTCGTCATCAGCATAGAGGATCGTCTTCGCCCTCTCGGTTACGCGGGCTTCACCCTTTCCTGCCCGCTCTAGAAGACCGTACGATGCTAGAGCAGCCAGAGCTTTAGCCGCTGGGCCACTCAAGCTACTGTAGCCGAGCAGCTTTGCCGCCTCGCGTCTGTCGACGCGAGAGGTCCGGTACACCTTCTCGATTTTGGCAACGGCGTTCACCGCATGTTCCAGCGGCATGCTCGGATACGAGGGGCTCCGGAGGTATTTCTTCAATTGTTCAGTCATGGTAGTCTCCACAGTTGTGTGGAGATCTTACCGTGTGGAGTATGGGAGTCAAGAGGAGTACTCACTTGACTGACTTCCGTTACTCGTTACACTGTGCGTGGAAGAGGGGGTGTGGCAGAGAGGCATATCGCACCGGTCTCTAAAACCGGAAAACGTCACCAGCGTTTCGCGGGTTCGAATCCCGCCGCCCCCGCCACACCCCAAGGTCGACATGAACATACCATGCAAGCAGAACCTGTCGACTCAGTCTTTTGACCAACGCGCTGCGGCAGCTTTTCGGGCGATGGCCGACCTCTGGTCCGAAGTGAGCCTAGATGCCCTAGCCTTGCCACCCTTTGCGCCTAGCGCCTTGGCGGCGGGGTCCTTCCCGTCGTCCTCGAACTCTTCCTCTTCCTCGCCGGTTGCGACCCGCATGACCTTGACGGCGTTCGAGACGACATCGCGGGGGCGCTTCTGGCCTTGGGGACCCTTCGGCATTAGTTGTACATCGCCTCAAGACGATCCAGTATGTCTTCAGTCTCTTTAATCAGGCGTTCACGCTCTGGATCGAGACTCCCGTCAGCCGCACCAGAACCAAAAATCGCTCCACGAGCTTCCAGATCGGCAATCTCCTGAATACGATTTCGGATGTCCCGCAACCTCTCCCATAGCCGAGTCTCTTCTGAATTAGGCATACCCATCTCCGTCCATGCTTCCCGCTAAGCATAGGGCACGGCGGTCCCCCGTGGTAGGATGATTTCAAAGTGATGCACTACCGGAAGCCGGTCCGACTCGCCACCATTCCCGGGCCATGATAGCGTCTCGGCCAACGGGCGTCTGCGCGCCCGACCGCAGCACCCGAAGCAATGGGGGAACACGATGGCCCAGGCTCTCACCAATACGCTCGAACATCACTGGCTTCCGTTCACCGCGAACCGGCAATTCAAGGAAGAGCCGCGTTTGGTGTCGAAGGCGGAGGGGATGTACTACTGGAATCACAAGGGCGAGCGGGTCATCGACGCATGTTCGGGACTGTTCTGCTGCGCCGCGGGCCACGGCCGCAAGGAAATCGCCGAGGCCGTCCAAAAGCAGTTGATGGAGATGGACTACGCGACGAGCTTCCAGCTCGGCCATCCCTCGTCCTTCGAGCTCGCCTACCGGATCGCGGCAATGATGCCGGGAGACATCAACCGTGTGTTCTTCGCCAATTCCGGCTCCGAGGCTGTCGACACGGCAATGAAGATCGCGTTGGCTTACTTCTGTGCCAAGGGCGAGGGCCAGCGTGTGCGCTTCGTCTCACGCGAACGCGCTTACCATGGCGCGAACTTTGGCGGCACAGCATTGTCGGGCCTGGTCAAGAACCGCGAAGTTTACGGCACCGGCCTTCCCGGCGTGGTGCACATGCGCCATACCGATCTGCCGGATCACGAGTTCGTCAAGGGACAGCCCGAGACCGGCGCCGAGATGGCCGACGATCTCTTGCGTTTCGTCCAGCTTTACGGCGGCGGTACGATCGCGGCCTGCGTCGTGGAGCCGGCCGCGGGATCGACCGGTTGGCTGGTGCCGCCGAAAGGCTACCTCGATCGCCTGCGCGAGATCTGCGACGAGCACGGCATCCTGCTGATCTTCGACGAGGTCATCTGCGGATTCGGCCGGACGGGCAAGGCGTTCGCCGCACAGACCTTCGACGTGGTCCCGGACATGATAGCCATGGCCAAGGCGCTGACCAATGGCGCCCAACCGATGTCGGCGGTCGCCATCCGGGAGGAGATCTACGACACCATCGTCGATCAGGCGCCGGAAAACGCGATCGAGCTGTTTCACGGCTACACCTCTTCGGCGCATCCGGCCGCCTGCGCGGCCGGCATCGCGGCACAGGACATCTATGAAAAGGACAAGCTGTTCGAGCGGGGCGAGGAGATGTCGCCCTACTTCATGGATGCCGTCATGGATCTCCGGGACATCCCGATCGTCGAGAACATCCGGGCACAGGGGATGATGGCAGGCATCGATCTCGCGTCGGCCGAGCAGCCGGGAGCCCGGGGGTTCGATGCGCAGATCAAGCTGTTCAATGCGGGCCTCCATCTCAAAGCGACGGGTGACTGTGCCCTCGTGGCACCGGCGTTGATCGCCGAAAAGAGCCACATCGATGAGATTTCCGGCGTACTTCGGGAAGTCCTGAGCGCCTACTAGGCGGTACGCTCATCCCCGGCCGCTCAAGCTGCGGAACCGATACTGGCCCGAGGAGACAGGAATGGATCTCGCACTCGACGGAAAAGTCGCGGTCGTCGCCGGCGGAAGCCGCGGCATCGGCAAGGGGGTCGCCCGCAAATTGGCGGAAGAAGGCTGCGATCTTCTGCTGGTAGCGGTCACGGAAACGAACCTGAAGGCCGCGGGCGAGGAAATCGCGGCGAAGACCGATCGTCGGGTGGAGATCTGCGCGGTGGATCTCGGCGACCCGAAGGGCGCGGATACGGCGCTCGACGTCGCAACCTCCACGTACGGACGGACGAACATCCTGGTGAATTCCGCCGGCGTCGCCGTCGGCGGCGCCTTTCTCGACCTCACGGACGAGGTCTGGCAGCGGGGCTTCGGACCCAAACTGTTCGGCACGGTCCGCATGTGCCAGCGATTCTGGCCCATGCTCAAGGAAGCGAACGGCTCGGTCGTCAATATCGCCGGAACCCGCGGGAAGGTGCCCGCCCATGATTTCATGGTCAATTCGGCGGTGAACGCCGCGTTGATGAATTTCACCAAGGCGCTCGCCGGTCTCGGCCTCATCGACGACGTGAACGTCAATTGCGTCATCCCTGGCCAGACCAAGACCGATCTCCTCTACGACAACTTCCGTCAGGCGGCAAAGATGGACAACTCGACGCCCGAGGAGGTGGAGAAGAAGCGGATCGCCGCGACCGGACTGCGCCGCTTCGGCGAGCCCGAGGACATCGCAAATTTGGTGGCGTTTCTCGTCTCGCCCCTGGGCCGGCACGTGCACGGCGCCATGCTCCCCGTCGATGGAGGCACCGACAAGGCGCTCTGAGCGCCCTCGCTAGATCTTCCCGTCCCTGACGAAGGGATAAATGCGCGTAATGTCGGCCTCCGGATCGGCGTCGTAGAACTCCCGGAAACCTTCGACGATCTCCTTGCTGACCCGGTCTGCCGTCCCGGCGTCGGTCTGGGCATCGCGATACAGGTCGATGTCCTTCTGCAACAGCTTGGCGGTGAAACCCCGGTCGAACGTTCCCGGGATGATGTTCATGGGAAACTTGGTCACCGTGGCGTCGTTGCGTCCCGACGAGGAGTTGAGAACGTCGACCATGAGCTCGAGGTCGAGTCCAACGGCCTCGCCGAAGGCGATGGCCTCGCTCGTCGCGATCATCGAAGTCGCCGACAGGAAGTTGTTGAGGATTTTCATGGCCTGGCCCTGGCCCGGTTCGGTACCCACCAGGAACGGCTTGCCGATGCTCTCCAGAAGCGGCTTGAGCCGCTCGAACGCCTCCTCCGGACCGGCGAACATGATGGCGATGGTGCCGGCGATGGCACCGGGAACGCCACCCGAGACGGGCGCGTCGTAGAAGGCGATCTCCGAATCCCGACAGCGGACGCTCGCGGTTCGGGCGGCCGCCACACCGCTGGTAGAGACGTCAATGACCGTCGACGTCCTGCGGTCGTTGGTCGCGATGATCTCTTCCGTGACCTCTTGCATCGCGTTCCCATCCGGCAGACTCATCATGATGACGTCGGACCGGGCCGCCACGTCGCCGACGTCGCGGCCCAACGTGGCGCCTTCCGGTAGGCGCTCCGCGGTACCTGCGATGTCATAGCCGACGATGGGGTACCCCGAATTGAAGAGATTCGTCGAAATCGGCCTTCCCATGTTGCCGAGGCCAATGAACCCCACTGTCTCTTTGGTCATGCGACCTCCGCTATGATGACGACTGCTCGTCGAGAACCTGCCTGGCGATGCGGAAGCTCTCCACGCCTGCGGGAAAGCCGCAGTACAGGGAGATCTGCAGCAGTACTTCGTTGAGGTCCTTCAACGTCAACCCGTTGCGCATGGCGCCCCGGAAATGGCCGGCGAACTCCTGGCTCTTGCCCATGGCCGCCAGCATGCCGAGGTTGAGGATGCTGCGTTCCCGCTTGGAAAGACCGTCTTCACGCCCCCAGGCTCCACCCCACGCCATTTCGGTGACGTATTCCTGGAACTCCTTTCCGAACTCGCCGGCATTCTCCATGACCCGCGAGACGTAATCCTCGCCCATCACTTCCTTGCGCATCCTGAGGCCGCGTTCGTAGCGTTCCTTGTCCATCTCTGGCTCCTCCCTTCCGGTTTGCGGCTGGCATCCCGCGAGGACTGCGGGGTTCGGCGCCATTATGGTACTCCCGCCCGTTCGGGCAAATCGGCGGCGGGCCGCACAGCCCATTCCACCCCGCTCAACTCGATAGGCGTCGCCGGTCTCATGACACCTCCCGACAACGACTCGATATCGCCGTAATGGACGTATTTAATGCAATCAGATACCAGCCTGTCCGTCTGGACGGCTTTCGCATTGGGGGGCGGATGGCGGACTACCCCTTTCTCGTGCTCTCGGACGGCACCGTGACGATGCTCGCGCCTCATGTCTATCGGCGCCAGGATGCTTCCGACGATGAGATGTTCTATGCCGTTCCCCGTCTGGTGACGCATATCGATGACGGCGCGTGCACTGCCCTCGCCGCCTTTTACGAGGAAACCCTCGAGCCCGGCTCCGACGTGCTCGACCTCATGTCGAGCTGCGTCTCCCATCTGCCTGCCGGCGTGGCATACGGAGACATCGTCGGGCTCGGGATGAACCGCATGGAGCTTCGAGAGAACCCCCGATTGTCGCGGCACGTGGTCCACAACCTCAATCGCGACACGCGGCTGCCGTTTGGCGACGACTCGTTCGATGCCTGCCTGTTGGCCCTGTCGATCCAGTATCTGGTGCGGCCCGTGGAGGTGTTCCGCGACGTGGGCCGCGTTCTGAGATCCGGCGCGCCGATGATCGTGTCCTATTCGAATCGCCTGTTTCCGACCAAAGCGGTTATGATCTGGCAAATGCTCGACGACGTGGATCAGGGCCGTCTTGTCGCACACTACTTCGAGGCCGCGGGGTGTTTCGATGCTCCCGAGATCAAAGACCTCAGCCCCGATCCGGGGAACTCGGATCCGCTGTACGCGGTCGTCGCGCGGTACCGCGACTCCGTCGGCTGATGCCCACGTCTTGAGATCCTTTCGATGACGATAAGCGTAACGCCCTTGAGCGAGTCGTTCGGCGTGGAAATCGGCAATGTCGATTTAGCCGCGTCGCTGGACGAGGCGACGTTCTCGGAGATCAAGGGCGTTCTCATCGAAAGGCAAGTCGCCGTGATCTCGGAGGTGCCCGCGGATGTCGAGGTCCTGGTCGGCTTCGGGCGCCGCTTTGGCACGTTCAGGCCTCACATTCTCACCCAATATCGCCATCCCGAGGCCGACGAGATAGCGGTCATCTCCAACGACCCCGAGTCCGGTTTCGGCCGCACGACGAAACGCCCCGCCGGCTCTTTCTGGCATGCCGACCTGACTTATGAGGAGAAACCGTGTGACGTCTCGTTTCTCTATTCGGTGCAGGTGCCGGAGGAGGGCGGAGATACCCGGTTCGCCGACATGGCCGGCGCTTACGATGCGTTGCCCAGCACGCTCAAGGACAGGATCGAGGGTCTGACCGCGATTCATCGCTACGGTGGCCGCAATCCCGGCGGCTCGATCGTGAAACTCTCGGACGAGCAGCGCGCGGCGCACCCCGAAGTGGAGCACCCGGTCGTCAAGGCCATTCCCGAGACAGGCCGCAAGTCCCTCTACGTGAGTCCCGGCTGGACAGTCCGGATCGTCGGCTATTCGGAAGAGGATAGCGACGACTTGCTCGAAGAGTTGTACCGGCACGCACTGCGACGCCGGTTCCAATACCGGCACAAATGGCGGGACCGCCAGATCGTATTTTTCGATAACCGGTCGACCATGCACAGCGCCACACCCGACTATCCTGCCGATGCCAAACGGACGCTCTACCGCATGTTCGTGGCCTTCGACGACGATGCCTGAGCGGAGCGGGACGGAGGCTCCCCGACGCCGTCCGCGCGGCGTCACCGCGACCAGCCAGCCTTCTTGAGACCAATTGGTCCAGATGGACGACCAATAGGCGCTTGTGCGGCGAACGGGGCTCGGTCACCATGCCGTCCATGACTCCCTTCCGCATGGGCCACGCGGCATCGTCCGATTGGCACGGCGCTCTGCGGAGCGCGCTCATCATGGCGGACATCCCGCGTGATCAGGCGAATGTTGGCTTTCTCTACGTCACGGATCATTTCGCCGACGACGTTCAGGACATCCAGATCGAACTGCAGATCCGAACGGGAATCGAAACCTGGGTCGGCACGACAGGAATCGGGATATGTGCCACGGGCATCGAGTACTTCGATGAGCCCGCCCTTGCGCTTCTCGTTTGCTCGATCCCGGGTGACGCGATCCATTTGCTCGATACGGGTTCGGATGCACCCGACGAGGCATCGGCGAAGCTGGCGGGCGCGTTAGGAACGCGCGAAGGGCGATTCGGCCTCGTGCACGCCGATCCTCACAATGCCGATCTGGGCGAATTGATCCCGGCAGTCGTCGAGGCCACGGGGGCTTTCCTTGTCGGGGGCCTGACATCATCACGCGGCGCTCATCCGCAACTCGCGGGCACGGTGACCGCGGGCGGCGTATCGGGTGTGCTGTTCGAACCGGACGTCGCCGTCGCGACGGGACTGACACAGGGATGTACCCCCATCGGTCCGGTACACGAGGTGACCGACTGTCGGGAGAACATCATCGTTACGCTGGATGAACGGCCCGCTCTCGAAGTTCTGAAGGAGGATATCGGAGAAGTTCTGGCGCGTGATCTCCGGCGCATCGGCGGCTACATCTATGTGGCCTTTCCCGTAAGCGGGGCGGACCGGCCCGACTATCTCGTCCGCAATCTCCTCGCCGTCGATCCGGCCGCTCACGTGTTTGCCGTTGGCGCCGTTGTCGACAAGGGGGACACCATCATGATCTGCCGCCGAGACGGGCAGGCGGCGCATCTGGATCTCACGCGGATGCTCGAGGATCTCGGCCAGCGGGTCGGCGAGTCGCGGCCACGGGGCGGCATCTATCACTCCTGCTTGGCACGCGGGCCAAACCTGTTCGGTCCCAACTCGGAGGAGCTTCGAACCATTCAGGACGCGCTCGGCGATGTGCCCCTCGTCGGCATGTTTTGCAACGGTGAGATCAGCCATCAGCGGCTGTACGGATATACCGGCGTCCTCTCGTTGTTCCTCTAGTCGACGCTCTCGGTGGACCGCCGCGCCTGGGCCTTCGTCACGGAATCAGGACGCTGGAGCCGGTGGTCTTGCGCGCTTCCAAGTCGGCGTGGGCGCGGGACGCTTCGTGCAGCGGGTAGGTCTGATTGATTTCGATCTTGACCGCGCCGCTCTCGATGACGTCGAACAGATCCCGCGCGGCGCCGAGAAGAGCTTCGCGCGTCTCGATGTACTGGTGCAAGCGCGCCCAGGTGAAGAACAGTGATTCGGGGGCGAAGATCTTGCCGAGCTGTACCGGTTCGACATGACCAGACACGTTACCGAAACTGACCAGCATCCCGCGTGGCGCCAGCGCGCGGATGGATTCGTTGAAAGTAGCCTGGCCGATGGAGTCGTAGACCACGGGGACGCCGCGACCGTCGGTCAAGTCCCGGGCCAGTCCCGCGACGTCATCCTTGCCGTGAATGAGGACATGGTCCGCGCCGTGGGCCAGCGCGATCTCGGCCTTGGCCTCGCTGCCCACAGTGCCGATGGTCGTAACGCCCAAATGCTTGAGCCATTGACAGGCGATGAGCCCCACACCACCGGCGGCGGCGTGGAATACGACGACCTGACCGGGCTCCACGCGAAAGGTCTGGCGGATCAGGAACTGCACGGTGAGACCCTTGACCAGCGACGCCGCGGCGACCTTCTCATCGACGGAGTCGGGTAGCGGTACGAGCCGCTCTGCCGCGAGGACGCGTTCGTCGGAGTAGGCCTCGAGGGGCATGGCGGCATAGGCGATCCGGTCGCCGACCTCCACCTCGGTGACGCCGTCGCCGACCTCTTCCACGAGTCCCGCCGCTTCGAGACCGAGACTACACGGGACCGGTGTCGGAAAATGATGGTCCCCCCGCCGCCGATGCACGTCCGTGAAGTTGAGCCCCACGGCGGCGTGGCGGATACGGGCTTCACCCGGACCGGGAGCGTCCAGATCCCGCTCTTCCCAGGTCAGAACCTCCGGGCCTCCAGTCTCATTAATCCGCATCCAGTGGCTCATATCTTCTCTCTCCCCGGGGAACCGGACGGCGATCTAGGATAGTCGCACGTCGAACGGCTCTCCGACCTTCTCGCCCGCCTCACGCAGTTCGGCGATGATCTCGGGCGGAATGGGAATTCCGTTCGCCGTCCTCTCCCGCTCGGTGTCGGCCGCCCGCTGGCCAGGAAGACGACCGTCCGCGCCCGTCGCCGTCAGATACTGAGAAACCCAGCCTTCGACGTGACGCTCGAAAGTTTCACGGCCGACAATGCGCTCCGGATTTACCACGAAAAAGAAAGCCCCGACATGCATGGTGGCACTGCCGATCGCGGGGGCCACACCGCGCATGGTCGGCGCGAAGGTTCCCGATAGGCTGGCGGCCAAGCATTCGATCATCATGGCAAGCCCGATGCCTTTCGGTCCGCCAACCGGCAGCATGGCGCCCAGCAGGGCCTGCTCCGCGTCCGTGGTTGGCTCGCCGTCGGGGCCTATGGCCCACCCCTCGGGAATGTCCCGGCCGGCCCGGTGCGCCATCAGGACACGGCCACGAGACGTGACGCAGGTCGCCATATCAAACAGCAAGGGATCCCGTCCCGGAAGCGGCGTGGCGAAGGATATCGGATTGTTGCCGATCGACCTCCCTTTTGAGCCGGGCAGTGACATGACCGGTGACGTCGCCTGCATCAGGACCGACACCATGCCTGCCTCTGCCGCGCGCAACGGAAAGACCCCGACGGCGCCGAGGTGACCGCCGTCTCGGATAAAGCACGGTACGAAGGCGGTATCACGAGCCAAGTCGATGGCGCGGTCCATGGCCCTGGGGCCCACGACCTGGCCGAGGCCGTCGTTCCCGTCGATGACGAGAATGTTGTCGCGGCTCTCGAAGGTGATGTTGGGCGTGGGGTTGATCTCGCCGGCGGCGAACTTCTGGACGTACGTCATGACGCGGGTCACGCCGTGTGTTTCGTATCCACGGGCGTTGCAGCGGGCCATGACTTCGGCGGCCAACCGCGAGTCGTCATCGGGCATCCCGCAGGCCGCGAATACGCGGGCCAGCCAAGACGTCAACGCCTGGCGCGGAGCGCGCCGCGGACCGGCCGTTGCGTCGTCGAAAACCGCGGACATCGATCTAACCTCCCGGACCCAGGGCGTCCCGCACGGACTCGGCGATCATCAGGCTCGAGCGCAGCAGCGCCTCCTGCGTCAGCCCGGCGCAATGGGGGGTCAGAACCGCGTTGGGGACACCCTCGAACACGTTACCTGCCGCCAAAGGTTCCTCCTCGAAGACATCGATGAATGCGTTGCCGATCTCGCCGTTCCTGAGTGCCGCCGCCAAGGCCGCGTCGTCGACCACGCCACCCCGGGCCGTGTTGATGAGCATGGAGTCGGGTTTCATCTTCTTCAGCGCGTCGGCGTCGATGAGATGATGCGTGCCATCGGTTCGGGGCACGCTCAGGCTGACCACGTCGGCCTCGGTCAGCACGCCGTCGAGGGTCGCCGGGGCCACCCCGTACTCTGTCCACAGCGGGTCGTCGTCCTCGATGAACGGGTCGTACGCAAGTATCCGCATGCCGAACGCCTTCGCCCGTTTGGCAACCTCGCGACCGATGACGCCGAAACCCACGAGCCCAAGTGTCTGGCTCTTGGCTTCGCGACCTATCACCTTCCTGCGCGGCCAGTTGCCGGCGCGCACGTCCTCGGTTACGCCGTACATGGCCTGCCGAAGCATGACCAGCATGGCGCCCATGACGTACTCCGAGACGGACTCCTCGAGCGTCCCGCGCGCCGGCTGGACCTTGATGCTTCGGATTTCGCAGGCACGCACGTCGATGTTGTCGAGCCCCACGCCCAGGCGGCCGACGACGATCAGGTTCGGCGCCGAGTCGAGCAGCGGCGGCCGGACTTGGGTGCGATTCCGCACGATGAGACCCCGGCAATCCCCCAGCCGCGCGTAGAGTTCCTCGGTGCGATTAACCAGATCGGGGTCGTAGTAGACATCGAAGTCTGCAGACAGTCGATCGACTGCCTCTTCGTCGAGAAATTCACTGATGACGATGTCCGCCATTTGGCCTCCAATACCTGCAATCCTTGAAATTCGTGCCGTGCGCCCGGCCGGCGGGCATTCAGGAGACCGGAACCGATTCTCCCATGTTTCTCCAAATCAGCCACACGCTCCTCATTCCAGTAACTTACGCGAACCACGCGACGTGTGCAAAAAATTTACCAATTCAGTAATTTTATGGTGATCCGGACGAGCGACAAACGTGGGAACGGTATCTGTTCCCGCACCGAGCCCCCTAGCCGGCCTCGAGAATGGGCGCCGAACGGGTGTAACCGCCGAACAGATCGAGAAGCCGTTCGCACCAGTCCCGGATGGGGTCTGCCGGCTCGATCACGTCGTATCGATTGACGAAGCGCGCGAACAGGAACGTGCCGAACACGATGTAGTCGGCGTACGCTGGCGCCTCTCCGCCGAGGTAGGGCTGCGCGCGCAGCGTGGTCCGCAAGGGCTCCAGGCTCTGGCGCCACGGTCCGAGTTTCTCTTCCTTGCCCTGCCGGTACGCTTCGATCTTTCCGAACCGCTTCTCGCGGTCTTCCCGCCACCAGTCGCGGTCCGCCGGGCCCACGGCCATAAAGGCATCCCACAGAATGATGTTGATCAACCCCGGGTTCTGAATCTGCTGGGTCCAGGCGTTGATGAACCGGGCTTCGGCGCGCGCCATGTCGCCGCCGAACAGGCTCGGACGATCCGGATAGGCGTCTTCCAGGTAACAGGCGATGTCCCACGAGTCGTTCACCCAGTGGTCACCGTCGACCAGGACCGGAATTCGTTCCTGGTTGCTGAAGGCGATGGGAGAGCGATCGCGGAAAGACACGGGAACCCGCTCGAAGTCGTCGAACCCCTTGTGTTTGAGGGCCAGCAGCGTACGCCAGCAAAAGGGGCTGAACCGCACGTCGCCGATCCCGTCCAGCTCATACACCGTAATCGTCATCGGCTTCTCCCTGTCCCGCCATGGTCATGGTCGTGGGCGTCAGTATAGCGGGGCTCTCTATCACACGTCGTAACCGGGCTCGTTACGGGCCAGGCCATCGAAGAGATCGAGCATGCGTTCACGCCAGTGATAGACAGGATCGTCACTCTCCAGCAACCGATACGGGCTGACGCATCTCGCCCACTGGAAATGGCTGAAGACGATGAAGTCGGCGTACGTCGGCGCGCGTCCGCACAGGAAGGAGTGCGTGCGAAGCGAAACACGCAAGGGGTCGAGATGGGTCCGGAAGCGGGGCAGCACGCCGCCGCGCCGGGCGTTTATCTCCTCCAACGTACAACCTGCCCGCGCCTCCCGGGATTGGCGGAAGTAATCGCTGTCCCGCGGGTGTGCGTGCCGCCAGGCGTCGTACACCAGCATCGGGACGAGGTCACGGGATTGCACGTGATCGCCCCATTCATGGACGAAACGGGCATGGGCCCGTGCGACGGGGCCATCGAACAGCGCCGGCGTGTTCGGATAGGTCCCGTCGAGATAACAGGCGATGGCCCATGAGTCTGGGAGGATGGTGCCGCCATCGACGAGAACCGGTATCAAGGTCTGACCGGAGAAAGCCAAACTTTCCTTGTCACTGATGGGGAGGGCGATACGCTCTGCAGCCAAGCCCTTATGAGCGAGCGCCATCACGATGCGCCACGAATAAGGGCGGTTGCTGAAGGGGCGACGGTGATCGCCCGCGGCTTCATAGAGTTTCATGCTTGCACGATCGAGGTTCTCCGGAACCTACTGCAGTGCTCCGCTGCCGGCAAAGACGAGACTCAAGAAAAAAGGGTCCGATCGCCGTGGGGAGAGGGACAGCCCGATATAGAGCGGCGATCGGACCCCAGGGAGGCCCAATGACTGAAAACTTAAGAAAACAATGCGACTGGAACTCGACGGAATAGGGGCGAAATTGGGGCACATAGAACTGTCCCGGCGTCGCAAGAGACGGCATCTTCAAGCCACGATCTCCGGGGGATGGCCCGGGTTTGACGGAGTGCCGCCTTTCTTACACCCTTAGCCGCCCTCGACGGGAAGAGCGCGATGTCCCGCAAAACCCTTGGACTCGAGCAGCGGCCCCGGAAGTATGTCGTGCGCCGCGGCGCAGGCGGGCCTAAGGTGCCGGTGAAGGCACGGGAAGAAATCATCAAACTCCTCCTCGACCCGGCACGCGCGCAAAGGATCGCCTGAGCGATCCGTACACTCTTGCCATGAGCGTCTTTCTCGCCAAACGGTTCGCCATCTTCGTCGCCACGTTGTTCGGCGCGTCGGTCGTCATCTTCCTGGCGCTTGAGATCCTTCCAGGAGACCCTGCCTACGCTATTCTCGGCGCCGATGCGGAACCCTCGGCCTATGAAGCGTTGCGCCGGGAGTTGGGTCTGGATCGGCCCGCCGTCGACCGCTACTTCAGCTGGGTCGGCGGAATGCTGACGGGTGACTTCGGCGTGAGCTACACCTACTCCGTGCCCGTTTCCGAACTCGTGGTCGAGCGCCTTGCCCTGACCGTCCCCCTCGCCGTGATCGCCATGGCGTTGACCGTCGTCGCGGCCGTCGGCCTTGGACTCTACGCCGCCGCCCATCACAACACGATCGGTGATTGGGGGGTGATGGTGTTCAGCCAGTTCGGTATCGCCCTGCCGAACTTCTGGTTCGGCATTCTTCTGATCCTGTTCTTCTCGGTCTATCTGGGCTGGTTTCCGTCGGGCGGATTTCCGGGTTGGAGCGCCGGGACGTGGCCGGCGCTGAAGTCTCTGCTTCTGCCGGCGGTCGCCCTGGCGACGGTCCAGGCGGCCATCCTGGCGCGGGTCACGCGATCGAGCGTGCTGGAGACGATTCGCGAGGACTATGTCCGGACCGCCCGCGCCAAAGGACTGACGCGAACAGCGACTTTGTGGCGCCACGTACTTCGGAATGCGCTCATTCCCGTGGTGACCATCATGGGCCTTCAATTCGCCAACCTGCTCGCGGGCACGATCGTCATCGAGAACGTCTTTTTCCTTCCGGGGTTGGGCCGGCTGGTGTTCCAGGCCATCGCCAATCGGGATCTGGTCGTCGTCAAGGACGTCGTCCTGTTGCTCGCGGCCATGGTCGTGATCGTCAATTTCGTCGTGGATCTCGCCTACGCGGTGATCGACCCGCGGCTCGGAGCGCGCGACGCATGAACGTCTCCCGACGACCGGGACTCCATACCCTTGCGCTGCGTCATAGAAGTTTCCTGCTGGGCAGTGTTCTCAGCGGCCTCGTCGTGCTGCTTGCGTTGATCTCCCTGGTGTGGACGCCGCACTCGGCTTACGAGCTGGATATCGCCAACAAGCTGAAACCGCCGTCGCCGGCACACTGGTTGGGCACGGATCACTTCGGCCGGGACGTCACTTCGATGATCATGGTGGGTGCGCAAAACTCCCTGGTCGTAGGCGTCGTCGCGGTGAGCATCGGGATGGCGGTCGGAGTCTTGCTCGGTCTGTGGGCGTCGGCACAGCGGGGTTGGGCCGAAGAACTGGTCATGCGGTTCTCCGATTTTACGTTCGCCTTCCCGGCTATTCTGTCCGCGATCATGATCACCGCGATCCTGGGGCCGGGTGCCGTAAACTCGATTCTCGCCATCGGTATCTTCAACATCCCGGTGTTCGCGCGCATCACGCGGGGTTCCGCCAACGCCATCTGGGCACGGGAGTTCGTTCTGGCGGCCCGCGCGGCAGGCAAAGGCCGTGCCCAAATTACCCTGGGGCATGTGCTGCCCAACATTCTCAGTGCGATCATCGTGCAGGCGACGATCTTCTTCGCCATCGCGATCCTCGCCGAAGCGGCCCTCTCCTACCTTGGACTGGGAACTCAGCCGCCGCAGCCTAGCTGGGGGCGCATGCTGAACGAGGCGCAGACCTTCCTCTATCTCTCTCCGCACCTCGCCTTGTTTCCCGGTCTGGTCATCGTGATTTCGGTGTTGGGGTTCAACATGTTGGGCGACGGGCTGCGCGACCTCCTGGACCCGCGTCTGTCCCGGACGCGGTTGGCGGGATACTCGTCGCGATGAGCGTGCTCGAAGTCGATCGTCTGACCGTCGCGCTCCCCATGGTGGCGGGCTTGGCGCGCGCGGTCCGCGACGTGAGTTTCAGGCTCGAACGCGGCGAAACCCTCGGCATCGTCGGAGAGTCAGGATGCGGCAAATCGATGATGGCTCTCGCGTTGATGGGATTGCTGCCGGAGGGAGCCGATCTGCGGGGCGGCATCACCCTGAATGGCTGCGATCTTCGAGCCCTCGACGAGAAAGCGATGTGCCGCGTTCGCGGCAACGCCATCGCCATGGTGTTTCAAGAGCCCATGACGTCGCTCAATCCGGTGCATACCATCGGAAAACAGGTCATCGAACCTCTGATGCTGCACTCTGGCCTGGGTCGTGACGAAGCCAACGCCGAGACGCTGTCATTGCTGGAACGCGTCGGCCTGGTCGACCCGCGGCGATTCTACGGGGCCTATCCGCATCAGCTATCGGGTGGCCAACGCCAGCGCGCGATGATCGCGATGGCCTTGTCCTGCCATCCTGAGGTGCTGATCGCGGACGAACCGACGACCGCGCTCGACGTGACGATCCAGGGTCAGATTCTCGATTTGATCCGCGACGTCGTCAGCGAACGTCAGATGTCACTCATTCTGATTTCCCACGATCTCGGCGTCATCGCCGAGACCGTCGATCGAGTCTTCGTGATGTACGGTGGCGCGGTGGTCGAACAGGGACCGACGCCGGACGTCTTCGCCAGGCTCGCCCACCCCTATACGCAGGGCCTTTTCGCTGCCGTGCCGCAGGTCGGCGAGGGTCGTCGACGGCTGCGCACGATTCCCGGAACGGTGCCCGAACTCGCCGACCTGCCCGGCGGCTGCACGTTCGCCGACCGGTGCTCCCTGGCACATGAGACGTGCCGCTCGCAGGTCCCCGACATGCGTTCGGTCGGTGAAAATCACTCTGCGGCCTGCCTGCGGCTCGACGCCGCGATGGCATCGTCGTCCTTCGGGTCGCGCCGATGACCTTTGCGGACGCACCGGTGGTCGAGGCCGAGGGGCTGACGCGGCATTATACCCTGCCGCGCGAACGCCTGACCGCTGCCCCGCAACGTGTGTTCGCGCTGAACCAGGTCTCACTGACTGTACGGGCAGGCCGAAGTCTCGGCGTGGTCGGCGAGTCCGGTTGCGGCAAATCCACCTTGGCGCGCTGCGTGATGGCTCTGGAGCCGCTCACGGCCGGAACCCTGCACATCCTGGGGAAGGATCCGCATGTCATGCGGGCCTGGACCTTGCGACGGCACCGCCGGAATTTTCAGATGGTCTTTCAGGATCCCTTCGGATCCCTCGACCCGCGGCACACGGTTGGTCGCATCGTTGCGGAGCCCCTCGACGTCGCGGAGAAATGGCTGAAGCCGGATGACCGGCGCGGGCGCGTCCGGGAGGTTCTCGAGTCCGTGGGCCTCAAGGAAGCGGATATGTCGAAGTACCCCCACGAATTCTCGGGCGGCCAGCGCCAGCGCGTCGCCATCGCCCGAGCGCTGGTGACGCGACCGGCGCTGATAGTCGCCGACGAGCCGGTCTCGGCGCTGGATGTCTCCGTGCAGGCGCAGGTCCTGAACCTGCTCCAGGATCTCCAGGACCTATACGGCGTGACCTATCTCCTCATCAGCCATGACCTGGCCGTGGTGAAATACGTGTGCCACGAGGTCGCGGTGATGTATCTGGGCCGGATCGTCGAGTACGGACCCACCGAAGGGATTTTCACCAACGCGACCCACCCCTACACGCGGGCGCTGCTCGATGCGGTCCCCAAGCTGTCGCCGAGCCGTCGGCGCGCCCGGTCGGCGCTGAAGGGCATGGTTCCCGACCCGACGGAAACCAACCCCGGCTGCCCGTTCGCCGACCGCTGCCCGCTGGTGGAATCGCAGTGCCGTTCCCAGGCGCCCGAGTTGCGCGAGGTAGCGCCCGGCCATGTCGCGGCCTGTCACCTCGTCTAGTATGAAGCTGCTCTTCCTCCTTGTTCCGTCAATGCCGGGCGTGGCATGCTCTGTGACAGCATGATGACAACTCGGAGGGGCTGTTCACATGAGCGAGGTCGTTGCCTTCGAAGGATACAGGCCCGTTCGGCCGACGACGAGCGGCCGGGCGGGCAGAGCACCACTCGTCATTTTCAATCGCCACGAGCTCGACGCCATATTGCAGATGTATAGCCGCATGGTGAGAGCGGGAGAGTGGCGAGACTATTCCATCGAATTCGAACCCGACCGCGCCACCTTCTCGATCTTCCGTCGCACCTCGGAAGGCGCGCTCTACCGCATCGTCAAGACTCGCAGGGCGTCCCAGCGTCAGGGATCATTTTCGGTGATCTCGGCCGGGGGCCGGATTCTGCGGCGCGGCCACGAACTCGGTCCCGTCCTTTCCGCGCTGAACGCCAAGCGGCTGAGGCTCGTATGAGATTCTAAAGGGCCAGGGGATCGAGCGGATAGATCGGCCGGCGCACGTTCTTGTAGTCGAGGATTGAGTTGTCCGAGGTGGTGACGCCCCGGCCGTCACAGGTGACCGTGGCCTGGGCCATGTCTCCGAACCCCGCGCGATAGTGGATGCGGGACTTCAGCAGCAGGTAGATCCGTTCCGCAGGTTCGATCCCGACATTCGTGAAAACGCCGACGTCCCAGGGTTCGTGGTGTCGAGACACGATGACGATCTCCATCTTGCCGGTGTCGAGCACCGCTGTTGGCCCCATGGCGACCTCGACACCGGTGTACATGGGTCCTTCGACGATCCAGGTTCCATCGGTCAAGGCACTGACGCATCCGCTCACGGCAAGGGGGGATCCAGTTCCTCCGATGGATGGCATGTCGGTTCTGCCGCCGAGCTCCAGTGTGATCTCGGCATTCAGCCCGGCGGTCCGCATGCAGCGAACCGCATCCGGGTCCCAAACCGCCGCGACGGCGACGCGATCGAGACCCTGACGGAGGACCTCGGCGATGACCGTCATGTCGTCCTGGGTACCGCCCGACCCGCAGTTGTCCGCGTGATCGAGCAGCAGGACCGGACCGGACCGGCCGCGAGCGCGCAACTCCAGCCCGAGTCGTTTCGCCCGCGCCACCGCATCCGAGAGCGGCTCTCCCCGGTAGACGAACGACTCGCGCCGCGCCCACGCGGCATCCAGCATCTCTTCACAGACGCCGGCGGCGCGCGCCCGGTCTCCGTCCGTGACCACGACGGCGGAAACGCCGGCTTCCGGCATGTCGGCCATGGGGAATCCCCCGAATACGGTGGCCGCAAGCGCTCCGTCCTCCTCCGCGCAGCGGGCCATAGCGATCAGCGAGCGCATCGGTTCTTCATCCGTCCCCTGGCGTAGCGTTTGGGCGAGGATGGGGCGATTCCCCCAGGCCATGACCGGCTCGATCTCGCCCCGCAGGGACGCCGTCAGAATGCTACCGACCTGACGGCCGACGTCGTACATGTCTGTGTGCGGGTAAGTCTTGTATCCGATCAGCACCGTGCAATTGTCGACCATGCGTCGCGTCAAGTTGCAGTGTAGATCGCACGTCACCGCGACCGGCAGATCCGGCGCGATGGAACGAATGCGTTCGAGAAGCGCGCCTTCGCCGTCCAGCGTGGACTCGCTCACCATGGCCCCATGGAGATCGAGGAAGGCCGCGTCGCAACCGGCACTCACGGCATCACAGATGGCATCGGACATGAAGGCCTCGGCCTCGGCTGAAACCGGCCCGGAGGGCATGGCTTCCGCGGCGATGGGCGTGACGATCTCCGCTCCCGCCTCCCGTGCGATTTCCAGGTAAGCCCCCATCGGCATGCCGGTGCCCTCGTAGGCCCGGCGCGCATCGTCGTTGAAGTGGGTGCCCCAATCCTCGAAGCGCGCCCACGGCGTGGCGATCGGCGAGAACGTGTTCGTCTCGTGTTTCATCATCGCGATGACGAACCGCATTTCGCGTCCCCCCGTCACCGGCGCGACGCAAAGGGCCCGGCGCTGTCGCCGGGCCTTTCGAGGTCGATGTGTTATCCGCGGTGGCTCAGCGCCGTTCGCCGAACAGCCTGAGCAACATGATCATCAGTTTGATGAAATCGAGATAGAGCGTAAGCGCCCCCATAATCGCCTTCTTGGTGGCTACTTCAGCGCTGTCCGCCTCAAAGTACATGTTGCGGATCTTCTGGGTGTCGTAGGCCGTCAACCCCACGAACACGAGTACGCCGATCACGGAGATGGCGAAATCCAGCGCCGACGACGCGAGGAAAATGTTCACGATGCTGGCGATGATGATGCCGATCAGACCCATGAACATGAAGTTGCCCACGCCGGTCAGGTCGCGCTTCGTCGTATAGCCGTAGAGGCTCATGGCACCGAAGGTCGCTGTCGTGATGAAGAACACCCGCACGATACTGGCGCTCGTATAGGCCAGGAAAATCCACGAGAGCGAAGCGCCCATCACGGCCGCGAAGGCCCAGAAGAGGGCCTGCGTGGCCGTCGCGCTGAGCCGGTTCAGGCCGAAGCTGAGCACTAAGATGAAACCCAGCGGGGCGAGCATGATGACCCAATGCAGGCCCGTGCCGTAGATCGCCTGCAGCAACGCGGGCGAGGACGCCACGAGAGCCGCGACGATGCCGCTTAGCGCCACGCCGGACGCCATGTAGTTGTATACCCGGAGCATATAGGCGCGCAGACCCTCGTCGATCGCCGTCTTCTCCGCCGCGGTCGCGCCGAGCGAAAGGCGCGCCTTGATGTCTTCGGCCATGGTCTTCAGTCCCTTCGTCTGACCTTCCCAAAGTCAGGAATAATATTGGCGAAAACTCGTGGCAATTCAAGGACGGTTCCGGCCGCCAGTGCGGTGGCGAGAAGACCGCGGTCGAGCATCCAGGTGACGTCGCTGGCGATCCGATCCCGCAGCCGTGAAGATGTCCTGGATTCGGGCTCGCCGTACATACCGTCATTCCGCCCTGAGAACCGCCATGACGTTTTCTCCAAGGGCCCTCCACGTGCCCGCGAAACCCAGCAGAACCGTCACGGCGATACCGGCGACGGCGGTCACGGCAACCGCGAGCGGATCGAACACCCAGTCGCCTTCCATGACGAAGTACATCACGGCATAGCTTGCTGTGGTGCCCACGATCGCGGCAAGCAGTGCCGTTATGGACCCGAGGACGGCATACTCGATGACGAACGCCCGCGTGACATCGGCCCGCGTGGCGCCGAGGACCTTAAGGACCACGGCATCGTAGACGCGGCGGCGATACCCGGCGGCAACCGCGCCGGCAAGGACAAGGAGGCCCGCGGCGATGGTAACGCTGGCGCTCGCCCTGACCGCCCAGGCGATACGCGAGAACATGTCGGTCACCGTCTCCAGCACGTCGCGAACGCGGACCGCGGAGACGTTGGCGAACCGGTCGGTCACCACGCGATGGAGCCGGTCCTCCGCCTCCGGGATGACGCTGACCGCTGCGACGTGGGTCTGCGGCGCGCCTTCGAGCGCCCCGGGAGCGAAGATCGTTGCGAACTCCACCCGGATGCGGCTCCAGTCGATGGTACGCAGGTTATGGATCTCAGCCGTGATGCGGCGACCCAGAACGTTGAAGGTCAGCGTGTCGCCGACAGCGATGCCGAGTTCCTCGGCGATATGCGCGTCCAGCGAGATGGCCGGCGGGCCGGAGTAACCGTCGGGCCACCAAGTGCCCGAGACGATGTCCGCGCCCTCAGGTGGTGTTGCGGCGTAAGTGAGGCCCCGTTCGCCGTTCACGAACCAGGAGGCCCGCGGGTCGTAGGTCGCCTCGTCCACCGGTGTGCCGTCGATCAGTGCGAGCCGTCCCCGCAGGTTGGGCATTTGCTGAAGCAGGTCGGCGCCATCTGTGCGCGCGACGATCTCTTCGAACGGCTGCACCTGATCCGGCTGGATATCGATGAAGAAGAACGACGGCGCCCGCTCCGGGATGCGGTCCGCGATCTGACGGGAGAGGTTCGTGTCGAGCAACGCCACGGTGATCAGGACCGACAGACCGGCACCGATCGACATGACGATCCCAGCCGTCGGTGCGCCGGGCCGCGTCAGGTTGGACAGCGCCAAGCGCAGAGCCGGCGACCGTGGCCGCTTCGATCTCGCGGCGCCGGCAACGATCAGCTTCGCCACGATCCAGAACGCCAGGAGCGAGACCGCCGCCCCGACGATAAACCAGCGTGCGAAGAAGAGGTACTCCGTCGTCGACAGCGCCAGTCCGACCAGGGCGGCGAGCGCGAGCGTCGTGGCCAGCACATAACGCAACGGAGGAACACGCCGTGCGGGTGCGACGATGTGGCGGAACAGGCCAGCGGCAGGCACATCACGCGCCCGCGCCAGAGGCCACAGGGTGAATATGACCGTGGTCAACATTCCGAACGCCGTGGCGACGACGAGAGGCGTGGGATAGAGGCCTGCCGCAGGAGGAACGGGGAGAGAGGGGCCGGCTAGCGAAGCCATCAGAACCGGTGTCCCGCCCCCGAGTCCGAGTCCGATCGCAATGCCTAAAAGTGCCAGGACACCGACTTCGAGGAAGTAAGTCCGGAAGACGATGTCCGACGTGGCGCCCAAGCACTTGAGCGTGGCGATGGTCTCGGTCCGACCCGCGAGATGACTCGCCACGGCGTTGGCGATCCCGACACCGCCGATCACCAGGGCCGTCAGGCCGACGAGCGTCAGGAATATGCCGAGACGATTGACGAACCGCTTGACCGAGGGCTGCGCATCGTCGAGATCGTAGACGCGCCACGCCGCGTCGGGAAAGGCCGCGCCCAGTCTCTCGACCCACGGTCCCACCGTCTCCGTGGCCGGAAGGCGCACGCGATACTTGTGCCGCAGCATGCTGCCGAGACGGACGAGACCCGTGGCGTCGAACGTCTCGTTCGTCACCATGAGGCGAGGTCCGAGCGTGAAGGTGCCCGCTACGCGGTCGGGCTCGCGAACGATCACCGCGCGGACTTCGATTTCCGCGTCGCCGACCTGCACGCGATCTCCGATAGCAAGACCGATACGGGACAGCAGCGTTTTCTCGACCGTCGCGCCCGGCACGCCGCCGCGGGTCTCCAACGCCTCCCCAAGGGAGATGGACGGCGACAGCGCGATCGAGCCGTAGAGCGGGTAGGCGGGGTCGATTCCCTTGAGTTCCACCAATGTCCGCACATCCGACGCCGTCGCGTAAGCCATGGCGCGCAGTTCACGAACGGAGATCAAGGTTTCGCTGTTGTCCCTCAGCCAAGCCAACTGCTCTTCCGTTGCGCCATGCGCGGCGACGCGGACTTCCACGTCCGCGCCCAACAGCGCCCGGGCGTTCTCCGCCAGCCCGGCACGGAACGCTTCGGCCAGGGAACCGACGCCCGAAATCGCCGCGACGCCGAGGACGATACAGGCCAGGAAAATACGAAAGCCCCTTATTCCGCCCCTGAGTTCGCGGCGCGCAAACCGCCATGCGACGAGCCAGGGACCGGACGCGGAAGCGCCTGTACGTGGAGAACCCGCTTCGGGGACGCCCATCGAGGGCACCTAGGTCGCCGCGGCGAGGGCAGCATCCGCAGGCCGCACGATGCACCCGTCGTTCAGGTACACGACACGGTCGCACCTGCCGGCCACCGCCGAGTCGTGGGTGATGAGCACCAGGGTCGTGTCCTCGCGCGTCCGGATCTCGAACATCAGATCGATGATCTGAGCTCCGGTGACCGTATCGAGATTGCCCGTGGGTTCGTCGGCCAGGACCAGAGCCGGGCCGGTGGCAAATGCGCGCGCCAGGGCCACACGCTGCTGTTCACCGCCGGAGAGCTGCGCCGGGTAATGATCGACCCGGTCGTCCAGTCCGACGGCGGACAGACTCGCACGGGCCCGATCGAACGAGTCCGGGAAATCCGACAACTCCATCGGCACGGCGACGTTCTCCAGAGCCGTCATCGCCGGGATGAGATGAAACGACTGAAACACGATACCCACGTGGCGGCGGCGGAAGAGGGCCAATGCATCCTCGCTCAGTCCGTCGAATTCGGTGCCGGCAACCACAACCCGGCCAGCGCTGATCCTCTCCAGTCCGGCCGTCACCGCAAGCATGGTCGACTTTCCGGAACCCGAAGGTCCGGCGACGCCGACGGTTTCTCCCGCGGCAACGGTGAGATCGATTCCGCGCAGGATGTTGACCGCACCCGCTCGACTTTCCAGAGTGAGATGCACACCTTCCAGGACAACCATCGGCTCCGGAGGTGTGGCTGGACGATTGGGGGCGACGGGTTCGGGCATGTTCAGGCGGTGTCGAATGGTCGCGACGGCGGCACATAGTGCGTCGGGGTGGCGCGCGCGCTTCTACCATATAGGTCGTATCTCGATCTTCGCCATCCTTGCCGCGTGTCTTGCTCTAGGCATCGGCGTCCGTTCGCCGTTGGCGGACCCGAAATTCATCATCGCGGCGTTCGGCGACAGTCTGACGGCCGGGTATGGCCTTTCGGCCGCGGACGCCTTTCCGGTTCGGCTGGAATCCGCGTTGCGGAAGGCGGGAAAACGCGTACGGGTGATCAACGCCGGCGTGTCGGGCGATACCACGGCCGGCGGCCGTGCCCGGCTCGGCTGGGTCCTGGCCGACAAGCCTGACGCCGTAATCGTCGAGCTCGGCGCCAACGACGCGATGCGCGGGATCGATCCCGCGGAGACGTCCCGAAATCTCGCCGCCATCCTCCAAGTACTGAAGAGGCGCGGTATTCGCGTGCTGCTCGCCGGCATGCTGGCGCCGCCGAATCTCGGCGACCGGTATGCCGAAGCATTCAACGCCATCTATCCGGAGTTGGCGGCGGCCTATGACGTGCCGCTGTATCCGTTCTTCCTCGATGGTGTCGCGGCGATTCCGGCGCTCAACCAGCCGGACGGCATTCATCCGACCGCCGAGGGGGTCGAACGCATCGTGAAGGGGATTCTCCCCTATGTCGTCCGTGTCGTCGAAGCCGAATAGGATGTCGCGGCCCATGGGATCGTGATAGACATCCCGGCGCACGCACCGGCCGAGACCGCCCTCTCCCGAAGTTTCGTTGCCCAGGACCAAAGCATGATTCGGTTGTTCGTCGCGGTGGATCTGCCCGAGGGCGTGCGCGACCGGCTCGCCGGCCTGTGTGCCGGGCTTCCCGGGGTCCGGTGGGTCGAACCCCAAAACCTACATCTGACGTTGCGCTTCATCGGCGAGGTCGAGGAACCGCAGTTTCCCGAGATCGATTCCGCGCTGTCTGCAATCCGGTCCCCCGCCTTCTCGCTCGCCATGGACGGAGTCGGTTATTTCGGCGATCGCCGTCGAGCCCGGGCCCTCTGGTCCGGGGTGCGGCCCTGCGAGGAATTGTCCGCCCTGCAATCGAAAACCGAATCGGCCCTTGCGCGGACGGGGCTGGAGCCCGAAACCCGAAAATTCCACCCCCACGTCACCCTTGCCCGGCTCAAGGGCATGAAGGCGAACCGGTTGGCGAGCTATCTCGAGGCGCACAGCGCCTTTTTCACGGAAGAATTCTCGATCAGAGAATTCTCGTTGTATTCGAGCCATTTGGGGCGCAACGCCGCCTCTTATGTCCGGGAAGCCGGTTACCCCTTGGTGGCCGTCTGATCCGTATCGGGCTCGCCGACGCCGGGTCGGATCAGGAGCACCGGGATTTCCAAACCTTCCACGACATTGTCCGTGGACTTGCCCCGAAGCAGCGGGCTCTCGCAGCCGAGAACGAACAATTCGCCGTGTTCCGCGTGTACGACCGTCGCAAGGCGGGCCGCTTCACGCCGACCGAGCCGGCGGAAGCGGGGTTGCAGCCCGAAGGCCGCCAACAGAGCGTCAGCCTTTTCCTCCAGCCTCGGGGCGGTCCGCTTCGAGTCCGGGACGAGAACGGTGATCGGGTGTCTCTCGCTCAAGGCGAGCCGGGCGGCGAGGCGAAGCGCGCGGTCCCCGGTCGGCGTGTCGTCGTAAGCCACCAGAATGGCGCCGGGCGGCGAATACGCCGCGGCGACAAAACGGTGGTGCGCGATAAGTACCGCACTCGGTGATCGGGCGCTCAATGTCCGTGCCGTCTCACCGAGCTTGACGCGTTGCGGGTACGCCCGGTCCGACTTGCCGACGATGACGATGTCGGCCTCGGAGGCGGCTGCAAGGATCTCGCTCGCCATGGCTCCCCGGGCGGTTCGAAATGACCAGCGGACGGAGAACCGCTCTGCGTTCATGGCGAGCATATCCCGCGCCACGCGCGCCTGACGCCGCAACTCGCGTTCCATCGACGAGAGATCCAGACCCTGCCCCGACGTCGTGGCAACGCTCACCACGCGGGTGCACGGGAGTTCCGCCATGCGCAACAGGTTGATGTCCTCGACGAACAACCCTTCGATCTCGGCGCGCAGCTTGGCGGCGAGCCGGGTCGCCAGGTCCAGGGAGGTCAAGCTGTCCTCGGTCGCATCGAGGGCGACTAAGACCCGGTAGACCTCCGGCTCCTGCGGTTCGGGCAGTCCGGTGGCCAGTGTCTGTCCCGGAGTCATGACCTGCTCTCCCCGTCACGTCGGCCGAACGCGCTCAGATCGTCGGCCAGACTCCGCAGACGATCTTCGACAAGCCGATTCACCGTATTCGCACCGAACTCGCCGTTCCTGCCCCGCACGCCGGCACGCCGGCCGGTCAGGAGCTCGATCCCTTCATCGATCGTCGTGACCGGGAATATGCGGAACTTGCCGGCCCCGCAGGCGTCGACCACGTCCTGCCGCAGCATCAGATGCTTGACGTTCGAGCCAGGAATCAAAACGCCCTGGTCACCCGTCAAGCCCCGTTCCCGGCAAATGTCGAAGAAGCCTTCGATCTTCTCGTTGACCCCGCCGATCGCCTGCACCCCGCCCTGCTGGTTGACCGATCCGGTCACGGCAAGGGACTGACGCAACGACAGCGCCGACAGCGCCGACAGCAGCGCGTACAACTCGGCGGAAGAAGCGGAATCACCATCAACGCCGCCATAGGACTGCTCGAAAACAAGGCTGGCCGACAAGGACAACGGCCGGTCGAGGGCATACCGGGCGCTCAGAAATCCCGACAGGATGAGGACTCCCTTCGAGTGCAAGGGCCCGCCCAGATCGACTTCGCGCTCGATATCGACGACCTGCCCCCGGCCCATCCGCACCCGAGCGGTAATCCGATTGGGGCGCCCGAACGAAAAGTCGCCCAGCGAAATGACCGCGAGCCCGTTGATCTGGCCGACCCGCTCACCGTCCGTGTCGATCAATACGGTGCCGCGCGTGATCTGCTCCTGCGATCGCTCGCGCAGGCGATCCACCCTGTGGACGCGGGCATCGATCGCGTGCTGGACGTCCGCCGCGGTCACGACCCGGCGTCCGTTCTCCGACGCCCAGAAGTCGGCCTCCCGCATGACATCCGTCACGCGTCCCATGCGCAAGCTCAACTTCTCGGCGTCGTCCGCGATGCGGGCACTATGTTCGATCAGACGCGCGACTGCCCTACGGTCGAACGGCCGCAGTTCGTCCTTGGCTGCAAGACCGGCAATCAGCCGAGCATAGGCGATCGAGCCCTCCCCGGACCGGTCCATGTCCCAGCCATAGTCTACGGACACCTTGAACAAGTCGTTGAACTCAGGATCCAGGACGCTCAATAGGTAGTAGATTCTGGGCTCGCCGGTCAGGATCACCTTGACGTCGAGCGGGACCGGCTCGGGCTCCAGCGAGACTGTGCTCACCAGGCTCAGGGCTTGGCCCAGCGACTCGATGCGAACCATGCGGGAATCCAGGGCCCGTTTGAGGCCTTCGTAGGCGTAGGGCTGCGTGAGGAGCTTGACCGCGTCGATGATCAGATATCCGCCGTTGGCCCGGTGCAGCGCGCCGGCGCGGATCAGTCCGAAGTCGGTCACCAGCGCGCCCATCTCGGCGATATGCTCGACGCGGCCGATCAGGTTGGCGAACGTCGGGTTGTCCTCGTAGATAACCGGGGCACCGCCGTCGGCCGAGTTGTCCACCAGCAGGTTGATCTCGTAACGGCGGAACGCCATGGAGGCCTGGAGTTGCGGCAGCGGATTGCCGGGGAGGCCAGGCTGGCCGGGTGGCGACTGCGTCTGGGCCTGCATCTGAGCCTGATGGTCGGCAAGGAAAACGTCGACATTGTCGGTGATGTCCGTCGACACGGCTTCGAGGTACGCGACGATCCGGGAAAACTCCTTGTACCGCTCCTTTAGCGCTTCGATCATGTGCCCGACCGCGAAGGCGGTGACGTCCCGATTAAGTTCGCGGATGCGGTTGCGCCGGTCCTTGTCCCACTCCGGAATCTGCCGCACCGTCGCCTGCAGCTCGTGCTGCAGGACCTCGATATCGGACTCGAAGCGGCCGCGGTCTTCCTCCCTCAAGCCTTGAAAGGCCTCGGGCGAGATGACTTCTCCGTCCTTCATCGGGGCGAGCGCCAAACCCACCGGCGTTCGTACCAGCGCGACGCTTTTCTTCTTCGCCTTCTCCGCCAACTCCTCGAAGGCGTGCTCTTGCTTTTCCTTGAACTCCTCGTCGAGCGCCTGACGGCGAGCGCGGTAGTCCTCGCTGTCGAAGGCCGCGGGAATGGCCGTCTTGAGCTCCTCGATGAGGTTCGACATGTCCTCCCGGAGCTCGCCCCCCCGGCCGGGGAGAAGCTCGACGGCGAGCGGCTTCTGCGCGTCCTCGAAATTGTTCAGGACCACCCAGTCGGGCGGAACGTCCTCGTCCTGGGCGGCGCGCTTGAGGTATTCGCGAACCGTCGTGTGACGCCCCGTCCCCTCGGGACCGTGGACGAACAGATTGTAGCCGTCCCGCTTGATGCGGGTACCGAAGCGCAGTGCTTCGACGGCCCGCTCCTGCCCCAGCACGCCGACGTGCGGCTTTAGGTCCGACGTCGTCCGGAACGGAAATCCGGACAGGCGGCACCGTGTATAAAGCGCACTCTTGCTCAACGGCCGGAGGGCCATGACGTCGACCGGTCTGGTGGTGTTCAAGGCCGCCGGGGCAGCCGGAGCATCGATTCATGGGGTCGCGGGCACGGAACGTCAAGAGACGGCCAAGGCGGGAATCTGTGTGAGCGATGAGAAGGTTGAGGTCGGGCTTGAAATCCGACCCCGATTCAGCCCTCGCGTTCGATCGCCTCCATGTCCGCATCCGACAACCCGAAATGGTGACCGATTTCGTGAACCAGTACGTTGCGCACGATCGCCGCGAGGGAGTCGCCTGTCTCGCACCAATAATCGAGGATGGGGCGGCGGTAGAGAAATATGATGTCGAGGTCGGTGGCAGTGTCGAGAACGCTTCGCTGATCGAGACTTACGCCACGGTAGAGACCGAGCAGGTCGAACTCGTTGTCGACACCCAGCTCTCTCATCGTTTCCGAATCGGGAAACTCCACGACCTGGATGACGACATCGCTCGTATGTGCGCGAAAACGTTCGGGAAGCGACTCGTAACCCGCGGTGGCCAGCGATTCAATGTCCGCCGCGCTGGGCGCCGCGTCGACGGGGGGGACGCCACCCTGCTTCATTCGCCGATACGTCACGCACGAGGCGGCGCGGAACGCGCTACCTCGGCGCCATGCGCAGTGCCCCGTCGAGCCGAACGACTTCGCCGTTGAGCATCCGGTTCTCGCAGATGTAGAGGACCATCGATGCGTACTCGTCCGCGTCGCCGAGCCGGGACGGGAAGGGGACGCTCTCACCAAGCGCCTTCTGCGCTTCTTCCGGCAACGAGAACATCAGCGGCGTCGCGAACAGCCCCGGGGCGATGGTCATGACCCGGACGCCCCGCGACGCGAACTCTCGCGCGAGCGGAAGGGTGAGCGAGGCGATGCCGCCTTTGGACGCCGCATAGGCCGGTTGCCCGATCTGGCCGTCGTAGGCCGCCACCGAAGAGGTGTTGACGATGACCCCGCGCTCGCCGTCGTCGTTGACGGAGTCCTGCTCGAGCATGTCGGCCGCAGCGAGTCGAGCGCAGTTGAACGTCCCGATCAGGTTGATCTCGATGATCTTGCGGAAATCGTCGAGCGGCAGAGGCCCACGGCGGCTGACGGCGCGGCCGGGCGGGCCGATGCCGGCACAATTGACGAGGACCCGGGCGGCACCGTGCGCTTCCCGCGCGGACGCGATGGCCGCTCGCGCCGCCTCGTCGCCGGTGACGTCGCATTCGAGGCCCAGCCCGCCGATCTCGGAGGCCACCGACCGGGCGGCCTCGGCGTTGACGTCGAGGACCGCGACCTTGGCGCCGGCCGCGGCGAGCGCGCGGGCCGTCGCGGCGCCGAGGCCCGATGCGCCGCCGGTCACGATGGCGGCAGTTCCCTTGAGTTCCACGGATCCTCCCCTTTGTCCCCGACCGGCGTTGCTTACCTGGGTTCTGGTTTAGCAGATCGGATTTGGATGCGCGACCGGGAGTCCGTTGCGAGCCGCGCCGCCCCTTCCTATATGCGAGGGATGTCGGATTCCGATCATGGGGCTGGTTCGAGCACCGGGCCGAAGGACGACGCGGACGTCGTCCTCAAGGGGTTCTGGAACAAGGTCCGGCGTACGCTGGGGCGCGTGCCCTTCCTGGACGAAGCCGTCGCCGCCTATTACTGCGCCACAGATCCCAAGACCCCGCGCCGCGTTCAGGCGATATTGCTGGGGGCGCTCGCGTACTTCGTGGTTCCCGCCGACATGATTCCCGACTTCATCGCCGGTCTCGGTTTCACCGACGATGCGACGGTCCTGGCTGCGGTCATCGGTACCGTGCGCCGCCACATCACGGACGATCATCGGGCGGGCGCCCGCGCGGTCCTCGACCGCTTCGCCAATACCGGCGGCTCCGAGACCACGGACGACGGCTAGGACCGTTCCCCTGACGGCTCGTCATGCCGGGCCCGTGGGCGCCTCGCCGCCGCAGCGCGCTCGATCTGCGCCTCGCGGTGGGTAATGTAGAAAGTGCTGGAAAAGATCACCGCGGCACCGACCCAGGTCCAGATGTCGGGCACCTCGCCGAAGGCGAGGTAACCGATCAGCGCGGTAAACGGCAGACGCGTGAAATCGAAGGGCATGATGACGGTGGTCTCGGCGATGGCAAAGGCCTTGGTCATCGCCAGGTGGGCGCACGTGCCGGAGACGCCGACGACGACCAGCCACGTGAATTCCTGGGCGGTGGGCCATTGCCACACGAACAGTGCCGGAATGAGGGCGGCGGGGACCATGAACAAGTTGAGGTAGGCGACGATCGTAGTCGAGGACTCCGTACGCGAGAGGATCTTGATGACGATGAAGGCGGCGGCCATGCCGGCGGCCGAGAAAATGACGATCAGCAGGTTCGGGTCGATCTCCGCGAAGCCGGGGCGCAGGATCAGCAGGGCGCCGGCAAAGCCGAGAAGAGTGGCCGTCCATCGCCGTATGCGTACGACCTCCTTGAGAACGATGATGGCCAGCACGGTGGTGAACAGCGGAGCCGTGAAGCTCAGCGCCACGGCGTCCGCTACCGGAACCACGGACACGGCGTAAAACCAAGTCACTTGGAATACGAGCGCCATACAACCGCGCACGAACAGCAATCCGTAACGGTTCGCCCGGAGGACACCGAGCCCCTGGCGGATGAACAGCGGCGACAACGCGAGAAGTCCGAACAAGTTTCGGAAGAACACGGTCTCGATCGAGGGGATGGATGCGGAGACCTCGCGGATGCCGCCGACCATGGCCGAAAAGAACGCCGAGGCCACGATCATCAGCAGGGCGCCCCGCGCCGCGTTGGTCAGCCTTCGCGGGCCGTTTCCCGGTATCCCGCGGGTCACGCCGCGACCTCTCCGCCGCCGCTTGCCGATGCGGTGCCGTGTCTTCTTCCGAAGAGAGGGCTGTCCGCGAGTTCCGGGTCGGGTTGCCGTTCACTCACGCCTCCATTCTTACAGCATGACGCGACCCGGTGCCGGAGAACCGCCCGTCCCACGCCCGGGTCAATCGTCCCATGGCGCTTCCCACCCGCCGTCCGGCTCGGCAATATCCGATAGCGGACCGTGGTTCAGATCGACCGAGGCTCACGAACGGGGAGGGCTTGATGCAGGGCGATACGCAACCGCTATGGACACCGGCAGCCGACCGCGCCGAGCAGACGAACATGCGCTCGTTCATGCGGGCCATGGAAGAACGCTGGGACGTGGCCTTCCGGGACTTCTCGGCATTCTGGCGCTGGACGGTCGAAGAGGACGAGAAGTTCTGGCTGTCGCTCTGGGACTTTTGCGGGATCGCGGCCGAGACGCGTGGCGGGCGTATCGTCACCGGCAAGCGCCGGATGCCCGGTGCCCGCTGGTTTCCCGACGCGCGCCTGAGCTTTCCGGAGAACCTGCTGCGGCGGCGGGACGACGCGGCCGCCATGATCTTTTGGGGCGAGGACCGGGTCCGCCGGGAACTCACCTTCAACGAGGTGTACGATCAGGTCTCGCGAACGGCGCAAGCGCTCGCGGCCATGGGCGTCACGAAAGGCGATCGGGTGGCGGGCTTCATGCCCAACATGCCCGAGACCATCATCGCCATGCTGGCGACGACGAGCCTGGGCGCGATCTGGTCGTCGTGCTCGCCGGACTTCGGCGTCAAGGGTCTGCTCGACCGTTTCGGGCAGATCGCCCCCAAGGTCCTGTTCGCGGGCGATGGATACTTCTACAACGGCAAGCAGTTCGATTCCCTCGAGCGCGTTGCCGCGATCCAGAAGGAACTCGGCAGTCTCGAGCGGACCGTCGTCGTTCCTTACGCGCGCGACGAGCCTCCGACCGGCGGCCTTTCCCGGACCGTGCTGTTCGAAGACTTCGTCGCCGGCTACGAAGCCGGCGACATCGACTTCGTGCAGGTGAACTTCAACGACCCTCTGGTCATCCTCTACTCGTCGGGCACGACGGGCATGCCCAAGTGCATCGTGCACGGGCACGGCGGGTCGCTCCTGCAGAACCTGAAGGAGCACCGGCTCCACTCGGACATCAAGTCGGGCGACCGGCTCTACTACTTCACGACCTGCGGCTGGATGATGTGGAACTGGCTGGCGGCGGGCCTCGCATCCGAGGCGACGCTGCTGCTCTACGACGGATCGCCCTTCCATCCGGACGGCAACGCCATCTTCGACTACGTGGACGCCGCGGGGATGACCGTCTTCGGGACGTCCGCCAAGTACATCGATGCGGTAAGAAATCAGGGGTTGTCACCCATCGACTCGCATGACCTGTCTTCCGTGAAGGCGATTCTGACGACGGGATCGGTTCTGGTGCCCGAGTCGTTCGATTTCGTCTACGAGCACATCAAGAAGGACGTGTGCCTGTCATCCATCTCGGGCGGCACGGACATCATGGGGTGCTTCGTCGGGGGGAACCCGACGGGTCCCGTCTGGCGGGGCGAGCTCCAGGCCCGGGCGCTCGGCATGGCCGTGGACGTCTTCGACGCGGAGGGAAACTCCGTGCAGGGAGAACGCGGCGAGCTCGTCTGCACGTCCTCCTTTCCGTCCATGCCGGTCTCGTTCTGGAACGATCCGGACGGTTCCAGGTACCTCGAAGCGTATTTCGAGGTTTATCCGGGGGTCTGGCGACATGGCGACTGGTGCGAGCTGACCGAGCACGACGGCATGGTCATCTACGGACGCTCCGACGCCGTTCTCAATCCCGGCGGCGTGCGCATCGGCACGGCCGAGATCTACCGGCAGGTGGAGCGGCTGGAGGAGGTCGAAGAGGGTCTGGTGATCGGCCAGGAGTGGAAGGGCGACACCCGCGTCGTCCTGTTCGTCCGTCTGCGCGAGGGGCTGACGCTTGACGACGATCTGGTAGACCGGATCAAGACGCAGATTCGCCGCAACGCCTCGCCCCGGCACGTGCCGGCGAGGATCCTGCAGGTGCCCGACGTACCGCGCACCATTTCGGGCAAGATCACGGAGCTCGCGGTGCGGGAGGTGGTTCACGGCCGGCCCGTGAAGAACGCCGACGCCATGGCCAATCCCGAGGCCCTGGAGCACTACCGCGGCCGCCCGGAACTGGCGATCTGACCCGCGGACGCGTCACCCGGTCAGCAGCGACTTCCGGCTGGCCAAAAACTCGTCGACGGCGGCGGCGATGCCCGCGATCTCCGTCTCGGTCATCGGCAGCGACAGGGTGATCATGCCGGTGCGCGCGAGAAAATGGTCCTGGTCCATCATGTCGAAGTGGAAAAGATCGCGCTTTCGCAAGTCCGTTTTGAGGACGTCTTCCGGCGCCCGGATGGGTTCGGCCGTGAAATGGATGTTGAGCATCGAGCCCACTCCGGTGAACTGCACCGGCAGGCCATGCTTGCTGGCGAGCGCATTGAGCCGCCTGCGCAGATCGTCTCCCCGGGCGTTGAGGTCGCGCGCGGCGTCCTCGGTGTAGATCTCCTCGAGGGCCGCCAGGCCGGCGGTCATCGTGAGCACGTTGTTGTTGAAGGTGCCGGCCTGCGGCAACGGCTTCTCGCCCGTCTGGTCGTAGTGTCTCATCAAGTCGGTGCGGCCGCCGAAGGCGCCGAACGTCAGGCCACCGCCGAGGTATTTGCTGACCGTCGTCAGGTCCGGCGTGATTCCGACCTCGCCTTGATAGCCGTTCGGCCCGAGGCGGGAAGTCATCACCTCGTCGAAAACGAAGACGATCCCCTTCTCCTGGGTCGCGTCGCGCAGGCCCCGCAGGAATTCCCGTTCCGCCGGGATGCACCCGCCAGCGCCCACCATCGGTTCGACGAACACGGCCGCCAGATCGTTCTCGTGCTTGTCGATCAGGGCGAGGGTGCCGTCGAGGTCGTTGTAAGGCGCCAGCACCCACGGGACGGGATAGTTCACCGGCGCAGGGCCGTGCTCGAAGTTGAGCACCCCGCCGTGGTAGCAGCCCTCGAACGCCATCACGTGCGTCCTGCCCGTAACGGCGCGGGCGAGGCTCAGGGCCCAGATGTTGGCCTCGGTGCCGGAATTGGCGAAGCGGATCTGCTCGAAGGCCGGGAAGCGCCGGCACAAGGCCTCGGCGAAGGGAGCTTCGTGCTTGTGGGGTCCGTTGAGGGCGATGCCGTTGTCCAGGGTCTCGGTGATCGTGCGGCGGGTGATCGGGTGATTGTGCCCGAAAATGCCCGCCGTGTAGTCGCCCATGAAATCGGCATAGCGATGATCGTCCATGTCCCAGATGTAGGCGCCCTCTCCGCGCGAGAAGGCGAGGGGAAAGGGCCGGAAGTAGAGCGAACTGCGGCCGACGCCGCCGGCGATCGGCTTGGAGGCAGCCTCGTGATAGGCGCGGCTGCCGGGATTGGCGGTGGCGTATTTGTCCGCCGCCTCCTTGAGCGCGGCGTCGAGGTCGACATTGGGTTGCATGGCCATCGGATACCCTCCCGTATCTGGCTGACGATAGGCTGCGCGCCGCTCCCAGGCGAGTCAATCGCCGGCGGCGGCCAAGTGCGGGTCGCGGCGGGGCAGCAGGAAGACCAGGACGTTGGCGACCAGCATCGTGCCTGCCAGGAAGTAGAATACCGAGGCGAGGCCCCAGGTGTCGGCGATGAGTCCGCCGACGGCGGGCGTCAGAGTCGAGAGACCGGCCTGGGTGCCGAACAACAGACTCGTCGCCGAGCCGCCGAGCTGAGGCGGAGTCAGGTCCATCAGCCAGCTGTGGATCACCGGCCGTGTGGCAAACATGGCGAAGCCCAGCAGCGAGACGCCGGCGACGAAGATGGTCTCGTCGTCGATGAACGTGAGGATCACGATAAGCGCCGTGGAGGCGCTCAACGCGACGACGACGACCGGTCGGCGACCAACCCGGTCGGAAGCGGTTCCGGCGATGGGGGCGGCGATCAGGCCGCCGATCTGCAGTGCCGACAGGGCGAGCCCGAGGGTCAGCGGGCTCACCTTGACCACGTCGGCGAGATAGAGCGGCAGGAACACGAACAGGCCGTTCTGGGTCATGTTACGGAAGGCGGCCATGACGCAGAGGCCGAGCACCGCCCTGTCGCGGATCACGCCTTTCACTCGGGTAACGTACTCGCCGATCGACATGCCGCGGTCGTGCGGTGCGCCTCCGGTGCTTCTCTCCCGCAGCAGGACCACGGCTACGACCAGGGAAGCGGCGAAGATCGGTACCGCATTGACCATCGCCGCGCCCTGCCAGGTGAACCAGATCAGGGCCGCGCCCGCCACGAGGGGCGCCATGCTGTCGCCGATATTGGCGCCGAGGGCGTGGATGGAGAGCGTGTAGCCCCGATTGTTGGGGAAGCGGCCGGACAGGTAGGAGATCGCGGCCGGATGCCACAGGTTTGCGCCGGCGCCGATGAAGACGATCATCACGCCGATTATCAGGAACTCGCCGGTCATGCCGAGGGCCAGCAGCCCCCCGGCACCCATCAGAAGGGCGACGATCTGGAACATGACCTGCCGCCCGACCACGTCGATGAGGGCACCGCTGCCGATCGAGGCAGTGAACCCGCTGGCGTGATAGATGGCCACGAGCAAGCCGGCCTCGGCATAGCTCAGTCCCAGTTGCCGCGCGATGAACGGCAGCAGGACGTAGAAGGTGCCGAAGGCCCAGTGCGTGCCGCCATGACCCAGCGCCAGGGTCATGACCGGAGGCTGGTCCCGCCAGGACATCCCGGTAAGTCGTTCGGAGAGGGACAAAATTCTCGATCACCGCTGGCGTGGGCCGGTCAGGCACTATACGTGGCAATCCGCCCGGCGCAATGCGCCGGAAGAGCTCGAACGGACATGAAACCCTTTGATGTTCGGGCGCTTGCGATCTGGCCTTCGAGGCGATCGAAGTGGCCGGGTTCTCGAACGGGCGCGCGTAGAGGCGGACCGCGCCGGACGGTTAAATCCCTCCCTCGATTCGCCGCTCGATGGCTGGATAGGGCACGGCGAGCGTGATCCCGCGCAAGGCCATGAAAAACATCAGCGCGGCCCACAGTCCGTGGTTGCCGTACGCCGGTACCAGGAGTGCCAGCGCCCCGACGTATCCGAGGAACGAGAGCACCATCGTGTTCCGCATCAGGCGAGTTTCGGTCGCGCCGATGTAGACGCCGTCGAGTTGGAAGCTCCAGACCGAGATCAGCGGGGAAGCGATCAGCCAGGGCAGGTATGCGTACGACTCATGCCGCACGTCCTGCAGGCCGGTGAGCACGTCGACAATGAGGCGTCCCGCCGAGGCGTACACCACGATGAACACCAACGCGGTTCCAGCCGCCCAGAGCGTCGACACGACGACGGAACGGCGGAAGGCGGTACGGTCGCGCGCACCGGCCGCGCCCCCCACGAGCGCGCTCGCCGCGAGGGCATGGGAGAGGAACATCTGGAAATTGAGCAGCAGCGCGTTGACGGCGAGGATCGCATCGCCCATCTCGGCTGCCTGCGCGGTGAACACCGCGAACGCGGAGATCAGGAACAGCGTGCGAATGAAGATGTCGCCGTTGATCGCGGCGAGACGGCGGAACCGCATGACGTCCCATAGCACCTTCGCGTTCCGCTGCGCCCGCTCCGCGCGAAGAACTCGCACGCATAGGAACAGGCCAAGGACGATGGCGGTGTATTCGGAAAGCGCGCTGGCGAGTGCGACGCCCTTGACGTCCCAGCCGAAGCCGATCACGAACACGAGATCCAGGACCACGTTCAGGCCGTTCATGAACACCTGTATCGTGAGGGCCGAGCCGGCCCGCTGCAAGCCGATGAGCCAGCCCAGCACCACGTAGTTTGCGAGCGCGGCCGGCGCCGCCCAGATACGGATGCGGAAATACTCGCCCGCCAGGGCTTCCACCGGTACGCTGGCGTCGACCAGCCACAGGGCCATCCCGACGACCGGAACCTGCAGCGCGATGACGAGCGCCGACAACACGGCGGCGATGACGAATCCCCGGTGCAGAGTGGCCCAGACTTCCTGACCGTCGCGTACGCCGAGCGCCTGGGCGGCCAGTCCGGTCGTGCCCATGCGCAGAAAGCCGAACCCCCAATACACGTAGTTGAAGATGAGCGTTCCGATGGCCACGCCGCCCAGATAGACGGGGCTGTCGAGATGACCGACGACGGCCGTATCGACCGCACCCAGCAACGGCACGGAGACGTTGGACAGGATGATGGGTCCGGCGATCCGCCAAACCCGCCGGTGTTCGCCGTCCGCTGGCGGCGACGTCGGGGCCGCCCCCACCCCTACTTCCCCCGAGGAGCAGGTTCTTCGCTCCCGCACGAAAGTTCCCGAGCGGATCTGCCGCTCTCCCGGGGGAGGAGACCGGAACGTCGTCTTCTGAACCTCCCTCCCCGAGATCGGCGAAGGGTAAGGGGAGGGGCGAAATCCAAACGCCCGACCGGCACCACCCTAATTCTTCGCCGCCGGCAGCTTGCCGGGCACGGGCAACCCCAACAGATCGGGATGGCAGCGCGCGTATTGGTGGGGATAGGCCGCCTCCTGTCCGAGCGCCACGGCCGCCTCCCACGTCCAGTGCGGCCTGTAGAGCATGCCGCGCGCCAGCGCGACCATGTCGGCTTGGCCGGAGCGGATGATGCTGTCCGCTTGGTGGGGATCGGTGATCAGGCCCACCGCCATCACCGCCATGTCCGTCAGGTTGCGTTTGATCTCCGCGGCGAAGCCGACCTGATAGCCCGGCCCGGCGACGACGGCGGCATCGGGCGTCGCGCCGCCGCTCGATGCCACGATGAAGTCGCAGCCCCGCTTCTCCAGCTCCCTGGCCAGGACGACGGAATCGCCGATCTCCCAGCCGCCGTCGATCCAGTCGCTTGAAGTGATGCGGACTCCGAGCGGTTTCTCCTTCGGCCACGCGGCACGGACCTTCCCGAAGGTCTCCAAGAGGAACCGCATGCGGTTCTCCAGGCTGCCGCCGTACTCGTCTTCGCGCTTGTTGGAAAGCGGTGAGAGGAACGACTGCATCAGATAGCCATGCGCCGCGTGGATTTCGATGCAGTCGAGGTCGAGCCGTTCGGCCCGCTTGGCCGCCGCGACGAACGCTCCCTGGGCGTGCTCGATTCCCGCCTTGTCCAATGCCTTGGGCATGACCGAACGGTTGGAAAACGGAATCGCCGACGGCGCCGCGGGTTCCCAGCCGCCGTCCTCTGGCATGACCGGACCTTGTCCCCGCCATGGCGGTTCGGTCGATGCCTTGCGGCCGGCGTGGGCGAGCTGGATGCCGATGGGGGAATTGCCGTACTCCCGGACGAACGCCGCGACGCGCTTCAGGGCGTTCTCGTTCTCATCGGAATAGAGACCCAGGCAGTTCGGCGAGATGCGTCCCTCGGGAACCACGCCCGTCGCCTCCGTCAACAGCAACCCGACGCCCGTGACCGAGAATTGGCCGAGATGCATGAGATGCCAGTCGCTTGCGGTGCCGTCCACGGCGCTGTACTGGCACATCGGCGCGACGACGATGCGGTTGGCCAGCTCGAGGTTGCGGAGCTTGATGGGTTTGAATAGCTGGCTATCCATGAAGCGGTCCCGACGGTTCGTGGTTTGCGACGGCAGCCGACTTACACCTTGGGCAATCGCACCGTCAAATGGAGTTGGCTGCAGCGCCGCGCACGTTTCTGATACGATGCCGGCCCGACATCATACTCACACCGACGGGGAGAAAGTCCGTGGCGGTCCAGGAAACTTCCGAGCCCAGAGAGATTTACGCGACGTGCCCCCACGATTGCCCCGACTCGTGCGCCATGGTGGCGACGGTCGAGGACGGCCGGGTGGTAGGCGTCCGGGGCCGGCGCGACCATCCGTTCACGCGCGGCACGTTGTGCGTGAAGGTCAAGAACTATCAGGACCGGGTCCACAGCCCCGATCGCGTGCTCTATCCGCAACGGCGAGTCGGCGCCAAGGGCGAGGGCCGGTTCGAGCGCATCAGCTGGGACGAGGCGCTCGCCGCCATACACGACCGCTTTGGCGCCGTCATCGAGGAATTCGGAGCGGAAGCGATCCTGCCCTGTAGCTACATCGGACAGCAGGGGTTCGTACACGGTTTGAATTCGGGAGACGCCTTCTTCAACAGACTCGGCGCGACGATCATGGAGCGCACGCTCTGCGCCTCCGCCGCAAACTCCGCTTCCGTCATGACGACCGGCGTCTCGGGCGGCGTCGATCCGTTGAGCTTCGTCCATTCGCGTTACATCGTCATTTGGGGCTGCAACACGATCTCCACGCACATGCACCAGTGGCCGATGATCGCCGAAGCCCGGCGCGGCGGCGCCAAGGTGGTGGTCGTCGATCCCATTCGCTCGCGCACCGCGGTCGAGGCGGATTGGCACGTGCGAATCCGTCCCGGGACCGACGCCGCCCTGGCTCTCGGCATGATGAACGTGATCATCGCCGAGAACCTGATCGATGCCGACTACGTCGCCAACTACACGACGGGCTTCGATGAGCTCAAGGAGCGCGCGGCCCGGTATCCGCCCGCCCGTGTCGCCGCGATCACGGGGCTTCCCGCCGACGACGTGCTTCTGCTCGCACGCGAGTACGCGACGACCCGGCCGTCGGTCATTCGGGTCGGCGTGGCCGTGGAGCGCCATCGGAGCGGCGGCCAGGCCGTTCGCGCGCTCGCCTCCCTGCCCGCCCTGGTCGGCGCCTGGCGCTACGTCGGCGGCGGCGTCCTGCAGAGCGCGGCAAGGTCCCTGCCCTCGCGGGGTGACCGGATTTCCCGCCCCGACTTCATCCGCCCGGGAACCCGCGTCGTCAACCAGATCGAGATGGGCCGGGCGCTGACCGGCGACCTCGATCCGCCGGTCAAGGCCCTGTTCGTCTACAACTGCAATCCCATGGTCACGGTGCCGGACCAGCAGGCGGTCGCCCGGGGGCTCGAACGCGACGACCTGTTCGTGGTGGTCAGCGAGCAGTTTCAAACCGACACGGCGGACTACGCGGATATCCTCCTGCCGGCCTCGACACAGCTCGAGCAGTTCGAGCTCGTCTATTCATGGGGGCAGTTCTTCCTCGGCATCAGCGAGCCCGCGATCGCGCCGCTCGGCGAGTCCGTGCCCAACGCCGAGCTGTTTCGGCGCCTCGCCGCGACCTTCGGTTTCAACGAGCCGTATTTCCGCCGCTCCGACGAAGAGATCGCCCACGACGCCATCGACTGGGACCATCCGGTGCTGGAGGGCATCGACATGGAGTTCCTGCGGCGGAAAGGCTATGCGCGTCTCAATGTAGGCGATCCCGACACCCGATTGCCGCACGCGGAGGGCGACTTCCCGACCCCGTCCGGGAAGTGCGAGTTCCTGTCGTCACGTGCGCTGAAGGGAAACCTGGTGCTGCCCCGGTTGCGTCAGGGTTACGAGGAGGACCAGCCGGCGGGCGCCGTCGACCCCCTCCCGGACTACGTTCCGGCGGAAGCCGCCGACCCCCGCCATCCGCTCGTGCTCATTTCGCCGAAGAGCCACGCGTTCCTCAATTCCAGCTATGGAAATCTCGACGTTCAGAAAAAGGCCGCCGGCGATCCGCTGGTTCTCGTTCACCCCACCGATGCCAGGGCGCGGGGCATCGAGGACGGCGACCGGGTCGGCGTCTTCAACGATCTCGCCACGATCGAGGTGAGCGCGCGGGTATCGGATGAAACGGCAGAGGGCGTCGTGGTCGTGCCGATGGGACACTGGCGCAAGTCGGACGGTGTCGGAGTCGGCGTCAACGCCCTTAATCCCGCCGCTCTCACCGATATCGGACAGGGGCCCGCGCTCACCGACACGCGCGTCGAGGTCGCGGCTCTCGGGGCGGCCGTCTGACCTCTCAGGCGCCGACCGTGAGCACCATCTTCCCGGTCGACTTCCGGTCCATCATCAAGGCGAGCGCGTCGCCCGCCCGCTCCAGCGGCATGGTGTGGCTGATATGGGGCTTGAGCCGGCCCGCCTCCCACATGTGGACGAGCTCGGTCATGGACTCGCCGATGGCCGAGGGCCGGTGCATGGAGTACGAACCCCAATAAAAGCCCATGACCGCGATGTTCTTGACCAGCAGGATGTTGGTCCGCGCCCGGTTGAAATCGCCGCTGGCGAAGCCGATCACGATGATGCGGCCTTCCCAGTTGACGGACCGCATCGCCGCCTCGAAGGCCTCGCCGCCGACGGGGTCGTAGATCACGTCGGCCCCCTTGCCGCCCGTGATCTCCTTGACCCGCTCGCGGATGTCCTCGCCGCTGTAGTTGACGACGTGGTCCGCGCCCCGCGCCGCGCAGAGGTCAAGCTTCTCCCGTGTCCCGGCGCAGGCGATGACTTGGGCACCCATGATTTTGCCGATCTCCACGGCGGTGAGGCCGACGCCGCCGGCGGCCCCGAACACCATGAGGGTCTCGCCCGCCTTGAGACCGGCCCGGTAGCCGAGCGCCATGTGCGACGTCGAATAGGCGACCGCGAACGATGCCGCCGTTTCGAAATCCATCGCCTCCGGGATCGGGACGACGGCTGCAGCCTTGACCGCAACCCGCTCAGCGAATGCGCCGATGTTCGGTATGCCGACGACGCGGTCCCCGATCGAGACGGTGTCGACGCCTGCTCCCAGCTCGGCCACGGTCCCGGCGACCTCGAGACCGGGGATGAACGGGAAGTCGGGCCTGAGCTGGTAGGTCCCCTGGATGATCAAGGTATCGGCGAAGTTCACCCCCGCCGCCTTGACGTCGATCACCACTTCACCGGCCGCCGGCGAGGGCGGATCGGTATCGCCCACGCTCAGTTTCCCCGGTCCACCCCATTCGGTACAGAGAACCGCCTTCATTCGCGTCCACCCGTCGCCTTGTCGATCGTCGTCAGCCTCACGCACCCCGCACGAAGGCCGCGAGTTCGTGCCAATACCCCGGCTCCCAGAACCCCCGTGCCGCCCCGGAGGTCGAAGGAAGCACGAAAACCGTACTGCTGCCAAGCCGCTCGGACTGCCGCCCGTAATCCACGTTCGCCGTATCGAAGAACGATTTGGCCGAACGCTTGCCGTTGAAAGCCAGCGCCGACGGTTCGAGCTCGAGCATGCGCCGCCGCAGCCGGTCAGGGTCGAAGGCCCGCGCGGGCAGCGACGCGTCCGAACCGGACACCGTCTTGACCACATCCGTCAAACCGATGCCGTAGTCGATCACTTCGGGGAACTCGCCGGGCTCGAGACGCCGCGGCGTCAGACCGGTCTCGAACAGGATCTCCCAGAACCGGTTTCCGGGGCCCGCGTAGTACGCCCCTGCCCGGGCGGAGGCGGTTCCCGCCGCGGTGCCGCAGAAGACGACGCCGAGCCCCGGCCGGAGAATGTCGGGAAGGACGCTCACGCCGGAGGTCCGGGCGCGGCGCGGACGGCGCCTGCGCCTCGGTGAAAGCATTCGAGGCGTCCATCACGCCGGACTTCGACGGCGACGGGGTTGGTCATCGGACCGTCGATGTTTACTCTTGGCTCGTTGTATCGACAAGTGGAATCGAGGCCGCTCATGCGCGGATATTTTGGCGTGGGTGTGGAGCGGTTGAGCAAGCCCATGAACGCCGGCAATCTGTTCCGTTCGGCGCATGCCTTCGGCGCGAGTTTCATCTTCACCGTGGAGTCCCGGCTCTCGCTCGCCGACACGCGGTCCGACACGTCCGAGGCCTGGAAGCAGCTCCCGTTCTATCGATTCGAGACGGCCGAGACGATGACGCTGCCCAAGGGCTGCACGGTGGTCGGCATCGAGTTTCTGGACGACGCGGTCGAACTACCCAGCTTCAGGCATCCGGCGAGGGCCGCCTATGTCCTGGGCCCCGAGCGCGGTTCGCTTTCCGAAGAGCTGCTTGCGCGATGCGATCATGTGATCCGCATTCCGACGCAATTCTGCATCAACGTGGCCACGGCCGGCGCCATCGCGATGTACGACCGCCTGCTGACCGCCGGCCGGTTCGCGGAGCGGCCGGTGACACCGAGCGGCGAACCGACTCCCCTGCCGGACCACGTGCAGGGAGTCCCCGTTATCCGCAGGCCGCAGGCCGGCTGACCGTCATGATCCGCCGTCGCATCTCTTGAATGGACAGATATGCGGGCCATGAGTATTTAAGGGAACATGATTGGAAAGGTTGCGATGGGGGCGCTCGCTGCCCTGCTGGTGGTGGTGCCGGAGTGGGTTCTCGCCCAAACGCCCAGGGAAATCGGCACCTATCGGGCCTGGCGGGCCTATGTCTATGACGAGGCCAAGGGCAGCAAGGTCTGCTTCATGGATTCCGAGCCCGTGGATACCGAACCGAAGAACGTCCGGCGGGGCCAGATCTACACGCTGGTGACCCATCGTCCCGGCGACAAGGTGCGCGACGAGGTCAGTATATTCGTGGGGCAGCACCGTCAAGGTCACGATCGCCGGCAAGGGATTCACGCTGTTCACGGATGCGGATTCCGCCTGGAACTACGATGCGCGCGGCGACCGGAACATGGTCAAGGCCATGATCAAGGGCAACGTCATGATCGTCGAAGGCCGGTCCAAGCGGGGGACCCGGACACGGGACCGGTATTCCCTGAGGGGGTTTACCGCGGCCCACAGGGCGATTTCCACGGCCTGCGGCGTTAGGTAGCCGTTGAGCGAATTGACGGCCGGACCCGCGGAAGGCGGCAGCGGCAGAATCGGATCGGGAACACCATATGAGCGTGGCTTTGGAAGCTGCACCCAGCCGGCCCTCGACGACGAATACCACGAATCTCGTCGGGCTCGATCGGGAAGAATTGCGGGAGGCGCTCGTCGCCGTCGACGTACCCGAACGCGAGCTTCGGATGCGGACATCCCAACTCTGGCATTGGATCTACCATCGCGGCGCCACCGACTTCGGGGCGATGACCAACGTCTCCAAGCGTTTCCGTGCGGCGCTTTCGGATCGTTGCGGGCTGTCGCGGGGAGATGTCGCCTCGGAACGGATTTCCTCCGACGGCACCAGGAAATGGCTAGTTCGATTCGCGGACGGAAACGAGGTCGAGACCGTCTATATCCCGGAGGAGGATCGGGGCACGCTCTGCGTGTCGTCCCAGGTCGGCTGTACGCTCAACTGCCGTTTTTGCCATACGGGAACGCAAAGGCTGGTGCGGAATCTGACGGCGGCCGAAATCGTCTCTCAGGTCATGATCGCCCGCGATTCGTTGGAAGAATGGCCGAGCCCCAGTCAGGACCGGCTGATCTCCAACATCGTGCTCATGGGCATGGGCGAGCCGCTCTATAACTACGACAACGTCGCGCGGGCGTTGAACATCGTGATGGATGCCGAAGGCATTTCGATATCGCGTCGACGGATCACTCTGTCGACCGCGGGTGTGGTGCCGCTGATGTCCCGGGTCGGCGTGGAACTCGGGGTCAACCTGGCGGTCTCGCTCCATGCGGTCAGTGATGCAGTGCGTGACGTGCTCGTGCCCCTCAACCGCAGATATCCGATCGCCGAGTTGATGGAGGCGTGCCGGACCTATCCCGGTGCCACCAACTCCCGGCGGATCACGTTCGAGTACGTCATGCTGAAGGGGATCAACGACTCCCTCGAGGACGCCAAATCCCTGGTCGACCTGATCTCCGGCATTCCGGCAAAGATCAATCTCATCCCGTTCAATCCGTGGCCCGGCGCGCCCTACGAGTGCTCCGCCCCCGAGACCATCGACCGGTTCGGCGATTTCGTGAACCGGGCCGGCTACGCGTCGCCGGTTCGCGCGCCCCGTGGCCGCGACATCATGGCGGCATGCGGCCAACTCAAATCTGCGAGCGAAAGACGACCGGGAGGCCGGCGCGGGAGAAATCCATGACGACTGACGTGAAGAAGGTTGTGCTCGCCTACTCGGGCGGGCTCGATACCTCGGTGATCCTCAAATGGCTTCAGCAGACCTACGACTGCGAGGTCGTGACCTTCACGGCCGACATCGGCCAGGGGGATGAACTCGAAGAAGCTCGGGCCAAGGCCGAAATGCTCGGGGTCAAGGAGATCCACATCGAGGACCTGCGCGAGGAATTCGTCCGCGATTTCGTCTTCCCCATGTTCCGCGCCAACGCGCTCTACGAAGGCCTTTATCTGTTGGGTACGTCGATCGCCCGTCCCCTGATCGCCGAGCGACAGATCGAGATCGCCCGCCGGACGGGCGCGGACGCCGTCGCCCACGGAGCCACGGGCAAAGGCAACGACCAGGTGCGTTTCGAGCTCTCCTACTATGCGCTCGAGCCGGACATCCAGGTGATCTCGCCGTGGCGCGAATGGGACCTGACCTCCCGGACCGCCTTGATCGCGTTCGCCGAGAAGCACCAGATCCCCATCCCGCGGGACCGGCGGGGCGAGGCGCCGTTCTCCCGGGACGCGAACCTGCTGCACGTCAGTTCGGAGGGCAAGGCGCTGGAAGATCCGGCGGTCGAGGCCGAGGAGCACGTCTACGCGCGCACGGTGTCGCCGGAGGACGCGCCCGACCGGCCGACCATCGTCGAGATCGAATTCGAAGGCGGGGACCCCGTCGCCATCGAGGGCCGGAGACGCTCCCCCGCCGCACTGCTGGCCGAACTCAACGCGCTGGGCGGCGCGAACGGCATCGGCCGTCTCGATTTGGTGGAGAACCGCTTCGTCGGTATGAAGAACCGCGGCATCTACGAGACGCCGGGCGGGACGATCCTGCTTGCGGCCCGTCGCGGCATGGAAAGCATTACGCTCGACAGGGGCGCGGCCCACCTCAAGGACGAGCTCATGCCGCGGTACGCAGAGCTCATCTACAACGGCTTCTGGTTCTCGCCGGAACGCGAAATGCTCCAGGCCGCCATCGACAAGAGCCAGGAGCACGTCTCGGGCAAGGTGCGCGTCAAGCTCTACAAGGGCAACGTCGGCGTGATCGCCCGGGAGTCGTTCGAATCCCTCTATTCGCTGGATCACGTCACCTTCGAGGACGACGAGGTCTATGACATGCGGGACGCCGAGGGCTTCATCAAGCTCAACGCGCTGCGCCTGCGGCTTCTAAACAAGCGGGGTTAGAGAGGCCCGGCGGCATCACCGGGTCCACCCCCTTGCTCCTTCCTCCTGCCGGGGCGGAAAGAGATCACGTCCAGCCGCGCCGCGCCGCGACGGCGATCCCAAAGAGCGTTCGTTCGCAAATCGTACGGCCGGGCATTCCGGTGGTTTTGCACGACCGTTCGGCGCGAAGCACAACCTGCAGCGCCTCCTCGATGCGGGCGGTCGTCCACTTGGCGACCTGCGCCTTGAAGGCCGCCTTGCTCTTGAAGAACACCGGCGGCCGCAGCGATGACATCGCTTTCTCGACGCTTTCGCCCGCGTCGCCGGCCACCGACACCGCGTGCAGTCTCTGGAGATGACGGGCCAGCGCCCGCAAGACCGCGATTTCCTGCTGTCCCGACGCGACACAGCGGTCGTAGGCTCGCGCCAACTCCGCGGGGGCGCCCGCCGCGGCGGCCACAGCCACGTCCTCCAGGACGTGCTCCGCTTCGTCGCCGATGCAGTCCGCCGCCATTTCCCGCGTCACGGCGCCGTCGCGGTCCAACGCGTAGAGAGCGAGCTTGTCCAGCTCCCGGCGGGAGAGGGCGCGGTCGCCGCTCAAGCGCGGCGACAGATACGCCAGCGCCGATTGTTCGACCTCTTTTCCGTACCCGCCCAACGTTTCCCGAATCAGGTTCTCCCGCGCGACGTCGTCGTCCAGGTAGCACGGAACCGCGGCGGCCCGGTCCGCGCCCTCGAAAAGGCGGCGCACTCGGGAGCGAGGCCCGAGGTCCCCCGCCTCGACCACGATGAACGCCTTTTCGAGCGAACGCTCGAAAACCGAGGACATCGCCTCCGCGACGTTGTCCGACACGCCCTGGACCCGGACGACCCGGATGCCGCCGCCCAACGGAATGGCGGACGCCTCGTCGAACAAACGTCCGGGCGATCCGGCGAGATCCTCCTCCCTCAACGTCGTCGCGCTGAACGGATCTTCGAGATCGACGCCGCTGGTCCGCGCGAGCGACAACGCGCGTTCGCCGACCAGTCCGGAAGCCGGCCCGTAGACGAGGAAGGCGAAGATGTCCGGATCGGGATTCCGTGCGAACGACTCCGCGTTTCGAGCGCTGATCTTCATGACGTGCCTTCCGGACTAAGAGCGACCGCCGCGCGCGAGAAAGACCGCCACGCGCGTTTTCAGTTCGTCGCTGATCTCCCTGGCCGCCCGAAGTTCCGCGTCGCGCTCGGCGACCGTGTTCGCGTAGCCCGAGGAAACGACGTCGTAGGCGGCAACCGATCTCGCCCCGCCCTGCAACACCGTCTCCCCGGTCGAAATCAACGAGAGGTCGTAGTCCGCTTCCACGGACACGTTGAAGCGCGTCGCCGTATCGTCCCGCGCGATCGCCAGGGGCTCCTTGGACGTGCGCAGGGAGACGGCGAGCCTGTACGTCGCCGCGGCCGGCGCGCCCCGGGGCGTCAGGCGATCCAACAGGTGGTTGCGAACGACTTGCCCGAGACGGTCCGGGATGTGGGCGATTTCGATTCCCGCGAGAACCTCGGGCTCGGCGCCGGCGCCCGGCGCGTGCAGCGGGCGAAACCCGCACGCGGCGAGCGATATCAGCGCCGCCGCGACGGCCGGCCTAAAGAACGACATTGACGATTCGATTGGGAACCACGATCACCTTCCGCACGGTGCGGTCGCCGATGTTTCGCCGCACGTTGGCATGCGCGAGCGCCGCTTCCCGAACCAGCGCCTCGTCGGAATCGCGGGCCACCTCGATGGTGCCGCGCAGTTTCCCGCTCACCTGAATGCCGATCGTCACGCTCTCCTCCTCGATCAGCTCGGGATCCGCCGTCGGCCACGGCGTGTCGGCCAGCAGCGTTTCGTGGCCGAGGCGCCGCCACAGTTCCTCGGCGACATGGGGCGTCATGGGCCCGATGAGCTGAACCACGGCCTCGAGGGCCTCTCGAAGCACGGCGGCGGCCTCGTCGGACCGTTCCGCCCGGCCCGGCGGTGTCCACGATCCCAGGACGTTGACGAACTCGTGAATCCGCGCCACCGCCTTGTTGAAGCGGAACGCCTCGATATCGTCGCCGACCGCCGCGACCGTGCGGTGGGCCGCTCGCCGCAGCTCGCCGTCGGGCCCCTCGGGAACGGCCGGCGGTCGGCCGGCCCCCGCCTCGCCGGCGTGAACGCTCAATTCCTGCACGAGTCGCCACAGCCGCTGCACGAAGCGCCACGCCCCCGACACGCCGGCATCCGTCCATTCCAGATCGCGCTCCGGCGGGCTGTCGGAAAGCATGAACCAGCGGGCCGTATCGGCGCCGTAGCGGCCGATGATGGAGCTCGGGTCCACGACGTTCTTCTTGGACTTGCTCATCGACTCCGAGCGGCCGATCTCGACCGGCAGTCCCGACTCCGCGAGCACCGGCCGGCCGCTCGGGTCCCGTGTCACCTCTTCGGGATAGCGCCAGTTTCCGTCGCCGTCCCGATAGGTCTCGTGGCAAACCATGCCCTGGGTGAACAACCCCGAGAAGGGCTCGTCGAATTCGAGATGACCGCAGCGGCCCATCGCCCGCATGAAAAACCGCGAATACAGCAGGTGGAGAATGGCGTGCTCGATTCCGCCGATGTACTGGTCCACGGGCATCCAGTACCGGATCGCCGTCTCGTCGACGGGGGCGTCCGCGCGAGGGCTGCAGAAGCGCGCGAAATACCACGACGAGTCCACGAAGGTATCGAGCGTATCCGTTTCGCGCAGAGACGGCTTCCCGCAAGCCGGGCAATCCACCCGCCGCCAGGCCATGTGGTCGTCGAGAGGATTCCCGGGTTTGTCGAAGGTGACGTCCTCCGGCAGCAGCACGGGCAGGTCCTCCTCGGGCACCGGAACGATTCCGCAGTCGCCGCAGTGGATCATCGGAATCGGGCAACCCCAATACCGCTGCCGGGACGCCCCCCAGTCGCGCAGGCGGTAGTTGACGGTGCGCTTGCCCCGGCCTGCGCTCTCGAGCCTTTCGGCGACGGCCTCCTTCGCCGCGTCCACCGAGAGGCCGTCGAGGAACCGCGAATTGGCGAGAACGACGTTGCGGACGTCCAGGTAGGCCTCGTCGCCGACCCGGAACCGGGCGGCGTCCGCATCCTCGGGAACGACGACCGGCAGCACGGGGAGCCCGTACTGCCGCGCGAAATCCAAATCCCGTTGATCGTGGGCGGGACAACCGAAGATGGCCCCCGTCCCGTACTCCATCAGCACGAAATTGGCGATATAGACCGGCAGTTCCCTGCCTTCGACGAAGGGGTGCCGAACGCGAAGGCCGGTGTCGTAGCCCTTCTTCTCGGCGGTTTCGATGGCTTCCTCGCTGGTTCCCATGCGGCGGCATTCCGCGACGAACTCCGCCGCCCCGGGATCGCGGTCCGCCGCTTCCGACGCCAGCGGATGATCGGCCGACAGGGCCATGAAACTCGCGCCGAAGATCGTGTCGTGCCGCGTCGTGTAGACGTCGAGGCCGTCGTCCCGTCCGACGATTTCGAAAGACATGGTGAGGCCTTCGGAACGGCCGATCCAGTTCCGCTGCATGGTCCGCACCTGGGGCGGCCAGCGGTCCAGCGCCTCCAGCGCCTCCAGAAGATCGTCGGCGAACGCGGTGATTCTGAAGAACCACTGGCTCAGCTCGCGTTTCTCGACGAGGGCGCCGGATCTCCAGCCCCGGCCTTCGATCACCTGCTCGTTCGCCAGGACCGTATGGTCCACCGGATCCCAGTTCACCCACGATTCCCTCTGGTACACGAGATCGGCCTCGTACATGTCGAGGAACAGCTTCTGCTGCTGCTCGTAGTAGCCGGGGTGGCAAGTGGCCAGCTCACGCGACCAATCGAGCGACAGCCCCATCGCCTTGAGTTCGTCGCGCATGTTGGCGATGTTGTCGTACGTCCACGCCGCCGGATGAACCCCTTGGTCCCGGGCGGCATTTTCGGCGGGCAGGCCGAAGGCGTCCCAGCCCATGGGGTGCAGGACGCTGAACCCCTTCGCCCGTTTGTACCGCGCGACCACGTCCCCCAGCGTGTAGTTCCTGACGTGTCCCATGTGAATGCGCCCGGAGGGGTACGGGAACATCTCGAGAACGTAGTATTTCCGCCTGCCGGGATCCTCGCTGGCCTCGAAGGTGCGGCGCTCGGCCCAGACCCTTTGCCATTTCGCCTCGGTTTCCTGGGCGTCGTATCGGGCGGATGTGTTCATGATGGTGGCAGTTGCGGCTCCGGAGCGCGTTGCGCCGCCTCCCGTTCGCGAGGGGCGGCGCAAACTATCACAGCGGGAAACGGCGGGAAACGGCCGTCCGGCGGGACACCCGGGGTCGGACCCGAGGCCCGGCCCCGATCACTCCGGGACGGTCTTCGAGCGCAGCTCGCGCGCCCGCGTGAGAATCGCGTTCTCCAATTCCGTCGCGGTTCCCTGCCCCACTTCGCCGTCGACCCACCGGTCGCCCGCCGCGAGCCGTTGCCGGAACACGGATACCTTCACGCCGTCCGCGCGCAACTGGCGGTCGAGAATGTAGACCGTCATCTTGAAGCGCTCGGAAGGCACCTCGGGAGGCGAATACCAGTCGGTGATGATCACGCCGCCGAAGGGGTCCGCGGACGACAGGGGCATGAACGACATGGTGTCGAGCGAGGCCCGCCACAGGAACGAGTTCACGCCGATGCCCGCGCTGCCTCCCGACCCCCGGGCGCTCGGGTCTCCGACGAAAGGAATCCCGAGACCGTCGAACAGCCCGCCTTCGACATTCCCGAATCGTTCCTTTTTTGGGTCGTATTCGGAGTCGCGGGCGTCTTCGATCTTCAGATCCTGACATCCGGCGGCCAGCAACATGACGCCGCCGAAGGCGCTGGTTAGCAGAAGCCGCCCGTACCGCGGCCCGAACATCGTCGTGGGCATCTCTCGTTCCCGGATCTCGGCCCGCCGCCGGGATGGAGTCCCCGGGTCGGCATTGGCGTGAAACGTCGCTCAGTCGGTTCGCCGGCAGTTTGCGACGGCCGGCCGGAACACGCAACGATGAATCTCTCGAACCGTCCCGGCGAGGGGAATCGGCCGCTTGCCGGCGGAGAGACCGGGCCGGACCGCCGGGAGGCTCCGCATCCGTTCCGCATGGATGTCCGCGCTCCACTGCGGTGCACACGACTACTGATCGGACAGACGCAACTTTAGACGACGGAGTGGCCCCTGGAGCTGGACGGTTTCAGGCGACAGCTTTGACCAGCCGGCAGAGCTGTTCCTCCTCGAAGCGGTCGGGGCCGAGATAACCAAGGGCAGGGTGTAAGCGCTTACCAATGAGCTTGACCGTACATCTGTCGGCGGTGCTGAGCTCATGCCCCGCCATGACATGCTGCGCGATCTCTTGCGCCGTGTGTTCTGAAGCGGGCTCGCCTGAGAGCAAATCTGGTATTG
>JAGWAU010000028.1:0-2410 GCA_021296255.1 Alphaproteobacteria bacterium | reverse complement strand
TTGCTTGTCAATGGAGTAATTGCCCCTTTCAAGTGGAGAGGCAATGCCGCTGCTGCGTCCGTCAAATCCGCTCAGCGAATTTGAAGCTGAATTGCTGCGCGAAAAAACCCTCAGAATCATCAAGTCCAAGTCATTCTCAAGGGGCCGGTTCCAACTGTCCTCTGGAGAACAGAGCGACTTCTACCTTGATATGAAGCCGACGATGCTCGACCCCGAAGGCGCCGACGCTTTGGCGCAAATGGTTTTAGACCGGCTGAAAGGTATGAGGGTGGACTGTATCGGCGGCCTTGAAGTCGGGGCCATACCGATAGTCAGCACGATCACTCTGCTGAGCCAGCAGCAAGGAACGCCGTTGCCCGGCTTTTTCGTGCGGAAGGAACTCAAAAACCACGGTACGAGGCAACTCCTGGAGGGCTTGGCAAGCGGTGAAAGTCTGGAAGGTAAGAACGTCGTGATACTGGACGACGTTATCACCAGTGGCCGTTCCTCTATGGCTGCCGTGAAGGCCGCTCAGGATGAAGGCGCAAGGGTCATGCTGGTCTTGGCAATTGTTGATCGAGAAGAGGGAGCGGCGGAATTCTACAGAGACAACGACGTGCCATTTGCAGCACTATTTACGGCCAGTGAATTCATGGCGGCTTAACTCTCCGCAATTTGCCAAGGCATGCATTGTCTCGGCCCTTGTCGGGCTCGACCATGTTCTCTCTTCTCTGACGCCTGAGCGCTTCGCAGCCATCGGGCTGAATAGAGGACTTGCACCTCCAAGCTATTGGTCATGCTCGGCACACGCCAAAAAAAGGGCGGGGTCGATGCCCCGCCCTTCGCGATCCTTATCGGATGCCGCGATCAGAAGCTCACCGCGATGCCAGCGGAGAGCGCCTGGCCGGAGTTGCTCTCGCCGGCTTCGTTGCTGATCTCCGCGTCCTGGAATGACGCAACGAGTCTTACACCACCGCCGAGAGTGTAACGTGCACCCACGGCCCAGACGGACAGTTCGGCCTCTCCATCCGCCGCGGACTGCGCGTGATCACCGTCATGCGCCGTCACGCTGATAGCCCAGGGCCCCTGGCCGTAGCTGGCGCCAATGTGCATCGCCGTGCCGCTGCCGCAGCGCTGCTCGTCATCCACGTCGGTAAGGATACCGCCGACGCTGAACCCTTGCGCGTTGAGCCTGATGCCGCCGTTCACGGCCTGGTAGTCGTCCTCACCACACATGCCGGGACCGTCAGAGGCGCTGGCCGAGGCCGCTCCCGCCATCAGGGTGACACTGATGCCTCCCACGTCACCTGCATACTGGACGGAGCCATCGACCGCGTTGGTGTAATCTGACATTTCGTTCGCGAAGCCGATGTTCTGCCCGCCGGAGCCGCCGCCCCGGACCGTGGGACGGTGGGTCGCCGTGAACTGGAAGCCGTTGAAGCGGGGCGAGAAGTAGGAGATGGCCGGATCGTCGTTCGAGATATCGGTGTGAGCCGATCCCATCGGCTGGCGGAAGAAAGCGCCGCCTCCGATACCGAGGTCGGCGAAGTTCAGCCATTCGGTCTGTATGCCCGAACTCACGCCCTGGGCCACGTTCGGACCCGCCACCGACCAGGAGGCACCGTAGCGGCCGGAGTTGGACATGCCGAGCCTGACCATTCCCCATGCGCCGGAGAGGTCAAGGCGCGTTTCGTCGATCTGGTCGCCGGCCTGAAGGGCTTCCAGCTCAACCCGACCGCCGATCTTGATCCCGTTGTCCAGCTCCCCGCCGAAGTTGAAAAAGACTTCGGAGTCGACAAAGTGCGAGACGGGACCTGTGTCCTCTTCCAGGTCCTGGCTGGCGAAGTGCGTGTCGTGGGCAAAGTAGCCACTTACCGAGATGCTCGGCGCCATCGCCTCGGCGAGGGCGGGGCCTCCTACCACCGACGCTGGTGGTCAAAAGTTGGTGTTTATAAGACTTCATTATTGAACCTCCGAAAAGTCGTTTGGCATGCCTTTACGCCGCTTAGTTAAAGCATGCGCCGTTCCGCGCGATCAATATGCACGGACGGTGGAACCACTCGCCGCAAACGAAATGCGCAGGGTGTGACTTTTTTGGCACACCGTGTCCGGCGTCCCAGACAGGGGGCCGTTCACATGAGAATTCCTTGCTTCTCCGGCAATCGTCGACGGCGAACGAGCGCGGTGAACTAGGCCGTTCAGGCCGCGCTGCGGCCGCTGATCGCCTCGCGCAGGCCTTCCAGCAGGCCCTCGAGCTTCGCCTGACCGTGCTTGACCGTCCGAAAGCGCCCGTCCAGGCCGTCTAGGCGCTTCTCCAGGCGCTCGCGAAGCTCGGCGATTTCCTGCTGCATTTCCCGGCGCAGGCTGGAGATGTCCGCCTTGAGCCAGGCGAAGAGCCCGATTGTCAGCGCCGCGAGGGCAAGAAAGCCGC
>JAGWAU010000115.1 GCA_021296255.1 Alphaproteobacteria bacterium | reverse complement strand
TCATCGCCGGGATCCGCGGCCTGGTCGAAAAACAAAGTTACACCCGGAGTATCGTCGCCTACATGAACACGGACGATTACCGGGTTGAAACCGATACGCGCGTCGCCGGTTCAGGTTACGATTTCAACGGCACCCTGCGCACACCGTTTGCCGACAGCCGTTCGCCCACGCTCTGGACCGGCAAGGTGCAACTGGACTACCATCCGAACGAGAATTTATTGTTCTACGTCGGCGTGAACCGCGGCGTCAAGGCCGGCAGTTACAACGCCAAGGTGGCGGACGGCACGCCGTTCCTGCCCGACAGCGAGATTCCCTATGGTGAAGAGGTGCTGCTTTCTTACGAGGCAGGTTTCAAGTCAACCCTGTTCGACGGCACGACCCGTCTGAATGCCTCGGTGTACCACTACGACTACAAGGATTACCAGGCGTTCGTATTCGTGCGTTCTTCCGGGTTCATCGTCAACAACGATGCCACGATCACCGGTGGCGAATTCGACCTGCAATCCAGTTTCGGCAACGGTTTTGATGTGATCCTGAGCGCGCATTTCCAGGAAGCCGAGGTCAAGAACCTGGAGGTGGCGCCGGCGGTCTTTCGCGATGTCAGACCGGCGTTTGCACCCGAGACCCAGTTGTCCGGGCTGGTCCGTTACACCTTCCCGCAGGATGTCTTCAACGGCTCGCTGGCGCTACAGATGGATGCGCAGTACAACTCCAATTTCTTCCACAACATCCGCAATTTTGACGCCCAGAGGACGCGCGAGTTCGGCGTGGGCAACGCCCGCATCAACTGGACCAGCACCGATGGACGCTGGGACGGCACGGTGTTCGTCAACAACTTTACCGATGCGCGCATTCGCCTGATCGGCTTCGACGTGTCGAACCTGTGCGGTTGTGTTACCTATTCCTACGGCAAGCCCCGTTGGGTGGGGGCTTCGCTGCGGTATAACTATTAGCGACTCCGGCGGATTGCGCCGTAGTTTTTTTGTAACCAATGGAGAGTAGAAGATGAGTGATCTTGAAGAAATCAAAGGTTTGTTGAAGAGTATCGACAAGCGGTTGCAGCACGTTGAGGCCATCGAAGACATCAATCGCCTGATCGTTGACTATGCCCGGGCCGCGGACAACGGTAACGACGTGGATATGCTGATGCCCTTGTTTACCGAAGATGCGGTGTGGGAGGCGAAGGGGTTTGGCGCCTGGGTTGGCCGCGACAAGGCGGTCGGTTTCCTGAAAGCCATTGCCGGCGAGAAAGTCTGGTGGTCGCTGCATTTCATGATCTCACCGAAGATAGACCTGGCGGACGATGGTAATTCCGCCACCTTGATCTGGTATTTATGGGAACCCGCAACCATGCCGGCTGAAGATACCAAGGAGGCGGAGCCGCACTGGATCACCGGCGTGTACGATGCCGAGGTGGTCAAGGTGGATGGAAAGTGGTTGTTCAAGCGCATCACCAGCAACATGAAAATGATCAGCCCGGCAAAAGACGGCTGGGTAAAGACACGCTTCCCGGCAGGCTCCGACACCAACCCGTATCTCCTGTTCCTGGAAGAAGGCACCTATTACTGGTGTGCCTGCGGGCAGTCTAAGAACCAGCCCTATTGTGACGGCTCACACAAGGGTACCGGTATCAACCCGGTCAGGTTCGAGATGAAAGAGTACGATTTCGTAGGAATGTGCGGCTGCAAGAAGACCGGGACACCGCCGTTCTGCGATGCCTCACACCTGGGACTGGATATTTGAGCGATAACTGACACCTGTCCGGAGACTGGCAATGATGAACTCCCATGAGTTATTCGGAGCGGATATGCTGAAGGCCTTTGATGCCGCTACCGCACCGGTCAACGAGGCCGGTATCCTGCCCCCGATTCTTTACACCTCGTCTGAATTTCACAGCTTCGAGCGCGACACGATTTTTACGAAGGAGTGGTTGTGTGTCGGACGCACCTCGCAGGTCCCGGACCCGGGCGACTGGTACCAGTTTACCCTGTTGGAGGAACCCCTGCTGGTCGTACGCGACCGGGATGGGCAGGTAC
>JAGWAU010000027.1 GCA_021296255.1 Alphaproteobacteria bacterium | reverse complement strand
GCCGTCGGCCCGCGAGGGTCCACTCAACCCTCCTCACCTCCAGCATCAGGGGGTGGGAGGCGTCCATCCCATTTCCCCCGCGTTCAAGGCATTTCGTCCGGGTCCGACGCCGGTCCCCACACCAATTCCCACGCCCGGCGTGCCCCTTTCTCTTTGTATCCGGGCCCGAGAATGCCCATGTCCATGGCCTGAATCGGCCGGCCATCCCTGGCTGGACAGGATTCCCGCGCAGGGCTAGAAGCTTCGGCGAACCCGACTTCGGTCCAGGAGACCGCACTTCAGGAAGAGGCGGCGCGCCCGTGAAGCGCCGTGAACGGTGAGACAGATGACTTCGGCGAACGATATTCGAAAGGCATTTATCGACTATTTCGTGGCGCATGGTCACGAGCCTGTCGCTTCGAGTCCGCTGGTGCCGCACAACGACCCGACGCTCATGTTCGCGAACGCCGGCATGGTGCAGTTCAAGAACGTGTTCACCGGGGCCGAAGTGCGCGATTACAGCCGTGCCGTGACCTCGCAAAAGTGTGTGCGCGCCGGCGGCAAGCACAACGATCTCGACAACGTCGGCTATACCGCGCGACACGCCACGTTCTTCGAAATGCTGGGCAATTTCTCCTTCGGAGACTATTTCAAGGAGCTGGCGATCGAGCTCGCGTGGAAACTGGTGACCCGGGAATTCGGGTTACCGGCGGGCAAGCTGCTGACCACGGTGTATGCCGAAGACGATCAGGCCTTCGATCTCTGGAAGAAAATTGCGGGATTGCCGGAAGACCGGATCATCCGCATTCCGACCTCCGATAATTTCTGGGCGATGGGCCCCACGGGTCCCTGCGGGCCGTGTTCTGAGATTTTCTACGATCATGGCGACCACATTCCTGGCGGGCCTCCGGGGAGCCCCGACGAGGACGGCGATCGTTTCGTCGAAATCTGGAACCTCGTTTTCATGCAGTTCGAGCAGGTTACCGAGGATGAGCGCATCGACCTGCCCAGGCCTTCGATCGATACGGGCATGGGACTGGAGCGAATCACGACGGTGCTTCAGGGCCGCCACGACATATACGACATCGATTTGCTCCGCGCTCTCATCGAAGCGTCGTCCGAGGCGAGCGGGCAGGCTGCGGATGCGGATCACGCGGTGTCGCACCGCGTGATCGCGGATCATCTGCGCTCGGTCAGTTTTCTGATGGCGGACGGCGTCATGCCGTCGAACGAGGGCCGGGGTTACGTGTTGCGGCGAATCATGCGCCGCGCCATGCGCCACGCCCATTTGATGGGATGCGAAGAGCCGCTGCTCTGGCGATTGGTTCCGGCCCTTGTCGCACGGATGGGCCAGGCATATCCCGAGCTCGGTCGCGCCGAGCCCCTGATCACCGAAACCCTCAAGTTGGAGGAGACGCGCTTCAAGCGAACGCTCGAGCGCGGCTTGAAGCTTCTCGAAGACGCCGCGGGAGACCTCGGCGATGGTCAACCCTTGCCGGGCGACGTGGCGTTTCGGCTGTACGACACCTACGGCTTTCCCCTGGACCTGACCCAGGATGCCCTGCGAAACCGTGGTGTCGAAGTCGATACCGAGGGCTTCGAATCCGCGATGGATCGCCAGCGAGAGGAAGCGCGGAAGGCGTGGGCCGGCTCGGGCGAGGCTGCGACCGATGCATTGTGGTTCGAGGTGCGCGAGCGCGTTGGCGCCACGGAATTTCTCGGCTACGAGACCCACGACGCCGAAGCCCGGGTTGAGGCCATCGTCGTTGACGGTACCGAGGTGGAAAGCGCCGCGGACGGCACGGAAGTTCTTGTCGTCGTCAACCAGACCCCGTTCTACGGGGAGGCGGGCGGTCAGGTGGGGGACACGGGTGTGATGTTCACGGCTGACGGCGTGGAAGTTGCCGTCCACGATACGACGAAGCACCTCGCCGACGTCCACGCGCACGTGGGCTCGATCAAGGGGGGTGCCCTGCGCGTGGGGGACGCGGTGGAGCTCCGCGTCGACGGCGAACGGCGTTCGCGGTTGCGCTCCAACCACTCCGCGACGCACCTGATGCACGCGGCGTTGCGCCGCACGTTGGGTGATCACGTGGTCCAGAAAGGCTCACTGGTTACGCCGGACCGGTTGCGGTTTGACTTCGCGCACTCCAAAGCGGTCACCGCCGAAGAACTCGAAATCATCGAGTCGGACGTCAACCTCAACGTTCGCCGGAACGCCAGTGTTGGGACGGTCCTCATGAGTCCCGACGAGGCCGTGGAACAGGGCGCCCTCGCGTTGTTCGGCGAGAGGTACGGCGACGAGGTCCGGGTCGTGGCCATGGGGGGCGGCGAAGGTGCGCCCAACTCGGTGGAGCTCTGTGGCGGTACGCACGTGGCACGCGTGGGTGACATCGGGTTCTTCAAGATCGTCGGCGAGGGCGCCGTCGCGGCCGGCGTGCGCCGTATCGAGGCCCTTACGGGCGAGGCCGCGGCGGATTACGTGCGCGCGGAGGAGCGTGCCCTCAACGAAGTCGCCGCCGAGCTCAGGGCCTCGCCATCGGAAGCGGCGGAACGGGTCCGAGCCCTTATTGAAGTGCGTAAGCGCCTCGAACGGGAACTGGCCGACGCACGGCGCAGGCTGGCGACGGGTGATTCCTCGGCAGGACCGACGGCCAAGGAGGTCGCCGGCGTGCGGTACGTTGGTCAGCGTGTCGACGGTGCCTCGTCTCGCGACCTCAAGGCGATGGTCGACGATCTCAAGCGATCGGGTGAAGGTATCTACGCCGTCGTCGCGGTGACCGAGGGCAAGGCGTCGCTGGTCGTCGGGGTCACGGAGTCTCTCGAGGCGACGTTCAACGCGGTTGACCTGGTCAAGACCGGAGCTGAGGCGCTCGGTGGCAGGGGAGGCGGTGGCCGCCCCGATATGGCTCAGGCGGGTGGACCCGACGGCAGCAGGGCCGACGAGGCCCTCTCCGCGGTCGAAGAAGCGATCGGAGCCCGCGCCGCGGCGTAGCTCCGTCTAGGCGTCCATCTGCGCCCGCAAGCCCTCGTCCAGTTGGTCGAGGAACTGGTTGGTCGTCAGCCAGGACTGATCGGGTCCGATCAGCATGGCCAAGTCCTTCGTCATGAAGCCGCCTTCCACGGTGTCGATGCAAACACGCTCGAGCGTCTCGCAGAAGGTCTTGAGTTCCCGGTTGTCGTCGAGATGGGCTCGATGCTTCAGGCCGCCGGTCCAGGCAAAGATCGACGCGATGGGATTCGTGGACGTCTCCTTGCCTTGTTGATGCTGGCGGTAGTGGCGGGTGACCGTTCCGTGCGCTGCCTCGGCCTCCACGGTTTTGCCGTCGGGTGTCATCAGCACGGATGTCATGAGGCCGAGCGAGCCGAAGCCCTGCGCCACCGTGTCGGATTGCACGTCGCCATCGTAATTCTTGCAGGCCCACACGAATTTTCCGCTCCACTTCAGGGCGGCGGCGACCATGTCGTCGATCAGCCGATGCTCGTACATGATGCCGTCGTCGTCGAATCGGTCCTTGAATTCGTTCTCGAAGACCTCCTGGAACAGATCCTTGAAACGGCCATCGTAGGCCTTGAGGATCGTGTTCTTGGTCGAGAGGTACACCGGCCATTTGCGGGCCAAGCCGTAGTTGAAGCAGGCGCGGGCAAACCCGCGAATGGACTCATCCAGGTTGTACATGCCGAGGGCCACGCCCCTGCCAGGGAACTTGTAAATTTCGTACTCGGTCGCCTTGCCGCCGTCTTCGGGCTCGTACTTCAGGGTGAGCTTACCGGGTCCAGGCACCACGAAATCGGTGGCCCGGTACTGGTCGCCGAACGCATGCCTGCCGATAACGATGGGATCGGTCCAGCCGGGAACGAGACGGGGGACATTCTTGCAGATGATCGGCTCGCGAAAGACCGTTCCGCCCAAGATGTTCCGAATGGTGCCGTTGGGAGAGCGCCACATGCTCTTGAGACCGAATTCCTCCACCCCGCTTTCGTCCGGCGTGATGGTGGCGCATTTGACTCCGACTCCGACTTTCTTGATGGCGTTCGCGGCGTCGATGGTGATCTGATCGTCCGTGGAATCCCTGCTCTCGATGCCGAGGTCGAAGTAGATGAGATCCAGATCGAGATATGGCAGGACCAGCTTGTCCTTGATGAACGCCCAAATGATGCGCGTCATCTCGTCACCGTCGAGCTCGACCACCGGATGTTGCACCGGAATTCTCGCCATACCGCGCTCCCGTCCCCAGATTCCCCTGGCCCCGAATCGGCCGCCGGAAGATATCACCCGACTCCGGGGGATCAAAGCTACGGCCTACGGAGACTCAGGCTTCGCAGGTTTCCCGACCGGAAGGAGCGCTTCAATCGCGGGAATGACGTCATCCACGCTGTTGACGACCGCGAACAGATCGGATGCCGACGGATCGGCAAAACCGTGATCCACGACATGACTGACGAGGTCGATGAAGGGCCGCCAGTATCCGTTGTGATCGATCAGTATCACGGGCATGTGATGAAGCCGAAGTTGGCGCCACGTGATGATTTCTATGGTCTCGTCGAGGGTTCCCAAACCGCCCGGAAGGATCGCGAACGCGTCCGCCAGTTCGAACATCCGGTGCTTGCGCTCGTGCATGGAATTGACCACGTGAATCTCGGTGAGGTGGTCGTGCGCCAATTCCACCCGGTTGAGATGGTGCGGGATCACGCCGACGGCGTCGCCTCCGGCCGCGAGTGCCGCGTCGGCCACCACACCCATGAGACCTATGCTTCCCGCGCCGAAGATGAGCTTGATCCGCCTCTCGCCAAGCAACGTCCCCAGACGTTGGGCGGCTGCCCGGTGCATGGGGTCGGTGCCCGTCCGGGCGCCGCAGAAGACACAAAGTGAGTTCAGTTTGGTCATGCACAACCGATTCCGTGTTCTGGCAATGGGTACGGCATCGCTCGTTTCGTAGGGGGACCTCGCGGGCAAGGCAGATGTTCGGCATGCCGCCGTGAAGAGACTCGCCGGTGGTATCCACCGCTTTGACGTTACAGTCAAACATGCGGCGCCGGTTGGGAGTTTGGGGACGCCGGAAGAACCGTTCGGCCGACGGAATGAGTCGTTATGGCAGGGGTCTGTGCTACGGCAGGATTTTCATTCAACCGCCGTGAATCCCGGGGAGGCGGGAATATGAAGATTGTGACTGTGAGCGTGGCGAAGGGCGTCGTGTTCGCGGGCGGGCATTGTCACGTCAAACGCTCGGGCTTCATTCGGTGTAGCATGTCGGGATGGAAACCATCTCATTCACACGCCATCGATTTCCGCCTGACGTCATTCGCCACGCAATTTGGCTCTACGGGCGCTTCACTTTGAGCTTTCGAGACGTAGAGGATTTATTGGCGGAACGAGGATTGGACATCTCCTGCGAAACCGTGCGCCGTTGGTTTCTGAAGTTTGGTGCGCCAATTGCTCGAAATCTGCGCCACATGCGACCAACGCCCAGTGACTGTTGGCATCTCGATGAGATGGTGATTGTTCTTCGAGGGCGTCGTCATTGGTTATAGCGGGCCGTCGACAATGAAGGCGAGGTTTTGGATTTTCTCGTGCAATCCAAACGGAACGCCAGGGCGGCTTTGAAGTTGTTGCGGAAATTGTTGAAGAAGCACGGGTGGGTGTCAAAGCACATCACAACCGATAAACTCAGATCCTGTCATGTCGCGATTCGAACCCTTGGCCTGACGGCTGAGCACATCGATAATAAGTCCGCGAACAATCGTGCGGAGAACTCGCACCAGCCGGTCAGACGACGAGAGCGCAAACAGCAGCGGTTCAAATCACCGGGCTCTGCCCAACGCTTTCTTGATATCTGCTCTTCGGTCTGCAACGCCTTTTACGTCCAACGTCATTTACTCAACCGATCCACGCTCAAACGATTTCGGACTGATGTCTTCGATGTGTGGGAGTGCGCGGGCGCGGCAGCCTGAAAGGGCGTCATTGTAATCCTTTGCCGCCGCCTTCGATTGACGTGACAATGCCGCTTGAATCATGATTCGCTCTCCCTGACAATTACTTTATGGGTACAGGACCTAGTCACGGCCAATTGCTCTGGCCTACCATTCGATAGCTCCGACGGCGATCGATTTTCAGGACTGAACCTGCTGACGGGGCTGAGAGAGCGGATCACGTCCGCTGACATAGCCCGGGGAGGGTCATGAAAGCCAACTGGGTCGTTGTGCTGGCGCCGCCATTCCTGGTGTGCATGACGCTGCTTTTCGGCACCCAGTACGTATTCCTTCAGTTGGGATTCTTTCGCGATCTGGGCATCGGTCAGGTCGGGACCGAACTGGAGCTCTTCAACTACATACGCGCCTTCACAGAGCCGTTCTTCCTCAATGCGCTCAGATTGAACTTCGTTCTGGCTGTCGCCGTAGTCGCTATCACCCTAATCGTCGCCTATCCGATTGCCTATATCGTCGCCCGCATGACGCCGAAATGGTCCATCGTTTTTCTGACCGCGATGGTCGTGTCTTCGTTCGTTTCGATCGTCATCAAGGTGTTGGGCATCATCATAATATTTGGCGCTGACGGTCCGGTTAACCGGTTCCTGCGCTGGACGGGGATCATCGAGGAGCAAATTCTCGTCATTGGCACCAAATCGGGCGTGATCATGGGGCTCACGCACCTTGGCATTGCCTTCATGGTGATGATGCTGTTCAGCGTCATTCAATCCATACCGCGCTCACTGGAAGAGGCTGCCGAGATACATGGCGCGAGCCGCTGGCGGGTGTTCTGGCGCGTTGTCATCCCGCTCAGCATGCCGGGTGTTGTGAGTGCATCCCTGCTGCTCTTCAACATTGCCATGGGCGCGTTCGTGTCAGCGGTATTGCTCGGTGGCGGCAAAGTAATGACCCTGCCGGTGGTAATACAGCGGACCATTCTGCTCTACACCGAGTATGGCATGGCGGCGGCGCTCTCTGGGATGCTCATGCTGTTCGTCTTCGCGGTCAATATCGTGTCTGTCGTTGCCGTAACGCGAATGCGGGCCGCGAGGTTTGCGGTCACATGACGGGACGTCAGCTCATCGGTGCGAGTTTGCGGCCCGGCATGCATGCCTTGTTGCCAGAGCGGCTTCGCCGTATGCACATCGGCAAGTTGCTGCGGCGGCTCGGCTCCATCTTCTGGATGACTCTCGGTTACACCTTCATATTTTCGCCCATCATCGTCGTGGCCGGGTCGTCATTTGACGGGTCGTCTCTCGATTTGCGCGGTAACAGTGCCTTCCTCAACTTCCCGCCCGAGAATTTCACCTTCGAGTGGTACACACGGATCTCGAGTTCGCTCTATCAGGCGTTGTGGATCAGCTTCAGCATGGCTTCTATCGCTGCGGCCTGCGGTATCGTTCTCGGCGTGCCTGCAGCGCTTGCCCTCATACGCGGCACTTTTCCGGGGCGCATCATTCTCGGGACGCTGTTCCGGGCGCCGCTACAAATACCTTTCATTGTCATCGGCCTGGCATTTCTGCAGGCCTACTACGAGGTGGGTGCGTTGATCGGATTACAGCTCCGGGCGACGTTTGCCGGACTCGTCATCGGACATGTGTTCGTGGCGACGCCCTATGTGGTGGGGTCGGTTGGTGCCGTCCTTCAGCGCTTCAACGTTTCGCTCGAGGAGGCTGCCCTGAGTCTCGGCGCCAGCCGCTGGCGCACATTCAAGCGGGTGACGTTGCCGATTATCATGCCGGGAGTCCTCGCCGGCGGTATCTATGCATTCTTGGTGTCCTTCGGAGATGTGACGATCTCGTTGTTCCTCACCGGTCCCAACATCAATCCGCTGCCGGTCGAGATCTTCTTTGCTCTCGATCGCGAGTTCGATCCCACCATCCCGGCGATGGCGACGATCGTGATCGTCGGCTCCGGTCTGCTTCTCTACGTCATCCAGCGCCTGGTCGGCATCGATATCCTGCTCCGTGGCGGGGGCAACGGTTAACCGCCGGAAACCTATCGCAGAATATCAACCACAGAGGCACCGAGGCACGGAGATACTTCGGTTGGTTGATCGCCAACTGGTCCGTTTGGCGTCGTTCCCATTTGTTTGGGCGCTATGCGCCCAGAAAACGGAACAAGCGTGACGCTTGGCTCCAGACTAAAGTCGAATCCAGGACCAGCTTCTGTGTGTCTCTGTGGTCAACAAGTCTCCAAGTACCGGCTGCTACGCCGTCAGATAGTCGAGCAGCTGATTCTGGAAGTAGTGGACGTTCTCTTCCCAGACGGGCGAGAACACCACTTCGTCGGCGGCGGGGGACCGCCGGGCGATTTGTTGAGATTCCCAGATGCGCATATCCTGATTGCGCAGGCCGTCGCGCGCGGCGGGTGAACGCGATTCACCGAGCCAGCGGTCGAAATTCAAGTTGCGGCCTTCTTCGTAGGCGGGATCGGTTGCTCCATCACCAACGAAGAAAAAGGCCATGCGCGCGACCGAACGGTCCGGCGCGAGGGGTTCGATAATCACCGATCCTATGTTGTCCCGGACCACGGTGATCTCGACGTTGGGCAGAACGAGATTGGGCGCGGTGACCCGTTCGGCACCGTCGGGGAATGGAATCATCGGCAGGTTCGATTCTCGCTTGGGGTAAGGCGGTGCCTTCTTGGAATCCCGTTTGAGGCTCATCACCGCGCCATTCTGCAGCGACACAGACCACGGCTTGCGGGTCTTCAAGTCCAGATCGTCGGTCACTTTGGTGTAAATGGGATAGTGGGCCCACATGTGGTGGTAGTTTTCCCAGTTGTCGTTCGACATCTTCCAGTTGGCCTGGAATTCCCAATCGACCCGTTCCGCCACGCGCGTAGCTCCGAGATCTGCGCCGTTCATGAGCTCGGTCAGCGGTTGCATATGCTGTTCGATGGGCGGTGCATTGCCGGCCAGGTTTACGAAGATCCAGTGGTGCCACACAGCACAGTTGGCTGAGACAAGACCCAGAGACTCGCGGTCCAGGAATCCTTCCTCCAGGCCGCTCTTGCTGCCATCGAAATAAGGTGCCGCGCGAAGCCTGCCATCGAGGTCCCACGCCCAAGCAGGGTAGGGACACTGCAACTGCTTCGCTTTTTTGCAGGGTTCCGTCAGCACCATCGCCGCGCGGTGACGGCAGACGTTGTGGAAAGCCTTGATCTCGTTCTCATGTGTACGGACCAAGATGATTGGCAGGCCCGCAACAGTAATCGGCATGGCATCGCCGGGATCCGGGATATCGCAGGTATAAGCGACACCCATCCAGGTGCGCGCAAAATATTTCTGTTGCTCAAGTTCGAAGAATTCCTCGCTTGTGTAGGCTAGCGCCGGCAGCCCACGTGCGCTCTCAATCGGCCGACGAACGGCTTCGATCACATCCTCACCAAGCAATCGGGCGGCAGTGCGAACCATGATGCGTCCTTCCCGTGGAGCTATGGTCAAGAGTCACGTTCAATCAAGAATACACCCATCACCAGAGCGTAGGTAGTGAACCGCGTGCGAACACCTCGAATGGGCGGGGCGTAAGTACTCCAGGTCAACTCACGTTTGTAAGCCCTTCCATCTCGGAAAAGAGTTTTTTCGTCGTGCGGGCGGCCAATCAACTGGAATCCAATCGGTACACCGTTGCGATCCAGCCCAGCCGGCAAGCTCAATGCGGGTAGGTGAAATGCATTGATGGGTCGCGTTGTGTGGCTGACGCGTGCTGAGAGCTCCAGGTAGTCCTGGCGGGTTCCGGGATCGGATTCTTCGATTGTTGGAACAGGTATGGGAACGACGGGTGCACGGAGCATGTCGGCATGATCAAACACCGCCGCGGAGAACTCCGCCAGCAGCCGCTCACGTTGTTGCAAAGCATTTTCGTATTGATCCACCGGTATATCGAGGCCGGGCGCCAATCGATCCCGGGTCCATGCCGTGTAGGCATCCGGTCTTTGCGTGAGCCAATCCTTGTGAGTCCGCGCCGCTTCGTATTGAAAGACGATTCGGTGCATTTCCAAGGCCTGATTCATGGAGTCCGGAAGTTGCACAGGCACGACATCGGCCCCGGCTTCACGCAGCGCCGTGAGGCTGGCATCCAGATGTTGCCGGATTTCCTCATCGACGTGGTCGAACAGATAATCCTCGGAAGTCCCGATACGGAGGCCGCCGGCGCCATCCTCGATGCCGGAGGAGTAGTCTGGCACTGGATCGTCGATCGTCATGGGATCACGTGAGTCGTGCCCCGCGATGACGTAGAGCATGAGCGCGCTGTCATTCACTGTCCGCGTCACGGCGCCGACATGGTCCCACGAATGCGATAGGGGCATGGCCCCGTAGCGGCCCACCCGCCGGCATGATTCCGACCACGCCGCAGCACGACGCTGGCACGCGGATCGATTCCCCGGTGTCCAAGGCCAACGCACAAAAAAACCGATCGTGCTGTCACCGCAGATGCGGGGCCGCTCGATGAACCGCCCGTCCCAGGGTCTGTGTTCCAAGGGTTTTTGGCGTGCCGGTGATCGGGTTGTGGCCGAACACAGGCGCTCCGGTGGCGAATTCCGTCATGTTGAGCCGTGCGACATCGAGTGCGCCAGCGGCGTCCAGGCGCTCAAGGACATGGGCAGTGTGATCGGGCCGGTAATCCGCAAGAATGCGGGAGCCGCAAGCGCTGATCTGTCCCTGGCGGTAGAACATGTCCTTGTGTGCAAGCGGGACACCATGTATTGGCTCGCGCAGATGTCCGGCGGCCAGTTCCCTGTCGGCCCGTTCGGCAGCGCACAAAGCATCATCGGGGTCGCAACGGACGACAGAACGATGTGCCTGGCCGAGGGTGTTAATCCGATCGAGACACACGCGCGTCACTTCGCTAGAGGTGAGGCGACCATCGGCAATCCGCCTCGCAACCTCGCTCAAATCCAGGTTTGCAATCTCGTCATCAGTCGTGGCCGAACCTGCTGAAGTCGGGAACGAATTGGTCGCGCCCTTGCGGAGGTGAGTGAATGTGCGGATACTTTCTGTGTCCGCTCACCTGGGCCGCGAAAACATAACGCACTTATGAAGACGGCGCTGACGGCGGCTACATGGGAGGAAATCCATGATTCGTAAATCAATGTTCCGTTCGCTGTACCTGTTGGGTGCGGCGATTCTCGCATTTTCCGTTTTGTCCGCGACGAGCGTGGTAGCGCAAAAGCGTTTTGACGGAGTCACGTTGACGGTGGCGACCTTTCCCGGCGCCTGGCGTGATGCAATCATCAAAGTGACCGGGGCGAAATTCGAGGCGTTGGGTGGCAAGCTTGAATGGACGCCGGGATCGACCACCGAGTTTCTCCAGCAAGCTATTGCAGCCCGTGGCGGCTACGTGTTTGACGTGGTCGAAGTCGTGGAGGATCTCTGGTCCAAATGGCAGGGTGGTGGCTTCGTGCAGAAGTGGGATCACTCCAAGCTGCCGAATCTCTCCCAGCTCGATTCCAAAATGTATGACGACTATCGCGTCGCACATTGGATTGTCCTGCAGTCGATCATCTACAACGTCGACAAGTTTAAAGAGAATGGGATTCCGGTACCGAAGAAGTATGCCGATCTCATTCATCCCAAGCTGAAAAAGCGGGTTGTCTCCCGCGATTTCACAAATTTCACTGGCATCTATCCCGTTGTGGGATTGGCGCATGATTTCGGCGGCAGCGAGTCGAATATCACGCCGGGTCTGAAGGCCTTGAAGGATATGGATGTCCATTCGTTCCTTGGCCTGAGCAGCCAGGGCCCACAGCTCATGCAGGCAGGTGGCGTTTGGGCCTCAATGATCCACGCAGGATGGGGCGTTCGTCTCATCAAGGCAGGTCAACCAGTGGGAGTTGTGCATCCCGAGGTCAACGGCAAGAAGGGATTGCCAACGCTCGGCTACATTGCCCTGTCGAAAGCCTCCAAGAACAAAGAGGCTGCGCATTGGCTGATGAACGAGTTGATCGGCGCCGAGCAGCAGGAGGAGTGGTACAACTCCTCCGGTATCGTGCCGGTGAACAAGGCCACATTGACCAAGGTTTCCTCGAGTCCGGTGATGGGCAAGGATGGTAATCCGGCCCTCATGCTCGATCCCGCGGAGCTCGCCAACGCCTTCTATGTTGACTATTCGCATTACGATGCCAAGGCGTGGAACGAGGAATTCAATAAGATCTTCTTCGAATAAGTCCAAGAAGACTTATGCGTTTTGTAACCCGGGAGGCATGCGTCTCCCGGGTTCTTCTTTGAAAGAATCCAGGATCGAACAGGTTAGGTGAATACCCGCTATCCCGAAGAGCAACGTCATGCACACCAGAAACGGCGGCATCAGTACGACGACCCAGTTGGCTCTCGTGATCCTCCCCGGAGGTTGTCCGTGGAGCCAGCCCACCCCATGCGTCCGGGCAGCTCAGGCGCTCCTCCAATACCCACTCTGTCATGACCGATGCTCGCTTTGCCGGCCATTCGACGCCTGCCGAGTAGGTTAGTCCGAGCCAAGAAGGACTATGTCCTATACAATAGGGAATTGTACACGGCCCGAAACGTGGGCGGCGCAACGTTAGAAGAGAGGCACCCATGGTCTCTGCCGCCGGGGAAATTCTGGGCGCCGAGTCGATCGCTGCAGTACGCCGGCCGATCGAGAAGGCGCGCGGCCTGCCGTCCGCCGCGTACACCAGCGGGGACTTCTTCCGCCTTGAGCAGAAGAAGTATTTCGCGCGCACTTGGATGGGCGTCGCCTATACCTGCGACATTCCGGAGCCGGGCGATGCCATGCCGATGACTGTCGCCGGCCTGCCGATCATTCTAGCCCGCACCAAAGAGGGGGAGGTGAAGGCATTTCACAACGTCTGCCGACATCGGGCGGCCATGGTGCTGACCGAGCCGTGCAAGGGGGCAAGGCAGCTGCAATGCCCCTATCACGCTTGGGCCTGGGACCTCGACGGCACGCTGCGGGCGGCACCTTATTTCGACGGCAGCAGAAGCGGCTTGGCGACGGGATTGCTGGATCGTGGGTCTCTCGGACTGGTTCAAGTGCGCTGCGCTGCCTGGCACCACTGGATCTTCGTCAATCTCGACGGCAACGCGCCGCCGATCGAGGAACACATGCAGCCGCTGATGGAGTTCATGAACCACGCCGATCTCGGCGCGACGCGCGTGGCGGAACGGGTGGATTGGGAGTTCAACGCCAACTGGAAGCTGATGAACGACAACTGGGAGAACTACCACCACATGTGGGCGCACAAGGGCGTTTTCACCAAGGTGTCCGACGACCTCGACCTGAAGACCCGCAGGCCGTGGTCTGCTCCCCTGCAAGCCGGATCCGTGGTGACCATCAGGCGACCGTCGCACGGCGTACCTCCCTATCCCAATCGCGAATCGGATTTGCCCGTGATTCCGTTTCCGGAGGAATCGGAACGGGTTACGGCACCGAACCTCGTGTTTCCCAACGTCGAAATCACGGTGGTGCGGGACAACATCGGCTCGATCATCACCGAGCCCCTGGCCCCGGACCGCACGATCGCCCGCATGGCCTACTTCTTCGTCGGCGATGCCGCTTCGAACCCCAAATACCAGACCGGTCGCAACCTGAATCTCGATCGTTGGCTCGGCAAGAAACGTCGACGCGGCGGTCGTGACGGATTACGCAATCAAGATTTCTACATCTTTGAACTGCAACAGACGGCACGGCGGTCCCCCGCCGCGGACGAGATCGTTTTTTCACCGATCTGGGAACCGAATGTTCACTACTTCCACAATCACCTTCTCGACTATCTGGAATCGTGAATGCCCGCCCCTGGACGATGGGCGCCTTCCGTGGCGACGAGACCCCTGACGTTCCTGCCGGAAGGGAGTCGCGGATGGCCTTAGAGGAACAACTCCGATCGATTGAGGGACCGTATTCGGGTTACTACCGGCGAGATATTCCCGTCGAAGACGCCGAACTGACCCATGTAGGGCCTGGGACCCCGTGCGGAGAATTGATGCGCCGGTACTGGCACCCGGTGGCTCTGTCGTCGGACGTGACCGACCTGCCGCTCGCCGCCCGCGTTCTCGGCGAGGACCTCGTCGTCTTCCGCGACGGGTCGAACCGGGTCGGCGTGCTCCACCGGCATTGCAGCCACCGCGGCACGTCGCTCGAATACGGCATTCCGTCGGAGCGGGGGATCCGGTGCTGCTACCACGGCTGGCTCTTCGACGTCGACGGCTCCATCCTCGAGACGCCCGGCGAGCCGCCTTTCTCCAGGCTCAAGGACAGCTTCGTCCACGGCGCCTACCCGGCCGAGGAACGCCACGGCCTGATCTTCGCCTACATGGGACCGCCGGACGAGAAGCCGGGCTTCCCCGTTTTCGACACCTACCTCACGCCGAAGGACAACCGCCTCGTCCCGTATTCGATCTGGCAGCCCTGCAACTGGCTCCAGATCCGCGAGAACGGCATGGACCCCATCCACGCCGTCTTCCTCCACAGCCGCGTGGGCGAGGTCCAGTTCACGCAGCCGTGGGCCGAGATGCCGGTCTACGAGTTCTTCGAGACGGGCGACGGCATGCACTACCTGACCATTCGCCGCGTGGGCGAGTACCTGTGGATCCGTGCGGCGCAGTACTCGCTGCCCAATATCGGCCAGACCGGCGGGCTGTTCGAGGAGGTCGACGGGTCGAAGTACTTCGGCCGCGTGTCCCTGACCCGCTGGGTCGTGCCCGTCGACGACACCCATAGCTGGATCTTCGGATTGCGTCATTTCAATGAAGTCGTCGATCCACTGCACCAGGGTCGGGAGGAGTTGTGCGGCCGGGATTCCGTCGACTTCGTGGGCCAGGACGGGAACCGGCCCTACGAGGAGCGCCAGCGCAATCCCGGCGACTGGGACGCGCAGGTGAGTCAGCGGCCAATCGCCATCCACGACCTCGAGCACAAGGGTTCGACCGACGTCGGCGTCGCCATGCTGCGCCGCATCCTGCGCCGGGTGATCCGCGGCGAGACGCAGCCTGTCATCCCCACGGGCGATGCTGGTGGCCAAGAGGTCATGTACACGTACTCGCACGACACGGTCCTGCGCGTGCCGTTGCGCGATGATTTGCATGATGAAGATGTTCAGCGCGATGTCGGCCGGCGCGTCATGGACGCGATCAAGTCGGGTGACGCCGTTCCCGATTCCGAGGCGCGAGAAGTCCACATCGTCACGCGCCTGAAGGAGATCGAAGCGGACCCGTATGCGGGGTGCTCGGCGGCAGCCTCCTGATCATCGTCGGCACCGGCATCTACGTGCTGGTTCAGGCGGTGCGTGCCTCGCTTGGATACGTGTCCCTCGACGAGGTCGGGCGCGGCCGCAGGCATAGCCACGGGGATAATGTTGAGGGCAGCATCCCCGTCTTCGCGGCCACCGTGCATGTAACGGATCTGCGGCATGTCGCGGATCTTCCAACGTTCGTCCATTGAGGTAAAACGATTTTCAAATCCACGCCTCCGTCCCCATAATGCGTCAGACCCATGAACAGACGAACCCGTCGGGACTCATTGATTAGGCTGATCGTGGCGGCCGTGGTGGCCATCGCCGTGGTGGGCGGCGTGGTGTTTTACGTCGTTTTCCGGACCGAGCCTCCGGAACCGGCCGTCGCGCGGGCGCCGGCAACCACGCCGACGGTCCCGCCCCGGAGCGAGGGCCAGCCGGAACTTTCCAAAGCACCGGCGGTCCCGCCCCGGAGCGAGAGTCAGACGGAACTTTCCGGAGCGTCCACGGTCCCTCGCCGGACCGAGCCTTCGGAACCGGCCGTCGCGCGGGCGCCGGGGACCGCGCCGACGGTCCCATCTCGGAGCGAGAGCCGGCCGGAACTTCCCGGAGCGTCCACGGTCCCTCGCCGGACCGAGCCTCCGGAACCGGCTGTCGCCCAGGCGCCGGGGACCGCGCCGACGGTCCCCCCTCGGAGCGAGGGTCAGCCGGAACTTTCCGAAGCACCGACGGTCCCGCCCCGGAGCGAGGGCCAGACAGAACTTCCCGGAGCACCGCAAGCTGCGCCGCCGTTCGCCGGCCCCACGTTTGACGTGGTGCGAGTCAACCCTGAAGGAAATGCGGTCATCGCGGGGCAGGCGTCGCCCAAGTCGGAAGTGACCGTCTATGCGGGGGAAGATGTCGTCGGAACGGTAAAGGCTGATGATCGGGGGGACTGGGTTCTGGTTCCGGAGGCGCCGCTCGAAAGTGGAGCGCAAACGCTTTCGCTTCGTGCTCTGGACGAGGAAGGCGAGCCGACGAAATCCGAGCACGTCGTGGTCGTGATGATCCCTGATCGGGAAGGGCCGGCGGCAGGAGACACGTCTCACGTGACCGCAGGGGAACTCCGGCAAGTTATCGCTGTCGCCATACCGCGGCAGACCTTCGGCGCCAGCCGCTTGCTCCAGGGACCGACCGTTTCACCCGACGTCCTGTCAGGCGATACCGTGCAATTGAGCGCCGTCAGCTACGACGAGCGGGGTCGTCTGGTCCTGGCGGGCGTCGCATCGCCCGGGTCGGATGTGCGGGTCAAGATTGATGGCCGCGGCATCGGCTCGACCGTTGCCGACGACACGGGGTACTGGGAATTGATCCCGGCCAAGGCTGTCGCCATCGGAGATCACACTTTGTCGGTCGCCAGTGTCGATGAGGCGGGTAGGATCATCACGTCAACGGAAATGCCGTTTATGCGTGCGGACGTCGTCGAAGCAAGCTTGCGACCGGGCGAACTTCGCTTCATCGTTCAACCCGGAAACAGCCTGTGGCGGATTGCGCGCGCCGCGTATGGGCAGGGCATTCTTTACACCGTGATCTACTCGGCGAATGTCGAAAAGATCGAGGATCCGGACCTGATCTATCCCGGTCAGATTTTTTCGCTGCCACCGCAACATTGAGTTCCTGGGTTCCAATACCCACTTTGAACTTCATGCGGACCAACGCGCGGACCCCTCACGAGCCATCGGGCGGCTATGAGCCTGCCTTCCGCTAACGACGTCGGAGGCGAAACGCCCTCGGCGCACCTTGGGACTTTACGCGCGTTGCTCCCCTACCTGTGGCCGCGCGGCCGGCCCGGGCTGAAACTCCGCGTGGTGATCGCTCTCGGATGTCTGGCCGCGGCGAAGGTAACGACCGTCTACGTGCCCTTCCTCTACAAGGCGGCCGTCGACGCCCTGACGGTCGACAGTGCGGCTATCGTCGCCATTCCGATATTCGTCATCGTCGGCTACGGCGTGGCGCGTGTGACGGCGCAGGCCTTTGGCGAGTTGCGGGATGCCGTGTTCGCCCGTGTGGGCCAGCATGCGCTGCGCGCGGTCGCGCTCAATACCTTTCATCATCTGCACCGACTGTCCCTGCGTTTCCACCTGGAACGGCAGACGGGCGGGCTGTCCCGATCGATCGAGCGGGGGACGAGGGGGATCGACTTTCTGCTGCGCTTCACGCTGTTCAACGTGCTCCCGACACTGCTCGAAATCGGGCTGGTCTGCGGCATTCTCCTCTACCGCTACGATTTCTGGTTCGCCGCGATCACGTTTCTCAGCGTCGGCGGCTACATCACGTTCACTGCGCTCTTCACCGAGTGGCGCATCAAATACCGCCGCGAGATGAACCGCTCGGAGAGCGAGGCCAACACGATGGCGATCGACAGCCTGCTGAACTTCGAAACCGTCAAGTATTTCGGCAACGAGGCACATGAAGAAGAGCGATTCGATCGGTCCCTGGAGAGATACCAGAAGGCGGCCGTTAAAAGTCAGATCACGCTCTCGGGGATGAACATCGGGCAGGGCTTGGTCATTGCGTCGGGGCTGATCGGCGTGATGCTGTTGGCCGCCATCGGGGTGCGGGACGGCACGATGACGATCGGGGATTTCGTGCTCGTCAACACCCTCCTCATTCAACTCTATCTTCCGCTCGGTTTCTTGGGCTTCGTCTATCGCGAGATCAAGCAGGCCCTGGTCGATATGGAGGCCATGTTCAGCCTGCTGGCCGTGGAGAAGGAGGTCGAGGACCGGCCGGCCGCGCGCGTGCTGGGCGTTGCCCGGGGAGAGATCACCTTTGATCGGGTGTGTTTCGGATATGAAACAGACCGTGAAGTCATTCGTGACGTGTCGTTCACCGTCCCCGCGGGTCGGACCTTCGCCATCGTCGGGCCGAGCGGTGCCGGCAAGTCCACGATCTCGAGACTGCTGTTTCGTTTCTACGATGTTACCGAGGGTGCCATCCGCATCGACGGTCAGGATATCCGGGACATCTCTCAGGAGTCCTGCCGGTCCGTGATCGGAATCGTGCCGCAGGATGCGGTGCTGTTCAACGACACGATCGAGTACAACATCCGGTACGGAAGACCCGACGCGACCGATGCGGACGTCAAGGAAGCCGCACGCATGGCCCATGTCCACGACTTCGTTTCCGGTCTGCCCCGAAGGTACCAGACGGTCGTGGGGGAGCGGGGGCTCAAGCTTTCCGGGGGCGAGAAACAACGCGTTGCGATCGCGCGAACCATCCTGAAGAAACCCACCATACTCCTGTTCGACGAGGCGACTTCCGCGCTCGACTCCCGTACGGAGAAGGAAATTCAGGACAGCATCCGTGAGGTCTCCGCGGATCGTACGGCGCTGATCATTGCGCATCGCCTGTCCACGATCGTCGATGCCGACGAGATCCTGGTTCTCGATGCCGGCCGCGTCGTAGAACGGGGGTCCCACGGCGCGTTGATGGCGCGGGACGGGTTGTACGCGGCGATGTGGCGCCGCCAGCAGCAGGCGGCCGAGTATCGGGAGAGGTTGGCCGAAGCGTTGGGGCCGCTGGAACACGATCTCGAGAGCAGGTCGTCCACCGTTCCCGTGAGCCCGCCGGCCGGGTAAACTCCGTCCGCCCGCAGTCATGGAAGCACGGATGGACGCTCTCAAGTCCTTACTGGTTCCGATACACCGCGAGGGCTACCGCTTCCTGGCGGTCTTCGCGGTCATCACCTTGGTGATGTTCTATGTCTTCGAGCCCTTGGGGTGGGTGGCGCTCATGCTCACGGTGTGGTGCGCTTACTTCTTCCGTGATCCGGAGCGTGTATCACCGGTCCGGGACGGACTCGTGCTCAGTCCCGCGGACGGTGTGATTCAGATGGTGGAACCGGCGGTTCCGCCGGCGGAACTCGACCTGGGTGATGCGCCGAGGCCGCGGATCAGCGTTTTCATGAACGTCTTCGACGTGCACGTAAATCGAGTGCCTGTGGACGGCACGGTGACGCAGGCGAGCTATCGTCCTGGAAAATTCGTGAACGCCGCTCTTGACAAGGCGAGCGATGACAACGAGCGACAGGCCCTGGCGATCCGGATGGCCGACGAACGCAAGGTCGCGGTGGTACAGATCGCCGGATTGATTGCACGGCGGATCGTATGCGATGTCGCGGAGGGCGATCGGGTGCAGGCAGGTGCGCGTTTCGGTATGATCCGCTTCGGAAGCCGGGTGGACGTCTATCTGGATTCGGGGATGTCACCCCTCGTCGTTGCCGGACAGCGGACGGTCGCCGGCGAGACGGTGATTGCCGACGCGAGGTCACGGGAAGGGCCGCGTCGGGGAGAGGTGCGATAGATGATCTTGAGGGCGCGCACCGCGGGGTTGCGATCGCTACCCGTCAACAGTCTGGCGCCCAATATGCTGACGGTGCTGGCGCTCTGCGCCGGTCTGACGTCGATGCGCTTCTCGCTGAACGAGAGCTGGCAGCTCGCCGTCATGGCCATCCTGGTCGCTGCGTTGTTCGACGGTCTGGACGGGCGCCTGGCGAGATTGTTGAAGGGCACGTCCAAGTTCGGCGCCGAGCTCGACTCGTTGTCCGATTTCGTTTGTTTTGGTGTTGCGCCGTCCATTCTTCTATACCGGTGGACGTTGAACGATCTGGGTGGTGTGGGTTGGATCCTGGTACTGGCGTTCAGCGTCTGTTGCGCCTTGCGGCTGGCGCGCTTCAATACGGCACTGGATTCCGCCAACCAGCCGACGTGGATGACCAACTTCTTCATGGGGGTTCCGGCACCGGCGGCCGGGGGATTGGTGTTGCTGCCGGTCATGTTGAGCTTTCAAGTCGCCGAATCGTTCTTCCATTACCCGCTGGTCAACGCATTCGTGGTCGCCGCCGTCGCCTTCCTGATGGTGAGCAAGGTGCCGACGTATTCGTTCAAGCGACTGCGCGTCCGGCGCGAATACATCCTGCCCGTCTTGATCGTGGTTGGGTTGCTCGCCGCCGTGCTTTGGAGCTATCCGTGGCAGATGTTGACGGGCATCGGCCTGCTTTATCTGGCGAGCATCCCCTTGAGCATGCGGAGCTACCGCCGCCGTGCCGCTTCGGCGAGTGAAGGTGTTTCGGTGGAGGAGCTCTCGAATGCCCTGCCGGAAGAGGAAGAGGTCGGCGACTGACGGACGCCGGTTCAAGTTGACCCGGTGCGCTTTTTGTATTCCTCGCTGTTTATGGTCCGCTCGACTCGGTCGATGGACGCCAGGATATCCTCGGACGCGGGGGCTTCACCGAAGATCATGGCCGTCATGTTTGCATAGTCGCGGCCTAGTGCGTCGATCATTGTGCCAGTCGGCGCGACTGCGAACGAACCGGGGACGGCGGAACCGAGATCGTGGTCGCGCCGGTCGAAGAACATCCGTGCGTGCCGCACGCAGTCTTCGCCAAGCTCGCGGTCCGCCAGCGCGACCTTGCCGACGTCCGAGCGGACCAGGCAATGCAGGTCGTAGTAGTGCCGCGACACGCGCTGCCCCTCCTGGCGGAGAACGCCGCGTCGTTCGTGCCAGCGGCGCGGACCGTGCACGATCACGATCTTGTCCCAGAAGGTACGGGTGGGGTCGATGGTCGTGACGCCGCCGACTACCAAATCGAGTTCTGCCGCTTCCTCGCCTATGTAGGGCCGGATATCGACGGGCAGGTTTGGATCGAGCGCGGACTTCGCGCCGCATTCGATCCGCACGGCGGGACGCACATAGGCGTCGTCGCGTGGCTCGGCCTCGGGATACCAAATGAGCAATGTCTGACCGTCTGGATCGGCCTCGTCGATTTCCACGCGCCCTGCGCCAACAGTGGCATCGGCGAGCCGCGTTGTGAGGAACGTCCGGAGCGGGCCCGTGATGTAAGCGCGGCACGCATCGCGGATCGCGTCGAGCCTGGCATGGCGCTTCTTGTTTGAAAGGGCCTCCAGGTCCTCGACCGACGCCGACTCGTCGAGGTCGTCCCGAAATACCGTGATGTCGATGTCCTCGGAGAAGCGCTGGACCAGACCGAATGCTTTCGACAGGGACGTGCCACCCTTGAAGAGAAGACGGGGACCTCCGGCGGGCCGTTCCCGATAAAGGGCGTTCAGGGTCCAGCAGACCCAGAAGTCCTTTCGACATGGCCGAGCGGCGCGCCAAGCTGATTGGCGGCCGCGAGGAACATGTCGAGGCGGTCACGCGGTGGCGCTGCGATGACGCGGCCATATGCGGCGGTTGTCATCGCAGCGCCTCATCCGCATCGACGGTTACGAGCAGGTCGCGAAGGAACTCCTGCATCCAGATCGGCAGTGCGGAGAAGCCTGACCGCAGATCGTCGCGGATCGTCTGCCCGTGACGGGGATCGGTGAACAGCCGACGCAGCATTTCCCGGATGCGCAGGCGTTCGCTCTCTTGAGACAGCATGTCCTGCATCCAGTGGAGCGCCTGAACGACCCGCATGGCCGGCCGCCCGGCCCAATAGAGGCGACTGGGCGCCGCGAACCTGAAATGGATTTCCTGGCTACCGAGCTTGATGGGCTTCAGCCGCGCATCGACCAGAACCTCGATGCGTGCCGGCACGGCTGTGGTGAAGCCGAGCTCGTTCGCGGCGGTCATGCCGTCGATGACAGTGCGCGCTTGGTTTCGGCGGGTGACGGCGCGGATGACGGCGCGATAGTCGGGTACGGTCTGGCGACCGGTCAGATCGTTCTTGCGCGGCTGGTCGTAGAGGCCCCGGTCGATGCGTCGCAAATCGCCTGCGTCGGCGAGGCGCTGCAGGGTCTTATCGACGGCGGCGCGGCTGCCGAGGTCGGCAAAGTCGCCTGGTGTCCAGGCCTTGCCCGCACTGGCCGCTACCCTGGCGAGTAGACGGGAGCGAAGATCGATGTCTTGTGCCAAAGTTGCTTTGTCCGAAATATGACACATGTTTCCGACAAAGCAAGAGTCGCCCGAGAAATGCTGTAATTTTCGGACGGGTAAGGGAAGCCTGAATCTCGCGGCGGTTCGACCGGAGTGACCCCCGGCCGACCAAGGGAACTGGACGAAGGCTACACGGAATGCACGGTCAGATGGGCGAAATACTTGCGTTCCGTTACGCGTGTGGTGAGGCGGCTTCGGAGACATCCAGGTCCCGCTCGATGCTGTCGCCGACACGAGCCGCTGAAGCCTTTACAGCGTCTCGGGCCGGATGCGCGTATCGGCGGTCGTCTGCACCCAAATGTGACAGAGCAGTTCCCGATCATCGGAAGGCCTTCACCGAGCGCAAGCGCCCTCGAAGAAAAGGAATGACTCAGGTCGTGGATACGCACGCCGTCCGGTCGAGCGCGCTCTTGAATGCGCTTCAAGTAGCGGGCGAGGTTCGGCAGATGCGCGCTGGGCTCCCCGCCGACTATTCCGCCTGATTTTCTCGCCTTCTCGAATTATTCAGTTCTCGATACCACGCATCTTCCGATTGCCGAAGCAGGCTCTCCCACCTCTGCGAGTGAGCCATCAGGCGTTCCTCGATGACGTCCGTCTGCACGCGGTCCAGCTTCCCACCGCTCAACTCCTTCGCGATGCTGAATTGCGGCGTCGGGTACAGACCGTGAAGCCCTGAGCCGTTTGCGAGAAGAAGCACGCGATGCGCCGCCATCATCACCGACCAATACGCGCGAACGAGAGGCTCTATCGGGAATACTTCGTAACCGGCCAACCCCAGACGCATCTGGCGCCTGTCCTGGTGCGCCACGTACTTGTTTCGCCATTTCCGAATCGCCAAGACCGATGGGTGGGCGAGCGGGCGCTCGACGCTGTCCAGTACTCAGCCCTCCATGTCGTCGTCACCACCGTCTTCTCCCTTCTCACGGCCCGTCAGATGATTCCAGACGTCGCTTAGCCTGGCCGATTTCTCCCTGGAACAAGTCCCGGTCAATGAATATCCGCGCGTGACATGGCTTTCTTGAGCTTGTTCAGGGCCGCCATCTCGATCTGCCGGATGCGCTCCCGCGACACGCCGTATTCCTGACTCAGAACTGCCAGAGTTTCACGGTCGTCATTCAGGCGGCGGCGGACCAGGATGTCCCGCTCCCGATCGCTGAGTTCACTCAGTCCGCGCCGAACGTAGGTGCGCCGATGGCTCAGTTCGTCGTCATCCGCAATGTCGGCTTCCATATCGACCGATTCGTCGGCCAACAGGTCCTGCCAGTTGGTTTCACCTTGCTGCGTTACGGGGACGTTGAGGGAATAGTCGCCGCGCGCGAGGCGGCCGTTCATGTCGATGACTTCATCGGCCCGTACGCCCAATCGTTCGGCGATCGATGTCACCGCGCCGCTCGATATATTGTCGTCGTCGAATTCGCCGAGTTCACCCTTCAACCGGCTCAGGTTGAAGAACAGCTTCTTCTGGCCCGCCGTCGTACCGAGGCGAACCACGGAGGCATTGTCCAACACGTAGTGCTGAATGGCCGCCCGGATCCACCAGATGGCATAGGTTGAGAACCGGTTCCCGCGATCGGGGTCAAACCTGCGCGCCGCCTCGATCAGACCGATGTTTCCCTCCGCGATGAGATCCGCCGTTTGGAGGCCGTAACCGCCGGCCCTTTTTGCGAGCCTCACGACCAACCTCAGGTGGCTGCCGATAAGCTGTTCAAAGGCCGCTGAATCGCCCGACTCCTGCCAGCGGTATGCCAAACGTCGCTCCTCCTCCGCGCTCAGGAGAGGGTACCGTCGAATGTCACGCAGGTAAGCGGATAGGCCGGTGTTCGGTGAGGGCAGGGGCATGAGGCGTCCTCCCAGCAGGTGGGGACTGGTCACGTACAAATCGTTGTCGACGTAGTGCTCCGACGGAATGGCGTCCCGTAGGCCGCATTCCCGTTTATCCGCCCCCAATTCGAGGAGCGGCGCCATTCAGGGGAGTCGAGCGCGGCGCGAACGTACGCGTTCAACGTAGGGATGGAATCCAAAGTTTCAAGAGGTTACTCCGCCGGGGCCGGTCCCGCCGCCAGATCTCGCCGGTCGGACCAGCGGGCGCGCCGGTTCTGAATCCAGGTGCCCACGTTGACGCCGAGCGCCAGCAGCGACGGAGTTACCACGAGGGTCAGGACAGTGGCAAACGTCAGGCCGCTGGCCACCGCGGTCGCCAGTTGGATCCACCATTGGGTCGACCCCCCGCCGACGGTGATGTCTCGCGTAAACAGGTTGATGTTGAGCCCCAGGACCATGGGCATGAGGCCGAGCACGGTCGTCACGGCCGTAAGGATTACTGGGCGGAGGCGTTGTGCGCCCGTTCTCACGACCGCTTCCATCGCCGGGATGCCAGCCTCTCGCAGCCGGTCGTAGGTGTCGATCAGAACGATGTTGTTGTTGACGACCACGCCCGCCAGCGTGATCACGCCCACGCCCGTCATGACGATCCCAAAGGCCTGACCGGTGATGATGAGCCCGATCATGACGCCGATCGTCGACATGATAACGGCGGAGAGGATGAGGAACGCGTGATAGAAGCTGTTGAACTGCGTGACCAGGATGATCGCCATGATGAAGAGCGCTATCCCGAAAGCCTTCAACAGAAAAGCCTCGGCCTTCTTCTGCTCTTCGTCCTCGCCTTTGAATTCGATCTCGACGCGGGGATCGAATTCCTGGGTGTCGAGCCAGGCACGGATCTCCCTGACCTTGTCGTCGGCCAGGACACCTTCGGCGACATCGGCCTTGATGGCGAGGACCCGCCGGCCGTCGGTCCGGTGAACGGTCCCCACCTTTTCTTGCGGCGTCCGGTCGACGAAATTGCTGATCGGGATCAAGCCTGCTTCGGTCGTGACGCGCAGCGTGTCCAGTTGGTTGAGAGTCCGTTCGTCCGTTGGATAACGCACCCGGATGTCGACCTCTTCGTCCGCGTCGTCGGGCCGGTAGTCACCGACTTTGAGGCCGTTGGTCACGAGCTTGACCACATTGCCCACGTGTACGACGTTGGCACCGAAGCGGCCTGCCTGTTCCCGGTCGACTGAAATCTGCCATTCGATGCCCGGCGTGGATCGCGTGTCTTCTATGTCGATCAGACCCTCGATCGTGCGGATCTTCGCCAGGATCCGTTTCAGGACCGGCTCGATGGCCTCCGAATATCTCGAAGAGAGATGCACCTGGACCGGCTTGCCCGTGGGCGGCCCGGCGTCAGGTTCCGTCGCTTCCACGAACACGCCCGCGAGATGGTCGGTTCTGCGCTGGATTTCCGCGAAGATCTCGTTGGCGGGGCGGCGAAGAGTCCAGTCCTTGAATTCGACTTGAATGACTCCGACCACGTCTTCGGACAGCTCTTGTCCGCCGCCGTCTCGAGTGCCGACTCGCGTGTATACCGTCTCGAGGCCGGGAACCTGAAGCACCTCGTGCTCCACCTCCCGCACCAACCGGTCCATCTCGTCGACCGACAGGTTTCCACGGGCATGAACAAGGATCTGGCCGAACTCCGGCTCGACGTCCGGAAAGAATTCGACGCCATTCCCGTGCAATGCGTAGTACGTCTGCACACCGATCAGCAGCGCCACGGCGACGATGAGAACCTTGAAGGGATGGCGGACGACGGCGGAGAGCATGCGGACGTACCGTCCCGTCGCGCCCTTGATGGCATTGAGGTCTCCGTGCTCGCCGGCTGCCAACGCCGCCAGAACTTCCGGGCTCGTGCTCCCGGCGCGCCCCACGTAACTGCCCACCGTTGGCACGAAAATCAGAGCCATGGCGAGCGACGCCGTGAGCGTCGCGATCAAAGTGGTGGGCAGAAATTTCATGAACTCTCCCACCACGCCGGGCCAGAACAGCAGTGGCATGAAGGCGGCGAGTGTGGTAGCCGTCGACGCGGTAATCGGCCAGGCCATGCGCTTTGCCGCCTGTGCATAGGCTGCGCGACGGTGAACACCCGCCGCCATGCGGCGGTCTGCATATTCGGTCACGACGATGGCGCTGTCGACGAGCATGCCGACGGCGAGAATCAAGCTGAATAGCACCACGATGTTCATGGTCAGACCAAGCGCGGATATGACCAGAATTCCGGTCAGGAAGGACCCCGGGATGGCCAGACCCACGAGGCCTGCGCTACGGAAACCGAGGGCGCCGATGACCACGATCATCACCAGAATCACGGCGGCGACGACGTTGTTCTGAAGGTCCGTGAGCATGTTGCGGATCTGTACGGACTGGTCCTGAATGAAGGAGACCTTCACCGCCTCGGCCCATTCGTCGGCTTCCGCCTCCGTCACCCGGCGCACGTCCTCGATGGTGTCGATGACGTTCTCGCCGAGCCGCTTCTTGATCTCCAGTGCGATCGCGGGCCTGCCGTCGAAGCGCGCGAAGGCCGTGGCGTCCTTGAAGGCCCGCCTCACCGTGGTGATGTCCGCCACGGTGACGACGGCATCTCCCTCGACTTTGACGGGCAGGGACAGGATGTCGTCCAATGTCTTGAAGAGACCGGGCACCTTGACGGCGAATTTGCCGTGCCCCGTATCGAGCGCACCGGCCGCGATCAGTTGATTGTTTCGCGCGACGTTTTCCAGCAGCTGTTCGTATCGGACGTTGTAGTTTTCAACACGCAACGGATCGACGACGATCTCCAAGACCTCGTCGCGGTCGCCGGCGATGTCGGCCTCCAGGACGCCGGGAAGCCCCTCCAATTCATCGCGGAGATGGCGGGCGAGCTTCAGCAGCGTGCGTTCGGGAACGTCTCCGGACAACGCGACGACGAGCACGGGGAACAGGCCGGCGTTGACTTCGTTCACGACGGGTTCGTCCGTATCCTCGGGCAATTCGCCCTTGGCGATATCCACGTTTTCCCGGACGTCTTGAAGGGCGGCATCGGCGTCGAACCCGGCTTCGAACTCGAGCAGCACCGAGGCGTGACCTTCACTGGCGTTGGAGCGCATCTCCTTGACGCCCTCGATGGATTGCAACTCCTTCTCCATGGGCCGTACCAGGAGCCGCTCCGCGTCCTCCGGGGAGATGCCCTCGTGGGTCATCGAGACGTAGATAATGGGGATATTGACGTCGGGGTTCGATTCCTTGGGAATGGTGATGTACGCGACGGTCCCGGTGATCAGGATCAATACGAGCGCCAGAAGTACCGTGCGCGAGTGATGTAGGGCCGCGTCGATGAGTCCCGTCATGACGCTTGACCGACCTGCTCGGGAACGGGCCGCACCGCTTCTCCATGGCGTACGAATTCCTGGCCCACGGTGATGATGGTCACGGTCGGTGGAAGTCCGGTGATCCAGACACCGTCGGGTTTGGTGGCGAAGACGCTGACCGGCTTGAACTCGACGACGGCGTCGCCGTTGACGGTCCGCACACCGAGCACGCCCTCGTCGTCGAGGGTGAGCAGCGCAGGCGACAGGAAATGGGCCTGCACGGACTCGACGGGAATGCGGATCTCCGCGGTGACGCCGCCGCGCAACTTCTTGGCCCGGTTGGGGACCTCGAGTTCCATGCGAAAGGTGCGGGTCACGGCGTCGGCGACTCTGCCCACATAGCGGATCTTGCCCTTCACGGTCTCGCCGCCGGCCAGTCGGGCGACGCCCGCATCGCCCGTCTGGATCAGGCCGACGTCCAGTTCGGAGACGTGCCCGACGACGAGATAGGGATCTTCGTCCACGACTCGCGCGATGATGTCCCCCGGTTCGACGAAATCGCCCAGTTCCACGTTGCGGGTTTCGATCACGCCGGCGAAGGGGGCGCTGATTTCCGTGTGGTCGACGTCGACCGAGACCTGCGCGACATGTGCGATCGCCGCATCGAGTTCGGCAGCCGCCTCGGCGAGCTTGGTTTTCGCGCGAAAGCCTTTTTGGCGGAGCGACCTGGCGGCATCGAACTCGATTTGCCGCTGACGGACGCGTGCCTCCGCTTCCGCCAGCTTCTCCACGCGGCCCTCCATGGCCAGTTTGACGATCACGTCCCCGCGGGCCACCCGCGCGCCCTCCTTGGCGATGACCTCGGTGACCCGTCCCTTGGTTTCCGCCTTGATGTCGACCCAGCGATTGGCCTCGGTCCTGCCCCGCAGGATGAGATCCCGGGACTGGATCTGGGCGACGCGCCGGCTGACGCGCACGCTGACCGGCTCATCCGTACCGTTGGCCGACCCGCTCTTCGCCGCCGCCGCGGCCGTGCCTGGGTCTTCGGGCTCGCTGTCAGCGCCGAACTGGCCGGATGCCACCCAGCCGACCACGGCGAGGGCGAACGCAGCCGCAAGAATGTAGGATCGCCTCATCGCAGGGACTCCCCCGCTTCAAGTTGCGTTGATCCGGGCGGGCGCGTCATTCCGCCGCCTCGCCCTGTGCCTTGAGTGATTGCGCCACGAGCCACGGCCGGTGTTCCTCGAGATAGGCCAGGGCTGCGCTGTAAACGGCGTGGCCCAGTCCGTTGACGAACTCCTGGCCCGGCGACCGGCCGCCTTGACTCGATTCGATCTTGTCGACAAAAGACCGATAGAGCCGGATGCGGTCTTCGAGCAGTGCATCGAGGTGTCCCGGAGGTAGCAGGTCCGCGAAGAGAACGGTCACCATGAAATCCGAGCGGTAGCGGTCCGGTCTGGGATCCTCGAGCAACGCCTCCACCAGCGCCAGACGACCCGCTTGCGTGATGCTGTAGACCTTCTTGTGGGGGCGTTTCTCCTGCGATTCCTCGACCCGCTCCACCAGCCCGTCACGCTTCAGACCCGCCAAGGCCGGATATATGGACCCGAACGATGCGTCGTAGTAATGGCGCAGCGGGCCCTCGAGACGTTTCTTGACGTCGTAGCCCGTTGCATCTCCGAATGTCAGGATTCCGAGACAGAGAGTCCTGATATCCATGGCGATCCCCGAAAAGTCTTCAATTTCGATATATAGCGTTCCGATATATTAGTTCAAGGAGCGCGCCGCGCTCGATTTCGAGAGATTCGGAGAGGCCGGACCCCGCAGGTGCTTTGTTCGCGTAGTCTCGTCTAGTCTCGCTTAGTCTCGCTTTTGTGCGAACCGCCGGATGACGAACTTTGTTAGGATCGAGTCCGGTGGAGAGCGGCGGTACCTCCCGGAACGGTTCAAGATGCCCAACCGCAAGAAAGATCCCCGGTTATTCGGCTACCTGCCTTATTTTGAGCGCCCCAGGATCCAGTGGCCCGGGGGTGCACGTGTCGCGTTCTGGGTGGTGCCCAATATCGAAGTGTTCGAGCTGCTGCCGCCCCACAATCGTCATCGATCTCCCTACGGCCGGCCGCTTCCCGACACCCTCAAGTATTCCACGGCGGACTACGGCAATCGCGTGGGAGTCTGGCGCATGATCGAGGCGATGGACGCCCGCGGCGTACGCGGCAGCGTTTCCCTCAACACGGCGCTCTGTATCCACCACCCCGAAATCATCGAAGCGTGCGTCGCGCGCGGTTGGGAGCTCTTCGGTCACGGAATCTACAACTCGCGATTCCCTCACGGGATGGATGAGGCCCAGGAACGGAGGATGCTCGTGGATGCCATCGAAACCGTGGATGCCGTCGCGGGACAGCGCATCGTCGGCTGGCTCGCGCCCGGGATGGCCAATACCCCGAGAACGATCGAGCTCATCGCCGAATACGGCTTTGCGTATACCGTGGACCTGTTCCACGACGATCAGCCGTTTCCCGTGAACACCCGCAAGGGGAGGCTGACCAGCGTTCCGTATTCGGTGGAGGGGAACGACTTGTTGGTCTGGTATTTCACCACGTTGGGGAGTCCCCGCGACTGGTGCAACCTGCTGAAGCGGCAGTTCGACCGCCTTTACGAGGAAGGGGCGTATTCCGGCACCGTTATGTGCATTCCGCTCCACCCTTTCGCCGTCGGTCAGCCCCATCGAATCGACGCCTTCGCCGAGGCGCTGGACCATATAACAGGGCATGACGACGTTTGGATGACCACGGGGCGTGAGATCGCGGCCTGGTTCAACACCCATCACTACGACGAATTCGTGGCGGCGATCGCTGATCGGGAGGCGGCCGTGGCTGGTGGCGCCTCATGAGGCGGCCGCGTCACAACCTCGAATATCCCCACCGCAAGCGGGGGATGGACCACGATCTATACGACTGGTCGATCCTTCCCCATCGACCCCCCGTCACATGGCCGGAAGGCGTGCCGCTCGCCGTATGGCCGGTGATCGTCGTCGAGTGGTTTCCCCTGACGTCGCGGAGCACGCCGTTCCGGCCGCCGAGCGACCAATACATCGGTGTCCGTCCCTACCCCGACTATCGGACCTATACGCATCTGGAGTATGGGAACCGGGTCGGAATCTATCGAATTCTGCGGGCGCTGGAGGCCGGGCGAACCCGGGCGTCGGTCGCCATGAACGCGGAGATCGCCGTGCGTTACCCGGAAATGGTTCGAGCGGTCGTGAATGGTGGCCACGAAGTCATTGCCCACGGAATCGATATGGAACATATCCACGAGGGAGGACTACCGCGGTCCGTCGAGCGGTCGTGGGTACGCCGAACCCTTGGGACACTCCGCGAAGCGACGGGCCAAGCCGTAACCGGGTGGCTATCGCCTGACCTGTCCCAATCCATGAACACACTCGATCTCTTGGCGGGGGAGGGGATCGACTATGTCTGCGACTGGGTCAATGACGATCTTCCCTACGAGGTTCGGACGAAGTCCGGTCCGCTCTTCGCCATGCCGTACGCTTACGAACTCAGCGACCGGCTGGTTCTCCTCGATCTGCGGCACGCGGAGGCACAATTCTACCAGCAGATCCGGGAGGCCTGCGCGGTCCTGGGGCGTGAGGCCCCTCGACAGGGGGGCCGCATCATGGCCCTCGCGTTCCATGCCTGGATCAGCGGCCATCCCCACCGCATCGGCTATTTCGAGGACATGCTGGCGTGGCTAAACGATACGGACGGCGTGTGGGTAGCGACGGGCGCCGAGATTCTCGAGGCCTTCAGGGAGCAGGGGTGAGCCGAGGTTGCCGGCGCGGTTCTCAGCCGAATGGTCTCCACATCAGAATCAATCTCGGCAAGACCGTAAGCGCCGCGAGGAGGGCGATGAACATCGCTGCCGCGGTCAGCACGCCAAAGTAGATCGTGGGAATGAAATTGGACAGCATCAGGATGGAGAATCCGAAGATGATGGTCATGGTCGTGTAGAACACCGCTTGCCCGATGTTGGAGTGGCAAAGGTGAAGCGTCTCCACGTAACTGCCGTTCAATGCGTACTCCTCTCTGAAGCGGTAGATGTAGTGAATACCATTGTCGACGGCGATGCCGATCGTGATCGCGGCGATTGTAATGGTCATCATGTCCATGGGAATCCCGGCCAACCCCATGAAGCCCAGGACGGTCACGGCCCCGAGCATGTTCGGTAGAATGCCGATAGCCGACAGGACGACCGACCGGAACAGCACGAGGAACATGATCGCAATTCCCAGCATCACAGCTCCGATGGTCTTGATCTGGGATGCGAACAGGCTTTGCAGCATGTTGTTGTAGAGCACGAGGAGCCCGCTCACGATCACGTCTTTCTCTTCGTATCCCAGCTTGTCCACCAAGTCATGGCGAACCGTTTCCAGCAGTTCCTTGCGGCGCAGGTCGGGCTTTGAATCCACCACGCGCGCGAGCAGCCGCGCCTCGTTGTCGCTCACCGAGACGTACGGCTCGATGAGGCTCTTCTTCCCCCGGGGCGGAACCTTCGTATACAGGATGGCGAGCTCGATTCCGTCGAGTTCCTTTTCCATGGAGAACTCGGCGATACGCACCGTGGACGCGAGGCTGAGTACCTTGCCGATATCGGGATGTCCGTCGAGGTAGTCGTGAATCTCCTTGATGCGGTCGATCTTATCGACTGTGAACCAGTACTGCGGAGAGGCAGCGCGTTCCCGCGCGTACTCCATCTCCATCTCGATCTCCTCTTCCGTCAGCCCTTCGAGATCTTCAGGCGTGAGGAGGTCGTCGGGATTGGGCTCGAACCTGACGAGGACCTCCAGGGGCGTGGTCCCGCCAAGCTCCTCGTCGATGAGTTTCAGCCCTCGATAAATCTCGGTATCGTCGCTGAAATAGTCGATGAAGCTGTTTTCGACGCGCAACTGCGTTATCCCGATGGCACTCACGGCGGTTAGAATCACTGCCAGCACCATGATCGCGGTACCCCGGGTTTCGGTCAGGCGTGCCAGATAGGCGGGGAAAAGGAACCGGTCGCGGTCGGGCCCCGGCCTGGAGCGGGCCTTGCCCATCACCATCAACATTGCCGGGAACAGAAGAAACGAGGTCGCGAACGTCACCGCCAATCCGGCGCTCATCATCCACCCGAAGTCGATGACCGGCTTGATCCCGCTGACCACCAGGGAACTGAACCCCATGATGGTCGTGAGGGCGGTGTAGAGGCAGGGTTTCACCATTTTGATCGCGGTGGTTCCGACCAGCGCCAACTGATCGTCCTCCGGGCGATCCCGATTGAGTTGCCGATAGCGCACGATGAGATGGATGTTCATCGAGATGGTGATGATCAGCATCAGGGCGAGGAAGTTGGACGAGATGACGGTGACCTTCCAGCCGATCAGTCCCAGCACGCCGATCATGATCAGACCCGCGTAGACACAACTGAGGAGCGGCAGCACGATCCAGCGCACTTCGCGGAATATGGCCGTGAGCACGATGACGAGAAACGCCAGGACGCCGCCGCCAAAGACGATCAGGTCATTTCGCACGAAGGTCACCATGTCGTCGGTGATCATCGGCACGCCGCCGAGATGGAGGACGCCATGCTGCCGGTACGGCGCGACGATGTCCTTGATGCGTTGGATATCGAGATGGCGCCGCGCGTTGAGCGCTTCGTGCGCCCGGTCGTACTCGGCGGTGATGCGTTCCAGGGTCCGTGCCTCTTCGTCCGAGAGGCCGGCGTTGCGTCGCTTGGCGCGCAGCTCGTTTCTGGACTTGAAGAGGTTGTTGTAGTCTCGTTCCTCGGCGAGTTCCAACAGCAGTGCGGTGGTCCTCCCGTCGGGGCTTATGATGAGGTTGCGATAAACCGGGCTCGTTCGCAATTCTTCCTGGGCTCTGGCGCGGTCGACGCCGGGCGTCTCGAGGCTCGGGATGTCTTCGATCAATTTCTGGATGGGGACGTCGGAGCTGATGAGCAGCGGCGCGTCGAGGATCGTGAATGCGGACTCGATGCTGTCGACCTTTTTCAGTTCATCTCGAAGTTGCTTCAACGGCTCCAGGGCCTGGTCCGAGAAGAGGTCCGCGTCCGGGGTGTAGGTCACGATGAGCAGGGGTTTACTCGGGTACCGCTCGTGGATCGTCCGGAACAGGTTGAGATCGGCGTCGTCTTCCAACAGCAGGGAGTCGGCCGATGCGTCGAGCTTGAAGTTCTGCGCGTGGTAACCGAAGAAGGTCAGGACGGCGAGCAACAGGGCCAGGACCGATTTCGGATTGCGGAGCACCAGGGCGTCGTAGACTTGCGCGGTACGTGACGTCATGAAGGTTCCTGTTCGGGTGACGGCGAACTATCTAGCGCAAAACGGACGCCTGGGCACATGGTTGACCCGCTGTTGCGGGACCGTTCGGCGTGTCAACCGGTCCTTCCGGGAGCCATTGAGCCCCGCCGAGACCGGACGAGCCTTTCGTAGACGGCGATATAGTCACCGGCGAGGCGTTCCGGCTTGTAGACACCGCTGGCCGCGAGGCATGCCGAGCGGAACTTCTCCGATGAATGCATTCCCGACAGAATTTCCGTGAGCAGCTTCGGCAAGGCGCCGGGAGTCCCAGGGTCGAAAACAAGACCTGTCCTCCGGTGCGATACGACCTCCGAGTTGCCGCCCTTGTTGGAAGCAATCACGGGAATCCCCAACGAATGCGCTTCGAGAATGACGCGGGGCAGCGGTTCGCGCCAAAGGGAAGGTACGAGAACCCAATCAGTTTGCCGGTACACGTCGGCAGCGTTAATCCAACCCAGCCAAATAATACTCGGACTCCCGAACCGCCGTCTCAAATCCGAGACATAGCTTTCGTCGCCGTCACCCGCGATCAAGAGTCTCCAGCCGCTGTCCGGCAGCACGCGCGTCGCGTTCAGTAACTGCTCGATACCCTTTTCAAGCGTGATGCGCCCGAGATAGGCGAATGTCACCTCATGACGGCCCGAAGGTGATGGTGCGGGTTTGCCAGTGTCTGCGCGGACGGTGGAAGCATTGTAAATGACTGACCGAAGCGGCGTAGCCTTGAAGTATCCAGCCGCCAGATGGCTGTCGAGAATATCGTGACTATTGCCCACGACGGCTTCGACGCGTCGGGACGACCGCCGGCCTAGAACGGCAAATGGAGCGCATTCGGGGCAAGGCTTTTCGCAGTTGCGCCCGGCGCGAAACCTGGCGGAAAACGGGCACATGAGGAAGTAATCCCGCAGTGTGTGAACGAGGGGCAGAGACCGCGCCTTTACCGCCTGCCACAGCAGGATGCTGAGTCCGCTCAGATTATTGGTGTGCACGAGGTCGGGTCGTATGTCGTCCAGCACGCGCATCGCGTTGGCCACGATCGTGACATTCATGGCGTCGCGCGCGTGATACGCCCACATGCGCCACCGAGAACGCCGTTTTCCATCGAACGGCCAAAAGAAGTTCTGTAACGCCAAATAGTGGACGCGTACGCCATCGACACTGTCGACGCGGGTTTTGGCTTCAGGTGAAAGCGTGACCACCTCCGGCGCGATGCCACGGTCGCGCAGTGCATCCGCCAGAACCTTCACGGATTTCTCGGCACCTCCCGAAACGTTGGGATAATACTTTTCATTGAAGATCGCGATTTTCATCTCACGGCCGGGACCGGATGTGCTCGGTTTGCAGTCGTCCTTTCCATGTCGTGGTTGGGAAGCATTACCACAGCGTTCATTCTATCATTTCCTCCAAGGGGGCCACGCCGGCACTGGCGACAAGTCCCCCTAAGCGCAACGCTTGGTGCGTGATCTCGCGCGCCCGGCGGCTACGTTGTCCGGACCCGACAGAGCAAGAGCCGTCATGCATCCCCTGCCTCACGGTGAAATGCCGCGGCCCAATATGCTTCTGAAACATGACACTTTGTTAACGCGCCGGGATCGAATGACTCTCGCATCCTGCACGGGCCTTGGCGGACCCCTAGGGACGGAGGTCCCGTGTCCATGAGCGGCACCTCGAGCCAAGGCCAGCGCATCACCTTGCGTCGTGCGGTCAGCGCTCTGGGATCATGACCTTAGGTGACGTCCTGCCAGGTGCGGACTCTCCTCGACGATGTTTCGGAGTTCTTGATCTTCGACAGGCCGTCTGCGTTTCGCAGAAGATCGCTGCGGGAACCCCCTTCGACTTCAGTTGCCACCGAGCAGAATTCCGCTCTCCGGCAATGGTGCCTGGATGAGTCGTTGGGCGATGCCGGGATCAAGCAGATGGTCGCCCATCGTGAGCAGGCATGGCCCGCGCAAACGATCCCGTACGATCGAAACCGATTGCGCCGTTCTCCGACGTCCCAAAGGTCTCGTTCCCGGAGGTTCCGGTCGGAATTTCCAATTTCTTCGCGATCTCTTGCAAAGAGGATTCGGCGGTTCAAGCGTTGTGGGCCGCGATTACCAGGAATTCATTCGCACCGGCTACGATACCGGTGCGAATGACCCCTTCGTTTAAGGGAACCCCCAGAATGGGTACGAGCATTTTGCTCGGTGCCTTATTCGGCAGCCTCGATCCTTTGCCCGCTGCCGAAATCAAACACTTCATTCCGGACCTCTTCCCCATCCGCGATGAAATCTTCCAGCATGTGGTAGGCCTCATCATCCGTGTGCTGGATCGGCGGATGTTTGCAGAAATAGCTCGACGGCGGATGAATGGGGCCGCTCAGACCACGGTCCAGCGCCAACTTCGCGCAGCGGATCGCGTCGATCGAGACACCTGCCGAATTCGGCGAATCCTCGACCGACAGGCGTAGTTCGAGATTCATGGGAACGTCCCCGAAGAGCTTACCTTCCATGCGAATGAAGCAGACCTTGTTATCCTTTTGCCATGGAACGTAGTCACTGGGGCCAACGTGGATCTCGCTGTCGGGCAATCGAATCCCCGCCACCGACTGAACCGCTTCGGTCTTGGATTCCTTCTTGGATGCCAGTCGGTCGCGGTTGAGCATGTTCAGAAAATCAGTGTTTCCGCCGGTGTTGAGCTGATAAGTGCGTTCCAGTTTGACGCCGCGTTTCTTGAACAGATCCACCAGGGCACGATGGGTAATCGTGGCACCCAGTTGCGCCTTGATGTCATCCCCGATGATCGGCAGCCCGGCCAAATCGAAACGTTTGGCCCAGACCGGGTCCGAGGCGATGAAAACCGGAATGTTGTTGATGAAGGCGCATCCCGCTTCGAGGGCGCATTCCGCATAGAACCGCGTCGCGTGTTCGGATCCCACCGGCAGATAGTTCAGAAGGACTTCGACACCGCGTTCGCGAAGTTCACGGACGATGTCGTCCTTTTCCGGCTGTTTCGTTTGAGACGGTCGGAATGTTTGTGACCGATCCCAATTGGCCATGTGTGTCGAAAATCCGTCCAGGATTTGGCCCATTTGGACCGGGACACCCATCGCGGGCACGTTTTCTTGGAACACGGTTGTGCAGTTGGGGGGGGCAAAGATCGCTTCCGACAGGTCGCTTCCGACCTTGCGTTCGTCGATATCGAATGCGGCGGCGACCTCAATGTCCGAGGGCCGGTATCCGCCGAGGTCCCAGTGCATCAGACCGATTGCAAATTCGGGGCGCTTGTCTTGGTAGTAGTACAGACCTTGGATCAGTGAACTGGCGCAGTTTCCCACGCCAATAAGACCAACCTTTATCTTGTTCATTTCTCCATACTCCTCCCATCAGTTTATTGTTCCACTTCGAGGGGGAACGATCCAGCGTTGCTTCCCTGCCGACAAAATTTTGAGCGCCTTACCCCCTTTGGCTAAAGCGGAGAATAGGGTTCCCCCGTCGAGCTTGGAAAATTCGACGGTCTCTGCCCGCTCAGTCAGGGGATCACTCGCACCACCCGGTATAGCGTTTCAGCTTTGTTGCATCAAGGCTGTGGCTCTGACGCCGCCGCTTCTCCAAGCCATGAGCCGCAGCTACCGATACGTCGGCGGGATGGGTGGCTGAAGAGATGACGATCGTGTCGCGGATCGCGCGCAGTGGAAAGTTGGGCGACGGTTCCTGATCGCGCGTCCTCCCGTTACCCCCCGATTTCTCGGAATCCTGATGGACCGCTGTCCAATGGCGGGCGGACTTTCGTAGACGGACCCGTCCGGTTCGGTTCCTTTTGGTGTCGGGTCCCATAACCATTTGAATATAAACGTGAAGCTATCCTTGGCTGGGGGAGAGGGACTCGAACCCCCACCGGCAGGGCCAGAACCTGCTGTCCTACCATTAGACGATCCCCCAGCAGGACCGCATCAAGCGGCCGAACTCTGAAGTTCCGGAACATAGGAACGGGCCCGAGGGCTGTCAACGACGTCGGCCGGAGTACTCCGGCGCGTGTCGCTAGCAAGTGGATTTGTCCGGTTTTGCTAGCACATCGATTGACCGCTTCTGTTGAGGTTTTTGGGCCTGTGG
>JAGWAU010000026.1 GCA_021296255.1 Alphaproteobacteria bacterium | reverse complement strand
TGGACAACCGCTCTTCGCGTAGCGCCTCGTAGAGCGCCGCCTTGGCGGCCAGCACCGCGCCCGGAACCGCCGCCGGCCGACCTCTGGCCGGGCTCGGCGCCGGGATGTCCTCGCGCCGCGCGATACGTCCCGCGAGCGCCTCCTCCAGACAGTCCGTGGCTTCCGCGACCGCCTCGGCGAGCGTGTCGCCGTCCGTGAACGCCTCGTCGAAGTCCGGGAAGGTGACCGAGTAGCCGCCTTCGGGTTCTTTGTGGAGGTCGATGGGGTAGCTGTACCGCGTTGCCATGATCGGAACTCCCTAGAGGTCGTCCGGGTCGATGCCGAGCTGCTTGCACATCCCGCGAAGCGTGCCGGTCTTGAGGGGCTTCCTGCGGTCCTTCACCACGGCATGACGGTCGCCGTAATGGAGGGTGCCGTGGCTACCCTTGCCCCTCATCCGGTCGAACCTGACCGCGATCCCGTTCCTGCGCGCCAGCTTTCTCACCCTCGCCATGAATTCACGCCCGTTCACGGAGGACAATCTCGCACAAAAATGCGCGAATGGGAAACGACTCTCTCGAACAATTTTGTGCGGCCGGCCGGGCCCCCGCCGGCCCGGACCCCACCGAAGGAGTTTTCGCCATGACCGCCTGCATTCCCGACGATCTGGCCTATTGCTTCTATCCGCACGCCGACGAGGACTGCGGGCCGCCGCACTTGCTCTCTCACGGATGAGTCGAGCGGTGTCGATGCTGCCAGTCACCACCGGCGTCACCATGCGGACGCTTTCGAGGTTTGGATCGGAGACCGCAAGGGGACACGGGCGCGAGCGAGCGTTTGGCGGTTGGAGTCCTTTACGGAATCCGTAACAGAAGGCACAGTCGGCGCGCATGATACGAAGCTTCGGAGACCGGGAGACGAGACGCTTCTTCGAGGGTCAGCGCATCGCGGCATTTCAGAGCTTCGCCAGACAGGAGGCGCGTCGTCTGGTCCTGCTGGACAGCGCGGAGACGCTCGGCGACCTTGCCGCGCTGCCGAGCAATCGGCTGGAAGCACTGCGGGGCGACCGCGCCGGTCAGCACAGCATTCAGATCAAAGCGCAATGGCGCGTTTGCTTCCGCTGGACGGACGACGGGCCGCACGATGTGGAGACCGTCGATTATCACTGAAGGCATCTGACATGAACATGAAGAACGGAATGAGGCCGGTGCATCCGGGCGAGGTCCTGCGCGACGAACTCGACGAGCTCGGGCTGTCGGCCAACGCGCTTGCGAAGGCGCTGGGCGTACCGGTGAACCGGGTGACGATGATTTTGAACGGCCGGCGGGGCGTGAGCGCTGACACCGCGCTGCGGCTGGCGCGCTATTTCGGGACGACGCCGCAACTCTGGCTGAACTCGCAGAAGACCTGGGAGCTTCGCCAAGCGGAGATCGTGGCCGGCCGCGAGATCGACGAGAAGGTGACGCCCCGGCAATCGGCGGCGTAAAGGGGGGTGATAGTCGATGCCCGTTCCCGATTTTCAGTCGCTGATGCTCCCCACTCTCAAGGCGTTGTCGGACGGGGACGACCGTTCAGATTGCAGAACTGCGCGCGCGCGTCGCCGCCGCGGAAGGACTCACGCCCGAGGATCTGATGGAGAGAACTCGGGGCGGCCACACGACCAAGTTCAAGGATCGGGTGAGTTGGAGCATCACTCACTTCCTGTACGCTGGTCTGGTGGAACGGGTGCGCCGTGCCGTCTATCGGATAGCGCCTGAAGGCAAGCAACTGTTGTCCCGAAACCTGACCCGGATCGACCTGGAGCTGTTGCTCCAGTTTCCGGCCTATGTCGAATGAAAGAATCGGACGCATCGGCAATCTCCGCATATGAAACCTCCGAAGCCGCAAGACAATGTGTCCGGGGAGACGCCCGACGAAACACTGGACCGTGCCGCCGAGGAATTGCGCATCATTCCGGAAGCCGAGGTGCTGGCCCGCGTCCGCAATGCCGACCCCGCGTTTCTTGAGCGCGCGGTCGTTGATCTGCTGATTGCAATGGGTTACGGCGGCGACGCCGCCGCGATGGGGCGTGTGCCAGGACGTTCGGGCGACGGCGGAATCGACGGCACGATCCGGGAAGACGCGCTCGGCGCATGTGCATGTCGTCATTCTCGGCCTCGACCGACGGAAGGCCGCGCGAGCCGAGAGGCGACTGTTCGGCTATCCCAACATCAACGGCGACCCGGAAGAGAGCAGCCATGCCGCGCTGTCGCCATACCTGTTCGATGCGGGCGGGTTGTCCGACCCTCATCTGGTGGTGCGGGAGGAAAGTGCGCCTCTCAACGGGATGGACAGATTGATTATCGGCCCCAAGCCCATTGACGGCGGCAACTACATCTTCGACGCGGCAGAACGTGGCGCGTTTCTGGATGCAGAGCCGGAGGCTGCGCCTTGGCTCCGTCCATTCATTGGCGCGCGGGAATACTTGCAGGGCGGCGAGCGCTGGATTCTGGCGCCACACGACGCGCCGCCCGAAGTGCTGGCGCGGTTGCCGCGCGTAAGGGAACGAATCGCCGCTGTTCGTACCTTCCGTGAGGATAGCAAGAGCACGCAAACACAGAAACTCGCGGCGGCGCCGACGCTCTACCACGTCAACGTCGTCCCCACGGCGCCGTTTCTGGTGATCCCGGAAAGCGGTTCGGAGCGACGGGAGTATGCGCCCATCGGCTGGTTGGAGCCGCCTGCCATTCCCAGCAACCTCGTTCGCATCTTGAGCGACGCAACTCTGTCGGACTTCGCGCTGTTGGCCTCGACAATGCACATGGCATGGCTCCGATACATCGGCGGACGTCTGAAGAGCGATTACCGCTGTTCCATCGGCGTCGTCTACAACACCTTTCCGATGCCGCCGGAGGGCGCGGCTTTGTCGAGACTGGAACCGCTCGCCCAAGCCGGGCTTGACGCTCGCGCCGCTCATCGGGGAGCGGCGCTCGCCGATCTCTACGATCCGGACCTGATGCCGCCGAACCTGCGCCGGGCGCATCAGGCCATTGACCGCGCGGTGGACCGGCTCTGCCGGCGGACTGGCTTCGCCTCCGAGCGCGAGCGCGTCGAGCATCTGTTCATGCTGTACGAGAAGATGCAAACTCCGCTTGAACTCGCGGCGCGAGGCAAGTCGAAACGACGGCGGAGAACTCCGGCCTCGTGGCGCGATACTCGGTGAAGTCGGCGGTTGAAGTGACCTGGCTGAATCAAAGGATAGTCATCGGGAATGATGGGCAGTCTGAATTGCCGTCTCGGTAACGCGAATTTATGTGTTCAGGGCCAGTGCGAGTTGGAATCGGTAGAAGGCGGGCGCCGGCGGGAAGGGCACCATCGGTGCGTTCGGTGAAAGACCACGTGTCGCCAATCGAGTCGGCTCGTGCGAAAGCCAGTGCCCGGCAGGACTGGGATGCCGAGTGTTACGCGCGCAACGCCCGGTTCGTGTCGGATCTCGGTGGACCCGTGGCGGAACTTCTGAGGCCGGTCTCCGGCCTGCGGGTCCTGGACCTCGGGTGTGGCGACGGCGCCTTGACCGAGCAGCTCGCCGCCGAGGGCGCCGACATTGTGGCCATCGATGCGAGCGCGTCTCAAGTTTCGGCGGCGCGGGCTCGCGGACTCGACGCCCGGATTAGGGACGCACGCCGACTCGACTTCGAGAACGAGTTCGACGCAGTGTTCTCCAATGCAGCACTACACTGGATCAGCCCTCCCGAGGCTGTCATCGAGGGGGTTGCCCGGGCACTCAAACCGGGGGGACGGTTCGTCGGAGAATTCGGTGGTGAAGGCAACGTCGAGACGGTTCGCAGGGCGCTGATCTCCGCACTGAACGCTCGTGGATATGATGGGGCGGCGGCCGACCCGTGGTTTTTTCCTTCGGACGAGGGCTACCGGGACATGCTCCAAGCGGGCGGGTTTTTGGTGGACTCCATAGAACTCATCCCGCGTCCTACCTCCATCCCGGGTGACCTGGGCGACTGGATCAGGACATTGGCGGGCAGCTTCCTCGCGGTCGCGTCCGAAGCGCAGCGGGACGCCGTGATTTCGGACGTGCGGAGCGCCGTGCGAGACTCCCTCCAACGGCCGGATGGCGGTTGGTCGGTCGATTACGTCCGGCTTCGCTTTGCGGCGCGTCTGGCCTGAAGTGGAGTCACGACTGATGATCTTCTGGCGCGCGCCGGTCGCCCTTGTCTTCATGGCGGTCTACGCCGTTTTCTGGACGCCTCGTGCGGACGCACAGTCCGTGAAGACGGCCGTGCTCCAAGGGCTCGACAAGGTCACGGCGCGCATCTCCACGATTCAAGTGCCGATCGGCGAGGGGGTGAAGTTCGGAACCTTGGTCGTCACCGCGCGAACCTGTAGCAAGCGCCCGCCCGAGGACACGCCCGAAACCACGGCGTTTCTCGAAATCGTCGACGACAGGCCCGGTGAGTTGCCACGCCTGGTGTTCAGCGGCTGGATGTTCGCTTCGAGTCCCGCGCTTTCTGCGATGGAGCACGCGGTCTACGATGTCTGGGTGATCGACTGCAAGATCGCCGCCGGGTCCGGCGAGTCGGGCAATGAATAGAAGTCGCCGTCCACGCTCAGGGCGCTTGCGAGAAGGTCCCGATAGTCGGCTCGCGGTATTTCAACGGCACCGAAACGTTTGAGGTGCGCGGTCACGAACTGTACGTCCAGAAGCCGGTAACCGCCGGACCTCAGGCGCGCGACGAGGTGGACAAGGGCCACTTTGCTCGCGTCGCGTTCCTGGCTGAACATGCTTTCACCGAAGAAGGCGCCTTGAATGGAAATACCGTAGAGGCCCCCGATCAATCGAGCCCCGTTCCAGCACTCGACACTGTGGGCGAATCCCATCTCGTGAAGTTCCGCGTAGAGGGTGACGATCTCGTCGTTGATCCACGTATTTCGACGACCGCTGCCCGGTTCTGCGCAAGCCTCGATGACGGCGCGGAAATCCCGATCGATGTATACGGGATCCGCCCAGTGCCGAATGGTTCGCGCCAGTCGTCTCGGTACGTGGAACGCGTCGAGGGGAATAACTCCGCGCATCTCGGGATCGATCCAATAGAGAGTCGGGTCATGCCGGCTCTCAGCCATCGGAAAGACGCCGCGCATGTAGGCATGCAGCACGATCTCGGGTGTCAGACGCGGCATTCCATCTATCGTCCCATGAATTCCTCCAGCCAGTGGATATTGTAGTCACCGGTGACGAAGTCATCGTCGTTGGCTAATGCCTGATGAAGCGGGATCGTCGTTTGGATGCCCCCGATGACGAATTCGTCGAGCGAGCGCTTCAGCCTCATCAGGCACTCCTCGCGGGTGACGCCGTGCACGACGAGTTTGGCGATGAGGCTGTCGTAGTAGGGCGGCACGCAATATCCGGCATATGCGCCGGAGTCCACGCGAACGCCGAGGCCACCGGGAGGATGGTAGTCCGTGATCGTTCCCGGTGCAGGCGTGAAGTTCCGGGGATCTTCCGCATTGATGCGGCATTCGATGGCGTGTCCGGCGAACCTGATATCGTCCTGCCGGTATCCCAGGGCCTCGCCCGCCGCCACACGAATTTGCTGCTCGACGATGTCGATGCCGGTGACCATCTCCGTGACCGGGTGTTCGACCTGCAGGCGCGTGTTCATCTCGATGAAATAGAACGCGCCACTCGAATAAAGGAACTCGACGGTACCTGCACCCCTGTACCCCAACGTCCGCATCGCGGACGTCACGCGCCGGCCGATCTCGTCCCGTTCTTCTGCCGGCAACCGCGGGGAAGGGGATTCCTCGAGGATCTTCTGATGTCGCCGTTGCAACGAGCAATCGCGTTCGCCGAGGTGCACGACGTTGCCATGGGAGTCCGCCATGATCTGCACTTCGATATGCCGAGGCGCGGCCACGAACTTTTCGATGTAGACGGAATCGTCTCCAAAGGCGGCTCGGGCTTCGGCGCGCGCCGTTCGAAACGCCTGATCGAGGTCTGCGGACGTTTCGGCGGCCTTCATGCCACGCCCGCCGCCTCCGGCGGACGCCTTGATCAGCACGGGAAATCCGGTGTCCATCGCGACAGCGTGGGCATCTTCGACCGTATCCACCGTGCCGTCCGAACCGGGAACCACCGGAACGCCCAGCTTCTGCATCGTGGTTTTGGCCAGAACCTTGTCACCCATGGCGCGGATGTGCTCGGACTTGGGGCCGATGAACGTGATCCCATGCTCTTCGACGATCGACGCAAAGCGTGCGTTCTCGGAGAGGAATCCGTACCCCGGGTGAATGGCGTCGGCCCCCGCCACCTCGGCCGCCGATATGATGGCGGGAATGTTCAGATAGCTCTTGCTCGCTTCGGGCGGGCCGATGCAGACCGTCTCGTCAGCGAGACGGACGTGCATCGCCTCCGAGTCGGCGGTCGAATGCACGGCGACCGTGCTGATGCCCATCTCCCGGCAGGCACGGTGAATGCGGAGTGCGATTTCTCCACGATTCGCGATCAGGACCTTGTCGAACATCTTCGATAGGCCCGGTCGCTACTCAATGATCATCAGGACTTCGCCATATTCGACGGGCACACCGTCGGAAACGAGGATCTGCCGGATGGTTCCGCTCTTGGGCGCGGGGATCGGATTCATCGTCTTCATGGCTTCGACGATCAGGACCGTCTGGCCCTCCGAAACCTGGGAGCCTACCTGAACGAACGGAGCGGCGCCCGGTTCGGATGCCACGTAGGCGGTGCCCACCATGGGGGACAGAACCGCGCCCGGATGGCTCGCGGGATCCGACGTCGGGGGCGTGACCTCGGCCGGAGCCGCCGCCGCGCCTGCGACCACGGGGCCCGACTGCCGCGCCACGCGGACCGTCCGCTCTCCGTGAGTCCATTCGATCTCCGTCAATCCCGTCTCGTCCAGGAGTCCCGCCAGCTCCCGTATCAGGTCTTTGTCGAGATCTGAACTTGCGACCATCAGGTAGCTGCTATGTCGAACTGTGCGGCGTCGACGCGGCCAGAATCGAGGACATGGCTTCCAAGGCGAGCGGGTACCCCTGCGGCCCAAATCCCGTGATCAGGCCCGCGGCAACCGGAGAGATGTAGGAATGGTGCCGGAACGCCTCGCGCTTAAACAGATTCGAAAGATGAACTTCGACGACGGGCAGCTCTGTGGCCACGAGAGCATCCAGGATGGCGATGGAAGTATGTGTATAGGCCCCGGCATTGATGACGATCCCGTGCGCCGACTCCTTGGCTTCCTGGATCCAGTCGACCAGCTCACCCTCCGAGTTGCTCTGCCGGAAGTCGATCTCGAGACCGAGTTCGGCGGCCCGCGCCTGGGCGAGGCTCTTGAGGTCGTCGAGGGTGTCGCTCCCGTAAATGTGCGGTTCGCGAGTTCCCAGCAAATTTAGATTCGGTCCATTCAGAACGAATATCTTTGCGCTCATGGCACTCATCGAACTGCTGAGGGACAACGCGGAGCCGCACGGTTATAGCACGGGCGACCATCCGCGCAATGACGCCCCGAACGGGTCGGCCCGATCGGTCCGATCGACTTTCCCCGTGACCCGGACCAGACCGATATGGGCGCGGACTTCGAAGCAAGGGCGTCGGTGCGCGTGCAGGTTGAAAGCGCCGTTGAGTGAACCCATACTTGCTTCAGTTCCGTAGGCGTAGAGGAATGGGGGCGCGATGCTTTTGACCGTAAATGGCGAGGAGCGGGAGTTCGACCGCTCCTTGACCGTCTCGCAGTTTCTCACCGAGCTCGGGGTCGACCCCCGAAAGGTCGCGCTTGAGCGAAACCTCGAGATCGTGCCCCGCTCCGCTTACGAAATCACCGAGCTCAGCGACGGTGACCGCCTGGAGGTCGTCCACTTCATCGGCGGCGGAAGCGTGGCCGCGGAGACGTCGCCGTCCGGCGGCGAGGACGTGTTCACCGTTGCCGGTCGTGAATTCCATTCGCGCCTGATCGTGGGTACCGGCAAGTACGAGGATTTTGAGGAGACGCGACGGGCCATCGAGGCGTCCGGCGCCGAAATCGTCACGGTGGCCGTTCGCCGGGTCAACGTGACGAATCCCGACCAGGAGATGCTGATCGATTTCGTCGATCCCAAGAAGTATACGTACCTTCCCAACACCTCCGGGTGCTACACGGCGGAAGAGGCGCTTCGGACCTTGCGTCTCGCGCGCGAGGCGGGTGGTTGGAACCTCGTGAAGCTGGAAGTATTCGGTGAGGACAAGACCCTCTATCCCGACATGATCGAAACCCTCAAGGGGACGGAACTCCTCGTCCGGGAGGGATTTGACGTCATGGTTTACTGTTCGGACGACCCGCTCTATGCGAGGCGTCTCGAGGACGCCGGAGCCGCGGCCATCATGCCGCTGGGGGCGCCCATCGGATCCGGACTGGGATTGCAGAACCCCGTCAATATCCGTTTGATCGTCGAGCAGGCGGACGTGCCCGTGCTGGTCGATGCGGGTGTGGGAACGGCATCGGACGCGACGTTCGCGATGGAGCTCGGCTGCGACGGAGTCCTGATGAACACGGCCATTGCCCACGCCGGCGATCCGATCGCCATGGCGCGCGCCATGAAGCTTGCGGTGGAGTCTGGTCGTCTCGCTCATCTGGCTGGACGCATGCCCAGGAAAATGGTTGCCGATCCCTCGTCTCCGTTGGGCGGACTCATTTGAGGCAACCCACGAGCCACCGTGCCCGATGACGTCGCGTCAGTGCCCGTGCGACCGCGCCGGTTTGGTCGGTGGGCAGTGACCCTCTGGATCGTCCTTGGGCTGTTCGTCGCGCCGATTTTGATCTCGGCCGCGCACCTCGCCCTCAAGGAGCGTCCGCATTGGAGCAGGGCGAGTCACGTGTCGACCGGGCAGGCGCCCGACCCGGCCACGACACTGGAACCCGTGGTGCAGGTCTACGCCGCGCGAACCTGGGGCCTTCGCGGCGCGCTCGCCGTGCACACCTGGATCTCCAGCAAGCGTGCGAACGCCGATCATTACATTCGCCACGAGATTATCGGCTGGCGTCTGTACCACGGTGGGACGGCGCTGGTCCGGGGGCCTGGCCGTCCCGACGCGATGTGGTTTTCCAATTACCCTGAACTGCTCGTCGATCTGCGCGGCAAGGATGTGGAAGACGTCATCGATAAGGTCGAAGCGGCGGCTGCGGCTTATCCCTACGCGGCGACTTATCGGACTTGGCCGGGTCCCAACAGCAACACGTTCACCGCTTTCGTCGGCCGCCAGGTGCCGGAACTCGGGATCGATCTGCCGCCGACGGCCGTCGGCAAGGACTATCTGACGAACGGGGCCGTCATCGGACCGTCCCCCAGCGGGACGGGATACCAGGTTTCGTTTTGGGGGCTCGTGGGCGCCATGGCTGCGCTGAAGGAAGGAATCGAACTGAACCTTCTCGGGCTGGTCGTGGGGATCGATTTTCAACCCTTCGCGCTCAAGTTGCCGGGTCTCGGGCGGCTCGGTCTGAAGTAGGGTGGGGCTGCGGGTGTCCCGCCCGCCCGAACTCATCCGGATCGGACCTCGGGTCCGATCGCATGTTGCAGTCGAATCGGAGCCGCTTCAGTCTCGCGTCGCGCCCATCTCTTCGATGCGTAGTTGAAGTGCCAGCCCGGATATTTCATGAAGCAGCCACTGCCGCGTTCCGTTTTGTGTCGTCTTCGGTTCGGCCGAAAACCGTTGTTCCGTGCAGGTTTTGCGGTCACCAATGGCAGACGGGCGAGGCTCGGACGCGGTTCCTAACAGGTGAGGCAGTTCTCGCGCGCTTCTTCGATAAGTGCCGCCAGCTGTTCGCCGTTGACATACCCCGGAATCACCCGATCGCCGATCACGAACGCGGGAGTGCCCCGGATGCCGAGGGCCTCGGCCTGCTCGTGGTTGCGGGAGATGATGGCCTCGATCTCCGGGGAGGACATGTCGCGCTTGAGCCGGTCGGGATCGAGTCCGACGTCGTTCGCGATATCCAGGACCCGGCGCTCCGAGAATGTCCCCCGCGACTCCATCAGCGCGTTGTGGAACGGCATGTAGAGGTCCCTGTTCTGCATGCGGGCGGCGAGCGCTGCGCGCGAGGCCGTGACGGAATCGGGACCGAGGATGGGGTATTCCTTGAACACGATGCGAACGTTCGTGTCCCTGCGTAAGAGCTCTACAAGGTTGGGAAGGAACCGCTTGCAGTACGTGCACCGGTAGTCGAAGAACTCCACTACGGCAACGTCTCCATCCGGATTGCCGCCGACGTGAGAACCGGAGTCGCGCTCCAGGCTTGGGCGAAGATCGGTCAGGGTTTGGTGCTGCTTTTCCCGGTTTGCCGCTTGCTCGCGCGCGTTCCTGCGCTGGACACTCTCCAGAATGACTTCCGGATTGTTCATGATGTAATCGCGAATCATCCGCTCGATGGCGCGGCGCTCCGGATCCGTGAACAAAGCCTGGGCCTGGGAAGGAGCAATCCAATGACCCAAGCCAAAGATCATTGAAAGGATCACGGTGCCCTGAAGAGCCGTACGCAGTTTCATCGGGTGGTTGGTCCTGCCAAGTCTCGGTTGCGGGCCCGTGTTCCGCACGCGGCGTCACGACGGTCAGTCACGTTCGTCTCGCGCGTATTAAGAGCATAAGAACGGGCGTGCAGGTAGAGGGAACCGGGCCGTTCACCAAGAATTGACGATGTTTCTGAGCATCATTGGGATGAGCCGGACGGGCCGTTTCGATCCACCCCGCGTCGGCTATTTCCTCCTTTTGGCGGCCGTGTTCGCGGCATCCTTGAGGTCCTGAGACCTCAAGTGGGCGGGAGTTCCTTTCGGAAGCAGTTGTTCCGCCTTGACGGCGAAGCGCATGGCGTCCCGAGGCCGTCCGATCAACAGGTTGTACTCAGCGCTGGCCAGAGAGGAGAGTCCGATGTCGCCGTTTCGTCCGTGCGCGATCGCAAGCTGCCGCCACGCCAGGGAGGCTTGTCCGTCGCGTCGCGTGGCTTCCTCCAGGTGTTTGATAGCAGGCGGCAAGAGACTCGCCTCGTTCGCCTCGATCTGGGCCTGGGCGAGGCCGATCCTGAGGAGCGGTGCCTCGGGCAACAGGTTCACGGCGGCTTGATACGGGGCGACCGCCTCTCTCACCTTGCCGCTCTCGAACAGGATCTGCCCCTTCAATTCATTGAAGAACGGATCGTTCGGGTTCTGAGCGATCAGACCGTCTGCCTCCGCAAGCGCCTTTTCCAGTAGGCCTAGACGATGATAGGCGGCGGCGCGAGCGTAGCGCGCCGGGATGGATTGATCCGACTCGGGATACCGCCTGAGTGATTTCTGCGGCGACCCGAGAAATCCATGGATCTTTGCCTGCATGCGCCGAAGCATCCGCGCGGACGCGGGATCGGGAGCGCGGGGAGGGGTGGGGGAACGGGTAATCTGATCTTTCAGAAAGCGAAGGCGGTCCCGCGTCGGCGGGTGGCTCCGCACGTAGGGGTCTTGTCGCGACTTGGCCAGGGCTTCCTGGTCCCCGATACGATCGAGAAACGTGTAGAGGCCCTGTGCGCTCTGTCCGACCGCGGCCAGAATCTTGATTGCGGCTTGATCCGCCGACGATTCCTGAGAACGGCTATAGCTGAGAAACGAGCGCTCCGCGACCTGCTGCCCGCCCGCGATGATGGCGCTCCCCGCCTGACCCTGACCTCCGAGGACTGCCGCCGCTCCGAGCGCCATAGCCAGGATACTGGTCGCGGAGGCGTTGCGAATCGCATCGTGGGTTCTGGCGAGATGTCCGCCGGATATGTGTCCCGTCTCGTGTGCGATGACGCCCGCGATTTCGTTGATGTCCTCGACCATGAGGAGCAGACCGGTGTTGATGAATATCTTCTGCCCCCCGGCGACGAAGGCGTTGAGGGCGCGGTCGTTGACGATGTGGACCTGCACCGCGCGTGCATCGAGCCCGGCCGCTGAGAAGAGTGGCGCGGCGATTTGGTGAATGATATGTTCGGTTTCCGCATCGCGGATGAGCGATATTCCCCTGGCACTGGCAGGATCGGCAGCGCCGAACGCGAGCGCGCAAACGGCCGTCCCGCACAAGGCCGTCAGACACGTCCGGGTGATGAGGTTCGGCAAATTGCTGGTTCCCATCGTCGAATCGAAAGGTAGGTGGGGGTCCGCATGCCGTCAATCGGCATGGGCGCTGACGTGCGTCGCGGTCCTCTCCGCGTGTGACGTCGCGCCTAAATCACGGGTCATCGAACCGGGCCAAGTCATCGAAGGGTTCGTCGGCGGCGTCAGCGCCGACGAACCGCGGGCCGCCGTCGAAGCCCACGAGATTCTGGGAAGCGGAGGTACGGCCGTCGACGCGGCGGTCGCGCTTACGTTTGCACTGTCGGTCACTTACCCGATCGCAGCCAGCCTTGGCGGTGGCGGCGTGTGCCTCGTTTACGACGCGCCCACGGGAAAGGTGGAAGCGGTCGACTTTCTGCCGCACGCGCCGGTCGGCGGCGGCGTCATCGCCGTTCCTAGCACCGTCCGTGGGATGGCGGTTTTGCATGGCCGCTATGGCCGTCTGCCATGGGACGAACTGGTTGCGCCCGCCGAGGCCTTGGCGCGGCGCGGTCACCCGGTGTCCCGAGCCCTGGTGCGTCGGCTCGAAGGCGCTCGCGACACGGTACTCGGAAACGCCGGCCTCAGAGCGACGTTCGGCGCGGACAATGACCGCGGAATCGTCCGGGAGGGGGACCAGCTAACTCAGATCGCGTTGTCGGCCGTGTTGGCGCAAATTCGCCGGCGCGGTCCAGGGGAATTCTACGCCGGTCAGGCGGGTGTGAATTTGGTCAACGGCGCCCGAGAGAACGGCGGCGCGTTGACCCTCGCCGACATGCGCACAAGCCTTCCGACTTGGCGCGATTCGGTGTCCTTGCGCGTTGGCCGGTTGACCGTTCATACCACGCCCGCGCCCCTCGTGGGCGGCGTGATCGCCGGGCAGATCTGGGCGATGACGTTGGACGAAAACAGGCTCCGAAGCGCCGACCTCGACGAGCGGCCTCACCTGTTTGCGGAGGCGTCGTCGCGGGCTTACCTGGATCGCCGCAACGCTGCGGCACGCCTGCTGTCCGGTTTTCGCGCTCATGCGCTGATGCGGAACTACCGTTCCGACCGGCACACGCCGCTCGTCGTTGAAGGCGTGCCTCCCGTCGATGTCGATAGGTTGGACACGGGAACCACGAGCTTCGTGGTAGGTGACCGTGAAGGTTCGGCGGTGGCGTGTTCGCTTACCATGGGGCGGGAACTCGGAGCCGGAAGACTCGATCCGGTAACCGGAATCGTGCTGGTTCCGCCTCTCACCGAGGACGATCTGGCTTTTCTCGCCACCATGATCGTCGTAGACGAAGATTTGTCGGAGATGGTTCTCGCGATCTCGGCTTCCGGCCACGCCGCGGGGCCGGCGGCGATCGCTCAGGCACTGATCGGCCTCTCCGCTGAGGATCTGCATGTTCGCCAGCAGTTGAATCGACCGCGAATCCTTCTTTCGGGGCAGCCCGATGCGGCCGTGGTTGAGCCCGGTATCGGCGAGAAGGTCGCGGGCGCACTGACCAGGAGGGGCCATGCGCTCGAGGAGGTACCCTTCCTGGGGCGGGTCAACGCGATCTACTGCCAGGGGGGGTTGTCCAGCGGTCAGGAGACGTGCGAGTTCATGAATGATCGGCGCGGCTTCGGTCTGGCGTTGGGCGAAGAGTTTTAGGGCCGGCGGCATGAAGATCGCGAACCGCGGCGCCGAGATTGCACCCTTCTACGCCATGGAAGTGCTGAAGGCGGCAAACGACCGCGCGGCGGCCGGCGACGACGTGTTGCATATGGAGGTAGGGGAGCCGGGCGGCGGTTCTCCGCGCCTGGTCCTCGAGGCGGCAGAGAAGGCCCTGCGGTCCTCGCGGATCGGATATACGGAAGCGCTTGGAATCCGCCCTTTGCGTGAGCGCATAGCCCGATACTATGAGGAGGTTCACGATACCGTCGTGGACCCCTCCCAGATCGCGATTACCACGGGGTCGTCGGGCGCGTTCGTGCTGGCATTCCTGGCCGCGTTCGATCCCGGAGATCGGGTGCTCCTGACGACACCGGGGTACCCCGCCTATCCGAACATCCTGAAATCGGTCGGTGTCGCGCCGGAGATTTTGGAAACGGGACCGGAGACCCGGTTTCAGCCGACCCCCCGACTGATTGCCGCTGCGGGTCCCGCACCTGACGGGTTGCTGGTGGCGAGTCCCGCCAATCCGACCGGCACGATGCTCGATCAAGAAGCCATGTCGAGGCTTGCCGACTATTGCGCCGAAAACGGTATCCGCCTGATATCCGATGAGGTCTATCACGGCATCACGTATGGGAAGCCCGCGGTGAGCGCGCTGGAGTTCAGCGAATCCGCGATCGTCATCAACAGCTTCTCCAAGTACTATTCCATGACGGGCTGGCGCGTGGGTTGGATGGTCGTACCGCAGGAATTGGTGCGTTCCGTGGAAATGCTGGGCCAAAGCGTCGCCATTTCGGCCCCCGCCCTTTCGCAATATGCGGCGTTGGCGGCGTTCGACGCCAGCGCTGAACTCGATGCCAAAGTCGCGGGCTATGCCCGTAATCGAGAGCTCCTGCTCGGGGAGTTGCCGCTCGCCGGATTCGATAAACTGGCGCCGGCTGACGGCGCCTTTTACGTCTTCGCGGACGTCACCAGGCTGACCAACGACAGCATGGAGTTCTGCCGCAGGATGTTGGCGGAAATCGGCGTGGCGACAACCCCCGGGATCGACTTCGATCCGGACCGCGGTCACGCCTTTGTCCGCTTTTCCTTTGCGGGCGATTACGATGACGTGGCGGAGGCGGCACGCCGTATCAAGAAATGGCTGAGCTAAGGCGGGCTGCTGGAATCACGGGTCCGTGCGCTGCCACCAGCCGCGCCGCCTGGGTCTGGCCTCCGCCTCCTCGCCGGCGTCAACCCGAGAGATCATGGTCGAAGGCAGACCCTCGCTCGACGCTTCGACGACCGGCTCGCCGGTGCCCGAATCGCTCACCACATCCATTGGCTCGACGAGGATTGCTTCATCGTCAAACAGATCGGCCCGCGGCGCCGTGCCGCCGCTCCCTTCCTCTTCATGCGAATCATCCGCCTCCTCGTCTTCGACATAGGATTCCCGCGAATCGGATTGCTTTTCCATGGCGGCATCTTCGCCTTCGGCCGTTTCCGGCACGGGCCTGTCGGCTTCTGCCGCAATGGCTTCGCGAGAGCCATCCTTTGACACCTGTGTTGACGTCTCGGCGTCCTCTAGAGGTTGCTCCTCGGTAATGTCGGGATCCGCGGCCTCCGTTTCCGCACTCGCGCCGGCCTCTTCCTTCCGCCGCCGCCGCCGGCCACCGCGTCTTCCCCGGCGTCGGCGCTTCTTGGGGGCGTCCTCGGCGGTCTCTTCGTCTTCGACGACGGGGGACGGTCTGCTCTCGAGCTTCTCCTCCCCTTCTTCCTTGGCAGGGGCCGATCGGGTCGCGATGCGTTCGAGGCGATACTCCGGCGGGCTCAGCGACTCATCACCCTCCAAGTTAACTCGGAGGTCGAAGCGTTCCTCCAGCGCAATGAGCGATGAGCGTTTTTGATTGAGGATGTAAAGCGCCACTGCCGTGGCGACGTACACGGTGACCTCTGACGAACGGCCCTGAAGGCCTTCCTCTTCGATGGCGTGCAGGACGTGCAGCGCTGACGATTCCGTCGACCTGATGACGCCTGCACCCTGACAGTGGGGACAGGTGTCCGTGCTCGTCTCGACGAGGCTGGGTCGCAGGCGTTGTCGCGACATCTCCAGGAGTCCGAACGAGCTTATCCGTCCCACTTGAATGCGTGCTCGGTCCGATTTGAGGCAATCTTTGAGGCAGCGCTCAACCTTGCGCGCGTTGCGGTTCTCGTCCATGTCGATGAAATCGATGACGATCAAACCGGCGAGGTCTCGGAGGCGAAGTTGCCGCGCGATTTCCTCGGCAGCCTCCAGATTGGTCTTGAAGGCCGTTTCCTCGATGTTGCGCTCCCGCGTCGAGCGGCCGGAGTTCACGTCTATGGCGACCAGGGCCTCTGTCGTATTGATGACGATATAGCCCCCCGATTTGAGCTGTACCGTCGGGCTATGCATCGACGAGAACTGTTCCTCGATCCGGTATCGCTGGAACAGCGGAATGCGGTCTTGATACGGCTGAACCCGCTTGGCGTGACTCGGCACCAGCATCTTCATGAAGGCCTTCGCCGACTTGTGGCTTTCGGCGCCGTCGACAAGGATCTCCGAGATATCTTTTGTGTAGAGATCGCGGATCGACCGCTTGATGATGTTGGCGTCTTCGTAAATGAGGCTGGGAGCCGTGCTGTTGAGGGTCAGGTCCCGTATGCTGCTCCAAAGGCGCAGCAGATATTCGAAGTCGCGCCTGATTTCCGCTTTGTTCCGGTTCTGACCGGCCGTGCGTACGATCAGGCGCATGCCGTCGGGCACATCCAGTCCCTCGATGATGCTACGCAGCTTCTTTCGGTCCGCGGCGTTCGTGATCTTGCGACTGATTCCTCCGCCGCGAGTCGAATTGGGCATCAGCACGCAGTACCGCCCGGCCAGCGAGAGATAGGTGGTGAGGGCGGCGCCCTTATTGCCGCGCTCTTCCTTGACGACTTGCACCAACAGGATTTGTCGTCGTTTGATGACTTCCTGGACCTTGTAGCGTCGTGTCAGCTGCCTGCGCCACTCGTCCAGGTCCGCGATGCCTTCGTATCCCATTGGCTCGGAGACATCATCGTCGTCGTCTTCGTCGGCGGGCGCCCCGTAGTCCGCTTCGTCCTCGGCGGGCTCGGCGTCGTCCAAATCTTCTTCCGGGGCGGCGAGTTCCGCGCCTTCACCCTCGGGACCCGCCGCCTCTTCGGGGTCTTCGGCTGGTGCGGTTTCGTCCTCGGATTCACCTTCGTCGTCTTCAATGCCGGCGTCCAGCTCCGTGTCTTCGCCCGCGTCAGCATCTTCATCCGCTTCGGATGCGCCGTCCGACTCGTCGGCCTCTTCATCGACGCGATCCTGCGCAGTCTGGATGGCTGCCTGTTGTTGGAGGAGTGCCTCGCGGTCGGCGATCGGGATCTGATAGTAGTCGGGATGAATGTCGCTGAATGCCAGGAAGCCGTGGCGGTTTCCGCCGTAGTCGACGAACGCGGCCTGCAGCGATGGTTCGACCCGCGTCACCTTGGCCAGGTAGATGTTGCCTCTGAGCTGTTTCCGGGTCGCCGACTCCATATCGAATTCTTCGAGTCGTGACCCTTTCACGACGACAACCCGGGTCTCCTCGGGGTGCGCCGCGTCGATGAGCATGCGCGTGGTCATGGGACCAACTCCGGGGCGGGGCGCTGTCGGCGCGAACGACAGGCGCTTGGCCGCCACTGTTTCGGGCGCCATCGGTCCGTCTCTTTCTACTCGCCTCGTGGTTCAGCGAGGAAATCTACGGCCGCCGCCAATCACGGCTGGCCGGGGCCGGTGACGCGGTTTCCACTCGCCACCACTTTGTCGTAGGCGCAGTCCGCCGCCACCGAAACGAGCAATGCTGGTTTCGAAGCCTGGCGAGCCACGCCGTCCACACCCTGGTCGGATGGGACCTCGACTGCGGTGTGTCGCGCACGGTCATAATAGTCACAGGTTTGCGGTGGCGGGAAGAAAATTCGTACGTGTTTCGTTGGTACGATGGTTCTGCCTTTCAATGATGCGGCCGTACATGCCAATGTATAGATGTAGATGCCGTCTATCGGGATGTGACTAAATGTTGGGCAGGAAAGCCTTCATATCGTTCCTGGCCGGTGTTTTGCTCAAATGCCATATTGCCGCCGCGGCGCAGCCCGCGGTGACGGCCGTAAGGATTGGAGAGCACGTCGGTCTCACTCGATTGGTTCTCGACGTAACCGAAAAGGTCGATTTTCACACGTTCACGCTGGCGAATCCCTATCGGGTGGTTGTCGACCTGACTTCGCTCGATTGGCAGGTGGCGCCCAGTGAAGATGACCGAAGGGGTGTGATCGTAAGGCTCCGGTTCGGGCAGTTCAGGCGGGACACGTCCCGCATGGTGATCGAGGTGCTTGGTCCGGTGGAAGTCAAGCAGGCGTTCCTGCTTCCGCCTCAGGGAAACTGGGCCTATCGCTTTGTCATCGATCTTGCGCCCGTCGACGAGGCATCATTCGTGAACTCGGTGGGTGCGCCGAAGAGATTGGCCAAGCCATCTCCGTCGGAACCATCGCGGAAATCGGCCGTCAAGCGCATCGTCGTTCTCGATCCAGGCCACGGCGGAGTCGATCCTGGAGCCATTGGCGTGTCTGGAGTGTTTGAAAAGACCGTGACACTTTCCGCTGCTCGGGAATTAAGAAAAATTCTTCAGAAAACAAATAGATATAAGGTCATCTTAACTCGGAGTAGTGATAAATTCATGCGCCTTCGTGATCGTGTGGCCGTTGCCCGCGACATCGGCGCCGAGCTTTTCGTGTCTTTGCATGCGGACGCGATAAGGAGGCAAGGAGTCCGTGGGGCAAGTGTCTATACGCTGTCGGAAAAGGCATCCGACGCCGAAGCGGCCGCATTGGCCGCAAAGGAGAACAAGGCCGATCTCTTGGGCGGTGTGCAGCTGGAGGGTGAGAGCGAGGAGGTAACGTCCATTCTGATCGACCTCGTCCAGCGTGAGACCAAGAACCTGTCGGCCGGATTCGCGAACATCGTGCTGCCAGAGTTCAGCAAACGCGTGAGAACATTGCGCAATGGCCATCGGTTTGCGGGCTTCGCCGTCCTGAAGGCGCCGGACGTGCCTTCGGTGCTGGTGGAAATGGGTTATCTGTCCAATCGTCAGGACGAGCGCATGTTGTCGACGGCGGAAGGCCGGCGCCCCGTCCTGGAGGCGTTGGGCAAAGCGATTGATCGGTATTTTGCTGAAAACGACGGTTGAAATAGCCATATACGCGCCACAATTGCTGGCTACCGTCGGAATGACGTCGTCCATCGGTGGTCGTGGCGCCGGATGGGTTGAATGGTCTGACGCGGGGGACCTCGGATCGTGACAAGGGCGATCGCCGCCACATTTGCCGGGTTGGTTCTGCTCGCCATCATCGGTGCGGGTGGGGTCTTGCTGGTGCTTTACCACTTTGGCCAGGATCTCCCCGATTATCAGCAGTTGGCACACTACGAGCCGCCGACCGTTACCAGAGTTCACGCCGGCGACGGCTCGCTGCTCGCCGAATACGCCCGCGAGAAGCGTGTGTTCATGCCCGTTGCAGCCATCCCGAAACCGGTCATCCAGGCGTTTCTGGCAGCGGAAGACAAGACGTTCTACCGGCATTCTGGCGTCGACCTGCCCGGTATCCTGCGAGCCGTCGTCACGAACGTCGTGAACTACACGACGAACCGGCGCCCCGTTGGCGCGTCGACCATCACCCAGCAGGTGGCGAAGAATTTCCTGCTGTCGAATGAACTCTCGGTCGAGCGCAAGATCAGGGAAGCGATCCTCGCCTTCCGCATCGAGCGGGCGTTCACCAAGGATCAAATTCTGGAGCTCTACCTCAACGAGATTTACCTGGGTTTCGGCTCTTACGGCGTGGCGGCCGCGGCACTGAACTATTTCGACAAGCCACTCGACGAGCTGACGCTGGCGGAAACTGCGTTTTTGGCTGCCCTGCCAAAGGCACCCAACAATTATCATCCGGTTCGCAACCGCAAGGCTGCGACCGCCAGGCGAAATTGGGTCCTCGGGCGAATGGCGGCCGACGGATTCATCAGTCCGACCGACGCTGAATTCGCTGCGTCCCAGCCGCTGACCATCCGCACGCGCAGCGAAACGCGGTTCGTGAGCGCCGAGTATTTCGCGGAAGAAGTGCGGCGGGCTCTCATGGCACGTTACGGGGAAGCCGGACTGTACGAGGGAGGTCTTTCCGTTCGCACGACTTTGAATCCCAGACTTCAGGATATCGCGCAAAAAGCACTCCGCAGGGGCATTGAGGACTACGACCGTCGGCACGGATGGCGGGGACCGATTGATCATTTCAAGCTGCGTTTCGACTGGGCCGAACGGCTCGCCCGGGTCGAACGACCTTCCTATCCCGGAGATCATGAACTTGCGCTGGTGCTGGCTCACGATGAGCTGGGGGCGGATATCGGCTTTGCCTCGGGCGCACGCGGATACATCCCGATGGATGAGATGGCCTGGGCGCGCCCCTGGCGCAACGGGCAGCGCGTAGGCAAGAAGCCGGCCCAACCCGGCCAGGTTGTCAGGGTCGGTGATGTCATTCCCGTGGTGCCGGCCAGCGACGGCTCTCCCGGGATCTATTCCCTGTCGCAGGTGCCTGACGTTGACGGTGCCATTATCGCCCTCGATCCGCATACCGGCCGGATTCTCGCCTTGGTCGGCGGCTACAGCTTCGAAGGGAGCGAATTCAATCGCGCGACGCAGGCGAGGCGCCAACCGGGTTCCGCGTTCAAGCCGTTCGTCTATGGGGCGGCGCTGGAGAACGGCTTTACGCCGTCGAGTCTGGTACTCGACGCGCCGTTCGTCATCGATCAAGGGCCTGGTCGGGCTAAGTGGAAGCCCGCCAACTACACCAAGAGGTTTTACGGACCCAGCACCCTGCGTCTGGGTATCGAGAAGTCGAGGAACCTGATGACGGTTCGCTTGGCGCAGTTCATCGGCATGGAGAGCGTCGTCGACTACGCCAGGCGGTTCGGGATCGTCGATGAGATGCCGGAGCTGTTGTCGATGGCGTTGGGAGCCGGTGAAACCACACTTCTCCAGCTTACGACGGCATACGCAATGTTCGTGAACGGCGGCAAGAGGATCGTTCCGACGGTGCTCGACCGAATCCAGGACCGATATGGCAAAACCGTCTTTCGGCACGATACCCGGCCCTGCCCGGACTGCCGGAATATCCGCTGGCACCGCCAGGCGGAGCCCGAGATTCCAGACACGCGGCCCCAGGTGATCGAGGCGTCAACGGCGTACCAGGTGGTTTCAATGCTGCAAGGTGTCGTGCAGCGCGGTACCGGGCGCCAGCTCCGGGACGTGGGACGGCCGCTGGCGGGCAAGACGGGTACCACCGACGACGCGTTCGACACATGGTTCATTGGCTTCTCCCCCGACCTGGCCGTTGGGGTCTACGTGGGCTTCGACAGGCCGAAGTCTCTTGGCCCACGTGAGCAAGGGGCGAGTGTCGCCGCACCCATTTTCAAGCAGTTCGTGTCAGAAGCGCTCGCCGGAGAACCCGTCATTCCTTTCCGCGTGCCACCGGGCATTCGCCTGGTGCGCGTCAACGCCCAAAGCGGTCTTCCGGCGCGCCCGGGCGAACGGAACGTCATTCTGGAAGCGTTCAGACCCGGTTCCGAGCCTGCCGGCCAGGGACCTGTTTTGGATGGTCCCGGTAGCTACGTGATCGATGAAGCCACGTTGCAGGCCGGCACGGGCGGCCTGTATTGACCCGATAAACGAGCCGGCGTAGCGTCGAATTCGCGTCATTCCGACGCAAGTAAGTCTTGCCTTCACGAGAGTCCCGTGCGCGCTGAAATGCAGGTCATGGTCGATCAGATCAAGCAGTCCATGGAACTGCTGAGGAGGCGCCTTTGACTGGGACGCGTCGCTAAAGCGCCTGGAGGAACTGAACGCGCTCGCCGAAGACGCGTCGCTGTGGGATGATCCCGAGCGCGCCCAGGCCACCATGCGTGAGCGGACTCGCCTGGACAACGCCATATCCCACTACCGGGCCCTCGAAACCGAACTCGCAGACAGTGTCGAACTGATCGAGTTGGGTGAAGCGGAAGGTGATGATGACGTTGTCGCCGACGCCGAGTCGTCGATCTTGGAGCTGGCCGAGAAGGCCGATCGACTGCGCCTCGAAAGTTTGTTGTCGGGAGAGGCAGACGCCAACGACTCGTTTCTGGAGGTGCATGCCGGCGCTGGCGGAACGGAGTCGCAGGACTGGGCCGACATGCTCATGCGCATGTACACGCGTTGGGCAGAAGCGCACGGCTACGACGTCGAGTGGATCGAAGAGAGCCCGGGAGAGGAAGCGGGTATCAAGTCAGCCACCATCAGGGTGACCGGCAGCAATGCGTTTGGATGGCTCAAGACGGAAAGCGGCGTGCATCGCCTGGTCCGGATATCACCGTTCGATTCGAGCAGTCGCCGCCACACCAGTTTCGCAAGTGTCGGCGCTTATCCTGTCATCGACAAGGAGATTAGCGTCGAGGTCGAAGACAAGGATCTAAGGATCGATACTTACCGGGCCTCAGGGGCCGGTGGCCAGCACGTGAACCGCACGGACAGCGCCGTGCGCATCACGCACTTGCCGACGGGAATCGTCGTGCAATGCCAGAATGACCGCTCACAGCATAAGAATCGTGCCGCGGCCATGAAAATGCTCAAAGCCCGGCTCTACGAGCTCGAACTGCGGCGACGTGAGGAGGAACGCCAAGCTGTCCATGACGCCAAGTCGGAGATCGGGTGGGGTCACCAGATCCGTTCTTACGTTTTGCAGCCCTACCAGATGGTCAAGGACCTGAGGACGGGCGTCGAAACCAGCAACACGAGTGCGGTTCTCGATGGCGACCTTAACGAGTTCATGGCTGCGGCGCTGGCGGCGAAGCTTGGTGAAACGACGCCTGCAGGAGAAGATCGGACGTGACTGGTGGCCTTCGGTTTCGGGGATGGCGAGTTTCGTCGATAGATGTTCGCGCTGGCTGATTTGGTGACGGGAGGTTTGTTCTGATGGCAAAAGGCATCATCGATATGCGGTTCCGCCCGCCTATTCCTGAATGGGTCTCCGGCCCCACGTTTCGCACTGCCATGTGGTATCCGCGCAATACCACGACCATGCCGGGCGCAAGATCGGCCTGGGAAGAGTCGATGGATCTGCTGTTCGACGAAATGGACGAGGCCGGCGTGACCTGGGGCGTCATCATGGGCCGGGCGGCTTCCGGCCATCTGGGCGGGGTTGGCAACGACGCAATCGTTCGCGCGGTTGAAACCTGGTCCGACAGGTTCGTGGCGTTCCCGGGGGTCGATCTCGAGAATATCGAGCCGTCGCTCGCGGAAGCGCGAGAATTGGCCAGCCACCCGGGGATGAAGGGTCTGTCGATCGAGCCTGGCTCGAGCAAGACCCCGCGCTATTCGGATGATCCGGCGCTCGATCCCGTCTACGAGGCCTGTCTGGATTTGGGGTTGCCCGTGTCAATCTCGTTGAGCGGCCTGTTGAGCGCGCTCGCGGGGCACGATATCACCTGGTGCAGCCCGGTGCCCATCCAGCGACTCGCGATGCGGCATCCCGATCTCAAGATCATCGTCTCGCACGCGTCCTGGCCCTATGCACACGAGATGGTGGCGGTCGCCCTGTTTTGCCAAAACGTCTACGTATCTCCCGACCTGTACGTCGCGACCGCCAACATGCCGTGTCGCCAGACCTACGTCGACGCGGCGAACCTCTTTCTCGCCGGCCGGACGTTGTTCGGAACGGCCTATCCGACCCGGCCGCACCTCGAGGCCGTGCGTGACTTCCGTGATATGGGCTGGCGTCCGGAGATTGTCGATCGCATTCTCTACGACAACGCGGCGGAGCTTCTGGGACTCTGACGGCTGGACGACCGCGAGCCGAGACGGGCCGGCCGTTCAACGACGCGATCGATCTGGGAACGGAGGTTCTCTCAGGCGTCCGTCGCGTCGATGGCATAGCCGACCGAGCGCACGGTGCGGATCAGTTCGGGATCGTCGGGTCCGTTCAGCGCCTTGCGCAGCCGCCGGATGTGGACGTCGACCGTCCGCGGCTCAACCTCTTTGTCGGTTCCCCATGCCATGTCGAGCAGTTGCTCGCGGGAATACACCCGTCTGGGACGTTCCATCAGAACCCGCAGGAGGCGGAACTCCGTGGGGCCGAGCCGGATCTGGCGGCCGTCCCGCGTCACCCGATGTATCGTCAGATCCATCTCGACGCCGCCATAGCGCAGAACCTCTTCGACCAGCGTCGGGGAGGAACGGCGCAACACGGCCCGGACGCGGGCGACGAGTTCGGTCGGTGAGAAGGGCTTGGTCACATAGTCGTCGGCGCCGCTTTCCAGTCCCCGGACGCGGTCGTCCTCTTCGCCCCGGGCGGTAAGCATGACGATGGGAATACCACGGGTCTCCTTGCGGCGTCTCATCTGCCGGCAGATTTCGAGTCCCGACACGTGCGGCAGCATCCAATCGAGGATCACGAGGTCCGGAGACCGTTCATCCAGCGCCAGAAGCGCTTCTTCGCCGTCAATGGCGATTTCCGTACGAAACCCCTCTTTCTCGAGGTTGTACTTCAGAACTTCGACGAGGGCGTTTTCGTCCTCGACGATCAGAACGAGAGGATTCATTTGCTCCCTTCTGCGCCGGCCGTCTTGGGCTCGACGACCACGACGCTCGACTCGTCGCCCTTTGGCCGTTCATCGGTGAACGTCTCGCCGGAAACCAGGAATTGAACGTTCTCTGCGATATTCGTGGCATGATCGCCGCAGCGCTCGATGTTTTTCGCCACAAACAGCAGGTGGGTGCACGGGGTGATGTTTCTGGCGTCTTCCATCATGTAGGTCAGCAACTCGCGGAACAGGCTGGTATGGAGGGCGTCGACCTCTTCATCACGTGCGATCACGTCACCCGCTTTGTCCAGGTCGCGCTCCACGTAGGCGTCGAGAACCGTCTTGATCATGGCCTGCACGAGCGCGGCCATGCGCCTCAGAGTGTGGACGGGTTCGAGCGGCGGGGTCTGCGTGAGCGGTCCGATCCGCTTGGCGAGGTTCTTCGCGTGATCGCCGATGCGCTCGAGGTCCGAGGAGATCTTCAGGGCGACCACGATGGCTCGCAGGTCCTCGGCCATGGGCTGGCGCAGGGCAAGCAGCCGCACCGTCTGGGAGTCGACGTCATGCTCCAGCGAGTCGATGCGTTTGTCTTCCGCGATGACTCTGGCCGCCGCATCGACGTCGCGTCTGACGAGGGCCTGAACCGCTTCGGCCATCTGTGCCTCCGCGAGTCCGCCCATCTGCGCGATGGTGTTGTTGAGGAGGTTCAACTCCTCGTCGAAGGACTTGACGATGTGTTCCGACGTCATGGATGGATCCTCCGCTCTGCTCCGCGCCGTTATCCGATCCGACCCGTGATGTAGGACTGGGTACGCTCGTCGTCGGGTGCCGTGAAGATCTGCTCGGTGTCCCCGAATTCCACGAGATCACCCAAGTGGAAAAAGGCCGTTCGCTGCGAAACACGGGCGGCCTGTTGCATGGAGTGCGTAACGATGACGATCGTGAAGTTGTCACGCAGCTCGTCCATCAACTCCTCGATGCGGGCCGTCGCGATGGGATCGAGGGCCGAGCATGGCTCGTCCATCAGGATCACTTCGGGCTGCACCGCGATCGCCCGGGCGATGCAGAGCCGCTGCTGCTGACCGCCGGAGAGGCCCGTGCCCGGTTCGGACAATCGGTCCTTGACCTCTCCGAGGAGTCCGGCCTTCTCCAGGCTGGTCATGACGATCTCGTCCAGTTCGTCGCGGCTGCTCGCCATTCCATGGATCCTCGGTCCGTACGCGACATTGTCATAGATCGACTTGGGAAACGGGTTCGGCTTCTGGAACACCATGCCGACGCGTGCGCGCAACTGCACGACGTCCATTTCATCGTCATAGATGTCTTCGCCATCCAGCAGGATACTGCCCGAGATGCGGCAGATATCGATCGTATCGTTCATCCGGTTGAGGCACCGAATGAACGTGGATTTGCCGCACCCGGACGGCCCGATGAGGGCGGTCACCCGATTGGTCTCGACGTCGAGCGATACGGAATTCAGGGCCTGCTTCTCGCCGTAGAAGACATCGACGTTCCGGGCGACGACCTTTGCATCCTGCCTGGCTCCGACCGGAGCGGCTTCCTCGGCTGTCACCGTATCTATCGTGATGGACATGAATCACCAGCGTCGTTCGAATCTCTTTCTCAGGTAGATGGCTGCGGCGTTCATCAACACGAGGAAAACCAGCAGAACCACGATCGCCGCGGACAGCCGTTCGACGAAGGCCCGCTCGGGGCTGTCGGCCCACAGGAACACCTGCACCGGCAGCACGGTTGCGGGATCGAAAGGTCCCTTGGGAACGTCCACGATGAATGCGACCATCCCTATCATCAGCAGCGGCGCCGTCTCACCAAGTGCCCGGGCCATGCCGATGATCGTCCCCGAGAGAATTCCGGGCATCGCCAGCGGGAGCACGTGATGGAACGTCGCCTGCATGCGTGATGCTCCGATACCGAGGGCCGCTTCCCGGATCGACGGCGGCACGGCGCCCAGAGCCGCGCGTCCCGCGATGATGATGGTAGGCAGCGTCATCAGAGCCAGGACGATGCCGCCGACCACGGGTGCGGAACGCGGCAGGTGTAGGACATTGAGGAATACGGCCAGACCCAGAATCCCGAACACGATCGAAGGGACGGCCGCGAGATTGTTGATGTTCACCTCGACGAGATCCGTCCAGCGGTTCTTCGGCGCGAACTCCTGCATGTATACCGCAGTAGCGACGCCCAGCGGAAAGGCGAGGATCAGCGTCACCGCCATCGTGAAGAAGGAACCCGCGACGGCTCCCAGGATGCCCGCGAGCTCCGGTTCCCGGGAGTCTCCGGCCGTGAAGAAGCGGGTGTTGAACTTCCTTTCGACGGCTCCTTCCGCGATCAAGGCGTCGACCCAACCGATCTGCTTGTCGTTGATGCGGCGGTCGGACTCGGGCACGTCGCGCGGAATGAACCCTTTAAGCAGCATGTCGACGTCATCGCTGGCTACCAGCCAGATTTCCCGGCTGGTGCCTACCAGTTCGGGATTCGAAATCGCCAGTTTCTGTAGGTCGAAGGCCGCGCCCGGGCTGACGATGGCGTACAGCGAACGTCTGTCGCGGCGGCCTTTGACGTCGGGGAAACGCTCTCGCAGCGCCGACTTGACGACTCCGCCGAAATCACCGGCCAGTATGACTTCCGGGTCCCCGGTGCCGTGCGGATCGATTCGTTCAGCGTCGAAGTCGACCGTCAGACGGATGTGGGTCTGGACCAACGCCGTGTAGGCGTTGGAGACGATGGTCGTGAATAGAATCAGCAGGAAAGCGATCGAGAGCGCGATCGCGACGACCCCATAGGCACGGAACCGCCGCTCCGCTGCGTGGCGGCGGCGCAGCCGGGCGCTTGTTTCCGGAGAGCTTAAATCGATCCGTTGCACTTGAGCGACGTCACTCATACTGCTCTCGATACTTCTGTACAACGTGCAATGCGATCACGTTGAGCGACAGGGTGATGCAGAACATCACCAGGCCCAGGGCGAAAGCGGCGAGGGTCTTCGCGCTGTCGAACTCCTGGTCCCCGACCAGCAGCGTCACGATCTGCACGGTGACCGTCGTGACCGATTCAAGGGGATTGGCGGTGAGGTTGGCGGCGAGGCCGGCGGCCATCACCACGATCATGGTCTCTCCGATGGCGCGCGAGATGGCCAGCATGATGGAGCCGACGATTCCCGGCAGGGCCGCCGGCAGGATGACCTGTTTGACGGTCTCCGATTGCGTGGCGCCGAGTGCATAGGCTCCATCCCGCAGGGATTGCGGCACCGCGTTGATGACGTCGTCCGACAAGGAAGAGACGAAGGGGATGATCATGATCCCCATCACCACGCCGGCCGCCAACGCACTCTCCGAGGAAACGTCGAGGCCGAGTCCGCTTCCCGCGTCGCGGATGAACGGCGCCACGGTGAGCGCGGCGAAGAACCCGTACACGACGGTGGGGATGCCCGCCAGAATCTCCAACAGCGGCTTGACGGTCGAGCGTACCTTGTGGGGCGCGTATTCGGACAGGTAGATCGCCGACATCAGCCCGATCGGCGCGGCGACGACCATGGCGATCAGGGTAATCAGGAAGGTGCCGGCAAACAGGGGAACCGCTCCAAAGGCGCCGGTGCTCCCCACCTGATCCGCCCGCAACGCGGTTTGCGGGCTCCATTCCAGACCGAAGAGAAAATCCGTGAACGGGATCAGGTTGAAGAAGCGCAGCGCTTCGAACAGAAGCGAGAGGACGATGCCGACGGTCGTGAAAATCGCGATCGTCGAACTGACGATCAGAAAGATGCGGACGACTTTTTCGACCCGCTCGCGCGCAGCGAAACGCGGTGACACATGTCTCCACGCGAGCGCGGTTCCTCCGATGGCCAACGCCAGCGACAGTATGGCCAGCGCGCTGAAGGCCATGGTTTGCAGGGAACTGTACAAGTCGGCCGCGGCCTGCATCTCCGGATCGATTTCCTTCGAGACGATATCGCCGCCGGCCAGGTTCTTGATGTCGTTGACCAGAAGACCCAGTTCGGCCTCGCCCAGTCCCTGGGCGCCCGGCAGACCGGAGACGAGGAACGATTCGACGATAGAGCCCTGGAAGAAGGACCAAACCAGGGTCAACAACAGGGCCGGCACGCCGCACCACACGGCGACGTAGCATCCGTAGTGACCTGGCAGAGAATGCAGATCCCGCGCCCTGCCGCCCACGGTCGCCAGGGCGCGGGAACGCCCCAGGAAAAAGCCGACCACGGCCAAAACGAGGACGACCGCGGTGATAAGGGAGATTTCCATCAACGGCTGCAGGACGGCGATCTGTGACGGGAGGGACCGGCGGCCCGCGATCCGGCCGCCGGTCCGGGCGGCATGCCTACGATCCGTAGGGGATCATCTTCGTCGCGGCTTCGCGGAACTTCCCTCTCTCTGCGTCCGGCATCGGGATCAAACCCTTGTCGGTGAGATATCCGTCGGGGCCCCAGGCCTTTTCGCTGGTGTACTCAGCGAGGAATTCCTCCATGCCCGAGATCTTACCGATGTGCGCCTTCTTGACGTAAACGTAGAGAGGGCGTGAAACCGGATAATCGGCGGCCGCGATGTTTTCGAACGTCGGCGCGACGCCATCCATGACGCTGCCCTGGATCAGGTTGGCGTTCTGATCGAGGAAACTGAAACCGAAGACGCCGTAAGCCTTCGAATTCTCGACGAGCTTCTGAACGATCAGATTGTCGTTCTCGCCGGCCTCGACGAAGGCACCGTCTTCCCGGATACCGTGGCAGATGGCCTTGTACTTCTTCTTGTCTTTCTTCTTCATGGCCTTGATCCAGCCGAACTTCTTGCAGCCGCCCTCCATGGCGAGTTCGACGAAGGCATCGCGCGTGCCCGATGTCGGAGGCGGACCCAGGACCTCGATCTTGGTGGCCGGCAGGGACGGATCGATCTCGTTCCACATCTTGAACGGGTTGGGGACGAGCTTGCCTTCATCCTGCGGGATGTCCTTGGCCAGCGCCAGGAACAGGTGCTTGCGGCTGATCGTCATCTGCGGCGCGGATTTGGCGTTGGCGAGAACGATTCCGTCGTAACCGACCTTGACCTCGATGATGTCGGTGACGCCGTTCTTCGCGCACGTTTCGACTTCGGACTCCTTGATGCGGCGAGACGCATTCGTCATGTCGGGGTGCCCGACGCCGACGCCTGCGCAGAACAGCTTGAGTCCACCACCCGAGCCGGTGCTCTCCACCACCGGGGTTCTGAATTTCGTGGTTTTGCCGAAGGTCTCGGCCACGGCTGTCGTGAACGGATACACCGTCGACGAACCGACGATATTGATCTGATCACGCGCCTCGGCGAATCCGCCGACCGCGACGCCGGCCAGTACCGCCAGAGACAGCAGCTTGTTGTTCATTCACATATCTCCTGTTGCAGATTGGGTAGATGGACGAAGCCCTGGTGGCATTCGTCGTCGGTGTTGATACCCCGATTCGTATGCCGTGCCCGCGACTCCTGTATGACAGTCATGTTGCGGTTTTGTGACAACGGAGGCTGTATATCGCCGAACCGGGGGAGGGGGGCGTTATCTATCCGATAAATCTTGAGGATCTTGCGAGAATGTGGGCACCGTCACGGTAAACGTGCTGCCGGACTCCGGGGTGCTTTCGATGAGAATGTGGCCGCGATGCCGGCTGACGATGTGTTTGACGATCGCGAGCCCGAGACCGGTGCCTCCAAGTCCCCGGGACCGGGCCTTGTCCACCCGGTAGAACCGCTCGGTGAGCCGGGGGATATGATCGGTCGGAATCCCGTCTCCTTGATCCTGCACGCTGACGGCGACGCCGTGCGTGCCCGACTCCGGCAGGCGTTCGACTGGACTCGCGGTAACGCGCACGGGCTTTCCGGGACCCCCGTACTTCAAGGCGTTATCGATCAGATTCTGGAATACCTGGCTCAGTTGATCGTGGTCTCCGAGCACGCTTGGAAGGTCATCGGGGAGATCCACGTCGATGCTGTTGCCGCTTTCGGTGCATCGGTTCGAGTACGTGTCGACCACTTCGCCGATGACGGTCTCGAGCTCGACCTCGTCCTCGGGACGAATGTGTTCGTTCGCTTCGACGCGCGACAGGGAAAGGAGGTCTTCGATCAGGCGCGTCATTCTCTGCGCCTCGTTGTTCATGATGCCGAGAAACTTCTCTCGGGCAGCGGGATCATCCTTCGCGGGACCGCTCAGCGTCTCGATAAAACCGGCGAGCGCCGCCAACGGCGAGCGCAACTCGTGACTGACGTTGGCCACGAAATCCGCGCGCACCTCATCGACGCGCTTCGTACCCGTGACGTCGTGCAGCAAAACGACGACGCGCACGCCGTCCTCATCGTTCGGCCTGGGAACTGCGGCAACCTGAACTTCGAACGTGACGGGTACGCCCGCGACGAGCTCGAATTCGACCGGGTCGGGAGTACTGCCTGCCAGCGAGAGATCGACCGCGTCCAACACGGCCGGGTGACGCAGCGCAATCGTGAGATCCCGGCCCATCTCGGTGATATTGAACAGCTTCCGCGCCGCCTGGTTGGCGGAAATGATGTTGCGGGATGCACTGAGCAGAATCACCGGGTCGGGTAACTCGTCGAGGATGCGGCGTTCCACCGGCTCCGTGTCGACCGGCGTTTCCGCGGGCGGAACGGGGGTCAGGGTTTCGGTGCGCCGCGCCGTCCATACGGCACCGGCAATGATCAGCGCGATGACCGTGACTCCCTCGCCGACGCCGACCACACCGGTCATGAGCAGCACCACGAGCAGGACTATGCTCGGTGCCGCCCCCGTCATGACGGTTCGATTAAGCATCGGTGAGGTTCCGCATCGCTTGTCGGGTTGTTCCGACATATGGTCCGGCGTCCCGTCGAGACGAGGATCTCAAGCCTGCCACGACCTCGTTTACCCTACATGCCCGGTAGAGAGAAACTGGAATACCCAAGATGAGCTGGATCAGGTCATTCAGGCTGCGGCTTTCCGGCCTATATTTTGTTTGGCAATCCGGCTTGAGATGGAAGGTTCGCTCTTGTAGGCAAGAGACGGATCGCGTCGCCCGTTTTCTCGTCGGCCGAGACAAGGTCGAAATGCGCCTGCAAATTGAGCCAGAACTGCGGCTCGATACCGAACCAATGCCCGAAGCGCAGGGCCGTGTCGCCCGATATCGAGCGCTTGCCGTTGATGATCTGGCTCACCCGGTTGGCGGGTACGTCGATCTGGCGCGCGAATTCCGTGGGCGTGATACCCAGTTCCGCCAACTCTTCCTTCAGTATCTGGCCGGGATGGACGGCTCGTTTCAGCATCGGCGATCCTCCTTTCACTGGTGGTAGTCCGCGATTTCGACGCTGCTCGGCCCCGGTTGTCCGTCCGGCCACTCGAAACAGATGCGCCCTTGCTGGTTGATGCGGATGGAATACTGCCCTTTGCGATCGCCACCAAGGGCTTCCAGCCGATTGCTCGGCAAGGTTCTCAGCGTTTCAAGGGACGGAGCTGCATTCAAGATCGCTAGCCGCTTGGCGGCTTGTTGCTCGAAGCCCTGAAAACCTCTCACCGACCGACCGTCGGCAAACCGCCTTGTTTTTCTGTCGCGGTACCCGAGGATCATGACACGCCGACATAACTCGTTGACGACGTACGTCAAGCGTATAGACCAGTGGTATGGCGTCGAACGGTCCGCCGCGCAGCAGTCGATGCAAGTATGTCGTCAAACTCGTCTGCCGGGCGTGATAGTCTTTCGTTCGCAGGGACGACAAGCGCAAGTCGGGGGAGGGACGGTGGACTACTACGACCTGGGTCCTTACGGTCGGACCATCACGACCGGTTCTGTAGACGCTCAGCTCTGGTTCGACCGAGGGCTTAACTGGGTATTCGCCTTCAACCACGGCGAAGCCATCGAATGTTTCCGCAAAGCCATCGAGGCCGACCCGGGATGTGCGATGGCCCATTGGGGTGTGGCCTACGCCACCGGTCCAAACTACAACCTGCCTTGGCATCTGTATGACCCCGACGGGCGGGCGCAGGCATTGGCCGGGGCTTATGACGCCACCCAGCTCGCGCTGTCGCACGTCGACGGCGTCACGCCCGTGGAGCGGGCGCTCATTCACGCTCTTCCGGCCCGCTATCCTCGGCGGGATCCTGTCGAAGACATGTCGCCGTGGGACAAGGCTTTCACCGCCGCCATGCGCGAATGCTCCGAGGACTTTCCCGACGACCTGGAGGTGCGGTGCGTCTTCGCCGAGGCCATCATGAACGAGACGCCCTGGCAGATGTGGGACCTGAAGACCGGGAAGGTCGCAGAAGGGGCCGGCACCGCTGAAGTGCGGGAGGTCCTGGAGGCAACGTTCCGCGACATTCCGGCGAGCTGGAATCACCCGGGCTTGCTCCACCTCTACGTTCATCTGATGGAGATGTCGCCGTTCCCGGAACTTGCCCTGCGCGCCGCCGATCAGCTGCGCGAAATCATGCCGGACAGCGGTCACCTCACCCACATGCCGACCCACATAGACGTGCTGTGCGGCAACTATCGCGACGTCGTCGTCTACAACCAGAAGGCCATCGTCGCCGACCGTAAGTTCCTGGAGCGGGCCGGCGCGCTGAATTTCTACTCGCTCTACCGCATCCACAACCACCACTTCGCGATGTACGGTGCCATGTTCCTGGGTCAGTACACGCCGGCGCTCGAAGCGGCCCAGGAACTGATCGACACCACGCCCGAGGATCTGCTGCTCGTCGAATCCCCGCCCATGGCGGACTTCATTGAGGGCTACCTCCCGATGAAGCAGCACGTGCTTATCCGCTTCGGCAAGTGGCAGGAAATCATCGATCAGGACCTTCCCGGGAATCAGGAGCTCTACTGTTCGACCACGGCGATGATGCGTTACGCCAGATCCGTGGCTCACTCGGCCATGGGCCACGTCGCTGAAGCGGAGCGGGAGAAGGCGGCCTTCCTGGAGGCCAAGAAGAAAGTTCCCGAGAGCCGTCGCGTGCACAACAACACGGTGGAAGATCTGCTTGAGATCGCGGAGGCTATGTTGGATGGCGAGCTCGAGTACCGGCGGGGGAATCTTGACGCCGCATTTGCACATCTTCGAAGGGCTGTCGAATTGGATGACGCCTTGCCGTACGACGAACCGTGGGGCTGGATGCAGCCGACCCGGCATGCGCTCGGCGCGCTGCTGCTCGAGCAAGGCCGGTTGGAGGAAGCCGAGGCGGTCTACCGCGAGGACCTTGGGCTGGTCCAGACTTTGAGCCGGGCCTGCCAGCACCCGGGCAATCTCTGGAGCCTCCATGGACTGCACGAGTGCCTGACGCGGCGCGGCGAAACGGTCGAATCGGTCCATATCAAGCAACAGTTGGACAAGGCGCTCGCGCGCGCAGAGGTCGAGGTCTACGCGTCCTGCTATTGTCGTCAGCAGGCTGCGGCCTGAACGCATCAGTCGGGTTTCCGAGAAATCGTCATAATGCACGAAACCGCGTCCAGCATCGTCGGGAAGGAGGCCGTGGCGGCGGTCCGCCGACCCATCGAGACTGCCTGGGGCCTGCCGGCCGCCGCCTATACCAGCGAGGAGTTCTTCCGGCTCGAGCAACACAAGTATCTGCGCAATATGTGGATGGCGGCCGCCTTCGAAGCGGAGATTCCGGAGCCGGGCGATGCCATGCCGGTCATCGTGGCCGGCCTTCCCATCATCCTGGTACGGGGCGACGACGGAGAGGTTGGAGCGTTCCACAATGTCTGCCGCCACCGGGGAATGATGGTGTTGGGGAAGCGATGCCAAGGGCAGAAACAACTCGTCTGCCCCTATCATGCCTGGGGCTACGGGCTGGATGGAAAGCTGATCCGGGCGCCATTCTTCGACGGGACTCCGGAAGGCGATTCCAAGAGCGCCTTAGACAAGGAGGCGCTCAGCCTGGTACGCGTGCGTTGTGCCGTCTGGCGCCACTGGATCTTCGTCGACTTCGGCGGCAAAGCGCCCCGAATCGAAGAGCATTTGCAGCCGCTCCTCGACTTCATGAACGACGCCGATGTCGGCGCCATGCGTTACGCGGGCAAAGTGGAATGGGAATTTCAGGCCAATTGGAAGATGGTCGGCGACAATTGGGAGAACTACCACCACGTTTACGTCCATGGTGGCGTGTTCGCGAAGATGTCCGACGATATTGACGTGCAGACCGGCAAGCTGTGGTCAGCCCCGCTGCACAAGGGTTGCGTATTGACCTTGCGTCGGCGCATCGAGGCGGCACCGTCCTATCCGTTCAAGGACACCGGTCTTCCGTTGATCCCCTTCCCTGAAGGGAAGGAGCGCGTCACCGCACCGAATTTCGTTTTTCCCAACGTCGAGATTGATCTCGTCCGCGACAACATCTCGTCGATCATTTACGAACCGGTCGCGCCAGACCGGACGATCGCCAAGATGGGTTTCTTCTTTCTTGGCAACGCCGCAACCTCGGACGAGCACGCCGAGGGCCGCAAGATTGCCATGGACCGCTGGCTTGGCCCGGCACGCTCGAAGGACGCTAACGACGGCGTGCGCAATCAGGACTTCCGAATCTGGGAGGCGATACAGATCGCAAAGGGTTCACCCGTCGCCGATGCCAACGTATTCTCGCCGTTGTGGGAAGGCAATCCCCATTACTTCCACAACCACATCCTCGATTACTTGGAGGCGTAGCCGTAAGGACTCCTCCCCTTTTCCAAGAGAATTTTCCTGAAGAAGGTGGAAACTAGCTGGACTTGCCGGCCGTGCGGGTCCAGCGGTCGGTCCAGTCGGGAACGTCCGCCTTGTTGTAGTCGATCTGCAGATTCTCCTCGAGCGGTACGAACATCTCCTGCGAGACCTCGTCCGCAAGGAAGGTCTTCAGCGCCTCCTGGTTGGACGGAATCACGCCCATCGCCGGTGCCCACGACGACTGAAAGTCCAGGTTGATGAATTGGTTGACGTAGAAGGTGGCAAGTTCCGGAACCGGCGTCCCCTTTACGACGCCGATCCAGCCGTTCTTCATGACGCCCCGCTTCCCGTCCGCCATGAGCGGCATGACCGCATCCACCGGCTCGCCGGATTTGCGGACGCGTGCGCAGTGGCCCGAATAGATCAGGGCTGCCGCAACGTCGCCCGTCTGCAACATGTTGATCGCCTCGCCGGCGCGCTTCCAGTACTTCAGGGCATTGATCTCTTTCAGCAGATCGAGACCGGGCTGGATGTTCTGAACGTCGCCGCCCGCCGCATACACGATGCCGGCGAAGTTGGCGAGACCGCCGCCGGAGGTGATGTCCGGAATCACGACCATGCCTTCCAGCTTGGGATTACCGAGATCCTTGTATGTCGTGGGTACGGGAAGGCCGAGTTCCTTGAACTTCTCCCGGTTGTAGCAGATGCCCTCCTGGACGATCCACGTGGCCACCTTCCACTCATCGTAGAACCCGTCCTGGAGGTATTTGACGTTGGGTACTTGGCTCAGGTCGATCTTCTGCAGCAGATTTTCGCGCGAAAAGGTCGGCATCAGGGCATCGAGAATCTCGAGCACGTCGATTGGCACCTCACGCCCCCGTGCGGCGACCAATTTCGCTATGTTGTCCTGGGTGCTGGCCAGAACGAATTCCACTTTGCCGCCTTCGGCTTCGATTTTGGGCGCAATGATCTCCTTTTGGAAATCGCCCCATTTGCCGCCCCAGGTTCCGACGCGAAGCACCTGCCCCTTGAACCGCTCACCCGCCCACGCGCCGTCGCCGACATCTATTGCTGATAATGTGCCGAGCACACCGGCAACCGCGACGGCGGCCGCCATCATTCGTCCGAACGATCCAAACATGCGAAATCCTCTTGTTTTGTCCGCAGGAGATAATGGGAGAACGAAGGTTGCTGACTCAGCACGGACCCAGCCGAAATGAAGTCACCGGTTTGTTCGCTGCTGGGCGCCGCCTCCTGCATCGGTCCTACGGAAAAAATATGCCTCACAACGGTGTTCCAGGCAAACGGTGCGCACTCCAAGACCGGCTTTCCGTGAACCGCCCATATCGTGTGTTACCGACACCGCTCGATAGGTGACGAACCGGACCGTCGTGCACCCGATGAGGTCTACCGTCAGACCTGCTTGCGGGTGCTCATCGTCATGGGCCTCGCCGTCGTCGTTTCGTGGTGTACGAGGCCGCCCGCTTACTACTCCGCCGCTTCGGGTTCCAATTTGTCCTGCGTCCTCAACTCGAAGTCACGGGCGTCGTGGCGTTCGTGCAGTTGCGTCTCCGGATCCCCTTGGACGCGGTTGACCATGCGCCCGCGCTTCACGGCCTCGCGGTCACCGATCTGATCGGTCCATCTGTTGACGTGCTTGTAGGAGGGCGCGTCGAGAAACTCGGCCCCATCATAGAGCCGGTTCAACAGAAGTTGGCCATACCACGGCCAGATGGCCATGTCGGCGATCGTGTACTCATCGCCGCACATGTATTCGTTCTCCGCCAGGTGACGGTCGAGTACATCCAGTTGGCGCTTCGTTTCCATGGCGAAGCGGTTGATAGCGTATTCGATCTTTTCCGGGGCGTAGGCATAGAAGTGGCCGAAGCCGCCGCCGAGATAAGGCGCGCTGCCCATCTGCCAGAACAGCCATGACAGGCATTCGGGCTTGTCGGCGGGATCTTTCGGCAGAAATTCACCGAATTTCTCCGCCAGATAGAGGAGGATCGCGCCGGACTCGAACACCCGCGTCGGTTTCGGGGCGCCGCGATCCATCAGCGCAGGAATCTTGGAATTGGGATTGACCCCGACGAAGCCGCCGCCGAACTGGTCGCCTTCTCCGATCCTGATCAGCCAGGCGTCGTATTCGGCCCCGCTATGGCCCAGCGCCAGCAGTTCCTCGAGCAGCACGGTGACCTTCACGCCATTCGGCGTGGCGAGCGAATAGAGTTGCAACGGGTGCCTGCCGACCGGCAGTTCCTTATCGTGCGTGGGCCCCGCGATGGGGCGATTGATGTTGGCGAACCGTCCGCCGTTCTCCTTTTCCCATGTCCAGACCTTGGGCGGGACGTATTCTGACGCGTCATTCATTCCGGGAACTCCCTTCAGGCGGCTGTGGCCTCAAATACCGGCGCAACCTGTTCGGTCGCGCGGATGCTCGCTCCGGCTACGTTTAGCACACTGCGCTCCAATATGGGGCTTTCGGGCTAATCGCCCGGACCGGGGCCGCCGGTTGCCCGAGCTTGCGGCGCTGGCTATACAGGGGCGCCCGCGACGATGGCGCCATGGCGGGGTTTCGTACGGTTTTTTTCTCTGCCGCATGTCGCCCGCATCCTCAGACGGATATGACGGCTTGCGGACCGGATCACCGCCATGCCGGGAGATGGTTGAAATGGATGTCCACGCCAGCATCAGCGAAGCCTTGAGGGCAGGGCGCAGCACCCTCGACGAGGAAAGCGGCAAGCGGGTGCTGGCGGCGAACGGAATCAAGGTTCCGGCCTCGTTGCTGATTGCGGAACCCGACGGCGCATCCGGCGCATTCACGAAATTGAGTCCCCCTCTCGTAGCCAAGATCGTGTCGCCCGACATCGTCCACAAGAGCGACATCGGCGGCGTCAAGGTCCGTATCGGCTCGGCCGAAGAACTTGAGACCGCGCTGCGCGAGATCGAATCTGCCGCCAAGGCGCACACGGACGACATCGAAGGGTATCTCGTCGAAGAAATGGCACCGGCAGGTCACGAGGTAGTGGTGGGCGGATCAACCGACCAGACCTTCGGACCCATCGTCATGTTCGGCCTGGGCGGGATTTTCGTCGAGGTCCTTGCGGACGTGGCCTTCCGCATCTGCCCCATCACGCCGGTCGACGCCCGGGAGATGATCGACGAGCTCAAGGCAGTGAAGCTCCTGCGCGGTGCCCGGGGAGGCATTCATGCGTCGGAAGAGGCTATCGTCGATACGCTGCTCAAGGTGGGCGGCGAGGATGGAATGATGCTCGCACTCGAGGGCAAGGTCACGGAGATCGATATCAATCCGCTCATCGTGTCCGAGAACGAGGCCATCGCGGTGGATGCACGGTTCGTCCTGAAACGGGACTGACCGACATCATGGGCGGCAACGTTCAGTCATTGGTCGCCGAGGCCGATATTCGGGAGCGATTCCGCCCGCTCTTCCAGCCCCGCACCTATGCGATCGTCGGTGCCTCGACCTCCAAGGTGACTCTCGGCAACGAGAAGATCCATCACCTTCGCAGCATGGATTACGACGGCCTCGTCTATC
>JAGWAU010000025.1 GCA_021296255.1 Alphaproteobacteria bacterium | reverse complement strand
GAACTCGGCGTAACATTCGTCGACCAGGAGGATGAAGTCGTGCTCGCGCGCAAGGGCGATGAGATGGCGAAGGTATTCCGCATCCGCGACGGCACCCTGCGGGTTTGCCGGAGAGCAGACGATGCATAGCGCCGCCCGCTCGAGCATCTCCTTGTCGAGCGCCGCAAAGTCGGGAAGAAAGCCGGTTTTCCGCGTCGCGGGGACGAATACCGGTTCGGCGCCCGCCGACACCACCGCGCCTGCATAGGTGTGATAGTACGGATTGGGCAGCAAAGCGATGGGAGCCGAGCCCGCGGATTGCGGGATCGCGACCTGCGCCAAGGTGAACATCCCCTCCTTGGTTCCCGACACCGGGACAATGTGCCGGTCGGGATCGAGCAAGCCCGGTCGCAGGCCGTATCTCCGATTCAACCACGCCATGGCCGCTTCCCGGTAATCGCGGGTGCCCCGAGGAGGAGGGTACCTTCCGTAGAGGTGGCGGTGCGCTTCGATCACGTCGCCCACGAATTCCGGGCAGCCCCATTGCGGCTCGCCAATGGACAGGTTGATGGGCGGCAAGTTGGCGGCGGGCGCCATCTGCTCGATGAGCATCGCCAGCTTCCGGAAGGGCCCTTCGCCCAGGATATCGAGCCTGTCGTTGAGCATGCCGTGGCTTTGAGGCCTTTTGCCGGACGAGTACAAAACGCAAACATATCTACGTCGAAGCGACTCAGCATACAAGCGTGCACATTAACGCGCCGTGGCGGCCTGGAGTGCAAAGCACAAAGACTGGTTCCAAGTGCCTTGAAACCTACAGGATATTGATATCGAATTATAAGGAAAATAGTTCGAACCGAACGCCGGTGGAAGTCGGATCGGACGGTGTTCGGCCGCTGAACCCGGTCGGTCGGCAGCAACGCGCCCGGACGGCACGAGGCCGCGCCGGGCGCCAGGGAGCCGGGGAAAGGCTCGGTCTTATGAGACGCTTTCGCCGTGGAGGGCGATGTCCAAGCCCTCTCGCTCCTGCTCTTCATCGACGCGGAGACCAACCACGGCGTCGATGATCTTGAGCAAGACCAGGGAGGCCACGGCGCAATAGACGACCGTCACGACAATCCCATAGATCTGGGTGCCGATCTGCGCGACGTTGCCTTCGAGGGCTCCCGGCGTGCCGCCGATCGCTTCGACGGCGAAGACGCCGGTCAGGAACGCGCCGGCAATGCCACCAAGACCGTGAACCGCGAAGACGTCGAGGGAGTCGTCGTAGCCGATCTTGTGTTTCAGCCAAGTTGCTCCCCAGAAGCAGATCACGCCCGCGATCAGGCCGGTCGCCAAGGCACCGCCGGGTCCGACGAAGCCCGAGGCCGGTGTGATCGCGACGAGACCGGCAACGGCACCGGACGCGATGCCGAGGACGCTCGGCTTCTGGTGGGTCAGCCATTCGGCAAGCATCCAGGCGAGTGCCGCGGCGGCGGTCGCAATTTGCGTGACCGCCATCGCCATGCCGGCGGCACCGTCCGCGGCGACCGCCGAACCGCCGTTGAACCCGAACCAGCCGACCCAAAGGAACGACGCGCCGACCACCGTCAGCACGACGTTGTGCGGGGCCAGGTTTTCGCGGCCGTATCCGACCCGTTTGCCCAGCACGATGGCGGCGACCAGCGCCGCGACTCCGGAGTTGATGTGCACGACGGTGCCGCCCGCGAAATCCAGGACACCTGCACCACCGAGGAACCCGCCGCCCCACACCCAGTAGCAGATGGGCGAGTAGACGAGAATCGACCACAGCCCGAGGAACAGAAGCAAGGCCGAGAACTTCATCCGCTCGGCGATCGCGCCCGTGATCAACGCCGCCGTGATGATGGCGAAAGTCATCTGGAAGGTCATGAAAACCGATTCCGGGATCGACCCGTTCATCGCATCCACGGCCATGCCGCGAAGGAACAGCTTGCTCAGACCCCCGACATAGCTGGTACCTTCCGCGAACGCGAGGCTGTATCCGACGATCATCCAGATCACCGTGATCAAGCAGGTCGCCGCAAAGCTGTGCATCACGGTGCTCAGCACGTTCTTCTTGCGCACCATGCCGCCGTAGAAGAGGGCAACGCCGGGGATGGTCATCATCAGGACGATGACCGTCGATGTCAGCATCCAGGCCGTATCGCCCGAGCTGAGCGCGTCGTCCTGGGCGAAGGCCGGATTGGCGGCCGTCGCTGCGCCGACGACGGCTGTCAAGGTCAGGGTGCTTTTTTCGAGTCTTGTCATGTCCGGCTCCTATAGCGCCTGTTCGTTGGTCTCGCCGGTCCGTATCCGGACAGCGGTATTGAGGTCGTAGGCGAAGATCTTGCCGTCCCCGATCTTGCCGGTTTGGGCGGTCTGCCGAATGCATTCGACCACCCGCTCCTCCATGTCGTCGGTTATGGCGACTTCGACCTTGATCTTCGGCACGAAGTTCACGACGTATTCGGCGCCCCGGTAGAACTCCGTGTGCCCCATTTGGCGTCCAAAACCCTGCACCTCAGTGACGGTCAAGCCCTGAATGCCGAGCGCGGTCAGCGCTTCACGCACCTCATCGAGCTTGAAGGGTTTGATGACGGCCATTACGAATTTCATGGATTTCCTCCCGATGGCGAGTGACGCGGGGCGCGGGTCTCGCCGCCGCTGCCAGCGTACAACTCAAACTGCGTGCCAGTTCTCGAAAGGGAGGCCTAAGTATCTGATATGCCTAAATGATATGTCTGAAGGAGACTTACTTCCAAAGCCGTCCCGGTGTCTGGGGCGTAAAGAGTCCGCCCAGAAATTAGGCAAAGATTTCTATATGTCTAAAATTTAGGCAGAAATGATCACGTGACGCGTAGCGCGTCTTCCACCCCTTTAGCTACCCTGAGAATGTAGCGGTCTCGATTGGGCAGGCCATAGACCATCAGGCCCGCAGGGAGACCATTCGCAAGGCCGGCCGGCACCGTCACGGCGCACAGCCGCAAGAGGTTTCCGGTTCTGGTGTTGACCGGAATTCGCCGTTGCGCATCGGCATAGGCTTCGGCGTCGTTTTCCACTTCGGCGATGATCGGCGGCGAGATAGTGCTGGTCGGGCACAGCACCGCGGTAAAGGGTGCCACCCGAGCGTGATACGCCGCAGCACGGCGATCGATCTCCAGCCAGGCATGAATGACGTCGACGGCCGTCGCGCCGACGGACAGATGGAGGCGCCGGAGAATCTGTTCGTATACCAGGTTGGGTTGGGCATCGACCTTCTCGCGGAGTTCGGCGTACGCGGTCGCACTGAACAGATCGCCGAAAGAGAGAAAGGTTTCCGTCACCTCGTCGAGTTCCGGGACCTCTTCGCGGGTGATTTGAGCACCCACGGTTTCGAGGCGCTCGATCGCCCTTTCCATGACGTCGGCGATGTCGTCGTCGACATCGCGCCACAGCATCTCCGGGAGCAGGAAGCGCGCGTTTCGGACGGAAGCACCCTGAAGATCGATTGGTTCGTCCGCCGCGAGGATCGTGAAGATCGCCGCGGCGTCCGCGACGTCCTTGGTCAACGGGCCGATGGTGTCGAGGTCGCGGACCAACGGCAACACGCCGTCATTCGATAGAACGCCCGCGGTCGTCTTGAGGCCGACCAGGTCGTTCCAGGCCGCGGGAACGCGCACCGAACCGCCGGTATCCGATCCGATCGCGGCTGGCGCCAATCCGCGCGAAACCGAGACGGCTGCGCCGGAAGACGAGCCGCCGGGCACGCGGGCGGTTTCCGGATCAAAGGGATTTGGGGGTGTCCCGAAATGGGGGTTGATCCCCATGGCGGAGAACGCGAATTCCGGTAGGTTGGTTCTTCCCAGGCAGACCATCCCCCCCCGGGTCGCGCGTGACAGCAGAAGTGCGTCCCGGGTCGCCGGCGGCTGCTGCGCAAACAGGGGAGAACCACCGGTCGTGGGTTCACCCGCCATGGCGACCAGGTCCTTCCACGACATGGGAACCCCGTCGAGCGGACTCCGGCGCAGCCGAGCCTTCGCACGGTCCCGGGCCGCGGTCGCCTCCGCGATCGCCCGCTCGGGAGTCGCCCGGATGAAGATGTCGTGATCCGGATCCTCTCGATCGATCCTAGCGAGGAAATGTTCGGTGAGTTCGACCGCGTCAATCCCACCGCCCGCGATGCCGGCTCCCAATTCCAGGGCGGTCATCTCGTGCCATGCGCTCATAATGCCGCGAGAGTACCCCCCCGGCCCGACACCGGCAACGGCTCGTCCATACGACTGGACACCCCGCGCGGGGAGAGCGCAATGTCAGGTTCATGGCCACAACCAAGCGCAACCCGACCGAACCTGATTTCGACGTCATCATCGTCGGGGGCGGACTGATCGGGTCCGCTCTCGCCGTGGCGCTGGGCGGGGCCGGGTTGCGCGTGGCGCTGATGGACCGGCTGGATCCGGCCACGATGGTCGATGTTCCGTTCGATGGACGGGCGTCCGCCATTTCCTACGCGAGTTACCGTGCCCTGGAAGCGATCGGAGCTTGGAAGCATCTGGCAGCCGGCGCGCAACCCATTCTCGACATTCGGATCAGCGAGGGCGACTCCCTTCTGTTCCTGCACTACGATCACCGCGAGTTGGGCGACGGTCCGCTGGGGTTCATGTTGGAGAATCGTCACCTGCGGCGAGGACTGTTCACCGCAATCTCGGAAATCGCGAATATCAAGCTGTTTGCGCCCGCCGAATTGAGCGGCCTGGACCGGCTCGAGAATACCGCGGTCGCCCGCTTGGCCGATGGTGGAATTCTTCGCGGTCGTCTGGTAGCCGCAGCCGATGGCCGCACCTCGCCGCTTCGCGAAGCGGCAGGCATCCGCGTCCACGGTTGGTCCTACGCACAGTCCGGGATCGTCTGCACAGCGGTTCACGAACGCCCTCACCGCGGTGTCGCGCACGAACGGTTTCTCCCCGCTGGGCCGTTCGCCATTCTGCCCTTGACCGGCAATCGTTCGTCCCTCGTGTGGACCGAGCCCTCGGCCGTGGCCGACAGACTGATCGAACTGGACGATACCGCCTTCGACGACGAGATGAGAGACAGGTTTGGGGACTTTCTGGGACACGTGGCGAGCGTCGGCCCCCGCTGGAGCTATCCGCTCGCGCTGCACAATGCGGATACCTATTGCGCCCGGCGGTTGGCACTCGTCGGGGACGCCGCGCATGGGATGCATCCCATTGCCGGGCAGGGTCTCAACCTCGGGTTCCGCGACGTCGCGGCGCTGGCGGAAGTCGTCATCGATGCCGCCCGTCTCGGACTCGATATCGGAGGCTCTGACGTCCTCTCCCGTTACGAAACGTGGCGGCGGTTCGATTCCGTGATGCTTCTCGCCGTGACCGACGGACTCAACCGCCTATTCTCCTACGACATCGGCGCCGTGAAGATGGCACGGGACGTGGGTTTGGCCGCCGTAAATCAATTGCCTCCGCTGAAAAGGTTCTTCGTGCGCCACGCGCAGGGTACCGTCGGCAAGCTGCCGCGCATGCTTCGCGGGACCGCCTTGTGAGGTCGGGTACGCGGTTCAGGGGTCGCGGCTGAGACCCTGAGATTCCAGGGCATCCAGATAACGCTGCCAGACCCCGTCCCGATCGCGCCCCAAGCCGTAAAGGTAGTCCCACGAATAGATGCCCGTATCGTGCAGATCGTCGAACCTTATTCTGAGCGCGTAGTGGCCGATTGATTCCAACCCGAGGATTCCCACGTGCCGGCGGCCGGCGACGGTGACTTTCCGGTCGGGACCGTGACCCTGGACTTCCGCGGACGGACTTTCGACCCGGAGGAGTTCCGCGGGGTATCGGAATGAGCTCCCGTCATCGAAATCGATTTCGAGCGCCTTCTCCTCCTTCTTGAGCCGGACTTCCGTGGGCCGCGGAACCGGCTCCGACCGCTCATTCATCGTCCGGGGAACGGGCTTCGGACATCCCGCCGTCATCGATCTGCCGGGCCTCGTCGACGAGCATGATGGGAATGCCGTCGCGTATGGGATAGGCCAGCCCGGCCTGTTCACTGATGAGCTCCTGCGCCGCGTGATCGTAACGCAAGGGCCCTTTGGTCAATGGGCAAACCAGGATCTCCAGAAGCTTGGGATCGACCGTGCTTTCCTTATCGCTCATCGCACGCTCCGGTATCGTGCAGGTACGGCTTGGCCACGCGTCTCGATGAAAGTCACTGCATGGAAGATGGTGTCGCGCCGCGCGCGGCGTGGCCGCTCATGGTGAACAAGGACGTCAGAATTTCCGAACGCTCGCGGATATTCCTCGCCTCCAGAAGCGCTTGCTTTTCACGGGGATCGAACGGGCACGCCATGGCCAGCGCGTTGATGAGCGTTTCCTCGTCGACCTGATCTATCTGGCCCCAATCCGTTTCCAGGTCCTGTGCATCGAGATAGCCCTGCAACGCGGATAGAAGTTTTCCGCGATCCGTCGCGGCCGGTTCGGCCGGGTCGATATCGGCGAGATACAGCCGATAGTCCGCGACGACCTCGCGATAGGCATGCGTCATCGGAAGCTCTTCCACGATGTCGTATCGGCACAATCCGATCAGCGTCAAGTAGTACCGGCCGTCGTCTGTTTGACGCAGAGCGGACATGCGCCCCACGCAGCCGGTTGCGTAGAGGTCGGGATGGTCCGCCGCCGATTCGGGTTGCGTCGGTTGGACCATGCCGATAAGGCCGTGGCGGGCGGCGCTGTCGCGCACCATGTCGCGATAGCGCCGCTCGAAGATATGGAGGGGAAGCTCACCGCGCGGCAACAGCAACGCGCCCGACAACGGAAACACCGGAATGGTGGGCGACAGCGTGTCCAGTGCGGCGGCCGGTGACGTGTTCACGAGAACAAGAGGGACGACAGTTGGCGGCGTCCGCTGACGGTGAGTTCGTCCGTCGGCCCGAACGCCTCGAAGAGCGTGATGAGTTGCTTTCTGGCTGCCTCGTCATTCCAATTGCGATCCCGGCGAATGAGTTCGAGAAGCTCGCTCACCGCCTCTTCGCGCCGACCTGCAGCCATCAATGCTTCCGACAACTCAAAGCGCGCTTGATGATCGGTCGGGTCGATATCGAGTTTGCCGCGCAGTTCCTGAACGTCGCCTGTATCGCCGGAGTTTTCCGCCAATGTCAGCGCGGCCTCAACGCTGCGCACCTCGGCCTGATTGCGGTGTTCCGGCGGCACCACCGACAGGGTCTGGCGCGCCCGTTCCAGATCGCCGCTCTCCATGTAGCACTTGGCCAGTCCGGCCGCCGCGTCGGGATTTCCGGGCTCGGCCTTCAACACCTCGCCGAACAGTCCCGCCGCCGACGCGAGATCGCCCGCCTCGAAAAACGCCCGCGCCTGAGCGGTTGCCTCTTCCACGGGGGACGGACCGATCTCGCCGGCAAGGCGTTCGACGAACGCCTTGATCTGACTTTCGGGCAGGGCGCCGACGAAGCCGTCAACCGGTTGACCGTTCTTGAAGGCGAACACTGCCGGAATCGATTGTACCCGCAATTGCGCGGCGAGCTGCTGATTCTCGTCGACATTGATTTTGACGAGTTTCACGGCACCCGCAGCGGCCGCGACCACCTTTTCGATCGCCGGCCCAAGCTGTTTGCACGGGCCGCACCAGGGCGCCCAGAAGTCGACGATGACGGGCACCTCCATCGAGGCCTGGATGACGTCCTCGCCGAAGGATGCCGTGTCCCCGTCCTTGACCAGTGACCCGTTGCCGCCCGAACCGGGCGGTCCCTCGCCTCCGATGATCCGTTCCATAGTGCCTCTTCGGCTCGTCTGCTGTACGCAGCCTCGAAGCTGCGGTTCACAAAATATGATAGCACGCTTGGCGCAAGCCAAGCGGGGTCTTAGTCGCCTGATCCGCTGCCCGGTTCGTTCAGCGCTTCGAAATCCAATATCCGTGGCTCGTGGCCGCAGCCGTAAATGAATTTCAACAGATCGCCCGGTGCAATGGCCGTCGTCGCCTCGTTGGTCAATGGGTGGTAGTTGAGCGGGTCCTGTTCCAGCATCTCCCTGTCCAGCACCACGCGTGCCGTAGCGTTCACGTCATTGATCAGCCCGAATGGCGTAACGGCTCCCGGGGTCACGCCAAGTATCTCCATCAGCAGTTCGGGCCGTGCGAACGAAAGCTGCGCCGCCCCGATCGGCCGGCGCAACCGCTTCATGTCGATCTCGCGGTCTTCCAAGGCGACCACCAAGTACACCCTGCCTTTCTTGTCCTTCAGGAACAGGCTCTTGCAATGGCCGCCGGGCATGTCACCGCGCAAACGCTTACTCTCTTCGACCGTCCACACCGCAGGATGGCGGTAGGTCGTGCACTCGATGTCGAGTTCCGCGAGGCGGTCAAACAGTTCTTGCTCGGTAGCGGGCATGATCCAATCGCCGGAAGGTGGCTCGAGCGGGGGCGACGATAGCCAAGAGAGAGAGGCAAGCCAAGCGGTCGGGGCGCGGCCAGGGGCCGGACGGATCGCGGCCTTTGCCGGTTGCCTCCCGCGCGGCTATGGTTATGATCACGCGCCGCAAACGCTGCGGCAGTCGTCGTTTCAGGAATGCGGGCGTAGCTCAGGGGTAGAGCGCGACCTTGCCAAGGTCGAAGTCGAGGGTTCGAATCCCTTCGCCCGCTCCAGTCCCTCGGGGGTCCATCCTTACGCCCGAAGACCGCCCCTACGGCGAGCCGCCCTGAGACGAGGCGGGCGTACAGTCCGCCATCCCCGAGCAATACGTAACAGTCGCCGATCTCAACCTCTCGGTCCTCGTCGAGCACGATGATCTGCGTGGCGTCACGGATGGTGGAGCGCCGACGCGATGACCGTTGCTGGCTCGAGACCTATCGTACGCTGGCGTTTCGTAGCGTGGAGATCGACCTGCTTGACTACAACATACCGGTGCATCGCCCTGGAATCTGACCATCGACAATCTGGCTACGTTCTGGAATCACCTGGGCATGCAGGTCGGTACCTATCAGAACGGCTGTTGGGTGTGAGGCGTGGCGAAGGCTGGCAAAAACGAGGGTTGCGACCTGATCGGCAACAGCGTCATCACCGCGCTGTCGTGCGAGACCGTCGCCCACTGCGTCACTAAAAAGGACGAACTGATCTCGTGACCAAGTGCGACCTCGACCTTGGCACGCGTAGCAGGGACACGCTCCTAAACTTCGCCACCCACCGGCGCATCGAACACTGCGGCATCATTGCCGAACAGACAGGTACTGTGGCGGCCGCAACAATATTTCGCGAGTACTCTGTAGAACAAAGCCAGATTAAGTTTTTGATTCCCATTGTTCAAATTCGAGCCGAAATTGCTCAGGCTCCTCCCTGTCGAACACAGCCTGCCGATAGGCTCTCGCCATAAGATTCGGAGCTATATCGTGATCGGTCGCGTGGATCATGTGATACATGATCCGCCCGCCGTCGCTCCGCTCGTAAATTGGCCAACCAATAGCATACGTGTAACCCAGTTCATCCCTCATACGATCGCAGAACAAATTGACCCTTTCTTGGCCGTTAGCGTCCACGAGCACATTCCAGTCTGATCGTCCCCACCAACCTTCTAGTTTCGAAACGTCGCCTAATCCCGCGATCGCTCGATCAAGCCATCCAGATGGAAGAAAATAGAAAAGCTCTATCTTGTAGCCTTCAGTCTTGTGTGCTGCCAAAACTTTCAAGGTTCGCCAATCGCACTCAAAGGTCCGTTGATCGAGAAGACAAAATGTAGCCGTGCGCTCACCAATCGCTTCCGACAGGAGGACTTGATAAACGGTTTCATTGAAATCTGCATGTAAGACTTCGATCGATCTAGGCTCTCCAGGTTTTGGAAGTGGCCGGCTTTGAGTTCTACCAATCTCTGGTATTGGGATTGATTTGCATCGCACAGGAAAAAATTCCGCAGCCAACGTGGCTCGCTGTTTAGCACCAAATGTGCGGCCCAGGTGTCCAATTTGTCAGGTTCTTGCGGCCCTGCGAATCCATCGATATAGACGCCATGTTTTGTGATCAAGACAAAATAGTACAGATAACGCTCGATGAGTCTCGCCTTGCTCTCGGTCCAGACGGGATACCAAAAGGGCTTGAATGTGGGTACCGATCCACTTAGCTCAGGTAATTCAAAAAGCGTGAGTTGGTTTTCAGATGGGGCCATTTCGGCACCCCGGAGTTGAACGTTCAGAAATCTAATAGGCTGACACAGCTGCCGGATATCCGTTCCACTCGCATCCATCCAATATTCGGCCACCAGATTTCGGCCTAAAGCCGCCCCACTGCTTAAAGAAGAACGGCACCTCTGCGGCAATGCATTGATCGCGGATTTCCCTTACCCATGACGGGTCCATCGGGCGGACTCCCGGTCCACTCTCTCCGCCTACAATCACCCAATGGATACCCGAGAGCTCAAACTCGCCAATGGGCGCCAACAAAGGCTCAATTGAAAGGAATCGCACAGTCGCATTGACCCCTTGAAGATGCCGTACTCGGGACAGAGCCTGCTTGTCCTCTACCGAGACGCCCAGCCAGATGTGCTCAGGTGTCTTATTTTGGGGTGAATATCTCTTGTTGACATAACGGCGCAAAATGCTGCTGCGTTTCGTGAGGATCTGATATGTGTGCCAGTCTGCCGACTCCATCGTATCGAACACCCTCGACCGATATTCGTCAGGTACGCCCTTATGGAACAGGTCGCTCATGGAATTCACGAAAATCATCCGCGGTCGCTTCCAGAATACGGGTTGCTCAAGCCTTTCTGGCCGGAGAGTCAAATCGAACCCCGGTTCATATGGATGACTTTTGACACCGCGAAATCGCTCCGCAAATCGCTCCGCATAACAGTTGTCGCAGCCACGACTGATCTTGGTGCAACCCGTCACCGGGTTCCAGGTTGCGTCTGTCCATTCGATTTGAGAATTATCGGCCATCACATGATTATAGAACAAAATAGGAACTTTTCATACTTCCTGTGGATGAATCAGGGCATGTCAGAACTTGTCTCGATCGCTACTGATTCCACTCCAAGCAGCTAGACTTGCAAAGCAGTCCGCGCACCGCTTAGCTGTCTTCACTCGCCCGGCCCGGTGAACGCCAACAGACCATCGTTGGGATCGCAAATGCCGGACTCGAGCCATAAGAGGCCTGAGTCTCGCCAAAATCGCGGACCGGCCAACCCGGCAGCACGGGCTGGCTGAGTCGGGTCGGGCAAGCACTCCCGCGATCAAGGCCGCTAACCCGGCGCGGACTCGTTGAGGGCGGGCACATCGGGCAGCACCTCGTCGATCAGGTGACGGGTCTGATCGAGGGTATCGTCGTCGCCGGCCGCGACCGGCTGCAGCACGAATTTCGAGACCCCGCCGGCGACGAATTGTTTGAGTCTCTCCACCATGTCGGCGGCATCGCCGACGACCATGCAGTCCTCGGGTCTCCGCGCGTTCCGTTTGACGATGGTCTCGGCCCGGGGCGTCACGGGAGCATCGTTCCAGGAGCCAAAACGGTAGTGGAAGCCGGCCCCGTAATGATCGTCGGGGATGCGACGTCCCGCCTCCCTGGCGGCGACCTTGATGGCGGCCACCACCGGCGTCACCTCGTCCGGCGACTGAAAGCCGGCGAGCCAGCCCGTGCCGATGCGGGCGGTGCGACGGATTGCGGCTTTGCTGTCGCCGCCGATCCAGAGCGGCAGGCGCTTCTGAACGGGCAGCGGCGAGATCCGTGCCCCACGGTACTGGTAGTACTCGCCGTCGTAATCCACGGTCTCTCCGGCCCAGAGGCGGGAGATAATGTCGAGCGCTTCGTCGGTACGCGCGCCGCGGCTCCTGGTGTCGCGGCCCGTCGCCCGCCATTCCTCGCCACGGGGGGTGCCGATCCCGAAGGCGGGCAACAGGCGGCCCTCGCTGAGAAAATCGATGGAGGCGCATTGCTTGGCGACGACCAGCGGGTCGCGCCAGCCGAGCGCGACGACGTTCATGCCGAACTTGAGGCGCTCGGTCGCACCGGCGACGGCGGCCATCGTGGTCAGGCTTTCCAGCATCGGATTGTCGGTGATCAGCCGATCGGTCTGCCAGATCGAATCGACGGTCGACTCCTCGCACATCTCGACCCAGCGCCAGAATCCGCGCGCCCTCTCGAAGGGAAGCTCGCTTATGCCGATGCCGACACCGACGCTCACCTGCCTTTTTCCTCCTCTTGCGGCCCGCCGGGTGGCGTATCAGTCCACGCGTCGGCCAGACGAAGGGGGAGTCCCCGAGGCCGCCACGGCGTCGCGCCAAACGAAGAAGACGGCGATGAACACGCCGACGAAAGCGACGAGCCAGAGGTCGGGCTCCATCACGGAAACGGCGACGATGCCCATGAAGGCGGTCAAGCCCAGCATGCCGACCGCGGCGAAGATCCTGTCCAGCATATCAGTCCCCACCGTCCATGAGGGTCCTCATCCGTCCGCCTCCTCGGCAATGCGATCGACCAGCCGTCGGGCGGTCCGCAACAGCCTGGCGTCGTCGCCGCGGCGCCCCACCAGTTGCACGCCGAGAGGGAGCCCCTTGCTTCCCTCGAGGAGCGGCAGAGAGACCGCGGGGACGCCGCAGTAGGTCCAGAGTGTGCAGAAGACGGGGCTCCCCGTCGAGTCGAGGCCGGCGGGGGCGACGCCGGTCGCGGCCGGCGTGATGATCGCATCATAGCGATCGAAGATCTTGTCCAGGCCCGAGCTCAACACGTCGCGCCATTCGACGGCACGGTTGTAGTCGACCGCCAACGTCCTCTGCCCCTCTTCGATCATGTCACGCAAGATCTCGCTCAAGTCCTCCTTGCCGCGTTCGTAGTAGCCCGCGAAGCTCTTCGCCTGGTCCGCGCACATGACCGTGCGGTGCCAGCCGACGGCGTGATCGAACGGTTCGGGGAGGGGAACCTCGTCGCAAGCCTCTCCCAGAAACTCGGCAAGCTCCCCGAAGGCCGCATGGGTTTCCTCGTCGGCCTCGTCCCAAACGGGCGTCCGAACGAAGGCGAAGGCCGACGGGAGGGGAGGACCCGCGGCAATCGTCTCGGCCAGTCGCGGGCGTGCCCGGACGATCATGTCGGGGTCGCCGTCGTCGTAAACCGCGAGCACGTCGGCGATGAGCGCCGCATCCTTCACCGTGCGAGCCATGACGCCGACGGTGTCGAGCGGGCGTGATTGGGCGAGCACGCCGCGACGGGATATCCTCCCGTGGGTAGGTTTCAGCCCGACGACGCCGCAATACGCGGCCGGACGGATGACGGAACCGTTCGTCTGCGTGCCGACGGCGAGCGGAACCATGCCGGCGGACACCGCTGCCGCGGCGCCGCTGGACGAGCCGCCCGGCGTGTGATTCCGGTTATGCGGGTTGCGGGTCCTGCCCGGCTCGTAAACGGCCAGTTCCGTGGTCACGGTCTTGCCCATGATCACGGCGCCGGCTTCCTTGAGCAGGGTTACGACGCGTGCATCGGCCGATGGCCGCCGCCCGGAGTCCAGGACGGTGCCGTTTTCCGTTGGCGCGTCGCGGGTGTCGATAATGTCCTTGATGCCGACGGGAACGCCGTGGAGCGGTCCCAATGCCTGGCCGGTGGCCCGAGAGGCGTCGCGCTCGCGAGCCTGCTCGATGGCAAAGTCGGGATCGAGGTGGGCCCAGGCTTCGATGTCGCCGTCGCGCTCCGCTACGCGTCCGAGACAGGCCTCGACGAGATCGACGGCACTGAATTCGCCGCTCGCGACACCCGCGACGGCTTCATCGGCATCCAAGTCCGCCAAGCTCATGTCAGCATCGGTCCCGAGGTCCGCCGATTACCTTCCGTAGACGATCTTGGGCAGCCACAGGGCGATCTCCGGGAACACGTAGAGAATGATCATCGCCAGGAAGACCATCGACAGGAACGGCATGCAGCCCTTGAAGATCTGGATCAACTGAACCTGCGGGGGCGCCACCCCCTTGAGGTAGTACGCCGCCATCGCCATGGGCGGCGTCAGGAACGACGTCTGCAGGTTGAGCGCCACCAGGATGCCGAAGAACAGCGGATCGATGCCGAAGTGAGGCAGCAAGGGCAGGAAGATTGGAACGAAGATGATGATGATCTCCGACCACTCGAGCGGCCAGCCGAGCAGGAAAATGATGATCTGGGCGAGGATCAGGAAGGTAATCGGGGAGAGGTTCATCCCGATCACGAATTCCTCGATCAGGGCGTGTCCGCCGAGGTATGAGAACACCGAGGAGAAGGTCCAGGAACCCACGAACAGCCAGCACACCATGGCCGACGTGCGGACCGTCAGATAGACGGATTCCTTGAGCGCCCCCTTGTCGATACCGTGCCAGGCCATGTAGCCGAGCAGAGCCGTGAAGAAGCCGACGTCGAAGGCCCAATTGCTGTACTCGTGCTCGGCGAAAGTCTCGCCCAGCCCCAGGACCGGGAACATGAACAGGTAGACCGCGCCGAGCGCAAGCCCGAACAAGGCGCCCCGCCCGCCACAGGCGTAGAGGGGCCTCAGCGCCGTGCTTCGGGGTTGCAGGTGCGAGATCAGGGGCCAACGCTCATCGCCGTAGCGAACGGCTGCGGCGACCGCAAGCGCGATACCGACGGCGACACCGGGCGCGAAGGGCAGCGTCCGCTCCGTGGGCAGCGGCACATCGGCGATCCAATTGGCCAGGAACCGGATCAGGAAATAGGCGACGTACAGGATGACGGTCAGAACCCCGCCGGCCCCGAGGGCGTAGTGCCACGGGTTGTAGGGCTGCACGCTGTCGTCCTCGTTCACCCATTCCGGCTTGGTCTTTCCCGTGCGTATCTCGCCGATACGATACCCGGCCGCCAGAACGATTCCGCCGGCCGCCCCCATGGAGGCGGCCTCGGTCGGCGTCGCCAATCCGAACAGGATGGCGCCGAGCACCGAGAGGATGAGAAAGGCCAGCGGAAAGAACGACGTCATCATCATGATGATGATGTTTCCGGTCCGCATGGCCTCGACGTCTTCCTGGCGCGGCGGGGGGGCGATCTTCGGGTTCAGCATGGCCCGGCCCGAGACGTAGAGGATGTAGAGCCCGGCCAGCAGCAGGCCCGGCAGGATGGCGCCCGCATAGAGCCGCACCACCGACATGCTGGCGGCCGCCGCGTAGACGATCAGCATGATCGACGGCGGGATGAGGATGCCGAGGCAGCCGCCCGCGCAGATCACCCCGGAGGAAAAGCTGGTATCGTATCGGGCCTTCAGCATGGCGGGGAAGGCCAGCAGACCCATCAGCGTCACGACCGCGCCGATGATGCCCGAAGCCGTCGCGAACAGCGTGCAGGTGATGAGCGCCGCGATTGCCATGGAGCCCGGCATGTGCCGGGCGGCGATCTGCAGGGTGAAGAACAATCGGTCGACGAGGTTCGCCCGCTCGACGATGTAGCCCATGAACAGGAACAGAGGCACGGCCACGAGCACGTCGTTGGCCATGACCGAGTAGGTCTGATTGACGAGCAGATCGAAGACCCGGTTGTCGAAGATGGTCTGCATCCGCTCCGGCTCGTAATAAGCGTAGTAGCCGAAGAAGATGCCCATCGCCATCAGGGTGAAGCAGATCGGGAATCCCAACATGATGGTCAGGATGAAGATGCCCAGCATGAGCACCGCGACTTCCGGATTGCTCATCGGGCGGCCCCTTCGGCCGCATCCCGCAGCCCCTCCTCGTGCTGCCCCTGGAGCACCTTCTCCAGTTCCTCGACGTCCTCGAGGTGGGCCGGCCACGCCCCCGTGCGCAGGCAGATGATGCAGCGGAACACCTGCGCGACGCCCTGCAGGAGCAACAGCGAGCCAGCGACGGGGATGATCGTCTTGAACTGCGAGATCGGCACGTTGGCCGGGCTGTTGATGCTGACCTCGCCCCTTCCGTAGTTGTAGGACCAGGACTCGCTCGCGTAATCGGCGCCGGCGATGATGAACGCGAGGATTCCCGGGAAGAAGAACAGGAAATAAAGGGAGAGCTCGATGGTTGCCTGGACCTTCGGTTTCCACAGCCGGAACAGAACGTCGCCCCGCACGTGACCGTCACGCGCCAGGGTGTAGGCGCCGCCGATCATGAACAGGGTCCCGTACATCATGTAGCTGAGGTCGAAGGCCCATGACGTCGGGTCGCGCAGCGCGTAACGCACAAAGACTTCGTAGGCGACGCCGAACGTCAGGATGAGGATGCACCAGGCGAAGGTCTTGCCGACCCAGGTGGTGAAGCTGTCTACGAAGAAGATGAACCGGTCCATGCCGAAGTACTGGAGACGCTTGCTCCCGTGCTCTCTTGCTCCGAGTCGCCGCGGGATCCGGAGCGGGCGCGCCTGCCGCGGATCACGACCGGACGCGAACGGGGCGGCGCCGTATGGACACCGCCCCGCGGTCGAAGACCCTATCGCAAATCTTTCCCGGCCGCCGCGCTAGAAGGGCAGCCTGCCCGGGAAATAGTGCTCGTAGGCCAGCTTGTAGTCGGCCGAATTCACGAGATCGTAAAACGCCACCCGCTCCGACCACGCCCTCTGGCTCTCGACCACCTTCTTGAAGAAGGGATCCGCCTCCATGAGCTTCTCGAGCACTTTGTCCCAGGACTTGAGCTGGGCGTCCATGATCGACTGGTCGGTCCGGTAGACGTTCACGTTCTGCGGATCGGCCATGAGCCACTGGAGGTCCTTGGAGTACTGGTCCATGGCCCAGCCGTAGTTGGCCGTGTTCGCGGCCTCGGCACCGTACTCGAGGATCGCCTGGTGTTCCTTCGGCAGCGAGTTGAACTTCGTCTTGCTGAAGATGATCTCGAAGAACTCCGCCGCTTGGTGGTAGCTGCCCATGTGGTAGTGCTTGGAGACGTCCTGCGCCCCGAACCGGCTGTCGGCCGTCGGGTTGTTGAACTCGAACGCCTCGATCACGCCCTTCTCCAGGGCCGGCATGATCTCGCCGCCCGGGAGCTGGGTCACCTTGAGGCCCATGCCCTGCATGATGTCGGTCGCCAGGCCCACCGTGCGGTACTTGAGGCCCTTGAGCTGATCGACGCTCTTGATGTGCTCCTTGAACCAGCCCAGCGGTTGCGTCGGCATGGGCATGGCGAAGAAGCTGAGGATGTCGAGCTTGAGGATATCCTGCTGCAGTTCGGTCAGGAGCTCCTTGCCCCCGCCGAAGTGAATCCAGGCCATTATCTGCGAGGCGTTGGCGCCGAACACGGGGCCCGTGCCGAACAGCGAGGCGGCCTTGTTCTTCGAGTACCAATAGGCCGTCACCGTGTGGGCGGCGTCGAGCACGCCGCTGTGACAGGCGTCCTGCACCTGAAACGCCTTGACGACGGCGCCCGCCGGCAACAGGTCGATCTTAAGCCGCCCGCCGGCCATCGCCTCGACGCGGTTGACGTACTGCTTGGCCATTTCCTGGAACGGGCTGGTCGCGCCCCACGAGGACTGCATCTTCAGGGTCACCGTCTGGGCCCTGGAGACTTGCGGGAACGCCACGGCCGCGGTTGCCGCGGCGGCGGCCGTCGCGCCGCCCTTCAGAAAGCGACGACGATCCCGACCCGCGCTTTCGGGCCGGGCCGTTTTCTTCTCTTTCCGGAGACCTTTGAACTTCAGCATTTCTGCTCCTCCCCTCATGCACCCGGCTGCGATGACTCCGGGGCTGATGAACGCACATTGCGCCGTGTTGAACGCCGTCATCCGGACCGCTCTTCCGGCGGATGACGGACTACTCTGGCTGAACTGCCGACTCTATGTCCTTATTTCGCTTCTGGCACCCCCAAACTCCAAAAAAATCACTTGCCGGACGGAGTCCGCCGGCCGCAGGGCTCGCGCAAACGCGGACAAGCCGGAGTCGAACCGCCACGGAATGTCACGGAATGTTTCGCAACTCCAGCCCGGTGGGTGCACAATGGGCCGCCATGTCACGCGGCGGCGGCCGACACTTCCTGCAGATCCCGGGACCCACCAACGTCCCGGAGCGGATCCTCCGTGCCATTGCGCAACCCACCGTCGACCACCGGGGACCGGAATTTTCGCGGCTGGCCGGCGAGGTGCTGGACGGATTGAGGCGCATCTTTGGAACCGCTGCTCCGGTCGTCGTTTATCCGTCCTCCGGGACCGGCGCCTGGGAGGCGGCGCTGGTGAACGTGCTTTCGCCCGGAGACCGCGTGCTCATGTTCGAAACCGGCCATTTTGCGTCGGCTTGGCGTGCGCTTGCCGAACGCCTTGGCCTCGACGTGACGTTTCTTCCGGGAGACTGGCGCGGCGGTGCCGACCCGGCGGCGATCGGCACGCGTCTGGGCGACGACGCCGATCACACGATCAAGGCCGTCGCGGTTCTGCACAATGAAACGTCGACCGGCGCGACAACGGACATTCCCGCCATCCGCCGCGCGATCGACGAAGTCCGCCATCCGGCGCTGTTGATGGTCGATACCATCTCGTCCCTCGCCTCCATGGACTATCGTCACGAGGACTGGGGGGTCGACGTCACGATCGGCGCGTCCCAGAAGGGCCTGATGCTGCCCCCGGGACTGGGGTTCAACGCCGTCGGCGAGAAGGCCCTCGCGGCGTCCGAGCAAGCCCGGTTGCCTCGTTCCTACTGGGATTGGAAGCCGATCATCGCCGACAACATGCGGGGCGCGTTTCCGTATACCCCGGCGACGAACCTCCTGTTCGGCCTGCGGGAGGCGTTGGCCATGCTCGACGAGGAAGGACTCGACAACGTGTTCGACCGGCACCGGCGTCTGGCCACCGCCACTCGCGCGGCGGTCGCGCACTGGGGTTTCGAGCTTCAGTGCGCCGATGAACACCGGGCCAGCAGCACGGTGACTGCGGTGGTCATGCCGGGCGGCCACGATGCGGACGAGTTCCGCGCCCAGGTTCTGGACCGCTACGACCTGTCACTCGGCAACGGCTTGGGCCGGCTTGCGCGTAAGGTATTCCGGGTCGGACACCTGGGTGATTTCAACGAGCTCATGTTGTCGGGCACGCTGGCCGGCGTCGAGATGGGCCTCTCCGCCGCCGGCGTTCCTCATCGGAAGGGCGGCGTTACCGCCGCGCTCGCATCGCTCACGGCAGAGGATGGACAAGCGGAATTCCCGCTGGCCGCCCACCGATAGGACGTCCGGGACGCGGCGCCTTGCCGCCCCGGCTCCGCATTTCTCTCAGGAGCGAGAAGATCCGGACGGCTACTCCGGCAGGCTGCCGATGATCTTCCGGTAGTCGGCTTCGGGAAACGCTTTGAGCGTCTCGGTGCTGGCGTTCCCCGCCCGTCCCATCTGGAGCGCGAACCTCGCCGCCGCGTCGTCGTCCGGCAACTCGAGCACGGCGACCACGTCGTACGACCCCATCGTCATGTAGAACGAACGGATTCGGCCTCCGAGGCTCTTGGCGAGCCGTTTGTCCGCGGCGAGCCGTTTGGGCGAGTCCTTGATGTTCTGAACGCCCTGCTGCGTGAACTTCGACAACACGATGTAGGTAGCCATGACTGTCCTCCCCGCCGCTCGGCAAACTGTTGAGAGTTACATCATGGCACGGAATGGCCGTGCTCTGCCGACTGTCACGACCGTGAATGCCGACAACCGGCGGGAAACCTTACGCCATCAACGGCTCGATCCTGTCGAATCCCTCGGACAACGTGTCGAGAGCGCTCGCGAAACATAGCCTGAGATACCCTTCACTTCGTGGCCCGAAGGCGATTCCCGGCGCCAGGCCGACGCGGGTCCGGCGCAGCATGTCCTCCGCAAAGGCGAGCGAATCGGTGACGCCATCCACCGCGAAGAAGGCATAGAAGGCACCCCGTGGCAGGGAGAGGCGCACGCGCGGCATCGAGCCCAGCCGCTGATAGGTCAGATCGCGGGCGGCGCGATAGCGGCCGACCGTGTCGCGGATGAAGGACTCGCCCTCGGCAAGCGCCGCGATGCCCGCGTGCTGGGCCACCGACGGGGCATTGGCGACATTGAATTCCGTCATCTTCTCGATGACGGGTCCGAATGCCGCCGGCGCGGTGATCCAGCCGAGCCGCCAGCCCGTCATGGCCCAGGACTTCGAGAACGAGTTGACGCGCAGGACCAGATCCTCCGGTTGCGCGATCTCCAGGAATGACGGGGCGAAAGTCCCTTCATAAACGATCCGATCGTAGACCTCGTCGGCGATGACCCAGATCCCCCGCTTGCGGCAGAAGTCGAGGACGGCTTTCTGCTCGTCGCGCGACATGACCCACCCCGTCGGGTTGCTCGGCGAATTCACCAGTACGCCCCGGGTTCGCTCGTCGGCGGCGTCGAACAGACGGTCCAGGTCGAGGGTCCAACGTTCCTCGCCGGGCGTCAGGGCGATCTCCCGCACCTCGCCGCCCATGATTCGGGCGCACGCGGGAATGTTCGGCCACAGCGGCCCGACCATCACGGCGTTGTCCCCGGGATCGATGAGGCACTGCATGATCAAGGCGATGGCGTTCATGGCCGACGCCGTCACGGTGACGTGCTCGACATCGACCGTCTTGCCGTAGAGGCCTTCCATGTACGCGGCGAGGGCGGCGCGCAGTTCCGGGATGCCCCGGTTGAGGGTGTACCGGGTCCTGCCTTCCCGCAGGGCTCTCACGCCGGCCTCGGTGATGAAGTCCGGTGTCGGCGCATCGGGTTCGCCGAACCAGAGCGGAATGACGTCATCCATCTGCATCCCGATGGAGGCGATCCGGCGAATGGCCGAGGTCGGAATGTCGGCGATGGTCCGGCGGATGGGAACGGCGGTTCCGGTCATGGGTGCGGCATCGTGGCGGCGACACCCGTGACGGTCAACCGGTCGTCCCGGTTCAGGACATATGAGGCGGGGGTCTCTTGAGCCGGGCACCGGTCGGCCCTCGACGGTCCCATTCCCCCTTGACAGGGGAGCGAGAGGCCTCCTTCGAGTGCCGCGTCTCATCTGCGTCCGAACTTGTTCTTCCCGCACCTCTCCCGCGCGGCACGCGCGGCGACGAAACCTTGCGCTCCTGCGTCCGGCTTTGGATAGTGGACGCAAATCGGACCGCTTCGCGTCGGGAGGGCAACGGGAGATGAAGATAACACTGCTCGGCACGGGGACGCCCGCGCCATCGCTCAAGCGCATGAGCTCCGGCTACATGGTCGAGGTCGGCGACGACCTCATTCTCTTCGACCACGGACCCGGGGCCTATCACCGCATGATGGAGGCGGGCAAACGCGCGGTCGACGTGACCCACGTGTTCTTCAGCCACCTCCACTATGACCACTGCCTCGACTACATGCGCCTGCTGATGACCCACTGGGATCAGGGCGCGGGAACGATTCCCGAGCTCAAGGTCTACGGCCCGCCGCACACGAAGCGCATGACCCGGGCGATCATCGGCAGGAACGGCGTGTTCGGCCCCGATCTCGAAGCCCGCACCAAGCATCAGGTCTCGATCGACGTCTACGAGTCGCGCGGCGGCAAGGGAAAGCGCAAGAAACCCAGTCCGGAGGTCACGGAGATCCGCAGCGGTCAGGTGATAAGGGGAAACGGCTGGGCCGTGCGCGCGACCTCGGTGCCGCACGTGCAGCCGTATCTGATCTCCTACGGCTTCCGCCTCGACACCGACGACGGCTCGTTCGTGTACTCGGGCGACTGCGGTCCTTGCAACGCCATGAAGAAACTCGCGAAGGGCGCGGACGTCATGGTCTACATGACCCATTATTTGTCGGGTACGGAACCCAGCAAGGCCTTCGCCAAGGGCGTGGCCGGCCACATGGAGGTCGCGGAGATCGGACAGGCCGCCGGCGTGAAAAACCTCGTCGTCAGCCATGTACTGAAGCAGATGGACGAGCCCGGCCTGCGCGAGAAGGTGCTGCGCGACATGGGCAAGGTCTACAAGGGGAATCTCTTCTTCGGCGAGGACCTCATGGAAATCCCGCTTGAGGCGCCGATGGCAACGGACCGGGAACGTTAGGACGCGCCCCATGAAGATCACCCTGCTGGGCACCGGCGTGCCCAAGCCGCAGCTTCACCGGGCGAGCTCCGGCTACATGGTGGAGGTGGGCGACGACATCATTCTGTTCGACCAGGGACCCGGCACCTATCACCGCATGATGGAAGCGGGCAAGCGGGCCGTCGACATCACCCACGTCTTCTTCAGCCATCTGCACTACGACCATTGTCTCGACTACGCCCGCCTGCTGCTCACGCGTTGGGACCAGGGAGCCGGGAAGATCCCGGAACTCGTGGTCTACGGTCCGCCCCACACCAAGCGGATGACCCAGGCGCTCATCGGCAAGAACGGCGCCTTCGGACCCGACCTCGAGGCACGGACCAGGCATCGGGGCTCGATCGACGTCTACCAGTCCCGGGGCGGGACGGGCGTCCGCAAAAAGCCCAGGCCCGTGGTCACGGAAATCCGCTCCGGCCAGACCATCACGGGCGATGGCTGGAGGGTCACGGCACGATCGGTGCCGCACGTTCAGCCCTATCTGATCTCCTATGGTTTCCGGATGGAGACCGCGGAGGGGGTGTTCGCCTATTCAGGCGATTGCGGGCCGTGCAAAGCCATGGTCGAGCTTGCCCGAAATGCCGACGTGCTGGTCTACATGTGCCCGTACTACAGCGGCACCGAGCGGTCGAAGGAATATGCCCGCGGCGCCGCCGGCCACCTCGAGATCGCCCGCATGGCCAAGGAGGCGAAGGCCAAGAGCCTCGTGGTCACCCACGTGCTGCCGCAGATCGACAAGCCGGGGGTCCGTGAGAAGGTGCTGCGGGAGATCGGCGCGATCTACGAAGGGAGTCTCTATTACGGCGAGGATCTCATGGAGATCCCGCTCGGCGACCCGGTGTCGAAGAGTCACGAGAAGTAGCGTTTACCCCAGCGTCGCGGTGGCCTGCATGCTGAGCGTGCCATCCGGTCCTTCGGCCTTGAGGTCGACATCGTCGCCTGCGCCCGGCGTCGCGACGACACGGAACGGCGCCAGGTCGAAGAGGGGCGCCCGCGCCTGGAAGGAGAAGGCCGCCACAGGCCGGTCCTGATTGAGGCGCACGACCTCGAGCAGCAGGGTCGCGATCAAGGGACCGTGGACGATCAGGCCGGGGTAATGCTCGACCTGCGTGACATAGGGCTGGTCGTAATGGATGCGATGTCCGTTGAAGGTCAGCGCCGAATAGCGGAACAGCATCACCGGATCCGGCGTCACGGTGCGCGACCACGCCCCTTCGGGCACGCCGGGCAGCTCGACCGGCTCCGGTGCGGACAGCGGCGCGCCCTCCTCGCGGTAGACGAAGTCGCGCTCCTCCTCGATGCAGACCGTGCCATCCTGTTCCGTGGTGTAGAGCACTGTGACGAAGCAGAGTCGTCCCGACCGGCCCTCCTTCTCGACGACACTCTTGATCTCGGCGGTCTGGCGCGCCGATGCGCCGATGCGAAGCGGGGCCGGGAATTTCAACCGCCCGCCGGCGAACATGCGGCGGGGCAGCGCCACGGGCGGCAGAAAGCCGCCACGGGGCGCGTGGCCGTCCGGACCAAGGGTCGATTGGGGCGCGGCCTCGAGAAAATAGCACCAGTGCCAGATCGGCGGCAGCGAATCCCCGTCCCGGAGCGTGGCCTCCGTATCGTCGAGGGTCATCTGCAGGAGGCGGATCGGGGTGGGTGAGATGTAGTCCTCGATCGCCTGGGTGTTCCCGATCCAATCGGTATAGGGCTTTTCCGCTACGCCCATGGCCAACTCCTACTCGCTGGTCGGGCCGGCGACTATTCCGCGATCGTGCAGATCGCCGATCTGGCCGTCGCCGAGTCCCAGAATCGAGGCCAGAACCTCGTCGGTGTTTTCGCCGAGCCGCGGCGCGGGCTTGACGGGCACGCGGGGCGATGCCCCGAAACATAGCGGCGAGCCCGGTACGAGATAACGCCCGACTCCCGGCTGCTCGAGCTCCTCGAACATGGGGTTGGCCGGCGAGCATCGCGGATCGTTCTCCACCATCTCGACGAAATCCTGATAGAGCCCCCAACAGACGCCGGTGCCGTCGAAGGCCGCTTCGACCTCTGCCAGGGTGCGTGCCTCGACCCATGGCCGAACCACGGCGGTGATGGCGTCGCGCGCCTCGAACCGGTGCCCCTCCCTGCTCAGGTCCCGGTCCATGAGGGCCTCGATGTGCGCCACCTTCTCCTGGATGCCCACGACCTTCACCAACTCGGTCCATTGCCGAGGAGTGATTGCGACGATCATGATGCGTTTGCCGTCGCGCGTCCCGAAGTCGCGCCCGTAGGCGCCGTAGAGGTCGTTGCCATAGGGCGGACGGACCTCCTTCTTGATCTGGGCTTCCGCGATGTGCCCGAAATTTCCGACCATCCCATAGGCCACGTCGGAGAGCGCCAAACCGACGTATTGGCCCTCTCCGGTCAGGCGGCGATGCCGCTCGGCGGCGAGGAGGCCGGCGGCCGCGGTGACGCCGCACACCGCGTCCCAGCCTGGAAAGACGTGATTGACCGGCGCGTCGCGATGGGCGCTTCCCGTGGCATACGGGTATCCGACGGCGCAGTTGACGGTATAGTCGACGGCGGACGATCCGTCGTTGTGACCCAGGATGTTCATGACGATGAGGTCGTCGCGCTCCTCTTTGAGCTTGTCATAGGCGAGCCAGCCTGAGGGCGGGAAATTCGTCAGAAACAGCCCGCCGTTCTCGCCGGGCGCCGTGATCAACGAGCGTGCCAACTCTCGCCCTTCCTCCTCCCGCAGGTTGATGGAGACCGAGCGTTTGCCCTTGTTCAGTCCGACCCAGTAGAGCGAGACCCCGTCGTCGGTGACCGGCCAGCGATTCCAGTCGAGTCCGCCGCCGATGGGGTCGAAGCGAATCACGTCGGCGCCCATCTGGGCCAGGGTCATGCCGCCGAGCGGGGCCGCGACGAAAGCGGAGCCTTCGACGATGCGGAGGCCTTCGAGAATACGGTTCATGAGACTGCCGGCGTGACCTGCCCACCGCACACGGAGAGCGCGGCGGCATCATAGTGGCGCGATTGCCCAAAGCAATACCGTTCTCCACCGATTTCAGGTGGGCGCGTCGAAGGCCGACCGCATCTCGGCGATGATGGCTTCGGCGGCAGCGCGCCGGTCGTCGTGGGCGATGATCGGCCGCCCGACCACGAGGTAGTCGGCCCCCGCGGAAATGGCCGCGGCAGGGGTCACGATGCGCTTCTGATCGTTACTAGCCGCTGACGCCGGCCGCACGCCCGGGGTGACGACGATGAAGCCTTCGGGCACCACCGCCCGGATCGCCGCCGCCTCGTGCCCGGACGCGACGACGCCATCCAGACCGGCGTCCGCGGCGCGCTCGGCCCGTTCCACGGCGAGGCCGGCCACCGTCCGGTGACGGCCGAGGGCCGCCACGTCGGAATCGTCGACACTGGTCAAGACCGTCACGAGCAGGAGCTTCGGGTACGCCCTGTCGCCGCGCCCCTTCAGGGCGGCGTCGATCGCCTCGCCGGTCGCCTCGCCGCTGCCCTGAATGGTCAGGAAGGTCGCCCCAATCCGGCTCGCGCCAGCCACGCCGCCCCGCATGGTCGCTCCGATGTCGGCGTACTTGTAGTCGACGAAGACCCGTCGCCCGGCCCCGAGCAGTTCCCGGATGAAGGGCTGGACGTCGCCGTCCCACTGGAGGTGCAGGCCGACCTTGTAGAACGTGACGGCGCCGTCGAGCGTGCGCACGATCTCGCACGCTTCCGCGACGGTGGGAACGTCGAGCGCGACGATGAGGCGGCCGGCCGCATCGATCGGCGGTCCGGCCATCGGTGAAGTCCTCTAGTGCCTGGCCGTCCAGACGCGGCAGGCCGCGTCGAGCCGCCGCAGGCTCTCTTCCAGAATCCCGTCGTCGTGGGCGAGCGAGAAATAGCGCCGGTTGATGGGCAGAACGTAGACGCCCTGACGGACGAGTTCGAGATCAAACTCCTTGCTCGCCTTCATGTCGCCGGTGGCGTCCATGTCCGCCTGATTCCGGGGCGGGGCATCGCGGAACAGGATGTTCCAGTAGGAAGCGACCCCGTAGGAGAGGACCGGCATGTCGTGCCGGTCGAACACCTTCTGGGCCTCCCGGCGCATCTTCTCGGCCTGGCCGTTCAACCAGTCGTAGGTGCCGGGCTTCTTGAGCTCGCGCAGACAGGCGAGACCGGCAGCCGCGGCCAGAGGATTGCCGCAGTGGGTGCCGTTGACGAACACGTAGTCGTCCTCGCCGCGGCGGCGCGGGTTCGCCTGATCGATGATCTCCGCCCGCCCGGCGACCGCGGCCAGGGCCGCGCCCCCGCCAATGATCTTGCCGTACGCCGCGAGATCGGGCGTCACCCCGTAGTACTGCTGGCCGCCGCCATAGGACATGCGGAAGCCCGAGACCACCTCGTCGTAGATGAGCAGAATGTCGAACTCGTCGCAGAGGTCGCGCAGACCTTGGTGGAAGTCGGGATGCGGCGGAATGTTGCGCTGCACGGGTTCCGTGGTCAGGGCCGCGATCTCGCCGGCGTGCTCCTCCATGATCTTGCGCACCGCTTCGAGATCGTTGAAGGGTGCGACGAGAACCGTGTCCTGCACGGCCTGCGGGATCCCGGCACCGTCGGGGACGCCCTGGGGGAAGTTGGCGATGTGGGGCATGTCGGTGGTCCCACCGCCGAACGTGCTGATCGCCGAATAGTCGTGGGCTCCGTGGTAGGCGCCTTCGAACTTCATGACCTTGTCGCGACCCGTGAAGGCACGTGCGAGCCGCAGCGCATAGGCGTTCGCCTCGGAACCCGTGGAGCCGAACACCACCATCTCGGCGCAGGGGATGGCATCGACGAGCTCCTTGGCGAGTTCGATCACCGGGACATTGAGGTTGCCGAAGTGGAGGTGCCCCCGCGTAAGCTGATCGCTCATCGCACTCGCGATCGCCGGGTGGGCGTGGCCCAGGATGTTGACGGACGCCGCCATCGAATAGTCGACGTACCACTTCCCGTCGACGTCCTGGAGTCTGGCGCCCTCCCCTTTGTGGACGACGAAACGGATGTCGTCCGGATTGGAGTAGATGGCAAGACCCGCGCCGGGCAGCACCTGCTCGGCGATCTCGTAGTACTCCTTCATGCTGCGTGGATCGGGCTGGTCCGTGGCTCGCCCGGCGGTCGTTTCGGATTGGCTCATCGGTTCACTCCTTCCCGTCGCCGGCGGCAACGGTGAACAGGCGCGGTTCAGCCTTCATCCCTATATTCACAGACCAGGGCGCCCGAGTCATGGAGGCGTACGTGCCAACCGGGCGGCACGATCGACGTTCCTCCCGCCTCTTCGACGATGCCGGGACCCGCGAACTCGTATCCGGACCGCATGCACGCCCGGTCGTAGATCGGGCAATCGATCCACTCGCCGTTGAACCAGGCCCGGCGTTTCTCGAGCAGCGGGTCGCCGGTGGACTCGGGTTCGAAGCTGAGCTCGGTCTTGTCGACCACACCGGTCGCCGTCAATCGGATGGTGGTGATTTCGGCGTCGTTCTCCTCGTCGGCGTAGCCAAACGTCCGCTCGTGACGTTCGTTGAAGGCATCGCGAAGCGGCTCGTTCGACGTCCAATCCGGCCGCCAGGGGATGCGCAGGGTGAACGACTGGCCGACATACCGTATGTCGCAGACATATTCGAACTCCTGACGGTCGGGGCCGAACCCGTTGCCGTCGAGCTCGCTCGCACCGGTCTTGCGCAGCGCCTCGAAACGGTCCCGCAGTTCGTTCGGATCGATCTCGCGAAGCCGCCCCTTGAAGGGGTCGGCGTAGTCGCGGCGCTGGTCGGCCAGCAATTGGCCGAGCGCCGAGAGGTGACCCGGGAAACGCGGCACGATCACATTGGTGATGCCGAGCTCCTCGGCGACGAGGAAGACATGCATCGGACCGGCGCCGCCGAATCCGACCATGGTGAAGTCGCGGGGGTCGTAGCCCCGGTGCACGGACACTTCGCGCACGGCGCCCGCCATCTTCGCGACGGCGATGCGCAGGACCGAGTCGGCGAGCCTGACCGGATCGGCGTCGGCGGCCCCGAGCTTCTCCGCGACGTCCTCGAAGGCCTTTTTCGCCAGCTCGTAGGACAGCACGAGTCCACCCGACAGCTTACGCTCGGTCGGCAGTCGTCCCATCAACAGATTGGCGTCCGAGATCGTGGGATCGGTGCCGCCCCGCTGATAGCAGGCCGGGCCGGGGACCGCGCCGGCGCTTTGGGGGCCGACTTCGAGAGTGCCGTCCGGCCGCACCCAGATGATGCTGCCTCCGCCGGCACCGATGGAGTGCATGTCGAGCTGCGGGACCTGGAGCGGGTAGGCGTCGATCTGGTTGGCGTGCGAGATGCGCGGGCTGAGATCGGAGACCAGCGCCACGTCGGTGCTGGTGCCTCCCATGTCGAAGGTGATGACATTGTGCTGGTCTGCGAGCTCGGAAACCCGCACCGCGCCGCTGACGCCGCCCACCGGGCCCGACAGGAACGTGTTGGCCACGAACTCGCGCGCCTTCTCGAGGGTCATGGCGCCGCCGTTCGACCCCATGATGTTGACGGGCGCCGAAACGCCGCGCCCTTCGAGCTCATTGGCGAGGGTATCGAGATAGTCGATGAAATTGGGGGTCAGATAGGCGTTCAGCACGGCGGTGGAGAAACGCTCGAACTCTCCACGCTCGCGCACCACTCCCGAAGACGTGCAAATATGCGTGCCGTTCATCAGCTTCGACAACGCCGCCTCCGCCGCCCGTTCGTTCTCCTCGTTCACGTAGGAGTTCAGGAAACAGACCGCGACCGCCTCAACCTCTTCCGCGTTGAATTTTTCGACGACCTCGGAGAAGTCGATGCCCGCGACCGGCCGCAAGATTTCGCCGTCGGCCGTGATCCGCTCCGGAACCTCGAGGCGAATGTCGCGGCTCACCAGTGGCGCGGGACGGACGAACTTGATGTTGAACAGCCCGCCGATCAGGCGCCGGCATTTGCCGATCTCGAGCACGTCGCGAAATCCCTCGGTGGTGACCAATCCGGTCTTCGCACCCTTGCGTTCAAGCAGCGCGTTCGTGGCGATGGTGGTGCCGTGCACGAACGCGACGATGGCTCCGTGCTTGATGCCGAGCGCTTCGAGCGCATCCAGTACGCCACGCCATTGCTCACCGGGGAGTGAAGGCACTTTGGCGGACAGAAACCGCTCCTCCGCGAGGTCATAGCAAAGAACGTCGGTGAAGGTTCCACCGACGTCGATCCCGACGAGATAGTTTTGAACGGTCACACGATCCTCCTCCCCGACCACGCTCAGGCCAACGGTTCGCGACATACGGGACGAATCTCGACCGAATCGCCCGGCACAGCCGCGAGAAGATGAAATGCGTCCGGGCCGATACGCATGGCCGACTCGCCGTTCGAGTCGTCGAGCTCGACCCAGCCGCGCACCAGCGGGCCCGTGCCCGCGAATATCTCCACCAGATCGCCCTCGGCCGCTCCGGCCCGCTTCGCGATCGCGGAAGGCATCTGGAAGATGCGCCGGTCCTCCGCATAGTGATCCTCGTTCGCCGCCTCCAGCGTCAGATGGAGGCGGGCGTCCCGCAGCTCCTTGCGACGGCGGCTTGTCGCCGCGTCGTCCACCGCGCCGCCGCCGTCCAGCACGACGCCGTAGCGGATATCGGCGATGTGCGCCGTGATGTAGCCTAAACGGACGTCGCGGGCGACCTGCCGCGGGTCCCGCTCGAGCGGGTCTCCATAGCCTCCGCCGCCCGCCGATTCGTAGCGCACGATATCGCCTTCGCGCAGCGGAAACCCGGAGACCTTCCCCGGAATGGGAGACGGTTGGACGATTTCGTCGCCGCGAACCACGACGAAGTTGTTGGCGGCTCCGTTCGCGGCGCCGTGAACGCCGATCGGCGGAATGGTGCACTTGTCGGTCAGGACGGAGAGAGCGCCGGACGGAGTCAGCAGGCGAAGATCCCTTCGCAGCCCCAGTCCCCCTCGAAACTTGCCGTCACCGCAGGAACCGACGCGCAGTTCCGAACGCTCGACGCGCAAGGGGTATTGGCTCTCCACCACCTCGATGGCGTGGATCGAATTGAAATCGCCCTCGTTGTACTGGCGCACACAGTTGTTGCCATCGACGCCGTCCGACGCACCGGTACCGCCGGACGGCCATTCGTAGAGGATGAAGATGCCGTCCCGATCCGGATACCGGCCCGTCGTGTAGATATGGTTCGCGCCGCCCTTGAGATCGCCGACCTTCATCTCCGGAACGGCCTGACCGAGGACCGTGGCCACCAGGGTGTCCATGAGGGCCTTCACCTCGACCATGCCGCCGCAGGGCGCCGGGTGCCGGGCGTTCACGATGGTCCCTTCCGGCGCGATGATGGTGATCGGCTCGAACGAGCCGTGATTGATCGGCGTATGGGGGTCGAGAAACGCCTTCGTGATGGCGCCGAGGGAGGTCAGCGTCATCGACGGGCCCACGTTGGTCGGCCCCGCGGCCTGCGCGGACGTTCCGGAGAAATCGGCGATCATCTCCTCGCCCTCGATCGTCAGTTTGAGGCGGCCCACCAAGGGCGCGGAACTCACGCCGTCCGATTCGATATAGCCTTCCGCATAGTAATCACCGTCCTCGAGTTCCCGGATGCGCCGCCGCATGACGTCTTCGGAGCGTTGAAGAATCTCCTCGACGGCCTCGAGCAGATTGTCCGCCCCGAAGCGCCCGAGGAGGCGCTGGACGTGTTCCTCGGCCTTGCGGCCCGTGCCGTGCATGGCGTTGAAATCACCCATGCGCTCGGCCGGCAGGCGCATGTTCTCGACCAGAAGACGCAGAAACGTCTCGTTCATCTCGCCCTTTTCGCAAATGCGGGTCGGCGTGATGCGCATCCCTTCCTGATAGATCTCCCTGGCCTGACCCGACAGCGACCCCGCGGTCATACCGCCGACGTCGGCCCAGTGATAGCGAATGGCCGCGAAGAGGACGAGTTTTCCCCCGCTGAAGACGGGGTGCAGCATCAGGATGTCGTTGAGGTGGGTGCCGCCCGTATAAGGGTCGTTGTGCAGGAATACGTCGCCTTCGTGGATGTCGTCCTCGAAGGTTTCGATCACGACCCGAGTCGAATAGGGCACGGCGATGATGTGGATGGGCGTATCGCCATCCGATTGCGCGACATGACGACCATCGGCCGTCAACAGAGCACAGGAAAAGTCGTGACCCTCATAGATGACGGAGGAATACGACGAGTGAATCACATTGGCGCGCATTTCGTGCACCACTGCGATCAAGGCCTCGCGTATCAGCTCCAGAAGACCGAGTTGGTCCATCCCCTACCCCTAGTCCGAAGCAATCCTGAAGTCCGGTGCGGGACGAAGACTCCCGCGTCGTCGTTTTATTGGAGACGTTGACGTGAAGGATGCCACAAAAGCGTCGGTCCGCGCCAAGCTCAATGCCGATACGAGCACGATGTCCGCATGGCCGGTATGTACCGTCCGTGATACGCTAGACGGGCGACGCGGGACAGCGGATGGAGGTCGCGATGAGTGCCTTGAACGAATCCCCCATACCGGTGCCGGAGGCGCCCCGCCCGGATATCGATCCGGCGGAGGGTATCGCCTTCATAGACGGTGACTACCGGCCGCTCCGCGAGGCGAAGATCTCCGTCCTCGACTTCGGGTTCACGCGGTCCGACTGCACCTTCGATACCCTCAAGGTGTGGGACGGCAAGTACTTCTGCCGTGATCTCCACCTGGACCGGTTCCTGACCTCGTGCGAGACGCTGCGGCTGGATCTGCCGGTGACGCGCAAGGAGCTGATCGAGATTCAGGACGAATGCGTACGCCGCTCCGGTCTGCGGCGCGCCCTGGTGAAGCCGATCTGCACCCGCGGCGTGGCGGTGCCGGGATCGCGAGACCCCCGGGACGCGACACCCAACTTCTTCGCTTACGCCCAACCCTATTCCGACACCATCAAGAAAGAAGTCCAGGACCGGGGGCTCAACATGATCGTCGCCTCGGCACCGCGGATCTCGCCCGACGCGGTCGATCCGAAGATCAAGAACTACAACCGGCTCGATTTCGTTGCCGGACTGTTCGAGGCCTTCGACCGGGGCGGCGACAACGTACTCATGCCCGACGAGGACGGCAATATAACCGAAGGACCCGGGTTCAACGTCTTCGTCGTCAGGGATGGCGAAGCGGTCACGCCGCACCGCGGCATGCTGGAGGGCATCACCCGAACGGTCACCTTCAAGCTCTGCGAGGAGTTGCAAATCAAGACCCATGTCGCCCCGGTGCCGACGGCGGACCTCAAAGGCGCGGACGAGGTGTTCATTACGTCGACGGCGGGCGGGATCATGCCGGTCACGGCGATCGACGGTGAACCGCTCAACGGCGGCCAACCCGGTCCCAAGACCGAGCAGATCCGCGACCTGTACTGGGCGAAGCACGACGACCCGGAGTGGACGACGTCGATCGACTACTAGGTTGTCCGGGTAGCCCAACGAAAGGCATTCGTCGGAGGCGATTCCGGCATCGCCGGGCGCGTTCCCGTGCAACATCTCGAGACACTCGACGAGCGGGAAATCGTGGCGCCGTCGCGCCGATCACCCCGTTTTCGAGACGCGCGCCTGGGCTCACTTGTGGCTCTGGGAGCGCAGGTCTAACATGCCGTGCGGGGCGGTCTCGGGTGTCGGGAGAGGCGTTCGAGCCGAATTGTCCAAAGGCGCTTGCGGCCAGGAGCGCCGCGCACGAGGTATCGATGCGCGAGAACTATGACAGGATCGAAGTCCATCCCGTGACCGGCGCGCTGGGCGCAGAAATTGCCGGCATCGATCTCTCCGAAACGCTCGACAACGAAACCTTCTCAGAGATCTACGACGCGTTTCTCGACCATCTCGTCCTGTTCTTCCACAACCAGGAACTCACACCCGGCCAGCACAAGGCGTTCGCCCGCCGTTTCGGCGACCTGCACGTCCATCCGCTGACGCGGAGCATGCCGGGACACCCGGAAATCGTCGAGGTCATCAAGGAGTCGGAGGAACATCACAACTGGGGAGACGGCTGGCATACCGACCTGCCGTTTCTCGAAGAACCGCCCTTGGGTTCCGTGCTCTACGCGCGTGACGTTCCCCCGTTCAGCGGCGATACGCATTTCGCCAATATGTATCTGGCCTATGAAACGCTCTCCGATACCATGAGGGGCCTGCTGGATGGTCTGAAATGCGTTTTCAAGGGGGGGGTCGCGAACTACAGCCGGTTCCAGGGCATGACCGCGGTCGAGGACGCCGGCGACTTCGTCGCCACCCATCCCGTGGTGCGAACCCATCCGGTCACAGGCAGAAAGGCGCTCTATCTTCACCGCAAGAACTGCGCTTCCCTTGAGGGCATGAGTCCGAAGGAAAGCGCAGCCATCCTCGATTTTCTGTATGGTCACGCGGAGAACCCCGATTTCTCGTGCCGCTTTCACTGGCGCGTCAACTCAATCGCCATGTGGGATAACCGCTGCACCCTGCATCGGGTCAGCGCCGACTATTTTTATTCCGAACGGGACTTCAGCTCCGGACGCAGGCATCTCCAGCGGGTCACCCTCAAGGGAGATCGGCCGTTCTGATCGAAGGAATCGGAAGAAGGCGCGTCAACGGACACAGGCGGCGACTCTACCAGCCAGGGATTTGAAGGTCGGTGCATCGATTGTCGATTGGTCGGTAAACAGCGTGGTGAGATTTGGCCAGCCGGCCGGAAGGGGCGGCGGTCTTTTTCAATTCATTCGTCTCGCAAGGAGACAACATCATGCAAATAACGAACTACGTGAAGGCGGCCATCGTTGGTGCATCTGCAGGCGCCATGGCGATCGTGCTGTTCCCGGGTGCCGTGGCCGCCGGCGAATTCGACGGCGTGACACTTCGCGTCGGCACTTGGGGAGGCTCCTGGCGCAAGGTCCAGGAGGACCACATCGTGCCGCAGCTTGTCGCCAAGGGGTTGAAGATCGAATTCGTAACAGCCAGCCCGCACGACAACTTGGCCAAGCTTGTGGCCGCACGGGGACGGGACGTTCCCATCGACGTCATGGAAGTGGGAGAACCGTTGCTGCCGTCGATCGCCGAGGGCAATTTTGCCGCGAAGATCGACCACGACCTCGTCCCCAATAAGGCAAACATGCCTGCATCGCTTTATGAAGACGACATGTTCGTGACGCTGACGTCTCAATACGGTGTCTGTTACGAGAAACAGAAGTTCGCCGACAACGGCATCCCGGTGCCGCAGACCTTCCAGGATCTCGTGCACCCCAATCTCAAGAGAAAACTCTCGTGGCCCGATATCACCGCGGGCCCCGGTTTGAGCAACGTGGCGATGGTGGCCTACGCAGCGGGCGGCGGTATCGACAACATCAAGCCGGGTCTCGATCTGATCAAGCAGATCGATCCGTTTACCTATTGGAAGCGCGGCAGCGCCAACGTGACGCATCTGGAAACCGGGGACATTTACGCCGCGATGGTGCACGCGGGCTGGTGCGTCCGCATGAAAAACGCCGGTCTAAACGTGTCGATGGCCTATCCTAAGATCACCGACGATCACACGGGTGCGGCGACGTACACGCTGATGATGGTGGTCAACGGCACCGAGGTTCCCAAGGCCGCGACCGCCTATCTCAACGAGTACATCGGCGAGGAGTTCCAATTCCAATTGGCCAAGAAGACGGGAGTCGTACCCGTCAACAAGAACGCCATCGCCCGCATGCAAAAGGAGCCGCTGCTCCAGGAGATGATGATCTTGGACAGCGCCGATATGGAACGCATCCTCACGTTCGACTTCAGCCGGATCGACATCAGTGACTGGACCGATCAATGGTCGAGGACCATCGGCAACTGAGTTCGTCGAACGACGGCATTTCCAGGTCGATGCTTGGGGCGGACCTCTCTCTCGGGAGGGGTTCGCCCGAATTTCTTGAACTTGCTCAGCGCGGCGCGCTTACCGTGTTCCGCGCCAGTGCCGTGATGGGGATCAGCAACAGCGCCCATACGGTCATGACGAAGAAGTCGTTGGCGTAGCCCACCATCTCGGCGTGCCGCACGATCTGGGATTCCAGCGTCGCGACGCTGGATAGGCTTTCGAGGTCCCACAGACTCAGGTTTTCCGGCAGGCGGAAGAGCTCGTTGAAGGGCTCGGCATGCTCGGTCAACGACGCTTGGCTCTTGGTGGCAAACCGGACGAACAAGGTCACGGCGACCGAGATGCCGATGGAGGTTCCGAAGTTGCGCACCAGTGAAAACAGCGCCGCCCCTTCCGTACGACGTTCCCGCTCCAGGGTGGAATAGGTGATGGTGATGATGGACATGAAGATGAACCCCATGGCGATCCCCTGGAGGAAGCTCGGCCAGACGATGTCCCAGATACCAATGCCGAGATTCCATCGTGACATGACCCAAGTCGTGAAGGCCTGCAGCAGCAGGCTCGCTACCAGCAGTTTCCGGCAATCCATCTTGCCGACGAAGCGGCCCGCGATTGACAGTCCGACGATCTGCCCTAGTCCACGCGGCAGCAGGAGCAGACCGATGGTCACGGCCGGAAAGTCCCTCAAGTCCTCCAGCATGTTCGGAAGCAGTACCATGGGGATATAGATCAGCGGGCTGTAAACGAACATCGTGAACAGCCCGACGGAGAAGTTCCGGTCCCGAAAAATGCCCGGATCGAGGAAGGGATTTCGGGCGGTCAGGATGTGGGCAACGAATGTGTAGAGCCCGAATCCGGCGACCACGGCCAGAACGATGATCTCGGTCGACTCGAACCAATCCAGCCGCTGTCCCTGGTCTATGGTGAGCTGGGCGGCGCCGATGCCGAAGGTCACGGCGACGAATCCGAACCAATCGAACCGCAGGCCACGCTCCGAGGCCCACTCGGGCACGACCGCCAAGCTCGCAAAGAACGAGAAAACGGCGAGCGGCACCATGGCCAGGAACACCAGCCGCCAGTCGCCGATTTCGGTCAGATAGCCACCTACTGTCGGCGCGACGACGGGTCCCACGATCAATCCGACGGACCATACCGCCATGGCCATGCCCTGCCTTTCCCTGGGGTAGATGTCCAACGAGATGGCCTGCGTGATCGCGATCAGGGGTGCGCCGGTCAGGCCCTGCATGATGCGCCATATCACGACTTCCTCGAGGCTGGTCGAGACGCTGAGCAGCAGGCACGAGGCGATGAAACATCCGATGCAGAACAGGAACAGGCGCTTGCGCCCGAACCGCGCAGAAAGCCAAGCAGTCGGCGGGATCCCGATCGCCGAGGCAACGATGTTGCCGGTCACGACCCAGGCGATCTGGTCGATGCTGGCCGACAGGTCGCCCTGCATTTGCGGCAGGGAAACGAGAATGATCGTCTGCGTGCTGGCATAGACCGCGCCCGCAAAGACGACGATCGCCAGGATCAGTGCGCGTTCAAAGGAAGAATGAGAGTCCGCAACTTCGGGCGTGACCACTGGCGCGCATTCTGTTGAGTTGGAGTCATGAATATTTCCAACTCAATAGTATCATTCAACCCCATATCAACAGGTTGAATCGGTTTCGAGCGCCGCCGACCTCTCCCGAACGAGTCTATCCGCCTCGGATCGATTCCCATGTCTCGCGCGCGATGCTCAGCATCTCACGTTCACGTCCCGTGTCGATGGAGACGGTGACCGTCATGCCGGCGCGCAGGGGTGGTTTGCCGTCGCTTCGTGCGACGGCGATCCGGACGGGCAGCCGCTGAACGACCTTGACCCAGTTCCCGGTGGCGTTTTGTGGGGGCAGAATCGAAAATTCGGCACCGGTCGCGGCACTGATCGAGTCGACCCGACCCTCCCACAGGACGTCCGGATAGGCATCGGCCTCTACCGTCACCTTTTGTCCAACCACCACGTGCGTGAGTTGCGTTTCCTTGAGATTCGCTTCGATCCAGTAGTCCTTGCTTTCGATGATGCTGAAGACGGGTTCACCGTCTTCAACCCACTCGCCGGCTTGCAGCTGCATGCGGCTGACGATGCCGCTCGCCGGTGCCGACACCATAGAGTAGCTGAGCATCAGCCTGGCCTGATCCCGTTCGGCCTCGGCCTCGAGATAGTCGGGGTGCCGCTCCACGGGCGTCAGCAGATCGCCGCCCAGGTCCGCGACCACCCGGCGGATCTTCTGGCGCAGCACTCGCACGGTCTGCCGAGACGTGGCAAGCAGGTTCTCCGCCTCGTCAAGTCTGACGGCCGTCGCCACGCCTCGCTTCTGCAATTGCTGTTGGCGTTCGTACTGCCGCTTCAGGAACTTCTGACGTTCGAGAACTTCACCGATCTCCGCCTCGATCTGGGCATATTCAGCCTGTTTCGATTCGATCTCGTTGCGCACCGCAAGGATTCGGGCTTCCGCGCGGTCGACGGCGATGTGCAGCGGTTCCGGGTCGATCTGGAAGAGGACGTCTCCTGCGTCGACGGACTGATTGTCTTCGGCCTTCACGTCGATGACCCGGCCCGAAATATTCGGGGAGACCGCGATCATGTTGGTCTTGACGTATGCGTTCTCGGTCGTGACGTAACGGCCGCCGAGGGCATACCAGTAGAGACCGCTGATCGCGGCCGCAACCGGCACGATCAGCAGCAGGACGAGGCGGACGAACCCACGTCCCCACCGTCGCCTAGGTTGTGGATGCTCGTCTGACACTACGTTTTCGGCCCTCCGAAACCCGTCCTTATACCTGATTCACGGCCCAACCACACAAAACGCAGGAACTTCGATCCATCCACACTAGTGCGAATAGCGCTTCATGCCGCCATCCACTTCGATCACGGTTCCCGTGACGTAACGCGCAATGGGCGAGCACAGGAACACGATCATGCAGGCGATGTCTTCCGGTTCACCGAAATATCCCATGGGAATGTTCGCTTCCGCGAACTGCTGACGGCTTTCCTCGGTAGGATACAGCCGTTCCACGACCTGCTCGCTCATGATCCGCCCGGGACAAACGCAGTTGGAGGTGATTCCATCGGCACCTGCCTGGTTGGCGAGCCCTTTGGACCAAGCCTGAATGGCAGCCTTTGCGGCAGTCGATGCACTGGCCGCCGGAGGCTCCTGGGTGCCTGTCAGATTGACGATGCGGCCGAACTTCTGTTCCTGCATGCCCGGAAGGAAAGCGCTGGTCAGCCGCCGCGTCGGGACGAAATTCATGTTGAAGAGGCCGTCCCAAACCTCGTCGGGAGCATCCATCGGCGACGCCGCGGCAGCTCCCACATTGTTGACCAAAACGTCGAGCCGGCCATAGGCGTCATACACCGCCTTCCTGATGACTTCGGGAGCCTCTTTCGTGGTGACGTCCTCGGCGATGATCGTGGGCCGTTCTCCGCCGGCCGCCACGATCTCATCGGCGAGGTCGTTCAACAGGTTCTCTCGCCTCCCGTTGATGGCGACCTTGGCGCCTTCGGCTGCGAGCATTTTGGCGACGCCGCGTCCAATGCCCGTGCCCGCGCCAGTCACCAGGCATGGCCGGTCTTTGAGTTGTAGTTCCATCTCGTACCCTCTCAATCATTGTGTGGCTGAGGCGGCGATGTGCCTCAACTTATGACGAATTCGGCACGGGTTCGCAACCGACCCTCTTGGCCCCAAAGGAGGCGACAAGGCAAATCAGGCGGATCAGGGCCTCCGCGAGAACTCACGCCGCGGTGTTGGTGATGGCGAGGCGTTCGCGCGCGTCCGAAGGCCGCAGGAAGCAGCCGCCGGGTGACGGCTCGCCCTGAACCAGGAGGCGCGGTGCGCCGACACCCCGGCATCTACGAATAAAGCGACTTGACCGACACGACAACGCTCGGCACATCCGTATGAGCCCGGCGAATCGCGAACAAGCAGGCGAAGATCGAGAGCGTGACCGTCCATGCTTTGACGCTGCCGTGCATGAACATGGTCCATCCCACTGGTCGGCACCCCACAGTAATAATACAATATAACATAATTTAAATTGTGGAGGATATAATGTAATATCTTGGATCGGTCAGCTCCCTTCACTCATCCCGGAGAGAGATTGTGACGGACAAGAACGTGCTCAGCGATTTCAGGCCAAACGATCACAACCACGAAGCATGTATCGCCGCGGCGTTGGAAATCGCGTCCGCTGTTTGCCGGGAGCGGGAATTGCGCCTGACTCCGCTGCGGCGGAGAGTCCTGGAACTGGTCTGGCAGCAGCACATGCCGGTCGGCGCCTACGATCTCTTGGATGCCCTGCGGGGTGACGGACGCCGTGCCGATCCGCCGACGGTGTACAGAGCACTCGACTTTCTCGTCGAAAACGGTTTCGTCCATCGCATCGAGTCCCTCAACGCCTATGTCGGTTGCGGCGAGCCCGAGCACGCGCACAACGGGCAATTCCTCATCTGCGGGAACTGCAGCCGGGTGGCCGAGATGGAAGACCCGGCCATCAGCAAACTCATACGCGAGAAGGCGAATGCTCTCGGATTCCGCATCAGCCAGCAGACCATCGAGGTGACCGGGCTGTGCGGCGAGTGCCGTGAACGGGCGCAGACCTGACACGCGTCATAAAATCCCACCCGAACGGTTGATCGAGGTGCACGGCGGGAACATCCGGCGTAACGGCCAGGTGACACTCGACGCGGGCGAGCGAAACCGCCGAACACGGAGAGCGGCCGGCCGCTCTCCATGTCGAAGCTCGACGGTCTAGCAGTCGAGCGTGTGCTCGCGCTCCCAGTCGGTAAGGTGGCTGGCGTAGCTCAGCCAGTCGTTCATCCGCAGCTTGACGTAGCTGTCGACCGACTCGTCGCCGATCCCGGCGCGGATGATCTTGCTCTTGTCGAGCAGACGCAGGGCGTCGAGGAGGTTCAGCGGCAGCTTCCGTATACGCAGGCGGCGAAGCTCCGAGGCTCGCCTGTACTCGTACATGTTGACGTCGAGCCGCTTGCCCGGATCCCGCTTGTTCTGAATGCCGTCGAGACCCGTGGCCAGCAGGCCGGCCTGGAGCAGATACGGGTTGGCCGACCCATCCATGAGGCGGAATTCGAAGCGGCCGGCGTCCGGAATTCGGACCATATGGGTCCGGTTGTTCCCGCCGTAAGTCACCGAGTTCGGCGACCAGCTGGCACCCGACAACGTGGTGGGTGCGTTGATGCGCTTGTAAGAGTTCACCGTCGGATTGAAAAAGGCGCACAAGGGACCCGCCGAATTGAGAACTCCGCCGAGGAAGTTGTAGGCGAGCTTCGACAGCCCCATTTCGTCCTTGTTGTCGAGGAAAAGGTTCTTGCGGCCTGCCTTGTCCCAAAGCGATGCGTGGCAGTGGCAGCCATTGCCCGTCAGCCCGGTAAAGGGCTTCGGCATGAACGTCGCCCGCAGGCCATGCTTCTCGGCGACGGATTTGACCATGAACTTGAAGAACGCGTGCCGGTCCGCCGTGGTCAGACAGTCCGAATAGTCCCAGTTCATCTCGAACTGGCCATTCGCGTCCTCGTGGTCGTTCTGGTAGGGCCCCCAGCCCAGTTCGTTCATCGCATCGCAGATCTCGCTGATAACGTCGTAGCGCCGCATCAGTGCCTGCTGGTCGTAACAAGGTTTCTCCTGAGTATCGAAGGGATCGGAGATCGCCGTACCATCAGGCATGACCAGGAAGTATTCGCATTCGACGCCGGTTTTGAGGCGGTAGCCATTCTTGGCGGCCTTCTCGATCTGGCGCTTCAAGATGATGCGGGGCGAGGCCTCGACCTCCTTGCGATTCATCCAGAGGTCGGCCGCGACCCACGCGACATCCTTCTTCCAGGGAAGCTGAATGAGGCTGTCGGGATCGGGCACGCCGAACATGTCCGGATCGGCGGGCGTCATGTCGAGCCAAGCCGCGAAGCCGGCGAAGCCGGCACCTTCCTTCTGCATGTCCCCGATCGCACGGGCGGGCACCAGCTTCGCCCTCAAGCCGCCAAACAGATCGACAAAACTGACGAGGAAATATTTGATCTTCCGGTCTTTGGCGACCTTGGCCAGATCGACAGCCATATCAACTCCCTCCCTGATGTTTTCGCTGTCTCGTGATGTGCCGCAGTTTAGGAACTTCGCCGCGGCAGGAAAATAGAGGTGGGTCTACATCGGACTCGAATGCGACGACTGCCTACTGCGTGCCGGCAAGCAGAATGCCGGTGGCTTCCGCGGTCGCGATGGTGATGGAGCGCAGATCTTCAGGCTCGATGTTGTGGACGTTCGTCTTGCCGGCGCAGCGCGCCATCATCGAGCACTCGCTGTTGGACGCCTTGAGATAGTTGGCGGCGCCCGTGCTCAGATCCTCGTGCGTCAGGTCGGGCGGGAAGACGATGGCCTGACGATTGCCCGACGGCACGATCTCGCCGCCGAGCGCGAGGCCCATCGAGACGCCGACGATGCCGGCGTGGCTGCCGAGGCCGAGCAGCTTGGCGAGGTCGGTCCCTGACCGGATGCCGCCGAAGTAGGCGATCTCGATGTCGCCTTCGCGCTTCAGCGCGCGGAGCTTGCGTACCGTGTCGCGTGCCGCCGACAGATCGGGAGCGCCTTCGAGCTCCGGCCATGCGGTCTCGATTCCGATCGTCGAATCCACGAACAGAAGATCGAAACCGCTGTCGAGGGCGAAAGGCACCGCCTCGTCGACGTTGGACGCGCGGACCACCAGGCCCAAGCCCTGTCCCTCGTTCGCTCGTTCCGGCGGCACGGGACGAAAGGTTTCTCCGGTCACGTAGATGACGCCGATGGCGTCCGGATCCGGCTCGCTCTCGCCCGGCACGACGAGCTGCAGCCAAGGCACGTCCCGGTGCAGGCGGCGGAAGCCCACGTAGGCGACATTGGGTTCCGTTATGCCTGCGGCCAGTCCCTCGCGGATCTCGTCGGACACACCGTCGAAGCCGGTCACCATCATGGGGTACTTCATCACCAGGGACCCACCCATCATGCCGGTTTCCGTGACACAGGAATCGCGGTAGGGGTCGATCACGAGGCGCGAGAGGTTGGCCGACAGGAAAACCAGATCGTCGATCGTCGGCGGGCGATCCTCCGGAAACGGATTCTCGCGGTTCTGCATCCGCTTGAACAGCATGGCCTGCTGCTTGGCCTCGTCGGACGGCGCCATGCGCGCCATGGCGAAGATATCCTCCCGGTTCCACACCGTGTAGTCGGCCGATCCGTTCTCCGCATCGCAGCGGTAGCAGCGCGCCGCCTCGTCGCGCGCCGTCTGCGCGTCGTAGCGCGACTCGATCTCTGGAAACGCCACCGGGTTCGCCCCGAGGCCGTGGAACTCTTGCTCCCGGCGCGGGAAAAGCTCCCAATTGGAGTCCTGGGCGACGGGCACGCGGCGCGTACGATAGGGGGTACGGTAGGACGCAGGAACCTCGTTCCCTTCCAGATAGGCCTTCACGTAGTAGGCCGCGCGATGGCCATGGTTCATGGCGACCACGATGGTCGAACCCCCGAAGGCACCGTCCCCAGCGGCGAAAACGTTGGGGTCCGCCGTACGCATCGAGTCGAAGTCGGCGTGGATACGGTCCCAGTCCATGAAACCGAGCTGATCGAGGTGGTCGCTCTCCGCCTTCTGGCCGACCGCGGAGATCACCATGCCGCAGGGAATGTCGTGCTCCGTCCCTTTCACCGGGACGGCCCTTCGGCGGCCGTCTTCTTCCGGCTCCCCCATCTTGGTGATGACGCAACGTAGCGCGATCTCGTTGCCGCTCTTCACTACGGCGACCTGCTGTGTGTTGTAGACGAACTCGACGCCTTCCCTGATGGCGCCATGGAGTTCGTCCTTGCGGGCGGGAATCTGCTCCGGCCCCCGACGATAGACGACCTTGACGTGCTTGCAGCCGGGCAGACGCTTGGCCACGCGGCAGGCATCCATGGCGACGTCACCGCCGCCGACGACCACGACGGTCTCGGGCAGTTCGGGCCGTTCGCCGCCGTTGACGCGCCGCAGGAAGGACACGCCGTCGACGATGCGCGGGTCCTCATCACCTGGCACGCCCATGGTCTTGCCCCACCAGGAGCCGATGCAGAGCAACACCGCCTCGTGCCGCTCCTTGAGCTCTTCGAGGGTTACCTCATGTCCGAGCCCGGTGTTGAGGTGCACCTTGATGCCCGGGCAGTGATTGAGGATTCGGTCCATGTCCTCCTGGATGATCCCCACCGGAAGCCGAAAGGCCGGGATGCCCCAGACCATCATGCCGCCGAGGCGGTCGGTCATCTCGTAGAGGTGCACCTCGTAGCCCGCCTCGGCCAGGTCCTGCGCGGCGGTCATACCCGCCGGCCCCGAACCGACGATGCCCACTGTCTTGTCCTTCGTGACTTCGACGGGAGGCAGATGGTGATCCTTTCCGAGCTGATCCATGACGAAGCGCTTGAGATTGCGAATCGCCAGGGGGCCGTCGGAGTCGGCGCGGCGGCAGGCCGGCTCGCACGGGGCATCGCAAACCCGGCCGCAGATGGAACTGAACGGATTGGTGGCGGTGATTGCCTCGAAAGCCTCTTCGACCTTGTCTTCCCAGATGTAGGCGATGTAGGACGGCGCGTCCGTACCGATGGGGCAGGCGACCTGACAGGGCGCCGGCACGAAGTTGGCGTCGTCGGTATCGTCGAGGAGTTCGGGAGGACACTCGACGTTCACCCGCGGCGGCGTTTCTTGAACACTCACTGGAGCTGTGACCCGGAGCGTTGAATGCCCACGGTCTCCTGAATCTGGTGTTCGCCGGAACGATACTCCGGCGCGTAGGGAAGCTTGGTTATGGCCGCCGCCTCGGACGTCAGCGCCACCAGGTCCTCACGATTGAGCTGGCGGATATCGTCGTAACCGAGCGCATGAGTCAGCGCCGCGATCTGCCAGCGGACGCTCTCAAGGAACCGTGCCGCATTCCGTGCCTCGATATCCACGTTGTAGCGCTTCTCGTGTTCGGGGTCCTGCGTGGCGATCCCGACGACGCAGGAACCGACGTGGCACTGCATACAGGCGATACAGCCCGCGGCGATGATCGCCGAGGTTCCCATGCCGATGGCGTCGGCCCCCAACGCCAAGGCCTTCACGGTATCGATTCCGTCCTTGATGCCGCCCATGAGCACGATGTCGACGTCTTGACGGCGGCCGATGTCCGCGAGCGCCTCCTCGGCCTCCTGGATGGCGGCGATGGTCGGAATGCCGCAATAATCGAGCACCTCATTGCCGGCCGCTCCGGTGGAGCCTTGCATGCCGTCGAGCTCGATGAAATCGAAGCCGTCCTTCACGGCAATCTTGATGTCGTCGCGCACGCGTCCGGCACCGAGCTTGACGGCGATCGGGATGCGATAGCCCGTGGCTTCGCGCATCTCCTCGATCTTGATGACCAGATCGTCGGCACCGAGAATGTCCGGGTGGCGTGACGGCGAGCGTAGATCGATGCCGTGGGGAATGCCACGGATCCGCGCGATCTCCTCGGTGACCTTGGCCGCCATAAGCTGGCCGCCGAACCCGGGCTTGGCGCCTTGGCTGATATAGATCTCAAGACCATCGGCCCGCTGCATGTCGTGGACGTTCCAACCCAAGCGCCCCGACAGCATCTGGAAGATAAGCTGATCGGCGGCTTCGCGCTGCTCGTCCATCATCCCGCCTTCGCCGGTATTTTCCGAGATTCCGGCCATGGCCGCGGCCTTGGCCATGGCAAGCTTGGTCGACTTGCTCAGCGCCCCAAAGCTCATCGGCGAGATCATCACCGGCATGGAAAGTCTCAGCGGTTTGGCCCCGTGGCGCCCGCCGACTTCGGTGTGCAGGTTGACCTTGCTGACGGCGTCTGTCTCGCTGCCGGCGGTGCTCAGGTCTTTCTTGAACGCTATGTCGTTGAGATGCGGCAACGCCCGCGCACCGCCATAACCCCGGATGCGGTAACGACCGATCTTGGATTTGACGTAGATGTCCTCCTGGACCTTCTCGTTCCAGTAGCTCGACTTACCCGAGAAGGTGAAGAACGGGATGGCCCGGCGCCGCGGCTCCGGGTTGGCATAGCGCAGATTGCCGCCTTCGTTGACGATTTTGCTGAAGGTCCCCGCGAAAGGGATTTCGTACCTGTCGAGAAGCGCGCGCAGTTCGTTGTCCTCGGCGCTCTCCATGTCGGTCTGCATGGCCGCGGCACCCAGCGACTGGATCTTGCCGCCGACGAAGATCTCGCCGCCGGTCATGTCTTCGCCCACGCGCTCGCCGGAATCGCCGAGAATTACGATACGCCCGCCGTACATCATGTAGCCGGCCATGAAGTTTGCGTTCTTGCCGCAGAGCAGCGTGCCCTCCTTCATGACCTGGCCGGCGCGCGAACCCATGTTCCCTTTGACCACGACCTCGGCGCCGCGGATGGCGACGGCGGGAATGGCGCTGGCATTGCCGCCGACGACCACAGAACCCTGGTACATGTTGTCGGCGAGGCCCCAGCCGACGTTGCTCTCGACCTCGAAGCGCGGTCCGTCGGTCAGACCGGCGCAGAAATAGCCGGCCGATCCTCGAATGCGCACCGTGATGGGATGGGCCAGACCGACCCCGATGTGATGCCGCGCATCCGGGTTGAGGACTTCGACGTCCTCGCCGTCCGCGCCCGCCTTCCGGATCAGGTCATTGGCTTCGCGGACCGGCAGCTCGCTCAGGTCTACCGTGACCATGTCGCGCAGGTCCCAGGCGGCGGTTCGGTCGTATCAAGGGCCTGACCCGGAAACAGGCGGTTGAGAGAGACCTCTTCCGAGGCGATGGCGATGAGATCATGGTTTTCGTAGAGCACCATCGGTTTGGCGGCGAGACGGTCTTTGGCGTAGCCCATCTCGTCCTTGGTCGACACGAGAAACGAGAACGTGCCGTCGAGGTCGTCGATCGAGGTCTCAAGGGCCTGCTTCAGAGTATCTCCGTGCTTGAGCTTGTCGGCAAGGTAGACCGCGATGAGCTCGGAATCGTTGTCCGTATGGAACTCGTAGTCGCGCTGTTCCAACAGCCGGCGCATCTTCCAGTAGTTGGTGATCTGACCGTTGTGGACGATCGCCACATCGGAGAAGCCGGTGGCCCAGAACGGGTGCGCCGCTTCCGGCTTGACGTCGGACTCCGTGGCGAGACGCACGTGTCCGAGACCGTGGCTGCCGTCCACGGAATGGACGTCGTAAACCTCGTCGACGTCGTGGGCGCCGCCGATGTCCTTGACGATGTCGAGGGTGCTACCGATGGAGAACAGCTTCGCCGCATGCTCCATGGCGTAGGCGAATTTCTGGACGTCGCCTTCGTAGCACACCGTTACCCGGTAGGTGCTGCCGACGTGTTCGCCGTCGATGATTTGGGCTTCGAACTCCTTCAGCGCCCGTACCACGCGATCCACGTTCTCGGAACCTTCGTCCCCCGTGCCGACATGGAACCGCAAGACGAACTCCGAGGTGTCCGAGTCGCCTCCGTACAGCGCGAATCCCGTCGAATCGGGCCCGCGGTGCTGACACCCGTCGAGCATTTCGATCAGGGTCTCGCCGAGCTTCGCGTTGAGTCCAGGATTCTTGAAGAGGACGCCAGCGATTCCGCACATCGCACACCTCGCGTGCAGTCGTTTTCGAGCCCGCGTGGGCACAGCTAAAGAGTATGAAACGGGATCGATAGAATCAAGTCATGAGAGGAAAAAAAGTTTCCTCTCATGAAATTCCTTCACTCCGAGTCCCTGGAGTACGCGATGACGGAGAGGAAGCGAATCGGCAGTTTGCGCAGCTCTTCCGGTCCGTGGGGCGCATTCGCGTCAAAAAACAGCGAATCACCGGGGAGCAATGCGTAGGTCTTGTCCCCGTGCCGGTAGTTCAGTTCGCCTTCCAGCATGTAGATGAACTCCTGTCCCGCATGCTGGAAGAGAGGAAAGACGTCCGACTCTTCCGTCAGGCTGATCAGGTACGGCTCGACGGCCACGCTCTTGCCGACGCTGTGGCCCAGAAGCTGATACTGATGGCCGGCGCGGGTCCCTCGCCGCTCGATGGCCAGACCCTGTCCCGCCCGTACGTAGGTAGCGTCCAATTCCTCCTCGAACTTCCGGAAGAACGCCGTGACGGGAACGTGCAGGGCCCGCGACAGAGCTCGCAGCGTGGCCAGGGAGGGCGACGTCATGCCGTTCTCGATCTTGGACAGCATACCCGCCGACAGTCCGGACGCCTTGGCGAGCTCCGCCACCGTCATGTCGAGCTTCTTGCGGAATTCCCGCACCTCCCCGCCGATCGACACCTCGAGACTGCTGTCGTCGACCTCGGTCGCGTGAGGGTGCTGATAGTCCAGCCGCTCAGCCTCCGTCATCATCTGCCCGCTTTGCCTCGCGCCGGCAAGAACTCTCGCGGCGCATCACGTATGAACCACTCGCAACGATGATGGCTGCACACGACCTTGTCCAGCCATCCGGGAAGTCCGGAATACGACGAAGTCTACGGCGGGAATCGTCTGCGTCGGACCCCGCATTCGCCGCTTGTCCGTGGTCTGACAATCGATTCCCCAACCGTCATGGAGGCCACGACGCGGCCCGCCGGATGTCCGACGGGCCCAGCAGGACAAGCCCCGTTTCGACTTTCCGCGGATGCAGCGAGAACCTGGAAGGAGTCCGTACCGTCAACCCGACGCACGTTCGCGGATCAGGACTGCTATCTCCGGAATTGATTTCTCGACGGCGTTGTTGGGAATCAGGAGATGATCGCCCTTGACCAGGGCATTGCCGCGACTTCGCCGGCGTGCGGCGGTGTCGAGCATGGCGAAAAACGACTCCGTGTCCTTGAGGTCGATACGCAGCAAAGGCCGCAACCTGATGCCCACGGCACGTGCCCCGGCCACGTGCCGCCAAGGCACCGGGGGAAGGTGCCAATCGCGGTACCAGAGACCCGTATCGTCGATGATCATCGCCGTCCCGCGCGACCAGGCACCCCGCGAGACATAGAGAGCGGTCGCCGCGAGCCCCCAGCAGACGACGGCGATCAGCCTATGGTCCCGCACGTAGCCGTCGCCGAACAACATGGTCCCGATTCCGATCGCCGCCAGCAGTCCTGCGATGACCGAGGCGTGCACGCGACGCGACGCGGAGACCCCGAAGGCATATTCCTCGCGGCGTTCGCCGGGTGTCTGCCCGGTCAACCTCGACCCTTCCTTTCGTCGACGGGAGACCGCCACGGACGCACGACGATTATCAAGAGGAAAGGGGCACCGGGAATTCCGGTGCCCCACGAACATAGCCGATGAGACCACTCAGTGGTGATCGTCGATGGCGTTCTGCAATGTCGCTTCGTCGCCGTACTTCTGGACGCTGTCCTTGAGGATCTCGTTCTCGTGCCTGACCTGCCAAACATGCCAGGCAAGCCACAGGACGATTCCGATCAGCGCCATCAGACCTTCGGCTCCGGCAAACGGATAGATATGTGTCACGTTCGCCAGATCGACCGCCCAGGAATCAATTGGTGTGGTTGACATGATAGTGCTCCTCTCTTCTCCATCCGTTCCTCAGGCGCCCGCGGACTCGGAGCGAACCCCAGCCACCACGTCCGCGCGCGCCGCCTCGGCTTCCTTGTTGCTGAGGAAGTCGAGACCGAGCACCTCGATCTCACGCGGAATGCGAAGCAGGCCCTGCGAGTGAAGGATCTTGGCGATGATCCAGGCGGGGAGGAAACCAAGCACCCCGAACATGATGACCGCGCCGACCAATTGGCCGAGTGGATTGATGGCGGCGAAGCCCTCATAGGGTGACGAGGGGTGTCCCCAAAGCACGAAACCCGCAAGGACCAGACCGATGACGCCGGCGTAGCCGTGGACCGCCACGGCGCCGACCGCGTCGTCGACCTTGAACCTCCGTTCGACCCAATAGTGGATCTTGTACATGAGGAAGGTGCCGATGCCGGCGATGATCATCGCCTGGATCGGATGATAGAGGTCGTTGCCGGCGGACGCCGTGATGATGCCGGCAAGGCCACCCGAGTAGGTCCAGAAGGCGTCGCCCTTCGACACCATGTAACCGACCAACATCCCGCCGGCCAACGACATCAGGAAGTTTACCGTGATGGCGCCGAGCGTGGTCGGCGTGAGGTAAATCGTGGTCGCGGTCTGGGTCGCGCCGGTGAGCTGGCCGTCGATGTAAGCGGTCGTCGCCAGCGGCACGTTGCAGGCCACGTAGAACCCCCAGAAGCCCGTATAGATCAGGAACAACCCGATACACACCAGCCAGGTGTTGTGAGGCACGATGTCGCGCGGCGTGCCGTCCGCTGCGAACTTGCCGAGGCGCGGCCCAAGGACGACCAGAACGCCCAAGGCCGTACCGCCGGCGATTCCGTGAATCACACCGGACGCGTACGCGTCATGGTACCCGAGGAGCTCGACCATCCAGCCGTTGAAGTGCCAGCCCCAGGCGGCGTCGATCGACCAGGTGACAGATCCGATCAGGACGGCGAATATCCAGAACGCGAAGTGGCGAATCCGTTCGATCACGGCACCCGAGACGATGGACGCGGCCGTCCAGGCGAACAGCAGGAACGCTGCCCAGAAGACGCCGCTGATACGGTCGTCGAGGCGGGGGCCCATGCTTTCGCCCCACGGTGTGTACGCCGCCGCAACGGCTGGATCGGGATGGCCGAGCGGACCCGTGATGCCCGGCCCGCCAGCGAATGCCCAGTAAATCCACCAGCCGAAGAAGAACCATGTCACCGTGACCAACGGGATCAGCATGGAATTCTTCATCAGGGTGTGCATGTGGTTCCTGCGCCTGCTTGCCCCCACTTCGTACATGCAGAAGCCAACGTGGATCAGGAACATCAGTGCAACAGTTATCCAGTAATAAAATTCAGTGAATACTGTTGTTAGTGCAGCAACATCTGTATCCATGAAGGTTTCTCCGCGGGGTGCAAATAGAATCACCGACCACCGTGCACCCCGTACACACGGCCGGTTCGGCGTTCAAGATCAGATTGAGAGTTCTGCCACGATCGCCAAGTCTCGCATCAGCATTAACCGGTATGTTCACCGATTCTGCTTTCCGAAACAAGTATTTGTTCCAGCAAACCTCTGAACCCGACTCTCATGCGGGTGCCGGATCCGCGGCGCAACGCGACCAATTGGGAACAAGCGCCAGGATCCTGCAATCCTTCGACAAATCCGGATTGAACAGCGCGTTGTGCCAGAACGTCGACTGATACAGGGGATCGTCTTCCCGAAGCGGTATCGCTTCGCACGTCAGGTCGTAACGCTGATTGAAGTGCTCAAACACGAGTCGGCAGGATTCGGCCGACTCGAGCAATTCGGCCACCCGGGACCCGGGTGGGAACACCGTGGTCAGTCGATCCGTGAAGGTCTGCGGCCTTTGGAAATAGGTTTCCGACAAAAACCGAGTGACATCGGCTCGGCGCTGGGCGGGATCGCGCGTGCGGCGATAGAAATGCTGAAATTCCACGAGCACGGAGTCGGATTCGGCCTTGTTGAGGATTGAGACGATCCGACCTGCCACCTGACATTCATCGCCCACAAAAACCTTCGGAGACATGCCATCGCTGGGTCGACCGCCGTTCTGGCGGAAGGCGATCTGGCGCAGCCGACACTGCCAACCCAGAAAGGCCAGGGCGAGCTCCCGGTTGGCGCTGTCGAGCCGGATGACCTGATCCCCGTTCGAACGCGATGGCTCCAAGGATCTCTCCGTCAAGGTCCGTTCCGCCCCTCCAGATGGACGGCGCGAGATCGGTCAGAATTTCCGGTACGCCTTGTTCAACTCCACCAAAGGGTGACGCCTGGACATCTGAAACTTGATCAACAGCTCGCGCGCCAGCATGTCGCGATCCTGCTGGTTGTCGGGCAGTTCGGTGTCTTCCGGGATGGAGACCCAGCCGTTGATGTTGCGGTCGAATACCGCCGGGCGGCCTTCCTCGTAGCCCATGTGCACGTCTTCAAGCCAGTTGAGGTCGTCCCAACCCATCGTCTCGATGTAGGTCGTGAGAAAGGGGGTCAGGCGGTCGTAATCCGGCAGAAGATTGACGTCATAACGGTAGCCGATGTGCTGACCGATCTCGATTTCGCGTTCCGAGTCGAGGCCGTCGCCGTCGATGAAGTGATCGACATGGCCGAGTTCGGAGCCCTTGTAGGTGCCTCCGGCCATTGATCCGTACCCTCCCTAAAGGTGGTGATAATCGTCCACGCCTACCGTGTACTCGGTCCCCGCCAGCGGCACACCGGCCATGGCGGAGGCCTCCATGGTCAGCGCCGCCAGATCTTCGGGCTCCAGGCTGTGGACATTGGTCTTGCCGCAAGCCCGCGCCATCATCTGGCACTCGATGGCGAGCGTGTGAAGAAAGTTGTAGACGCGCTCCGCTGCCGCGTCGGGATCGAGACGCCGACGCAGGACGGGGTCCTGGGTCGCCACCCCGACCGGACAGCGGCCCGTATGGCAGTGATAGCAGTACCCTGCCTCGACCCCGATCTCGGACTCGAAGTCCGCTTCCGGAATGTCCTTGTTGCAGTTGAGGGCCATCATCGCCGAATGACCGATGGCTACGGCGTCGGCCCCGAGCGCCAGCGCCTTGGCGATATCGCCGCCATTACGGATACCGCCGGCATAGATCAGGGTGATCTCGCCGCGCTTGCCGAGATCGTCGATCGCCCGACGCGCCTGGCGGATCGCGGCCATGCCCGGCACACCGGTGTCTTCCGTCGCCAGGTGCGGCCCGGCGCCGGTGCTCCCCTCCATACCGTCGATGTAGATGCTGTCGGGGTCGGTTTTGACCGCCATGCGCACGTCGTCGTAGACGCGCGCCGCGCCGAGCTTGAGTTGGATGGGAATCTGGCCGTCGGTGGCTTCCCGGACCTCCTGGATCTTCAGCGCCAAGTCGTCGGGCCCCAGCCAGTCGGGATGGCGGGCAGGCGAGCGCTGGTCGATACCCGCGGGGAGCGAGCGCATCTCCGCCACCTGGTCGGTGACCTTCTGGCCCATCAGGTGGCCCCCGAGCCCGACCTTGCAGCCCTGGCCGATAAAGAACTCGCAGCCGTCCGCCAACCTCAGGTGGTGCGGGTTGAAGCCATAGCGCGACTGAATGCACTGGTAGAACCATTTGGTCGAATAGCGGCGCTCATCGGGGATCATGCCGCCCTCGCCCGAGCACGTCGCCGTACCCGCCATCGTCGCCCCGCGGGCCAGCGCGGTCTTGGCCTCGTAGGAAAGCGCGCCGAAGCTCATGCCCGTGATGTAGACGGGAATGTCGAGCACGATCGGCTTTTTCGCCCGCGGGCCGATGACCGTCTCGGTCAGGCACTTCTCGCGGTAACCCTCGATGACGAAGCGCGTCAGCGTGCCCGGAAGGAACGTCAGATCGTCCCAGTGCGGAATTTTCTTAAACAAGGAGAACCCGCGCATCCGGTAGCGTCCAAGCTCCGCCTTGATATGGATGTCGTCGATGACCTCGCGCGTGTAGATCTGACTGCGCCCCAGCACGTCTTTGCTGCGGGACGGTTTCCGTGAACCACCATTCGGCATGGGGGCGAGGGATTGTGAATCTGACATCGTTCGTTCCCTCTCAGAGGACGATCTTCTTTTCGGTGGGTTCGAGATTGTCATAGTTCCATAGCTGCTTGCCGGCGACGATCTTCTGGAAGTGGCCGACCCCCCGCGATGGCAGCAGTTCGTACATGGCGAGCTTTCGTTCGAGCCAAGCCCGATCCAGGTCCGTCATTTCGCCCGGAACCGCATCGACGCCGAGGCTCCGGATCTCGCCACCCACGAAGATGGTGCCGTCATACATGGAGTCGCCCAGGTTCTTGCCGGCGTTGCCGCAAACCACCATGCGGCCCCTTTGCATCATGAATCCGGAGTACGCGCCCGTGTCGCCACCGACGATGATGGTGCCTCCCTTCATGTCTATGCCGGTACGCGAGCCCACGGCGCCGCGGCAGACGAGGTCCCCGCCCCGCAGCGCGGCACCGAAGGTCGAGCCCCCGTTCTTTTCGACCACCACGGTCCCAGCCATCATGTTCTCGGCGCAGGACCAGCCGACGCGACCGCTGATACGCACGTTGGGTCCATCGATGAGGCCGACGCCGAAGTATCCCAGACTGCCATCGATGATCAGGTTGAGACGGTTGAGAATGCCGACGCCGATGGAGTGCCGCGCGCCCGGGTTCCTAACCACGATGGTACCGTGTCCGGACTCCATGAGCTCGCGGATTTTGAGGTTGATTTCGGCGATCTCCAACCCGGCGGCGTCGAACTCGGCGCGTTTGTCGAAGTCGACGTCGAAGGAGTCCGGGTGGACGAAGTTCTCCCCCTCCCGGGGCGAGAAGAAGATCTCTTGAGTGCGTCCGGCGAGCTGCTCGGTGTGCATCCCCATCTCGTAGGACTCGTTGTCCTGATCGCTTAGGCCTGCCATACCCGCACCTCCTCGTCATACGGGTCGTAGGTCTCGATCTCCTCCGGGATGAGTGCGCGGATAGCGACTTCCTCAGAAGCGAGCGCCACCGTGTCCTCGCTCTCATAGAGCACCATGGGCTTGGCCGCCATGGTATCCTTGGCCATCCCCAGACAGTCGGCCGTGGCGACGACGTAGGTGAACACGCCGTCGATTTCCTCGATCGATTGGGCGAGCGATTCCTCCAGGGTGTATCCGTTGTTCAGTTTGTCCGCGGTGTAGACCGCCAGCAATTCGGAATCGCAGTTGGACATGAAGCGGTGTCCGCGCCGCTCCATCTCGCGGCGCATGAGCCAGTAGTTGGTGATCTGGCCGTTATGGACCACGGAGATGTCGTTATACGGATACGCCCAGTAGGGGTGGGCCGAGCGGATATCGACGTCCGACTCCGTCGCCATGCGCGTATGCCCGATCGCGTGCGTGCCCTGAAAGCCGTTTAGTCCGTATTGGCCGGACACGGTCGTTGCGTCGCCGAGATCCTTGATCAATTCCAGGCCACTGCCAAGGGAGAGGATCTCCGCCCCTTCCACATCCTCGATGTAACGGGCCAGCTGTTCGAGATCGCCGTCGAACGTGAAGCGGTAGCGGTAGGCGTACTCCGTGGCATCCTCCTGCGACAGCATGACCGCACCCTTTTCATCGAAACGGGAATCCACGATCGCCCGCCGCTCCTTGATCTCGTCGTGGATCCGGAATCCGGTCGCCATGTCCTCCTGTTCGGCGACCTTGAAGCGCATGACGTATTCGTCGGCGACCGGTTGGCCGTAAATCGCAAAGCCCGTGGAATCGGGACCGCGATGCTTCAACGACTGCAGCATGTTCGTCACTTCGGTGCCGATGTCTGCGGTCGTGCCGCGATGAATGAGACCAGCTATGCCGCACATGGATCTTGTCTCCTCCGGCCGTTCAGTACCGCTTGTTCGTTATGGCAGGCAGTCCCAATAGGATTCGAGATCCCAGTTGGTGACCGTGGCGTTGAATTTGGCCCATTCGTCGCCTTTGTAGTGAGTGAACACCCGGTACATCTCGTCGGGTAAGGCGGATTTGATGACCTCGTCGTCGTCGAGGCGCTCCAGGGCTTCACCCAAGGACATGGGAAGTTTCTTGACCAGCTTTCCGGCTTCCATGGCCTCGTAGATGTTGCGTTCCTCGGGCTCGCCCGGATCGAGACCGCGCGCCATCCCGTCATCGAACGCCTTCAACAGACCCGCCGCCATCAAGTAGGGGTTCACCATCGAGTCGACGGAGCGGTACTCGAAGCGCCCCGGCGCCGAGATGCGCAGGGCGCAGGTGCGGTTCTGATAGCCCCAATCGGCGAAGACCGGCGCCCAGAACCCGGTGTCCCACAGCCGGCGGTAGGAATTGACCGTCGACGAACCGAGCGCCGTCAGGGCGCCGACGTGCTCCATCACACCGCCGATGCATTGCAGGCCGGTCGGTCCCGGCTTGCGCTCGTCGATGGCGGGGTCGGGCAGGAACGTGTTCTCGCCGCCCTTCAAGTACGCGTAGACGCCGTCGGCCCCGGGCCTGGATTCGGCGTGCGCGGTGTTGACGAGCTGTTCGGCGCCGCCGCGCCACAGCGAAATGTTGTGGTGGCAGCCCGAGGCCGAGACGCCCATGAACGGCTTCGACATGAAGCAGGCGATGATGTCGAACTCGCGGGCCACGGCGGCGCAGATCTGACGGTAGGTGGTCAACCGGTCGCAGGTGCGCAGCGCGTCGTCGAAGTTGAAGTTGAGCTCGAGCTGACCGGGAGCGTCCTCATGGTCTCCCTGGATCATGTCGAGGCCCATGGCCTGGGCGTATTCGACGACCTTGAGGAATACCGGACGCAAGATCTCGAACTGGTCCAGGTGGTAGCAGTTGGGCTTCGAAACGCCGCCGTCCGGAAGCCCGTCCTCGCCCTTCTTCAGCCACATCATCTCCGGCTCGGTGCCGTGCCGCAGGTGCAGGCCGTCGTGCTTGTCCTTGAATTCGTCGTGGATGCGGCGCAGGTTGCCGCGGCAGTCCGAGGTCAGGAATCCCCCGGGATTCTCGAGCTCCTCGCGGTTCCGGAAACAGGTGCAGAAGACGCGGCCGACGCGCTTGTCCCAGGGCAACTGGGCGAAGGTCTCCGGATCGGGAATGCCGACCAGCTCCGACGCCTCCGGGCCGTAGCCGATGTAATTGGCGTGTCGGTCCGTGTAGAGGTTGGCCGTGGCGCCGTAGACCAGTTGGAACCCGCGTTCCGCGATGGTCTCCCAATGATCCGCCGGGATGCCCTTGCCGACGATGCGTCCCGTGACCGAAATGAACTGGTAGTAGATATATCGAATATCCAGTTCATCGATCTTTTCGCGAACCTGCCTGACCAGGTCAGAGCGGCCCTCCGCATTGACGTATTTCTCAAGATCCGTCTCGGACATCTGCTACCTCCCGTAATGTCCCTTGCCGTCCGTGTTCACCGGCGTCTGTCCGCCCGTGAGACCTGTTGATCTTTTTCGGATTTTGCGGTCAGGCCAATTTCAGAAACCGTAGCGAATGTGCATCCATCTGTATAGTTCAGGTTAACCAACATTGTACCTAAGATCAACATTGGCTTGTATTTTGGACCCGTTCTGGTGCAGAATTCCTTTGAATGCGTGGTGGCCGCATCTTTAGAGATCCAATTATGGACCAATCGATCCATGAGCCGGGATCATGAGTGACGCAACGCCAGGATGGGTGGCGGGTTCGGAGCGCGAGGCCAGACAACCGAACTCGAGCGACATCGTTGCATCGCTGCGCTCCCGGATCGTATCCATGGGACTGATGCAGGATGACCGGCTTCCTCCGGAACGAGAGCTTGCCAGACAGTTCGGGGTAGCCCGGGGGACGGTACGCAAAGCCCTGCATCGCCTGGAGGACGCAGGGCTGGTCGAACGCCGCATGGGCAGCGGCACCTACGTCACCTATTCCGCGGCCGATCAGACCCAGACCATCATCCAGTCGACCAGCCCTCTGGAGCTCGTGGATACGCGATTTGCGCTCGAACCCCAGATGGTGCGTCTCGCGGTCCTCAATGCCACTGGCCACGACCTCGACCAGCTTCAGCTGACGATGGAGGCGGTGGAGAACATTGACGAGGACTATCGGGCATTTTCCGCTGCGGACGAGGAGTTCCATCGGGGACTCGCCAACTGTACGCAGAATTCCCTGATGATCTGGATGTACGAACGCGTGAACGAAGTGCGGCGCCACAATCAGTGGGAGACCATGAAACGGCTGACCCTCACACCGCCGGAAATCGCCGGCTACAATCGGCAGCACCGCGCCATCTTTGAGGCGATCGTCCGGCGCGATGCGGAGGCGGCGGCCGGCGCCATGCAGGGGCATCTGCAGAAGGCTCGCGACGCGCTTGTCCGCGCCACCAAGGCGTAGGCGACGTGCCGGTCGGGGTGAAGAGGCGATGAGAGAGTCTTTCAAAGCGGCTTGCGTGCAGAACTGCGCCGGCCCCGACATGGCCGCCAACCTCGCAGAGGCGGAGTCCCTGGTGCGGCACGCGGCGGGCCAAGGCGCCTCCCTGATCTGCCTGCCGGAATTCTTCTCCTGCCTCGATTTCCGCGATGGCGCCTTCGACGTCGGTGATCGCGCGGAAGAAGAACACCCCGGTCTTTCCTTGTTCCGGGGGATGGCCGACGAGCTCGGGGTCTGGATCCAGATGGGATCGCTCGCGATCCGCTCTCCCACCGGCAAGATCCGCAATCGCGCTTACATGATCGACGACCGGGGAGGCATCGTCGCCTTCTACGACAAGATCCACCTTTCTGACGTCGACCTGGCGGGTGGCCAGAGCTATCGCGAATCCAGGAGCGTGGAGCCCGGTGCCTCCGCGGTCGTCACCGAGACGCCGTGGGGCAGGCTCGGGCTCAGCGTCTGCTATGATCTCAGGTTCGCACAGCTTTACCGGGCACTCGCCCATGCCGGCGCCGAGTTCGTTGTCGTGCCCGCGGCCTTCACCAAGACCACCGGTCAAGCCCACTGGCACGTGCTGCTGCGGGCCCGCGCCATCGAGACCGGGTCCTATGTGCTGGCAGCCTGTCAGTGCGGAACCCACGGCGAGGCCGAGAGCTATGGCCACTCGCTCATCATCGATCCCTGGGGCTGCATCCTCGCGGAAGGCGGCGAGGAACCCGGTGTGATCGTCTCCGACATCGACCCCGCCAAGGTCGCGGAGGTGCGGCGCATGATTCCGGCGTTGACTCACGACCGCGAATTCTCGGTGCCGGACCCGGACGTTCCGGGGATCAAACTGGCCGCAGGAGAGTAGAGCCCCATGACAATTCCCACCCAAGCCACCTACCTGATCATCGGTGCCGGCATCCACGGCCTGAGTACCGCCTGGCATCTGGGCGAGGCCCTCGCCGCGCGCGGCCAGACGCCGCGCAACGACGGCTCGGCGGTCGACATTCTCGTTCTCGACAAGACCGGCATCGCGGCCGGCGCGAGCGGCATCGCCTGCGGCGTCGTGCGCAACAACTACGCCCAGTCGGCCATGCGGGAGCTGATGGCCCACAGTGTCGCCGTCTGGGAGAGCGACCCCGAAGCATTCAGCTATCACCCTGTGGGCTACATGCAGATCAGCCCGGAAGGCATGTTCGAGGACGTCGCCACGATCGCGCAGGAGCAGGCGGCGATCGGATACGAGTCGACCTTCATCGAGGGCGCCGCGCACAGCGACAGGTACATGAAGGACTTGTTCAGCGACTGGCAGGCGGAAGGCATCACCTCGGTGCTGCACGAGAAGAAGGGCGGCTATGCCAACAACGCGGCCTCCATCCACGGTCTCGCCGGCAAGGCCGAGGCCGTCGGCGCGCGGATTCTCTCCGGCGTCACGGTCACGGGCTTCCGGGTGGACGGCGGCGCGGCGGCGGCAGTCGAGACCGACCGCGGCGTGATCCAAGCCGAACAGGTCATCGTCGCGGCCGGGCCCTGGGTCAAGACCATCTGGGACATGCTCGAGCTGCCGGCTGCCATTCCCGTCAGGGGGTCCGACGGCGTGGTCCACGAGGACGTGCCCATGTGGGTCTACTGGAGCCTCCAGGAAGGGACTCTCGGCGTCGACCCCGGCCTCCAGAAGACCAACGACGGCGGCGCCCCGCCGGTGATTCACGTGGACACGGACGCGCCCCTCGTCTCGGACGTCGACGGCTCCCTGATCACCGAAGAGATGTGGGGCATCTACTACAAGCCGGATCTCAATTTCGGCGGCATCCAAGGCGGGGCCATGCCTTACAGGGTCGAGGCGGACGCGGGGGACGTCGCCGTCGACCCCTACGGTCCCGAGTCCCCGGATTTCGTGGTCGGCGATGATTTCACCCACATGTGGTGCTCGGCGCTGGCCTTCTGCCAGTCCCGCTTCTCGGGGCAGATCTCGAAGTATAAAAACGAGCCGTCGGGGGGCATCGGCTGCTTCACGCCCGACAGCTTTCCTGTCTTCGACCGCTTCCACGACAATGTCTATGTCATCGCCGATTCGAATCACGGTTTCAAGATGATCGGCGTCGGGGCCCTGGTGGCGGGTGAACTGCTCGGCACCCCCAGTGATCTGCTGGAACCCTTCCGCATGTCGCGGTATGCCGAGGGACGGCAGCTTCCCGTATCCAACAGTCCCTTCCCCTGGAGTTGACGCGGTTTCCGAGCGCTGAAAGGCATCGGCCGGGGCTCGGCCGCACTGGGTGCCGATGCGGGCGAGCCACGAACTCGCACAGGCACGGCGGAACCCGGCTACGGCAGGCCAGAAAGCAGCGACGCGTGCGACGAAAGAGGCTGAGAGCGGTTCCAGCTAGTGACGGAAGTGACGCAGCCCTGCGAACACCATCGCGATTCCAGCCCCGTCGGCGGCGGCGATCACTTCATCGTCGCGCATCGAGCCGCCCGGCTGGATCACGGCGGTCACACCGGCCTCGGCGGCTGCCAGCAGCCCGTCGGCGAAAGGAAAGAACGCATCGGAGGCGGCCACGGATCCCCTGGTGGCGGGCTCGGCGTGTCCGGCTTCGCGCGCCGCCTCTTCGGCTTTACGCACGGCCAGACGCGCGGAGTCCACCCGACTCATTTGCCCCGCTCCGATCCCCACGGTGGCGCCGTTCTTCGCGTACACGATCGTGTTGGATTTGACGTGTTTGGCGACTGTGAACGCGAAGATCAGGTCCGAGGTTTCCGAACTGCTCGGCTTCCTCTTGGTAACCACCTCGAGCTCGCCGCTGGTCAGTTGATCATCCCGCGTTTGTACGAGATATCCTCCTGCAAGAGATCGAACGGTCATTCCTCGCGAGGTCGGGTCGGGAAGCGATCCGGCTAGCAGGAGCCTCAGATTCTCCTTCCCGGCCAGGACTTCTCTCGCAGCATTGTCGGCATCCGGCGCGATTATGGCTTCCGTGAATATCCCGGAGATCCCTTCCGCCGTCTCGCGGTCGAGAGCGCTGTTGAGGGCGATGATGCCGCCGAAAGCGCTGACCGGATCGCACGCCAGCGCCTTTCTGTACGCGTCGACAAGGGAGTCGCCGAGCGCGACGCCGCAGGGGTTCGCGTGCTTGATGATGGCAACCGCAGGGCCGTGATGTCCCGGATCGAATTCGGCGACCAGTTCGTAGGCCGCATCCGTGTCGTTCAGGTTGTTGAACGAAAGCGCCTTGCCCTGGATCTGATTCGCCGTGGCGATGCCCGGACGGGGGGTGCCGCCAAAATAGAACGCAGCTTCCTGATGCGGGTTCTCGCCATAGCGAAGAACGTCCCGGCGTTTGCCGGAAAGGACGAGCCGCTCCGGAAAGGGATCTTCAAGTTCCCCGGCGAACCAGCTTGATATCGCGGCGTCGTAGGCGCCCGTTCGGGCGTAGGCTTTGGCCGCGAGGCGTCGCCGAAGATCCTCGCCCACGGCCCCGCCGTTCGCTCCCATGTCATCCATGACGGCCCGATAGTCGCTCGGATCGACAACGACCGTAACGTGGGCGTGATTCTTCGCGGCGGAGCGAATCATGGCGGGCCCGCCGATATCTACGTTCTCGACGCACTCTTCGAAGGGCGCGCCCTTGGCGACGGTTTCCTCGAAGGGATAGAGGTTGACCACGACCAGGTCGATAGCGGCGATTCCATGGCGGTCCATGGCGTCCCGATGGCTTGCCGCATCCCGCAGCGCGAGGATGCCCCCGTGCACTTTCGGGTGCAGCGTCTTCACACGTCCGTCCATCGTTTCGGGAAACCCGGTGTAATCCGAGACGTCCCCGACGATCACTCCGGCGTCACGGAGTGCCCTCGCGGTCCCTCCCGTCGACAGAATCTCGACGCCGCGCTTGGCGAGGAAGGTTCCAAATTCCTCCAATCCGGATTTGTCGGACACGGATAGGATGGCGCGACGGATCATGGTGCTACTCGTGTCTGTCAGGCGATCGAACGAGCGATGCGGTTAAAGGTCGCATGACCCGGCTATAGCACGGTCGCGAGGGTTCCGTCAGGGCGCCGACGACAGTGAAGACGAGGGTGCTTCCCGAAGGAGGGAACAATTCTTGCGGCGCGCCGTGGACGTCATCACGAAGCGCGGGCGCAGGCTCGAAGCTCTACGGCTAATCCCTGTCAGATGGCATGTCGGAGTTGGGCGCCGCGATGGGACGGGCGGCAGACAACCAGAGCAGCAGGGCGACCGCCACGACGGCGAACGACAGAAGCAGGGGCGCAGCATCGGGATTCGCGGCGGCCAGGGTCGCCAGCAACACCAGGGCCACGTTCGTGGCATTGATTCGGCGAACCGCCCCCGCGTGTGTTCCGCTGGCTTGGGTGGCGAGTTGGTAGAAATGCGACCGATGCGCTCGCCAGACCTTTTCACCGCGCAACAGGCGCCGAAACAACGTGATCGTGGCATCGGCGAGATAGTACAGGGGAAGAATAATCGCGGACACCCATTCCCCTTCCGCAGCCATGGTCAGCAATACCCATCCGATCATATAGCCCAGCGGAACGCTGCCGACGTCGCCGAGAAAAATCCTGGCGGGTTGCCAGTTCCAGCGCAGAAAACCGAGTGTCACCGCCGCCAGCGTGGCACCGTACAACGCGATGTCGGGCCCGAGGTTGGCAAAGGCGGCGACCAAGACGATGCCGAGACCGATGGCGACGGTCTGCGCTCCAGTGAGTCCGTCGATCCCGTCCATGAAATTGAACAGGTTGACGAACCATAGCCAGAGCAGGACGACGGCCGCGGACTCGAGCCAGGCCGGCAGCAATCCTTGAAACACGGCACCATGCGGGAGAGCCCACAAACCGCCCATGACAGCAACAGCTTGAGCCAGGAGCCGCAGAAAGGGGTCAAGGCCGTGCAGGTCGTCGATCCAGGACACCAGGCCGAGCGCGACGGCGAGACCGAGAATGGTGAACAGGCTTGGCGCGACCGAAGGCACGAGGACGCCGAAGTGGCCCCAGGCTATGACCAACAATCCGATGACCACGAGACCGCCACCCCGCGGCACGGGGCGTCTGTGACTCGAGCGGTCATTCGGGCGGTCCAGCACGGCGTGCCGCCGAAGGATTCCAATCAACCGGCCCGTCGCGAATCGCGACAACGGGTAGGCCACGAGGAAGGCCAACAACAGGTAATTGAGGAGGTAGCCGTCGATCACGTGTTCAGTGGGTTCGAGCGATCACGAGGTCGCACGCATGGGCGTCGATCGTTAGCATACGCCCGACCGCGGCCGGCGGCGACAGCAAGGCGCACCATGATCCAGGTTTCCAACGTCAATCACCGCTTCGGCGAACGCGCCGTTCTCACGGGCATAAACTTGAGCATCCGGGAACGTCGCGTTGGCGTCATCGGTGCCAACGGATCGGGCAAGAGCACCTTCGCGCGGTTGCTGAACGGTCTTCTGATCCCCGACAACGGCACCGTTATCGTGGACGGCCTGGACACTCGCGAGGACGTGAAAGCGGTCCGGCGGCGGGTGGGTTTCGTATTCCAAAACCCGGACAACCAGATCGTGTTTCCCGTGGTTGAAGAGGACATCGCTTTTGGCTTGAAGAACCTGAAACTGCCAAAGCACGAAATCGCGCAAAAGGTCGATACGGTGCTCGCGAAGTACGGTCTGACTCATCTTCGGGACCAAGCCGCCCATCTCCTGTCGGGCGGCGAAAAGCAACTGCTGGCGATTTCGGCGGTTTTGGTGATGGAGCCCCGGTATGTGGTGCTCGACGAGCCTATGACCTTGCTTGATCTGCGGAACAAGAAGCTGGTCCTCGACACCATCCACACGATCGAGCAGCCCGTCATACTGATCACCCATGATCTGGATCACCTACAGGACTTCGAGCGAGTCATCGTTTTCGACGAAGGGCGCGTCGTGGCCGACGGTCCGCCCCGGGAAGCGACCCGCCGCTATACGCAGGCGATGGCGTGATGCTCTCGCTGTACGTTCCGGGTGGTTCGTTCATTCATCGGGCGCCCGCGGCGGTCAAGCTCTTGATCCTCCTGATCGGCAGCGCCGCCCTTTTCATGGTCTCCAGCATCCCGGTGCACGCGGCCGAACTCGTGCTCATCGCAGGCCTGTTTCACGCCGCCCGCCTGCCCTGGCGCGACACCGTCCGCCAGTTGCGGACCGCAATGATTCTGCTGATCCCCATTTTTCTGTTTCACGTATTCATCACGGATTGGGTGTTGGGTCTGGAGACCGTCCTCAGGATTCTGGTTCTTCTCCTGCTGGCGGTGCTGGTAACCCTGACGACAAAACCGACGGAGATGATCGATGTTCTCGAAGCGGCTGCCCGGCCGCTTCGCCACGTCGGCGTCAATCCGTCCAAGGCCAGCATGATGCTGTCGATGGTCATTCGATTCATTCCCATGATGATGCGCGAAGCTCAGGAAATCCTCGAAGCCCAGCGCGCGCGCGGCCTCGATCGCAACGCGATCGCCCTGCTGATGCCGCTCCTCATCAAGACTTTGAAGATGGCGGACGACCTCTCCGAGGCCATCGAGGCCCGCGGATATGATCCCGAACCGGTCGTTCCCGTATGGCGAAAGAAAGGTTAGGAATCCTTGCTTCAACCCGGTGTTGATGCCATAGACCCGCTCGGACTATAAGGGAAGCGCCAATCCCGCCGGTATCACCCCCGGCATTTCCCGAAATCGGATCGCATCGCGCCCTGGGGGCAACATGACCACACGAGATATGGTTTTTGTCGCGCTGTTCGCCGCGCTCACCGCGGCATGCGCTGTCTTTCCGCCGTTTCAGGCGCCGTTCGTTCCGGCACCCATCATCGTGCAAAACATCGGCGTGATGTTGGCGGGCTCGATTCTCGGCGCCAAACGGGGTGGCTTGTCCTTGTTGCTGTTCGTCGTGCTGGTGGCGCTTGGCCTACCCCTGCTCACGGGCTGGAAAGGCGGCTTCGGCGTGATTTTGGGTCCCACCGGGGGCTTCATCCTTTCGTGGATACCCGCCGCCTTCGTCGTTGGATGGTTCGTGGAGAAGTATTGGCATCGCCTGAACTTCTGGAACTTGCTGTTGTTCAACGTGATCGGCGGCGTGATCGTCGTCTACGTCATCGGCATTCCATGGCTTGCCGTGGTAGCCAACATGGAGTTCGGGAAGGCCCTGGCCGGTTCGACGATCTTCATTCCCGGTGACGTCATCAAGGCGGCTGTCGCGGCGGCCGTGGCCATGATCGTCAAGCGCTCTTACCCGTTGGTTCACGCGTAGAGGCAACGTCGACGACGCGTCGGGTATATCGCCGCGTCGGAACACCGGGCGGTGCATCACCTTGATTTGAGCCCCGTTTCCTCCGGGTCCGCGCGGGCCGGGTCTGGGCGCGCGTTGACCTCAAGCCGGTTGTGAACGCCAGGCAGAAATTTGCCGATTTCTGCGGTTTTCAGACGATTCGCCATCGTTGACAAGCGACGAATCCCCGCCTCAGTATGCGCCCGCTCCGGCACGGTACGGCCGGCTGTGAAACCGGTCTCCATCAGAGCTGGACCATGGCATCAGACATAACGATCTCGGTGATCGGCTTGGGTTACGTCGGATTGCCGCTTGCCATCGCGTTGTCCCGTTGCTTTTCGGTCCACGCATTCGACATCGACCCATCGCGCATCTCCGAACTCCGCCGACGGTTTGACCGAACGGGAGAAATGGAGCCCGAGGCGCTGGCCTCTCCTGGATTGCACCTCACCGGCGAGGCCGACGACATCTCGCGGGCGTCGGTCCATATCATCACGGTCCCGACCGCCGTCGACGAGGACAATGTTCCCGACCTGTCCGCCGTGAAGGATGCTTGCACGCTGGTCGGCCGGCATCTCGCCTCGGGCGACATCGTCGTGCTCGAAAGTACCGTCTACCCGGGTGCCACGGAGGAGGTCTGTGGCCCGGTGTTGGCTGAGGCGTCCGGCTTGAAGTGCGGGGAGGAATTCTTCTTGGGATACTCGCCCGAGCGCATCAATCCGGGAGACAAGGAGCACACCATCGAGCGCATCACGAAGGTCGTATCGGGCCAGACCGCTGCGGTCGCCGATCGCCTCGTGGAAATTTACGGGCGGGTCACGCATGGAAACGTGTTTCGGGCCCGGAACATCCGCACCGCGGAGGCCGCCAAGGTGATCGAAAACGCCCAGCGCGACATCAACATCGCCTTCATCAACGAGATCGCCGAGATATTCCACAAACTTGGCATTTCCACCCACGATGTCCTCGAGACCGCGGGGACCAAATGGAACTTCCTACCGTTCAAACCCGGCCTCGTGGGGGGGCACTGCATCGGCGTCGATCCCTATTACCTCGCCCATCGCGCTCAGGAGATCGGCCACGATCCGCGAGTGATTCTTGCCGGGCGACGGATCAACGACGACATGGGCGCATTCGTCGCCGACTGCATCGCCGACCGCCTTGGCGAGCCAAGCCACATCCTCGTGCTCGGTTTGACGTTCAAGGAGAACGTTTCCGATCTCCGGAACAGCAAGGTGATCGACCTGGTGCACCGCCTCCGGGCGCGCGGACATTCGGTCGACGTCCACGACAGCATGGCGGCGCCCGAGGATGCCTTCGAGCGATACGGGTTACGTCTCTTGCCGGAACTTTCGGGCAACGGCTACGGAGCTGTGGTGGGTGCCGTGCCGCACGACGCTTACCTCGAGCTGGACGCGATTGCGATCGCAGGGTTTCTCGGCGGCGGCGGACTCGTCGCAGATATCAAGGGTCTGTGGCGCGATCTGTCGTTTCCCGCCGAGATACGGTACTGGCTGTTGTAGCCGCAGCCCTCCTGTCGATCGGCGATCCGAATCAGCGCCGAAACACCGTCAGAGCCCATTTCACCGTCTCGATCCCATCCGGGTTGGTGCGACCGTGAATGACGATTTGCCGTGTGGCACGGACCCCTGCGGCACCCCCGAGATAAGCACTTTCCTCCAGCGCGACACCGTGACTGGACCGAAAGCGTATCCCGGCGCCGTGCGCCAGTCGCAACAGCACGGTCACGCCGTCGGCCGCCGGGGAGGCGTGCACTTGCGGATGGAGGTGGAAGCGAAGGGCGAAGCGCCGCGCTCGATCTCCCTTCGATCCTACGGCGGCGATGATGTCCTCTCCTTTCACATCGTCTCCCCCGGGTGACATGTAGATCGCCCGGTCATGCCTCAGACCAAATCGATTGGCGTAACCGTCATGGCTCGCCTCGACCAAAACGTTGCCGCCGTCCTCGCGTCGCTGAGCCTGAACCGTCGGTGGCGCGGGGCGCCGGGAGCGTGAACCGGAGATGTCACGGGAGTTCGTGTCGGCGACGACCAAGGTGGAATGCGCCGCGGTTGTTCTACCCGCCTCGCGCCATCGGGGCCCGCCGTGGGTACCGCAGTTCACGATGACTCGGTCGCGGCCCACGCTGAGTTCGAAGCTCAAGAGCCCGGCACACGTGGTGGCTGTGTCGCGCTGGGCCGTACCGACGTCGAACAACACCAATGTCTTGCCCGCCGACATCCGGTGGTATCCGCCGTCGGACAGTATCGACGGCGTCGCGCCGCGCGCCCTTGCAACAGCGAGAACGCCGTCGATGCACCCGCGATCGTTCTCGGCGCCGCCGTTGAAGTTGCCGAAGCCCCCGTCGCCGTGCCGGAACGATCTCGTACCGAGGGCGACCCGCTTGATCGCGTCCGTCAAGGCGTCCGGTGAGTCCCGACCGATGCTTTCCAAAGCGGTGCGGACAATCAGGAGAAGTCGCAACGCGGCGAGCGCCTGGTCGGGATTTCGGGACGCGTGAGTGCCGTCGGGCAACACTTCCTGGACGATCAGCCGCTGGAGGTCCTGAAGCTCGTTCGAGAGCCGCCCGTCTTCTTCCGTCAGCGCTGCCTGGGCCACCAACCGGCCTGCGGTTGCCGGCAGGGCCCAGCAATCGGTCGACAGAATTCCCGTGGCGCGAGAGAGATGGCGGGCCTGAGCGCAGAAGCTGGCCAGGAACCCCCGGCGGAACGTCGGGTCGGCGCCATGGCAAATGTATTCCGTGTGGCACGCCCAGGAGGCGAGGCGCCGACCCAGGACGTCCGGTCGCCAGGACAGGGCGTGCCATTGACCGTTCAGGTCGATCCAGGACCTCACGAGTTCGCGAGCCCGAAGACGCGCCGTTTCCGCTTCCGTCGCTCGGAAGTCGGCAAGCCACTCGAACGCGTTGACTTCGGCGTGCCACGTATCACTCGCTCCCTGGAGAGACCAGGGAGGTTCGTTAAGGGCCGTTTGCTGCTCGCCCAGGAATACGTACCGTCCCTGGAACAGCGCGTTCGCGAAATCCGGATCGCCGGGCGTGGGATCCACGGGATGACAGCGAAGAGAAGACGGTGCCTCGACCCGCAAGGTCCGAGCGTACAGCTTGGTTGCCAATGCTCGTTCGATCAGAGACCGTGCCGGACGCCCGGCAATGGTCGATGATGAGCCTCCCGAACTCACCGAATCCGTATCCGCAATTCGCCGCTCACTACCATCGCCGCACTACACGGCATACCTGGTATCTATCGGGCACTCTCGCGCAGGGCCTTGATGTTCTCCTGGTACTTTTCCGGTCCCCCCTGGAAAACCGCGGTGCCGGCGACCAGCATGTCCGCGCCCGCCTCAGCCACAAGAGGTGCGGTTTCGGTGGTGATCCCGCCGTCCACCGCGAGATCGATATCGCGGTCGCCGGCGTCGATCATCTTACGAACGGCCGCAATCTTCGCCAGCGAGCTATGCAGAAACATCTGGCCGCCGAATCCCGGATTCACGCTCATCACCAGGATGAGATCGACGTCACCGAGGACCGGCCCGATGGCTTCTGCGGGCGTGGAGGGATTCAGCGACACCCCGGCCCGTGACTCATGCTTCTTGATCAACTGGATCGTGCGATGAAGATGAGGCCCCGCCTCCGGATGTGCGGTGAGCATATCCGATCCGGCCTCGGCGAACGCCTCCACATAGGGGTCGACCGGAGAGATCATGAGATGAACGTCGAACGGCAGGTCGCTGTGACTTCTGATCGCCTTGATGACGGACGGCCCCACCGTGATGTTGGGCACGAAATGACCGTCCATGACGTCGATGTGAATGAAGTCGGCCCCGGCCTTGCTGACTGCTTGTACCTCTTCGCCCAGGCGTGAAAAGTCGCTGGCCAGGATTGAAGGGGCCACCCGCACGTCCTTTTTCATGTCGCGCTGTCCTACCAGCTTACCCGAACGGCCGCAAGAAGCCGGGACGGCTACGCCGTTCGTGTCAGGCGTGCGACGAAGAATCCGTCGATTCCCCCGGCCTCGGCCAGGTGGCAGGGAAGGGTTAGGACGTCTCCTGCCGGCAGAATGGATTGCTCGAGTCCCGCGACGTCCGCGCCTTCGATTGGCCATCGCTTCAGATCGCGACGAGACGACAGAACGCGCTCGATCTGTTCCGTACCTTCCTCCGGCTGCAACGAGCAAATGCAATAGATGAGGACGCCGCCGGGAGCCAGCATGCCGGCCGCGGCTTGGAGCAGTTGGCCCTGCAGCCTCGCTAGACGCGTCACGTCGGCCGGTTGTCGCGAGTGCAGTATATCCGGATGGCGGCGTACGGTTCCTGTAGCCGTGCAGGGCGCATCGACGAGAATCGCCTCGTACGGGTGGTCCGGCGTCCAGGCGCGAAGGTCGCTCTCCACGACCCTGGCTTTCAGATTCAGCCGTTGCAGGTTCGTGCGCAATGTCCGCAGTCGAGCGGCGGAAACATCCAGCGCGTCGACCGCGGCGCCTGCAGCGGCCAACTGCGCTGTCTTGCCGCCGGGCGCCGCGCAGGCGTCCAGAATTCTGACCTCCGCGGGGTTGCCCTGCAGTGATGAGAGCAGAATGCGTGCCGGGACGGCGGCCGCGGCATCTTGGACCCACCAATTCCCATCGGAATAGCCGGGAAGGTCTTCGATCGGACCGCCCCCGGTACGTCTGAGGGAACCCGTCGGAAGGATCTCGGCATTCAATCGACGCGCCCATTCGTCGGCATCCGATTTGACGGACAGATCCAGGGGCGGCTCCATCGCGTGTATGTTCGCGATCGCCTGGGACTGCGACTCGCCGAACGCTGTGCACCACGACGCCCAAAGCCATGGAGGCGTGTTGAGGTGGCCGAGATCTTGCTCACGGTGAAGCTGGTCGCGTTCGCGCGACAGCCGCCTCAGCACCGCGTTTACCAATCCCTTGAACGGGCTGTTACGTCCGACGAGGCCTACCGTCCGGTCTACCGCGGCGTGGGGCGGTGTCTCCAGAAACAGCAGTTGGGCGGCGCCCAGCCGCAATGCGTTTCTGACGCGTGTCAGTCGTTCGGGGAGGGGGCGGTCCAATAGCGCGTCGACCGCCCGATCGATCTGGCCGAGACGGCGAAGTACCGTCGACACCAGGAGCCGCGCAAACGCCCGGTCGCGGCGATCGAGCTGTGCGTGCCTCCCACCCTCGGCGAATGCGTTTTCAAGCACATCGTCGAGTCGCTCGTGCCCGTCGAGCACTGCTGCGAGGAATTCTGATGCCGCCAAGCGTGAATCCGATGCGGTGGCCATGGCATGGCTTTAGCGCACGCCCATCGTTCTGTCGATTGCGGTCTGCAGACATCTCTTCGCGTTTATTGTCGGCCCATTGACGGAAGGCCGCTCGTTCATGCATGTCAGGGCCTCGGTGACAGGTGCCGAAGACCCCGTGACTGAACCGAGGTTCTAGCCCATGGAAACGGATATCAAGTCGGACGAGGGCGCATCCACGCAGCCCGATGCCGATGCCGCGGCGGCAGACCAAGCCAGAACGCCGAAGCGGGCACGGAGCGACGCACCGCGCGAAGAACAGGGCGGTCCTGGCGGCCCCGAACCGACGCGCTACGGAGACTGGGAAAGAAAGGGGATCGCCAAGGACTTTTGACGTTCAGCGCGGCCGTTCCGGTCGGCGGCCTTCTCACGGCGCGTCCTCGGTCGGTTCTACGTGGGTAGGGGCGCGGCTTCGGCTATCAACCTTTCGTGCTTGAGCTCCAGCCACAGCTCAGCAGGAATCGGGGCCCTGAAGTGGGTCAGGTTTGCCTCGACCTCTTCCGGTTTCATGGCGCCCGGAACCACGGCGCACACGCACGGATGGCCTAACGGAAATTGGAGTGCGGCGGCCTGCAGGGCCACGTCGTGATTGCGGCACACGGCGTCGATGGCCCGTACCTTGTGGAGGACCTCCGGTGCTGCGTCACTGTAGTCGTATTTGGCGCCGTCCACGGGCCCCGTCGCGAGGATTCCGGAATTGAAGGGCCCCGCGATCAGGAGTCCGGCGTCTCGCTCCTGGCACAACGGCAGCAGGTCGTCGAGGGCACGCTGGTCGAGGAGGGTGTAACGCCCGGCCAGCATCATGCAGTCGAAATCCCCGGCGCGGAGAAAACGGGCACAGGAAACCGCGTCGTTGAGGCCGCCGCCGATGGCGCGAATGTCACCAGCCCTTCGCAGCTCATCCAATGCGACATAGGCGCCCTCCATGGCTTCGCCGAAATAGCGATCCACCAGGTCCTGGTCTTCATGGGTGTAGAGATCGACGTCGTGAATGAAGACGACGTCGATGTTGGGAAGCCCGAGCCGCTGGTACGAGTCCTCGATCGACCGCATCGTGCCGTCGTAGCTGTAGTCGTAGGTCGGCGCGAAGGGGAGGCCGCCGTCGCGATACCCGCCGGGCCGCGGAGCGCCCGGCGGCAGCGGGCTGAGCGTCCGCCCGACCTTGGTCGACAGCACGAAGGACCCGCGGTCCACCTGACGCAGAACCTGACCGAACCGGTGTTCGGACCGGCCGTAGCCATAGTACGGAGACGTGTCGAAGTATGTGATCCCCGCGTTGTAGGCGGACCAGACCGTTGCTAAAGCGACATCCTCCGGGATGGTTCCACGAAACCCTCCCAGCGGAGCGCTGCCCAGGCCCACAAGCGTCAATTCGACGTCGGTTCGGCCCAGTCTGCGCTGCGCGGTCGGATCCATCGAGGTCGTCAGGTGCCTGCGCCCGACAGAACCTCGGGGTTCAGCACCAGGCCGCCGCCGGGGTCTCGGCCCTGGTGGATGGCGATGATCGAATCGACGCACCGCTCCGACACACCCTCGACGGCATCGGAGCTGGCGCCGGCCGAATGCGGCATGAGAAGCACGTTATCGAGCTTGAGCAGGGGTGACCCCACCGGGGGCTCGGTCTCGAACACGTCGAGCCCCGCGCCGGCGATGACGCCGCCGGTCAAGGCCTCGATCAAGGCGGCCTCGTCCACGACGCTGCCGCGCGACGTGTTGATGAGGTACGCGCTCGGCTTCATGAGGGCGAGCGTCTCGCGATTGATGAGTCGCTCCGTTTCCGGTGAGCGCGGCGCGTGAAGGGAGACGAAGTCCGACTCTCTGAGCAGCGCCTCGAGCGAGGCCGGCTCGACGCCGAAGCCACGTATCGCGTCGTCGGAGAGGGGAGGGTCGTAGCCGAGGATCCGCGTCCCGAATCCCCGGCACCGCCGCGCGACGGCGCGGCCGATCCGGCCAAGGCCGACGATTCCCACCGTTTTCTTGTGGAGACCGACATGATACCGCCCGCCCCAGCCGCCGCCCGCGACCAGACGGTGGTACTGAAGCACATCGTTTGCCAGGCCCGATATCAGCGCGAAAGCGGCGTCCGCGACCGCCTCGTGGTTGGCGCCGAATGCCATGGCAACCGCGACTTCGTGGCGGGTCGCGGCGTCGACGTCGACCTGGTCGTATCCGACTCCCCAGCGCGCGATGATCCGCAGCTCCGGAGCCACCGAAAGCGTGTGGTCGTTATAGGGCTCGCTGCTCGCGATGGTAGCGTAGGTTCCGGGCAGATGCTGGGTCAGCTCTTCCTGCGTGTACTTGCGCCCGAGCGGATTGAACCGGACGTCAAAGCCGGCAGCTTCCAGCTTCCGCAACCATGGGCCCCGTCGCTTGTCCAGTTGCCAGGCACAGATCAGGATTTTCTTCTTGCTCATTTCGACGGACGATCAGTATCCGCCGCCGGACCCCGTCGCGGCCTCTCCCGGCACGGCGTTTCCCCGAGCGCCCGACACCGCGGCACTCGCGGCATCGGCCAGCAAGCGGGTGTCGTTGCTGACCGACACCAGATCGAACCCTTTTTCGCCCATTTCACGCGCGTATACGCCGCTCGCGTTGTGGATTCCGGCAATAATGCCGTTGTCCTTCGCGGCGGCGAGAATTCGGCCTATGGCTTTGACCATGACGGGCTCCCGCGAATCCTGATGCGGTGTCAGGCCGAGCGACAGCGAGAGGTCGGAAGGACCGATATACAGGCCATCCAATCCGGGGGTCGCCGCAATCGCCTCCACATTGTCCAAAGCTTCCTGCGTCTCGATCATGCCGATCACGAGCACCAGGTCTTTCGAGTTCGTTACGTAATCCGGCCCGATGCTCATCAGGATTCGCGTCGGACCGAAACTGCGGTTGCCGTCCGGCGCGTAGCGGCAGTTGGCGACGAGTTCCGCGGCTTCTTCCGGCGAGTTGATCATCGGACAGATGATACCCAAGGCGCCGGAATCCAGCATTTTCGTGATGATTCCGGGCTCGTTCCACGGCACGCGCACCAAGGGTACGGCGTCGGTCGTCGATATTGCTCTCAGACACTCCAGGGCCGTGTCGTAGTGGATCATCCCGTGCTGGGTGTCGACCGTGACGGAGTCGAATCCCTGATGCGCCATGACTTCCGCGGAATGGCCGCTGGGAATGGTCAACCAGCCGTTGACGGCCGTCTTGCCTTCGCGCCACAGCGCCCTGAGTGGATTTTCCTTCATGGAGGCTCCCCGCACTGTCCTGTCAAACAACCAACGTAGCGACCGCGACGACGACCAGCAACCATAGCGCGGCCCGTCGGAACGCGGCCTCGTCTGCGGTCCGGAACGTGCGGCTTCCGATCCAGGTCGTCACGACGTACACGGGGAGCAGGAGGAAGGCGCGCCAGACGATAGTCCCGGTGACGACGCTGCCAACCGCAAGGGAGCCGAACGTCGGCACCATGATCAGACAGGCGTGACTGATGAGCGCGGCACGGGCGACCTCCATCGCCCACGGCGCGGCAAGGATGTAGAGGGTTACCGGCGGGCCGCCCATCCCGGTGGCGCCATTCAGGATGCCGCTCAGTCCTCCGATGGCGATGGAACTCGCCGGTGCGGGTTGGCCCGGATAGCGCCAGCCCGACAACAAGATCAACGAAAACGCCAGGACGACGAGCGCTATGAGGCGCCTCATGAGCGTCTCGTCGGCGACGATCAGCGCCCAGGCACCCAGCGGCACGACCAGAGAACCCACGACCGTCATAGGCGCCACCACCCGCCAGGGCGTCAGCCGTACGGCATTGGGCATGAGTTGAAGGGCGATGCCGATCTTCAAGAGAGCGATCGTGCCGATGGCGGCCTGAGGACCGAACAGAAGCGTGAACAACGGCGCGGTGATCAGCGCCGATCCGGTACCTATGAACCCGCGCATGATGCCGGACACCGCCGTGACGATTGCGGCGGCGAGAAACCTGAGATCGAGGAAGTCTGTAAGGGGCAACTGGCTGGCACCCGTTCATCGGGCTAGGCGGCGGGCGCAGCGACATGGCGGTTCAAGTCGGACTTGAACCGCCATGGAGACCGCGACGCGGCCGGGCAGCGAAATTGGTGACGACGAGGAACGCTGGAGCGCTTCCGGTCAAACCGAAAGCGCTCCAGAGGCGCTATTTCTTCTTGCTGGCGGCGGCTCGGGCCGGCTTCTTCGTGCCTGGCTTCTTGGCTGCCGCGGCCGGCCGGGTGACGCGTTTGGCCGCCTCTTGCTCCGCCTTGGTCTTCTTCATCTTGGGTTTCCAGTCGAGCATCTTCATGAGCTGCTTGAGCTCGGCGTCCGCCATATAGGCGGTGTGCTCGGGTCCCGGGTAGGTACGGCTCCGCACGTCGTCCATGTAACGCAGATACACGTCCTCGATGATGGGGATGAGGTCCGTGTAAATCTTGGAGTGGCGGGGCACATGCTCCTCATACAGGTGGAACAGATCCGAGCCGATGATGTGCACCCCGTGCGCCTTGTTCCCCGCCCCCAGGCTGATCACGGGCACCGGCAGCGTTTCCGTCAAGTACTGGCAGACCTCTTCCGTGGTCACCTCGCAGAGAATCGAAAAACAGCCGGCGTCGACCATCGCCCAGGCGTCATCGATCAGCTCTTTGGCGCGGTCGGCCGTCTTCCCCTGAGCCGTGAAACCGCCGAGCTGCGGCATTCGCATGGGCGTGATGCCGACATGGCCCTGGACGGGGATGCCGGCCTTGATGATCGCTTCCATGTGTTTGGCATGATGCTGATTGCCCTCGCACTTCATCACCTCGGCGTTGGCTTCGGCGACGAATCGGCCCGCATTGTCGACGGCCTGTTCGGGCGAAACGTGAAAGCTCCAGTAGGGCATGTCGACCATGCGTAGTCCGTATTGCGTGCCGCGATCGATTGCCTTCGCCATCATCATCACCTCGTCGAAGGTGACGCTAACGGTGCTGCCGTGGCCGAACAGGATCATGCCACCCGTATCCGATACGCAGAGGATGTCGACGCCGAGACGGTCGGCGATCACGGCATTGCGGTAGTCGTAGACGGCGAGTTGAACGATCCCTTCGCCCTCGCGCATCTTGCGCTGCAGCATGGGAATGGTGACTTTGCGCCGCCGCGCTTGGCGATCCATCATGATGAGGCCTCCCTCTCTATGGTTTCTCAATGTTAAGCGAAAATGGGTTCCGTGTGGCATTCGAGGAATCCGGCCCGGCAACGACGGCCGTTTCGCGCAGGTTGTGTCCAAGATATCCGTGTGGTGTAGGATTTTGAACAGGTTTACCCCGAAGATTGCAGACATTCTTCAGATCGGCGTGCAGACTTCGGGGCCGAAACGGGCGTCGTTGCCGGGCCGGATTCCGCGCAATCGAACCCATCTATAGCCATACCACGGCACTAGGGAGACTCTGATGAAGTACAAAGTTCTGCTTTTCGACAGCTGGGGAACCCTCGTCGACAACTACTCGATTTCCGAGGTGCTCGAGCCTTATGTCGGCGAGAGCAATCTGTCGAACGAGATTTCACGCGACTGGCGCTTCCAACAGAAGTGGGCGATGTTCTACGTCACGCTCTGCGACCGCTTCGTGCCGCATCCGGGTTTGACGGAGGCGGCGCTTCGCTGGGCTCTCGACCATCACCACGTCAAGTTGTCGGAGAAGGCCATCGGGGACGTGATGTCCCAGTATCACAAACTGCGGGCGTACCCCGATGTTCCGGACGCGCTTCGCAAGCTCAAGAGCCTCGGCCTCAAGCTGAAGATCGTCGCGAACCCCACCAAACAGATGCTGCTCGATCACACCGAGTATGCCGGTATCCAGGAGTATTTCGACGACATCATCTCGAGCGGCGAGGAGGTCCGCGCGTTCAAGCCGTCACCCAAGGTTTTCAATCTTGGCGTCCGCAAGGCCGGCTGCAAGAAGAGCGAGATCCTGTGGGTTACCGGTCACTTCTGGGAGATCACCGGCGCCGACACGTGCGGCCTCGATACCGCGTGGACCAACCGTGCCCGGCATCCGGCCCTGCCGATCGGCGTCACGCCGACCTATACCGTCCCCAATCTCGCCACGCTCGCGAATGCCTTGGCGCGGGAACAGCGGGCGAAATCGAAACGCTAGGCGGAGGAACCCTGTCCGCCGAAACGCTTCGGGTGGGTAGCGGGGCCGCTCCGGCGCGAGCCAGGCCGGCCCCGTAGCGCCTGGGGCCGCCGATACCCGCCGGGTGTGATGTGGATAAATGATTAAGCCATTGAGAAATACCCAAAAAGTGTATCTCGCATGACCTCTGTGGCCCCGCATGAATGCCGTGGAACGCGCCAGGGCACGGCTGGCACATTGTCCTTGAGAGTGGAACGATTATGACGAACGGTGGCCGATTGGACGTGCTTGGAATCTCGGGCAGTCTGCGCGCGAAATCCTTCAATTCAGGCGCTCTTCGCGCCGCCCGCGACCTAGCCCCCGACGGCATGTCGATCGACATCGCCGATATCTCCGGGATCCCCCTCTACGACGGTGACGTCGAGGCGGAAGGGATGCCCGAGGCGGTCCTCCGACTTCGCGCGCAGATCGCGGCAGCGGATGGATTGCTTATCGTGACTCCGGAGTACAACTACTCCATTCCGGGCGTCCTCAAGAACGCGATCGACTGGGCCTCGCGCCCCCCGGACCAACCTTTCGACGGCAAGCCGATGGCCATCATGGGGGCGAGCCCGGGCGGCGGCGGTACGACGAGGTGCCAGTACCACTTGCGCCAAGCCTTCATATTCCTCAACGGCCTCATCATGAACCGGCCCGAATTGATGATTTCCGGCGCCCGAGCGCTGTTCGACGACGACGCCAATCTGACGGATGAGGGCACTCGGGAGCGGATCGGCGCATTGCTGACCGCATTTGCCGGCTGGATACGCGCCCGGCAGAATGGCGGCTAGTACGGCCGGTGGCGCGAGCGGGGACGGACCGCTGTCGGAAGCGCAAAGCGTGAGCTGCGATTGAACACCGTCGACACACCCAGAAGCAGTTGGTCAGGCGGCGACGGAATGTAAAGCAGTCCTTGCCGCTGATCTTTCCGAGCACCGACCAAGGGACGCGAAGTCGCGCGTACTCTGGGCATTGTAGAATTCCGGCGACGTGCCGAGAGGCTGGATGGCGCGCTTCGGGAGATACGTCGCCGCGAACGGGTTCGATGCAGTCACGGCGCGGCTTGGCTCAAACGGCTCGGACCACGTCAAGTTTGGCGGCGTCTAGTACGTTGGCAACCTCGATCCCAGAAGAAATATAGCTCGACCGCCTCGACATTGTCGCCATCGTGCCCGACCAGCCCAAGAGCGGGTCGTGCAAGGCATGCTGCAGAGCGACTCGCGCTGGGGTCGAACTGCTCCTTCTCGGGCAGAACGCCCGAATACGGCCGCGGCCACATGAGCATCCGGGATCTCCTCATAGCCAGAGGCTTGAACGGCGCCCAGCGTGTTGATCGGCATACAAATATGACCCCCCAGGTCAAGTAAAATCAAACGGTTAGCGCGCCGATCGGCCTCCAATTCACGCGCCGATCAACAGGCCCGAGATCACGCTCCAGCGTCTGGCCGACGCCAGAGAGGTCATGTCGGGTGGAACGGGCGCGGCCGGGGCCGGGAGGAGCCAGGCCGGCGGAAATGGCACCGGCGGCCAGGAGCCCGAGGGCCCGGAGGCAAAGCCGTGGCCGTGAACGAGGGCCGAGCCCGGCGAATTGGTGCCGGAGCGATGATGCGGAGAACGGATTGGAGCAGGAAGTCATGGGCCGATCGCCACCCTCCAGTGGTCCGGAGTTCTCGCGCTGTGATAGGTAGCCGCAATGGACATCGCGGCGGAACTCTTCACCCTGCCCGCCTTCGCGACGCTCATGGTGGGGCTCGTGGCGGGGCTGCTCCGG
>JAGWAU010000068.1 GCA_021296255.1 Alphaproteobacteria bacterium | reverse complement strand
TCCGGCGAAGGAAACACCGAGAGGAGGATCGAGATGGCGAAGAGGGTCGTGGTTACGGGAGCGAGCGGAAAGGTCGGACGCCCCACGGTGTACGAGTTGCTGGAGCACGGCTACGACGTGCTGGCGGTCGACAGGGTCCCGTTCCCCGACCCGCGAGTCCCGTCGACGATCGTCGATCTGGACGACTTCGGCGCCACCTGGGATCTGATGAACGGCGTGTTGCGCCGGATGGAGAGCGGACCCGAAGCGGTGGTTCACATGGCGGCGGGACTGCCCGGCAAGCAGACCGACGCCTACACCTTCCACACGAACATCCTCGCCAAATACAACGTCTTCGAGGCATGCGCCCGGGCGGGCATCGAGCGCGTCGTCTGGGCGTCGAGCGAGACCATCCTCGGGCAGCCGTTCGACCAGGCGCCGCCCCCGTATGCGCCGCTCGACGAGATCCCGCCGGCGCGCACCCAGGCGTTCTTCACCGGCTACGCGCTCTCCAAGCTCCTCGGAGAGCTCATGGCCCGCCAGTTCGCGGAGTGGCATCCGGCCATGACGTTCGTCGGGCTGAGAATCGCCAACGTGCGCGACGCGGAGGCGGGGGAGTACGAGGAGTTCAAGGAGTGGCACAAGGATCCCCTGGCCCGGAGATGGAACCTGTGGGGCTACGTCGACAACCGCGACGTGGCGCAGGCCTGCCGTCTCGGACTCGAGGCCGACGTGACCGGGGCGGACGTCTTCATCGTGGCCGCCGCGGAGACCGTCATGACAACGCCCAACGGCGAGCTGATGAAGACGGCCTTCCCCGGCGTCGAGCTCAAGGAGGGCACGGGCGAGTTTCAGACGCTGCTGTGCATCGACAAGGCGCGCCGCGTGCTGGGCTACGAGCCCAGGCACAAGGGGCGCGACCACATCGGCGCCTGAGCGCCGATCCCGCATAGGGGCCGCGGCACGAACCGCCGGCCCGCTACCGCCGGCGACACCGAATGCCGGGGCGGTTCCGGGTCAGACCGGAACGGCTTCGGCCTCGACGCCGTTCGCTTCCGGGCGTCCCGCCGGCGCCGTCGGCAGGCGGTTTCGGTCATGCGGGCGCGTGAAGTCGAGCATGGGTCCCTTCGAGACGATGCGGAACGGATTGATGCTCTCGTGGCTCGCGTAATAGTGCCGCTTGATGTGCTCCATGTTCACCGTGTCGGCAACGCCCGGATATTGATAGAGCTCGCGAAGATAGTTGCTGAGGTTCGAATACTCCTCGATCCGCCGCTTGTTGCACTTGAAGTGTCCGACATAAACGGCGTCGAACCTCACCAGGGTGGGGAATGCCCGCCAGTCCGCTTCCGTCATGCGATCGCCCGCGAGATAGCGCCGCGTTTCGAGCCGGGCTTCCAGCATATCGAGGGTATCGAACAGGGCGTCGAAGGCTTCCTCGTAGGCTTCCTGGGTTTGGGCGAATCCCGTCTTGTAGACTCCGTTGTTGAGGTTCTCGTACACCGGTTCGTTGATCGCGTCGATCTCGTCCCGCAGGTCGGGGGGATAGAAGTCGGGATCGCCGTCTCCCCATTCGTTGAACTCGGTGTCGAGCATACGGATGATCTCGGGCGATTCGTTGTTGACGATGGTCTGCTCCCGCTTGTCCCAGAGCACCGGCACGGATACCCGTCCGGTGTAATCGTCCCGGGCCTTCTTGTAGATCTCCCGCAAATAGCGGGCGCCGTTGACCGTATCCGGAATGCAGCCGGGACCGTCGCTGAAATGCCAGCCCTCGTCGCTCATGAGCGGATCGACGATGGATACCGAGATCACGTCCTCGAGCTTCCGCAACGCCCGGAAGATCATCGTACGATGGGCCCACGGGCAGGCGTGCGAGACGTACAGGTGATAGCGGCCGGGTTCGGCCTTGAAACCGGATGAGCCGTCCGCGGTGACGAAGTTTCTGAACGTGGTGGCGGCGCGCCGATAGCGTCCGTTCGTCTTTCCGTTGTCGTGCCAGCCCTTGATCCACTCGCCGTCGACCATCCTGCCCATGATACCCTCCCTGTCCCTCGCGGCTTGCATCGGCCTAAGGGCGCGTGGCCCGTCGGCAATGCTCGTCGACGCCGGTTCGTATCACCGAATTCGAGTGTTTCAAAACTTGGGGTTGTCCCGGATGACTCGGTCGGAGGTGTCATGGGCACGAAGCGCTCGACGAAGCGCGCGCCGAACGAAGGTTGCGGGACCTCGGATGACGCTGGTTTCGCGGTGCCGGCTATGGTATTCAGACGCCCCCGGCGAGAGGGTTCCGCGATGTTGAGCCTCCGACATCGAAATACACGGCGACCGAAAGCGCGCGGCGTGCGGCGAATGCCGCCGATCCGGCGCTAGCCCATTTTCGTCCCGCGCTGCCGTTCGACCGGTGGCGCACCCCCGAGCCCTCCAACCAGATGCATCCCGGCACCCGTTTCACGTCGCAGACGTACTTTTCTCATGGATGGCTTCCGTCGGAGCACCGAAGATGATCGACATCAAGGCCGAACAACCGCACCACGCCGAGGACATCGAGCGCCTTTTGGACACGGTGTTCGGCGCGGACCGTCGGTCGAAAGCCGTCTACGCTCTTCGCGAGGGTGTCGCTCCCATCGACGAGTTGTGCCACGTTGCCCTGGTCGATGGAGAGCTCCACGGAGCGATCCGATACTGGCCGGTACGGGCTCTCGACGCCGAGCGCGACCGTCACACCGATCTGCTCCTGCTCGGCCCATTGGCGGTCGATCCCGTTTTCCAGGGCGCGGGCATCGGCCGGGCGCTGGTCGAGTATTCGCTCGTCCTCGCGGGACGCCGTGGGCACCATGCCGCGGTACTGGTTGGCGATCCCGCCTACTACAGCCGATTCCGCTTCGAACGGTCGGGCGCGCGTGGCCTTCACCTTCCCGGCGAGGCGGATCAGGAGCGCGTACTGTTGCGCGAAATCGTTCGTGGGGCCGCCGCGGATTGCGTCGGAACGCTGGTCCGCGCATCGGCCGGCGTCCCCGAACTCCGTCCCGGCTGAATCCGCGTTCAGCGTCCCTCCCGATGCCACGCCATCATCAGGGCGCCGAGCGCCAGAAGGAGTACGGCGAGCGCCGGGAAAAGGGACGTTTGCTCAACGCCCGTGACGATGTAGCTCCTATTGGCGATGAGCCCCAGCCAATCGCTTCCCGAGGTATCCCGCCCGGGTCGGACGAGGCGCATATTCGGTACGCCGTCTTCCGCGATCCAGTAGATGCCCCCGGATGTGGCTTGAACGACGGGCATCAACGTGTCGGGGGACGTTCTCACATCGGCGTATTCCTGGGCGTTCAGCGCCCCTACCACCGTCACCGCCTCGAGGTCCCCGTCGCTCACCGTGTAGAGCCCGGTCTCGCTGACCGTGGCGCTGCCAATCGCGCGTCCGCCGCCTTGATCCTCCAGCTTGACCGGTAACCGATCGTCCGACGGCGTGCCGACGGTGACCTGCTCGGGGGAGGCGCCGAGGCTGCGGCGGGTGATATCGAGCCGATTGCCCCGCGTCGAGAGCTTCAGGTCCTCCTCTTCCAGGTCGGGTTCTTTCATCAGCCAGTGCGCGAGTCTGCGGAGCAGCTCGGCCTGTGGGCCGCCACCCTCCGCGCCCCGCGCCCAGAGCCAGGCGTGATCGGAAAGCAGCAGTGCCACGCGGCCGTCCCCGATCCGATCGAGTTGCAACAGGGGGCGGTTGTTGACGCCCTGCATGACGGTGGTGCCGCTCTCGACGACCGCATCGATCATCCTGAACCACCGTCCCCACTCGGGCGCTTCGGCCGCCGTACCGGCCAGATCCGCCGTCACCGGGTGCCGCTCCCCGAGGGTCGTGAGCATCGGCCTGAAGCCTTGTTCGATGACCTCTCCCGTGGGACGGCCGGGCATCACCGCCTTGAGCGGCGTTTGGTAGACGGAGAGCGGCGTGGCGAAGGCAGGGCCTACGGCGCCGAGCAGCGCGCCACCTTCCGTGATGTATCTGACAATGTTGACGAAGTAGCTCTGAGGCAGGACCCCACGCCGCCGGTAGCGGTCGAAGATGATGAGATCGAAGTCCGTCAGCTTGGTTTCGAAGAGTTCCCGGATCGGGAAGGCGATGAGGGACAGCTCGCGGACCGGCGTGCCGTCCTGCTTTTCGGGCGGGCGCAGGATCGTAAAGTGTACGAGATCGACCGACGGATCTGCCTTCAGGAGGTTCCGCCACGTGCGCTCGCCCGCATGGGGTTCGCCTGAGACGAGCAAGACGCGGAGACGCTCGCGCACGCCGTTCACGGTGAGCGCGGCGCGATTGTTCCGTTGCGTCAGTTCGCCGCCGGCGTCTGCGACCTCGATCTCGATGATCGTCTGGCCGCCGTGGTCCAGCTTGAAGGGCACGCGCTGGTCCTTGCCCACCTCCAGCGTGTGAATCTCCTCGCGTCCGCCATCACGCCGCAAGGTGACCTGCGCCGTTCCTGGCCGCTCGCTGCCGCCGGCGTCTTCCACGCGCAGCGTGAGCTGGAGCTCCGAGTTCACCATGCCGTAGCTCGGGGCCTCGGCGACGACGAGTCGGCGGTCCGACTCGCCCCGCTCTCCGGTGAGCAGGACATGAAGGGGCTTCAGGTTCCCGACCCGGGGTGTGCGCGTCGGATCGTGGGGAGCGTCGTGCACTTGCCCGTCCGTGATGAAAACGGCACCGGCGATGCGGTCCACCGGAATGTCCGCCAGCGCCAGATCGAGGGCGCTGAACAATCTCGTCCCTTCCGGTGCCGCGCCGATGGCGTCGGCCTGGCCTGACGATCCGACGCCGGTCGTGCCCGCATCGATCATCCGGACTTCCACGTTCGATAACCGCTGAAGCCGTTCCCGCACCACGCGGAGGGTCTGGTCTGTCCGTTCCCGTCTGGTGCCAATGCGCTGGCTAGGGGAGCGGTCGACGACCACGGCGACCACGTCGGTCAGTAGATCACGGTTTTCGGTGTTGAGAGTCGGGTTGGCCAGCGCTCCGATGGTGATCGCCAGTGCCGCTCCGCGCCAGCCCGCCCCCGTGGCGTGCTTCCTGAAGGCGATGGCCGTCAGCAGGGCGGCGAAAGCCGAAAACACGCCGATGACCGCCCACGGCAAAAGGGGCGCGAAGGACACCGATGTCATGGCGGCCGCGCTGCTCGTCACTGGCCCAACCGTTCGAGGATGGCGGGGACGTGGACCTGATCCGCCTTGTAGTTGCCGGTCAACGTGTACATCACCAGGTTGACGCCGAAGCGCAGGGCCATTTCCCGCTGATGCTCGCCCCCCGGGATCACGGCGGCGATGGGCTGACCCAGGTCGTCGGTAGCCCAAGCCGCCGCCCAGTCGTGGTCACCGATGATATATCCGGACACGCCGTCGTTGACGCCGCCGGCGTGGCGTTCCACCCAAACCCGTCCCCCGGTCCAGCGCCCGGGAAACTCCTGGATCAGGTAGAAGGCCTTGGTCAGGATGTGCTGCTGCGGCACGGGTGTGAGCGGCGGGACGTCCAGCCGGTTCAACAGTCGCCGAAGGCGTCGGGTTGCCGGGCCCGGGTTGCCGCTCAGGCCGGGCGTGGCGCTGATCAACTGCTGTTCCCGAGTGTCGAATACCATCGTCCCGCCGTTCTTGGTGAAGCTGTCCACCTTGGCGATGGCGTCTTCCGACAGCATTGCCAGCTCGGGAACGACGGGCCAATAGATCATCGGGAAGTACACGAACTCATCACCTTCGGGATCGAGGCCGATGGGCTCCGCACCTTCGAACGCGGTTCGGCGCGCCAGGATTTGGGTCAGGCCTCTCATGCCCGCGCGGCTCATCTCGTCCACTTCCGGATCGCCGGTGATCACGTAGGCGAGTCTCGTGTCCAACGTGGCGGTCAGCGCAAAGCTGTCGTCGGCTTCCGCAGGGTTCGGAGGCAGGAGCGCGCCCAGCACCAGTATGGAAAGGGATGTGGCCCCGGCGGCTGCTCGCCGGTCTCCGCCCAGCAAGCCGCGGAGCCGGAGACTGATGGCCATCTCGATCAGGATCAGTGCGACGGCGACGGCGAGCAGCAGGGGCTTGAGATCGGTCTCGCCGCTCTCCGCGAACTCCCGATAGCTCACCCCTTGCGGCAGACTCTCGATCGGATCCAGTGTTGCGATGGCGGGCCCCAAGTTGAGGGCACGGCGGGCGCCGGGGTCGCCGTAGTAACCGGGCGGCGTGCCCGGAGAGGGCACCGCCCGTTTGAACATTCCATCCGCGATGGGTTTGGCCGTTGCCGGCGGGTCGACGAGTCGTCCGAAACCGTCGAGGACCTGGAGCGGCGGAAGCGTGATGCTGTGGACATTGCTCGAAACACCTTCTGCCAGCTCGACGATTCGGCGCAGCATGTTCACGAATAACCCGGAGATCGCCAGGTTTGACCATTCGGTGTTTGCCGTGGTGTGGAACAGGACCGCCCAGCCGCGGCCCCGCCGCTCGGCCGTCACCAGCGGCGTCCCGTCGGTGAGACGAGCCCACGTCTTGCTGCTCAGGTCCAGCGAGGGTTCGGCCAGAACCTGGCGGGCCACCAACACGTCCTTTGGAACATCGAGCCCGAAGAAGGGGCTGCTCTCCTCGAACGCGTCGAGACGCGCCGGCTGGGTCCACGTCAGGGCACCGCCCAGGATTCGGCCGCCTGTCCGCAAGGTGACGGGGATCAACGAATCGGTCTTCTCCGCCATCTTCTGGCCGGCAAACCGGACCAGGACTCCGCCTTTCTCCACCCAGTCTTCGATGGCTTTGCCGTCGGGCCCGACGACGACGCCGATGTCGGCCAGAAACATCACCGCGAGCTCGCGCTCGAGGAGTTGCGCAACGGTGCCGCTACGCACCTCGCTGAACGGGCTCAAGGCCCGGTCCAGGTAGAAGATGCTGGACAAGAGGGGTTGCGCGGCTTCCAGAGTGTCGCCGGAATACAGGCCAACGGGCCGCCGCCGCCAGCGCTCGTCGAGAAGTGCGACGGCACCGGCGGATTGCTCGCCCTCGATCTCGAGCCGGGACAGCCGGTTTCGAACCTCCAGGGGGACATCGATTTCGGCGTGTGCGGTGAGTTCTCCATCGCTGAAGGTAGCGGGCAAACGCGCGAGCAACTGTCCACGCTCCCCGATACCCCGAATCCACACGCTGGCGCTGCCCAGGGAATCCGACCTCATGACCGCGACGCCGAGGGCCTTTCGATTCTCAACCGGAGGAAGCAGGACACGCGCCCGCGACGCGGTCGGCTCTCCGAGCAACTCAGCCGGCCCCATGTACTGAAGGTGTTCGGTCAAGTCGTAGACTGCTTGCGCCTCGTCTGGCGTAGCCAGGATGTCATCCGTGAACCAGACGGTTTGCAGCGGCGAGGACAACTCGAGACCGTGAACCACATCGGCGGCGGCCAGCCGATCGACCGGCCAGGGCTTTGGGCGCAAGGCCTGGATCAGGCGGCGTGCGTCGACGGCGGAGAGAACGCCGCTTGCCCGAAGCGGTCCCTCGTCCTCGGGAGGAGCCGTGGTCACGACGACGACGGGCCGTTCCAGCCGTTCCGCTTCGTCCAGGACATCGGAAATCGCCTGCATGCGACGCTGCCAGCGGGGCGCTGACGCCCATCCGTCATCGACGATCAGCAACAAGGTGCCTCGGTCGGCAAGCCGGGTGCCCGGATTCAGAATGGGATGCGCGAGAGCCAGGATCACCAGCGCCGCGATGAGCAGTCTCAGCAACAGCAGCCACCAGGGCGTTCGGGCGGGCGTCTCCTCGCGCGCGCGCAATCCCGACAACAGGCTGACCGCGGGAAAGTTCACGTAGCGGGGCGCCGGCGGCGTCACCCGCAGCAACCACCACAGCAATGGCAGAGCGAGCAGAGCCATGAGCAGCCACGGCGATGCGAATGCAAGAGAACCGAGTGTCAGCATTCCGCGGTCGTGCCCCGGCTACCCGAGCTCATCCGAGAGGGCTTGGTACAGGGCCAGCAAGGATGTTTGCGGCGGACGGTCCGTGCGGTGGCTCGCGAAGGTCCATCCGATGGAACGCGAGAGATCGACGAGCGCGGCCTGTCGCGCGGCAAAACGCTCATCGTAGGCGAGCTTCACGCTCTCGACACGGTTGATGGTGCAGGCTTCCTCGCCTTCCAGCCCATGAAATCGAGTGCGTCCCTTGAAGGGCAGATCCTCTTCCGCCGGGTCCACGATTTGCAGCAGATGGCCTTTGACGCCGCGGCTCGCGTAGAGCTTGAGCAGGGTTTCCAGCTCTTCGATGGGCGAGAGGAAATCCCCGATCAGGACGAGCTGGGCGTAACGCGGCAGCAGTTCGCTCGGTGGCAGGCTGGAGTCGTGCGCATGATCCGTCGCGTCCCGGTGGAGAGCGGCGGCGAGGCGGTCGAGCGTGCCGCGGCCGGTCGTTGGCGTCCGGTCGAAACCCAGCAGTGCCGTGAACTCCCCGGCCCGGACCAGCAAAGCCGCAGTGGCCAGAAGGAGCACGGTTGCGCGTTCCACCTTGTCGCAGGGAGCCATGCTCGACGCGTAGCGCATCGACGGCGATTCGTCGCGCCATAGCCAGACGCTCTGCGCGGCTTCCCATTCGTGCTCCCGTACGAAGACACGCTCGGACTTGGCCGACTGGCGCCAATCGATCTTCGATGCAGGGTCGCCAGGCTGGTACTGGCGAAACTGCCAGAACGTTTCGCCGACACCGACGCGTCTCCGCCCGTGAACGCCCTGAGCGACCGTGGCCGCGATCCGGTCCGCCGCGACCAGGAGCGGCGGCAGGGTGGCGGCCAGTTGCTCTGCGCGCTGGCGGGTTGCGGCGGCCTGCATGCGCTGCTCCGGCTCAGGCCACGCGTGCCACCAACCGCTCGACAACTTGGGAGATCGTCGTCCCGTCCGCGCGGGCCGCGAAGTTCAACGCCATGCGGTGGCGGAGCGTCGGAGCCGCAAGGGCGACGACGTCATCGACGGACGGAGCGATCCTGCCGTCGAGCAGCGCTCGGGCCCTGACCGCGAGCATCAGCGCCTGACTGGCGCGGGGGCCCGGTCCCCAAGCCACGTCCCGCTGCACGTCGTCCATGTTCGAGGTCTCTGGACGACCGGCCCGCACGAGATCGAGGATCGCCTCGACAACGCTTGTGCCGACCGGAATTCTCCGCACGAGACGCTGCGCGGCCATGAGCTCGTCCGCGCTCATGATCTCGTTCGGCTTGGATTCCGCGGTGCCGGTGGTGACGATCAGCATCTGACGTTCGGCCTCGAGGCTGGGGTAGGACACGTCGATCTGGATCAGGAAGCGGTCGAGCTGGGCCTCGGGCAGCGGATAGGTGCCTTCCTGCTCGAGCGGATTCTGCGTTGCCAGCACATGGAAGGGAGCGGGGAGTTCGTGGCGCTGCCCGGCGACGGAGACGTGTTTCTCCTGCATGGCCTGCAGAAGCGCCGACTGGGTCCGGGGACTGGCCCGGTTGATTTCGTCAGCCATCAGCAACTGGCAAAACACGGGCCCGTTGACGAAGCGGAAGGATCTCTGTCCCGACCCGGCCTCTTCGAGCACCTCCGAGCCGATGATGTCGGCGGGCATGAGATCAGGCGTGAACTGCACGCGCTTGTCTTCGAGCCCGAGAACCGTGCCCAGCGTTTCCACCAGCCGCGTCTTGGCAAGTCCCGGAACGCCGATCAGGAGTGCGTGACCACCCGCCAGAAGCGTGATCAGCGTCTCGTCGACGACCTGTTCCTGGCCGAAGATGACCTGCCCGATCCCCTCTCGGACGAGCTTGAGCCGGTCGACGAGCGCTTCCAGTTCTTCGGCGAGCGGGGCGCTGGTGTCGCTAGTCGTCTCGGCAGGGTTGGATATACTCACGCCATTCTCCACGACAATGCGGACGCATCCCCGGCATGGCAAAGCGCAAGAAAACTCCGGCTCCCGACCCTGCCGCCTTGGCAAAGGCGTTGAGCGGTTACGGGACGGGCGGAACCTCGGATATCGGGGTTGGCCGTCCCGTGCCCGTTTTGCGCGGCGATATCGACATGCGGATCGCCCGCGATGGAACGTGGTTTTATCATGGTTCTCCGATCACCCGCAAACCGTTGGTCAAGCTGTTTTCCACGGTTCTCGTACGTGACTCCGATGATGAATATTACCTGGTTACGCCGGTTGAGAAGTGCCAGATAACGGTGGATGACGCCCCTTTCGTAGCGGTCGAACTGAGCGTGCGGGGCGGCGGTCGGAATCAGTCGTTGACGCTCCGTACCAATGTCGACGATCGAGTCACCGTGAGTGACTCGCATCCGGTCCGCGTGACGTTCGATCCGGAGACGGCGGAACCGTCGCCTTATGTGCTTGTCAGGGATCGGCTGGAAGCCCTGATATCGAGACCGGTGTACTACGAACTCGCCGACATAGGGTGTGAGGAAGAGATCGAGGGCGATCTCCTCTTCGGCGTATGGAGCGAAGGGGGGTTCTTCCCTCTTGGGCGACTGGGTGACAAGGCCGCTGCCGATGCGTGAGCTGCGCGCGAGGCTGCGGGATCGTCTGCACGACGTCGCGCTTTCGCCGTCGAAAGAGCCGGCTCGAGGAGATTTCGACCTCAATCCGGAATGGCGGGAGCGGCTGGCGCCCGCCGAGCTCACGCCCGCGGCGGTGCTCGTTCCCATCGTGGGCCGGATTGACGGACCCGCCGTCCTCTTTACGCAGCGAACGTCTCATCTGAATGCCCATGCGGGACAGGTCAGTTTTCCGGGCGGTCGCCTGGAACCGCATGACGGGGGTCCGATTGCGGCGGCGCTCCGCGAATCGGAGGAGGAGATCGGGTTGGGCCCTGAACATGTCGACGTCGTGGGCCTCCTGGGCACCTACCAGACGGGGACCAACTACATCGTTACGCCGGTGGTCGGAATGGTCAGCCCGAACTTCGTACCGGAGCTTGATGAATTCGAGGTGGCGGAGTTGTTCGAGGTGCCGCTCGATCACCTGCTCGACCGATCGAACTTCGTTCGCGAAAGCCGCGACGTGGGCGAATTCACCCGCGTGTTCCATGCCGTCTACTACGAGGGGTGGCGTATCTGGGGGGCGACGGCCGGCATGCTGCTCGATCTGGTGGAGAGGATGGACGGCGAATGATCTTCAAAGTTCTCAAGTATGCGATCCCGCTGCTTCTGCCCTTCGTCCTCTATTTCCTGTGGGTGTTCATGGAGCAGCGCCGCAAGGCGGTAGGCGGTTGGGAAGCGAAGGATGCCCCTTGGGTCTGGTTGACGATGACGGGACTCACGCTGCTCATCATCTCACTGTTCGCGACGGGCCTGGTGATCGGCTCCGAGCCGGGCGGCACTTACGTCCCCCCGCATGTCGAGGACGGCCGGGTCGTTCCCGGACGAGTGGAATGAGTGTGACCCGTGCCGCGGCCTGCACGCCTCGAACCCCAGTCCTGGATGACGGCAGATGAAACGCAGGCCGTCATTGCCGCGCTCTCCGCCGCCGGTGCCACGGTGCGTTTCGTCGGCGGCTGCGTGCGCGACGCGCTGATCGGCCGGCCCGTCAAGGACATCGACATTGCGACTCCCGATCCGCCGGACCGGGTCATCGAGCTGCTCGGGGCGGCGGACATCAAGGCGGTCCCCACGGGCATCGGCCACGGCACGGTAACTGCGGTCTTTCCGCCGCGGCGTTTCGAGGTCACGACGCTGCGGGTCGATACGGACGAATTTTCCGCGGACTGGGACGCGGATGCGGCGCGGCGGGATTTCACCATCAACGCCATCTATTGCGGAGCCGACGGCAACCTCTTCGACCCCACCGGCGGCATCGCCGATCTCGGCGCCAAGATCGTTCGGTTCGTGGGCGATCCGGACACGCGGATCAAGGAGGACTTCCTGCGCATATTGCGGTTCTTTCGCTTCATCGCGTTCTACGGTGCGCTGCCGGCGGACTCCAATAGTCTGATGGCATGCCAAGCCAATGCCGAGTCCTTGGCCACCCTGTCGGGCGAGCGCGTCGCGGGCGAGATTCTGCGCCTGCTCGAGTCACGGGACGCCGCCGCGGTGTTGCATGTCATGCGGGAAAACGGCGTGCTCCAACCGATTCTTCCCGAGCTGTCGAACATCGCACGAGTCGGCCGGCTGATTGCCGTCGATGCGGACGATCCGGATCCATTGCGGCGCCTCCTGGCCGGATTGGCGGTGGAAGGGCGGGACGTTCATGCCCTGGCCAACCGATTGCGGCTGTCCAATGCCGAACGCGAACGCCTGGTGGCCGCCAAAGCCTACGTTGGCGAGGCGACGGGAGCACTCGATGCGCGAGGCCGCCGCCGGCTTCTGTACCGGTTGGGCCGCAAGACCTTTATGGATCTCGCTTACTTGGGTTGGTCCCGGGACCCCGCGCGGAAAAATGCCTGGCGCCGGCATCTCCGCGCCGCCCGGGACTGGGTCGCGCCGGCCCTCCCCGTCGGCGGGTCCGACGTATTGGCGCTGGGCGTGCCGCGCGGGCCTGCGGTGGGGCAGCTCCTGAACGAGGTGGAGCGCTGGTGGATCCGCGGCGATTTCAAGGCTGACCGTGAGAAGTGCCTGCGCAAATTGCGCCGGGTCGTGGCGGCCAGGTCATGGTAGTCATCTGACATCAAGTTTCATGATTCAATGGCCGTCGGATTCGGACGGTGCAGGGGTTCCCGTGCGGCCGCGCGGTGCGCGGTGGCGCACTCGGTGACGGCGGCCCGGGACGAGCGAGGACGTCGACCACCTGGCGGTGACGCCCGCACGGCTCCTGATCATCCAGACGAAGCACCGGCGGGTGCCGAAAGAGCGGTTCGCGGCGATGGCCATCCACCTCTTTGCGCCCGTATGCATGAGGACTACGTCATTGGAGGAAGGGGCATTCGGCCATGATCGAATGGCTTGGTATTGGCCACCTTTTCGAGCTTTCCCGGACGGAAGCGATTGCGGGATTTTCACCCCTCTGGTGATCTTCGCCGTGTTTTTCCCGGCGCAGCTCGTACTGCCAGGAAGGCGGGTTCCCGGCTACGTCATCAATCCGGAGACCGGTGAACCCCGCAACTATCGGCTAAACGGTATTCACCGCCATCTTTACCGTCGTAGCGGTCCACAGCCAGCCGCGAGGGAAGACAAAGAATCCCGTCGTGGATCTGCGGGTCGGGCGGGCTCAGGAGCTGTCGTTCTTCAACAGCCGCTTCGACATAAAGATGTACTTCTATGTCGTCGGCGGAACGATGTTGTCGCTCAACGCTCTGTCCCGGGCCGCGTACCGCCATGAACGCTTTGGCGAAGACTCAAATCCAGGCGTTTTCCTGTATGCGGCATTCTTCACATTCTACGTACTGGACTACTTCATCTTCGAGCGCGTCCAGCTCTACACCTACGATCTGATCCATGAGAATCTCGGCTTCAAGCTGTTCTGGGGTGGCCTCGTGGTCTACGGGTGGCTGTTCATCCTCCCGTTGTGGAGCATGGCCGCTTAGGCGGACCCCGGATTCTCGCCGGCATGGACGTATGTCTGGCTCATCGGAACGGCTGCGCTGTTCCTGTTCGGGTGGGGCATTTCGCGTGGCGCCAACTTGCAAAAATACACGTTCAAGCGATGGCCCGACCGCAAGTTTCTCGGGCTCATCGAGCCTGGGTACATTGAGGCCGGTGACCGCAGGATCCTGTGTAGCGGTCTATGGGGTGTCGCCCGCCACTTCAACTACATGAGCGAGGGGTTCCTTGCCCGGTCAATGCCCTGGTATTCGGCTACTTCACCAATCTCTGGGCTTGGACCTACTTTGTCTTCATCGTCACGCTGTTCATCGTGCGTCAACGTTATGACGACAAGTTCTGTGCCGAGAAATACGGCTCCGACAAGTGGGCAGAGTATCGGTCACGGGTGAAGTACCGGATTTCCCCCGGCGTTTATCGAGAGGGCTCCCTGCGGAGTCCATGCGGGGCGCCTGTGATGAGTTGATCGAGCCGACGTGCGGTCCACACGGGCCGCGAGCCGCGGCGATGTGCTCCAACTCATCCCTGGTGCAGCGGGTAAGAGCCGCCGCCCTTCGTGCGCAGCCCTGAGAAAAGGACGCGCCAACAAAGCACGATGGTCTCGTCGTCGAAACGGCCGCCCGCATCCACATCCACGTCGCTTCGGCACTTCCGGACGCCGGCCCCGCGTCCCGCCGGTCATCGTTCTGTCATGCTTCGGTAACGAGATGGACTCGCTTCGACCGTTACAAGCACCGCATCTTGTGGTGTTAGCGAAGGATGTGAGGCATGCCCCGACCGAACCAAGTGATCCCGGGCCACGAAACGTCCGCACGAGACCCTGCGAGGGCCGACTGGATGCGGGCGCTCGCGGATCAGTTCGCTACCGTCCGGCAGCGCCATCCGGACGACGAGCTGATGCTCGTCTTCGATATCGACGGGACGATCCTCGACATGCGGCACATGATCCGGCATGTCCTGGTCGACTATGACCGTGTCCATCAAACCCGCCACTTCGTCGGTCTGCGGATTGAGGACATCACGGTTCACGAGAATCACGTCGATCGGTTTCTCGCCGAACTCCCCATGCCCGAGGCAGAGCGGCGTGAGATCCTCGATTGGTACCGCCGGCACTGCTGGTCCTCCCAGGCGGTCGTCGCGGCGCACCGGCCCTACCGTGGTGTGATGGAGGTCATCCGCTGGTTCATGCTGCAGCCACGCACCCATGTCGGCATCGTAACCGGCCGTCCGCAGAGCATTCGCGAGGACACGCTCCGCTCGCTGAACGCGCTCGGCAGACAATACCGTATCCACTTTTCCGATCACCTCTTGGAAATGAACCGGAAGGGATGGGAGCAGGGGGTCACGGAGCATAAGGCGGCAGCGTTGCGGCGCTTCATCGAGCGCGGCTTTCGTATCTTCGCCGCCGTCGACAACGAGCCGGAGAACATCGCCGCCATGCTGGAGGCGGACGAAGAGGGCGAGGTTCTGTTTCTCCACGCCGATACCATCTTCGTATCCCGGGCCCGCGCGATTCCGCGCACGGTGAGTGGCAAGCAATACAACCTGATCAACCTGATCCCGGAACACGACATTCAACAGCGGGTCAGCCTGGTGTGGCACGGAATCAACGACCGGGGCAATTTGAGACAGTTCCTGGGCTCGCCCGTGCAATGGGGCGAATGCGATGTCCGCTGCGATCCGCTGCAACGGCTGGTGCTGCGCCACGACTCCTTCGAGCAAACGCCCTGGCGGCGCGGCGAAAATTGCCCGGAGCTGGACTGGCTGTTGGCCGAGATCGACCGGGCCGGAAAGTCGATCAAGCTGGACTTGAAAGAGGGTGGCGGCATGATCGGCTGGGTCCTCGACTGTCTGGCCCGAACCGAGCTCGACGATGGCAGACTGTGGTTCAACGGCGATATCGAGACCCTTCGGGAAGCGGGGTTCCGCCGTCTCGCGGCCGCCCGCCCGCGGGCGGTCATCCAGTGTCCGGTGGATTTCCTGGCACCCATGATCGCCGCTTTACCCGCGGAGGCCGAACGAACGCTGGCGCGCCTTCAGGATTGGGGCATCGGCCGCTTCTCCATCGGCTGGCGAACTCCGGACCGGCACCTGCTGTTCGAGCATATGGACCAGTGGGGGTATGAAGTTAATCTTTACGACGTGCCGGACCTCGAATCCTTTCTTCGCGCCGCTCTCATGCTGCCGAGGTCGCTGACTGCCGACTTCAACTTCCCTGCTTGGCAATATTACGGTCGCGGCTCCGGTCAGGAACACGCCTATCACGATTACCGGCTCTATTTGGAGATCGCCTAGCTGCGGATGTGCCGGTCGACCCAGACCGCGTGGCGGAGCAGTGCGTCGTCGTCGAAACGGCAGGCGACGAGCTGCGCCCCCATCGGCAACCCCAAGGGGCCGGTAAACGCCGGGATGTTGAGCGCGGGCATATTCATGACGTGCCAGAGGAAGTTGAACGTCACCGGTCCGGTGTCGGAATGGCCGACGTGGGCTTCGCCGACGGCACTCGGGGTCAGGATGATATCCGTCCCGTCCACAAGCTCATGGATCAGGCTGCGCAGCCGTTCGACCAGCCTCATGTCGTCCAGGTAGGTTTCGAGCGGGGTGGCCTCGCCGTCGACAATCATGCTGTGCGCCTTGCCGGAAACGCCGTCGGGATGGGCGTATTTCTCGTGGGCCAGCGCACGCGCCATCTCGAACACGATGATGCGCCATGTCACGGTGAGAAGGTCATTGAAGTCACTGGGCAGGTCGAGATCGGTAACGGTGGCACCGGCCCTGGCGAGGCGCGCGGCGGCGTCCTCCAGGTGATCGTGAGTGGCTTTGTCCGCCTCGTCCCACAGGGGCGTGCGGCAGAAACCAATTCTTGGCGGAGACTCGGCTGCCTCCAACGGTACCGCATCGATCGCCATGAGTACGGCGCGGAACAGCGCGATATCGTCAAGCGAGCGTCCCATGACACCGAGCGTGTCGAACGTCTCCGCCAGATCGTGCACGCCGGCGAAGCTGAACAGGCCGAAGGTTGGCTTCAGGCCGTACACGCCGCAGTAAGCCGATGGCCGGATCATCGAGCCCGCCGTCTGCGTACCCATCGCCAGGGGGACTTGAAAGTCGGCCACCGCCGCGGCGGAGCCGCTCGACGAACCGCCCGGCGTATGTGCCGGATTGTGGGGATTGGCCGTGGGGCCGGGATGGCGGCCCGCGAATTCCGTGGTGACGGTCTTGCCCAGGACCACGCCGCCCGCTGCACGGGTCAGCGCGACACAGGCCGCATCCGCCTCGGGCACGAACCCTTCGTAAATCGGCGAGCCGTATCGCGTGGGCAGGTCCGCCGTATCGATGACATCCTTGAAGCCGACCGGAATCCCGTGGAGCGGTCCCGACACGGGGCCCGCATCCAGCACTCGGGCCTGCTCGAGCGCATACTCCGGATCGACGACCACCCAGGCCGCCACGTCGGCATCCCGCGCCTCGATGCGTTCGAGGCAGGCGCGTACCAAGGCTTCGCTGGTGATCTCACCGGCGGCGATGCGTCGCGCCGCCTCGCTCGCCGTCAGTTCGTTGAGTGCCGTCATGCCATAGCCTTTCCTGGTTATCCGCGAGAGTCCGCCGGCGAAATCGTCGCTTCCATCAAACGGTTCTGCCGGAGAACCCTCGAAACCGCTCGATACGCCCGATAATGGTAGAACCAGGGAATCAGGACGAGGGGTTCAGGTCTGGTCGGACGCATAGGGGCGTTGATGAGGAAGTCGACCCGCGTCAGCCGCCTTCGGTCTTCTGTAGTGCCTTTTTCAGGCGCAGCAGCTTGGCGTCCCGCCGGCGAAACAGCTCGGCCGGAGACGTATCCCCGTAGTCGTAGAACCCCGCCCCCGCCATCACTCCCGTGCGGCCCGACTCGACCAGCTCGTCGAGCGTCTTGCTCCGCCCGGCTGGCTCCGGCGGCGTATAGGTCCGGTTGGCCAGCGCCCGCTGCGCCATTTCGAGGCCCGTATAGTCCAACTTCTCCAACTGCCCCCCGGCCGCGAGCCGCAACGCGAGGCCGTGGCGGATCGATCCGTCGATGTCCTCTGCCGTCGCCATACCTTCGTCGAGCAGCCGGAAGATCTCCAGGTTCATCGCCGCTTGCAGGCGGTTCGCGACGTAACCCGAGATGAAACGCTCGAAGACGATGGGGTGCTTGCCGCACCCGGCATAGAGGACGCGCATCGTTTCCATCACTTCGGGCGCCGTTTCCGGTCCGGGAGCCAGGTCGACGAGATCGACGATATACGGGGGCGTGTACCAATGGGCGATGAGACTGCGCCCTTGGCGGTTCTTCGGCACGAGTGGAAAGACATCGAGGTGCGAGGTGTTGCTTGCGATGATGGCGTCCGCCTTCGCCGTGGCATCGATCTCGGCGAAGACGTCGCGCTTGATGTCCCTGTTCTCGGTCACGGCTTCCACGACCAGGTCCGCGTCGCGCACGGCGCCGGCGATATCGGTCACGACTTCCACGCGGCCCGCCGCCGCCTCCGCTTCCGCCGCGTCGACCGCGCCGGATTCCGTCAGGGTCGCCAAGGCCGCGTCGATCAACACGGGCGCCCGCTCTCGTGCCGCCGGATCGGAGTCCTGCGCACGCACCCGGCACCCGCCCAGTGCGTGCACCAGCGCCAGCGCGTGGCCCATGAGACCCGCGCCGATCATCGCCACGGTTTCCGGGATCTTCACGACTCGTTGCCGGCGAGAAATCGCGCGATCAGGGGATTGAAGATCTCGGAGACTTCCAGATGGGCGTTATGGGCGCAGCCCGGGAGGATGCAGAGCTGCGCGCCGGGGATGCCGCGCCACAGCTCGTAGGAAAGTCCGGGGTGGGTCGAGCGGTCCGAATCGCCGCAGATGACCAGCGTCGGCATCTTGATCTCGGCGAGCCGGTCGCGGATGTCCCAAGGCGCGCTCGCGCGAATCATGCGGACGGCGCCGTCGCGGCTCGCGCCCGCGCCGGCCGCCTTGGTGAACTCGTAGAGGGGGTGCTTCTCGCCGTCGACGAACCAGGTCGCGGCGATCCACGCCGATATCGCCTCGATGGACTCGGACTCGATACGCGAGATCGTCGTTTCCCAAGTCTCGAATCGGTCGGGCAGGGTGCCCGACGGCGTGCTCCCGTACAGGATGAGCTTCTCGATGCGGTCCGGGTAGTCGAGCGCCGCCTGCAGAGCCGTCACCGAGCCCAGCGAATGACCGAGCAGCGCGAACCGCTCGACGCCGAGGCCGGTCACCGTGTCCACCAGAGCCTCGGCGATCCCGCCGATGGTGTCGGGGACGGGAATGTGGGCGCTGCCGGCGAAGCCGGGCAGGTCCGTCGCGATCACCTCATGGTTTCGGGCGAGATGCGCGCTCAGCGGGGCGAAGTACTCGCCGCCACCGACGAAGCCGTGCTGCAGGACCACCGTTTTTCCAGAGCCGAAGCGCCGATAGTTCAACATGGAGACTTTCCGTTCTCGCGTGGCGGCGACGGCAGTCTACACGCCCTGGCGATCGGGAAGGTGTACATCTCCAAATTGCCGAATTTTGTGCGAGTGGTGGAGATTCAGTGGGGCTGCTCCACAGAAAAACTGTGGATGCGACATGAGGAGAGAGGATTTGAACCTCCGGCCCCCACGTCCCGAACGTGGTGCTCTGCCAGGCTGAGCTACTCCCCGAGAAGGGCGAACTTATAGCGCCGGGTGGGATGGGGGGCAAGGAGCGGGGTCGGGGCGCGACCGCCGTCAATGCGCCCGGTCGACGCAGAAATCGACGACAGAGAGCAGGGTCCGCTTGATCTCGCTTTCGGTGAAGATTCCGAGGGCGTCCCGAGCCATGGCGCCGTAATGCCGCGCGCGCTCGATGGTGTCGGTGAGCGCGTCGTGCGCCGCGAGATACGCCATCGCCCGTTCGAGGTCGGCGTCGGTCTGCTCGCCGTCCTCCAGAGTCCGCTTCCAGAAGGCGCGCTCCGTGTCGTTGCCGCGGCGGAAGGCGAGCACGATGGGGAGCGTGATCTTGCCCTCACGGAAGTCGTCTCCCACGGCCTTGCCCAGCGTCGCCTCATGGGCGGAATAGTCGAGCACGTCGTCCGTGAGCTGGAAGGCGATGCCGAGGTTACGGCCGAAGGACTCGAGCGCCTCTTCCTCCGCCCGCGGCCGGTCGGCCACCACGGCGCCGACCCGCGCCGCGGCCGCGAAGAGGGCCGCGGTCTTGGCCGAGATCACCTCGAGGTACGCGTCCTCGGTGGTCGCCGT
>JAGWAU010000114.1:1656-3824 GCA_021296255.1 Alphaproteobacteria bacterium | reverse complement strand
GCGCTGAACGACCAAGCCGGATAGCCGCCCGTGGCGGAACCTGGCGTCGCACCGAAAGCGGCCAGCGGGGATGCAGTCGCCGATTGAATGCAGGCGGAGCTACGCCCGGGGGCTGCAAAAAGGCGTTGTTGCCGGACGGGCACGGGCGCCCGTCCGAAAGAGAATCCGTCGGCACCGAGGCGGAAACAGCCCCGGGCCGATAGGGGAAACCGCTAAGCGGCGATCATTCCGTGCGGGTCGATGATGAACTTCTTGGCGGCGCCGCGGTCGAAGTCCTGGTAGCCCTGCGGGCCGTCGTCGAGCGAGATCACCGCCGCGCCGACGTTCTTGGCCACGGACACCTTGTCGTACAGGATTGCCTGCATGAGCTGGCGGTTGTAGCGCATCACCGGGCACTGGCCGGTGGTGAAGTGGTGCGACTTGGCCCATCCGAGGCCGATGCGGATACCGAGGTTGCCGATCTTGGCGTTGTCGTCGACACCGCCGGGATCGCCGGTCACGTACAGGCCCGGAATGCCGATGCCGCCGCCGGCGCGGGTCACTTCCATCACCGAGTTGAGCACCGTCGCCGGCTGCTCCACGGCGGCGTCCTTGCCATGGCCGCGCGCTTCGAAACCGACGCAGTCCACGGCTTGGTCCACCTCCGGTTCGCCCACGATCTGCTCGATCTGTTCGGCCAGGGTGGCGTCCTGGCGCAGGTCCACCGTCTCGCACCCGAAGCTGCGCGCCTGCTCCAGGCGCTCCGGGATCATGTCGCCGACGATCACCACGGCGGCGCCGAGCAGTTGGCAGCCGGTGGCACAGGCCAGACCGACGGGGCCGCCGCCGGCCACGTACACGATCGAGCCGGGACCGACTCCGGCGCTGTAGGCGCCGTGGAAACCGGTGGGGAAGATGTCCGACAGCAGCGTCAGGTCCTGGATCTTCGCCAGGGTCACGTCGCGCTCCGGCAGCTTGAGCACGTTGAAGTCGGCGTACGGCACCATCACGTACTCGGCCTGGCCGCCGACCCAGCCACCCATGTCGACGTAGCCGTAGGCGGCGCCGGGACGGGCAGGATTGACGTTCAGGCAGATCCCGGTCTTGCCCTCCTTGCAGTTGCGGCAGCGCCCGCAGGCGATGTTGAACGGCACGGACACGATGTCGCCGACGTCGATGAACTCCACGTCGCGGCCCGCCTCGATCACCTCGCCGGTGATCTCGTGGCCCAGGATCAGCCCGGCCGGCGCGGTGGTGCGGCCGCGCACCATGTGCTGGTCGCTGCCGCAGATATTGGTCGACACGATCTTGAGAATGACGCCGTGGTCACACTTGCGGTCGCCGAGCGTGAGCGTGGGAAAATCGATGTCCTGAATCTCCACGACACCGGGCTTGACGTAGGCGAGTCCTCTGTTTTCTGCCATCCTTGAATCCTCCTGAACAGTTCGATTGCCCAAATCCTACACGGGAAGCGGCAACGCCGCCAGACGGGCGGTTCCGGATCTTCCGGATCAGCGGGCCGCGCCGGCCTCCGCCTCCTCCTCTTCGCCCTCTTCGGTTGCCTCGTCCTCCACGTCGCCGGGGAGGTTGAGGCCGCGGTATTCTGCGATCAGCGTCTCCGCGTCGTGTTCGACCGGATTGGCGCGCCGCTCTCGCTTGCGCTGTTGTTTTTCTGCTCGCGCCAGTTCCCGGCGCCTCTTCTGTGCACTATGCTTGGAGCGTCTTGCCACGGGTCCTCCAACGGATCTATTCGGGCCGCCCGGTACGGAACCGGCGCCCCGGATGTCCACTACGGAGCGGGGCGGGCGGTCGGCGGCACCTTACTCTAAAATAACCTACGTGACGCTCGGCCTCAAGCCCATCGGACGAACCACGAACTCGGGAGAGGAGAAACACATGACCGACCTTCTGGCAACACGGGTACGCGAAACGCTGCGGGCGGTGCCCGACTTTCCCAAGCCCGGCATCCTGTTCCGCGACATCACCCCGCTGCTTACCTCCAGCGGCCTGCTGCCGCGCGTGGTGTCCTGGCTGGCCGAGCAGTGCACGGAACGGCGCGCGGACCGGATTGCCTGCATCGAGAGCCGCGGCTTCCTGTTCGGCGCACCGCTCGCCGAGCGCCTCGACCTGCCGCTGGCGCTGATCCGCAAGCCGGGCAAGCTGCCGTACCGGACCATCCGCCAGGACTA
>JAGWAU010000114.1:0-1579 GCA_021296255.1 Alphaproteobacteria bacterium | reverse complement strand
ACCGCCAACGCGGCCTGCGAACTGATCGAGAAGCTGGACGCCGAGGTAGCCGCCGTCCTGTTCGTGCTCGAACTCGCCGAACTGGACGGCCGCGCCCGCCTCCACGACCGCCCCTGCCTCAGCCTGGCGGAAGTGTAGGCGCCTTCGCTTCACGGGGACACATCTCGGTCGCGACTTGCTTCGGCAGGAGTGTCCGATGTGCAGCTTGAGGGGCGGCTACCTGTACGTCACGGTAATCTCTACCGCTGCCGGACCTGATGGACGACTGGAAGACACGTACCTGTCTCCAACAAGCCGCACATCGCCCCGTGAGGGTGCATGATACCACTACGCCGTCAACATCAACTCGTTGAACAGGGTCTCCATCCCAGCCATCGAGCGCAGCTTCTCACAGAAGCGGATTGCGTCTTCACGATGCTCAAGCTTCGCGAGCCTCGCAATGAGAGCCCGCATCCTTCCTTCATAATCATAGAACGGCTCGTGCGTCTCGATGAAGCTTTCCAGGGTGTCACACACTTCGTCCGGACTTTCTCCGACGAGCCTATTCAGCTCACGGATGAACTCGGACGCCTCATGATGCATGCGTACGTGGGGTGCAACCGCGAGCAGGAGATCACGGTGCCCCTCAGCAGTGGTCAAGAACGATGTCAGCACACTTAGGCCTGACAGCAACCAAGTCGGGCGGTCCGCCTGCTGGTTGGTCCAAGTGACGCAATACCGCCAGTAGGCCACTATCCGTTCCACCTGCTCGGGCTTCAGTTCCTCACCACGAATACTCCGGAAAAACCCGTGGATCCCTTGGAAGTCCTCCGAACGCGCAGCTCCGAACAAGTATGAGAATCGTGACGACTCGAGGCGTTCTTCCCCCCACAAGTATCCGAGCATCATTCTTTCCATCAGTTTCTCTCGACCATACTGATCTTGATTGTCAATGGAGAGTGCGCGATCGACTACTCCACTTTCTTTCAGCATGCGATAGATTGGCAAATTGACCGACGCGTAAGCAAGACCGCCAACGGCACAACGAAGGTTCGTAGGTTGGTCGCACGGAAAGATACGCCGGATATTCGTTTCCAGCCAATCCTGATCAATGTAACCCAAGTTACCGAGGCGAGCACCACACAAGGTAGAAAACTCGAAGTTCCCTCCGACGCACTGAGCAAGCTCGCGGTCCAACAAGCATCGCGACTCAGACCAGACCTTTAGATGATTTCCAACCTGCCTGTCGGCCAGCCTGGATTCTCTTAGAATGTGACCGAAGGCTGCCTGAAGTGCCCGTCCCTTTGTTGAGTTGATGGCCTGAATCATGGGATCGTAGATCGGCTCCGAGATTCCGTCTCCACGTTCAACAAGGATCCGAATCAACTCCCAACCACTACGAAGAAGCTCAGGCGGATATGCCCTACTGTCGTCCCGGGTACCCTCAATTAGCAGGTCGGCAATAGCATTGGCAATCCACGCAGGTTGGGCCAATCCCGAACTAGCGTCCTCAATCTTCCAGAGTCGCTGGTCTTCCAAGAGCTGTTTGAAGAAAATCAACAGACGATTCCAGATTTCGTCCCAATCAACCGGAGAGGGG
>JAGWAU010000113.1:870-3051 GCA_021296255.1 Alphaproteobacteria bacterium | reverse complement strand
GTATCACGCTTGTATCCGGCACGGCTGGAGCGGCGCCGGTCGCAGCCAGGACGTTGGTTCCAGTCGGTTCGGTCACGGTGGTAGCTCTTGGTCGCGTGCCCGTGGCGTTCACGCCAGCGGGATCGGCTCCGGCGCGTCGGAGCCGGCGGCGTCCGCGTCCGCTCCGGCGTCGTCGGGATCGTCAGGGTCGCCGTTCGCCGGGTGGCCCGGATTGGTGGGCTGGATTTTGCCGCCCCGCGCTTGCAGCGCCTCCCGGCTGGCGTCCGCCCGGGCTTTCGCCTCGATGCGGTCCCGGTACTCGTTGGCGCGGTCCCACACCGGTCCGGGGATGCGCCAGATTTTGCCGCCAAACTCGATCTCCAGCGTCCAGTTGTGGATGGCCTTGCCGGTCATGTTTCCGGTGGCGTCGACGTCGTTGTGCGTGGTGCGCCTGACCTCGATGATGTAGCGGTGGCGGATCAGGTCTTCGCCGCGGGTCAGCAGCTCGCCGGGGCGGTCCCGCTCCAGTTCGCGGAGTTCCGTCGGTGCCCAGAGCTGGGCCGCGAAACTGTCCATTGCGATTGTCTTCAGTCCTTCGCGCTTGTATTCAGTTGGCATGTTCGTGCCGGTGGGCGAGGGCGATCTTGTATGCGATATCGCCGGCGACGTCTTCGCGTGTGTCGTCCAGATCGGTCAGGTGGAAGAGGGCTTGAGCGACGATCTTCTTGACCACCGCGTAGGCCAGGCTCATGCCGGTGTTGCAGTCGGGGTCGTCGTAGTCGGCGGCGATTGGGTAGGTCATGGCCATGGTTGCGCTCCTTGGGCTGGCGTCAGAGGGCTAGCCGTCGAAACCCGGGCAACGGGTTGCGTGTTGCGCGGCAAACAGCAGGACGGCAAAACCGTTGTTGGGGCGGTATGTCTCGCCGCAGATGAAACATTCGGCCAGTTGCATTTGGCCGTCCAATTCGTAAATGGTAAGGTGCGGGGCGTCGTTGCAATCCCAGCCAGTCAGCGCTCTGCCGCCCCAGGCCCAATAGCGCGTCGATGCGACCCGCGTTGAATCGACTCTCACCGGGACCAATCCACCGTCGGGGTCGGTGGCTTCCCAAGTGCGTGTTTCGTTCGCTGTAGCCATGGTTGCGCTCCTCATTTGGGATGCTACAGGGCGAGCGTTGCCCGCCTGGTGCGCTGGTGTCACTAATCGCCCGCGGACTCGGCGAGCTTTGCCGCGGCGGCTTTCAGTTTGTCGGGGTACTCGATGATGCGCCCGGCGTCCTTGGCCGCTTGCCAGTACACCATCAGGGGGTGGGTTGCCTCGAAGTACAAATCCCGCTCCAGCGGCAGCTCGCCGAGCTTCCTGTTTTCGTTGCCGAAGCGCACCCGGACGGGTACGCGGATCGCTTTCAGTTCCGCCAGGCTGACATAGCCCAGCTCCGGCTCGCCCATGCCCAGGTCGCAGAGGCCAAACATGATGTCGGGGTCTTCGGGTTTGGCGCATAGCAGCAGCCAGGTGGCGCCGCCCACGGGCGAAACGATTCTTGCCACCGGCGGGGTGATGTCGCCGTCCTTGTCCCAATTGGAGATCAGTTTGCCGGCGATGGCCTTGGTAATCAGTTTTTGGGGCATGATCCGCTCCTTGTGTGGGTTGATATTGCCGGGTGGGTAACGGCCACCCGGCGGGCCGTGGCGGGTTATTCGGCGGCGTCGGCGTCGCCTTCGCAGTCGCCGAACAGGTTGTTGAGCACGGAGTCGACGCCGTAGAGTTTCTGGTCCCAATAGCGGGAGTCCACGTTCAGGAACAGCCGCATCACCGCCTCGTTTTCGGTGACGGAGTCGTCGGCGAGTTCCGCGGCCTCGAAATTGGCGAGGCGGAAGGCCTCAATTTCCTGCCGCAGGTTCTTGGTCATGTAGTTGCGCAGCAGTACGAAGCGCACCTGCGGCAGGTCGGGGTCGAGATTGTTCATGTAGTAAGCGCCGGTTTTGGGGTCGAACGTCCCGCACTGGTAGGGCTGGCATACGGCGGTGACCTGTTTGGTCAATTCCGGCGTGGCGTCGGTCAGGTAGACCTTGACCGCACTGCCCATCTGGTACTGCTTGCCCTTGACCCGGTAGTAGGAGATTTCGTTGTCGGTCAGCAGTTGCTCGATTGCCTCGGCGGCTTGTTCGATGGTGTGGTTTCCGGTAGTCATTGCCTTGTCTCCT
>JAGWAU010000113.1:0-841 GCA_021296255.1 Alphaproteobacteria bacterium | reverse complement strand
CAGGATACAAAGTTGTCAATAGGGAATCGCGGCGAATTTCAAAATTTGTTTCCGGCCGTTTCCAGGCGGCGGCGCCGACCGTTTCCCGGGAAACAAAGAGGGGGGCCGTTCCTGGCCCCCCGATATGTAGCAACAAGTTGCTACGCCGGTCACCGGCCGACGGCGCCGGATCGCGCCAACGACGGCACCCGTGGGTATGTAGCAAGTTGTTGCTACACCGCGCCGGTCCAGTGGCCGCGGCCGGCAGCTCCCGCCCCGACGTCGCTGGTCAGGCAGCGCCTAACATCGCGGGCATCTCCCGCGCCGATGTCGTTCACCAGGTAGCGCCTAACTCCGGCGGCGCCTGCCGTGTATCATCGAGGTGTAACCTAGGGATCGCCGCAAGGAGAGGCCGACATGGCAGAACGCGAGGACGTCACCAGGATCAGGAGCATCGAGGATTTGGGCGAGGTGTCGCCCGGGTACGTTTATGTCGGGAGCGGCGTCTTCGAGCCCACGCTGGTCATGCCCGATTGCGGTCCCGAGGTGTACGTCGAGGATTGGGGCGTCACGCTCTACCGGGGCCCGCAGGCGGCGCCGGAGCTGCGCGTGTATGGTTTCACTCCGGAGATCGTCGCACCCGGCGCCCTGCGCAAGATCAACCTGATGGCCGCGCTGGGCGGCGCTCTGGCGCCCTTTGGCGCCGGGCCCAACCGCCCCTACCCGTTCCTAAACGAGCACCCCTATTTCCAGGCCCGGCCGGTCACCGCCGACATCCTGTTCCAGTTCGACAACCGGAGGGCGGAATGGAGCCAGGCCAAGGGTCTGACCGACGCCGGCGCCAAATGGTTGGCCGAACGCG
>JAGWAU010000112.1 GCA_021296255.1 Alphaproteobacteria bacterium | reverse complement strand
AGCCTCAACATGTTCGGCGACGCCGTGCGCGACCTGCTGGACCCCCGCCTGCGCGGCCGCCTCGGCCGCTACGGCGCCGACCGGAAGTAACGGGATCAACACCCCGGTAGTTGACGTGCTTGCCGTGGCCGACGAGCCGGTAGTATGGTCTGAATCTCGCCATGCACGATCCCGCCTACAAGCGGCTGTTCTCGCAACCGCGCATGGTTCAGGATCTCATGCGCGGGTTCGTTGCACCCGACTGGAGCGATGCCCTCGATTTCTCGACCCTCAAGCCGGTGCCTGCCAGCTTTGTCAGCCACCGCCTGCGTCAGCGCCATGGTGGCTTCCGCGATGACTGGTTGTACCTGTTGTTGCTGCTGGAGTTCCAATCCACCATCGAGCCCGCCATGGCGGTGCGCGTGCTGACCTACACCGGCCTGTTGTACGAGAAGCTCATCGACGATGGCGTGCTGCGCGAGCACGGCAAGCTGCCGCCGGTGCTGCCGATCGTGATCTACAACGGGAGCAAGCGCTGGACGGCGGCCGAAGACGTGGCGGCGATGATCGCGGGCGGCGGCGAGGCGTTGGCGGCGTATCAGCCGTCGCTGCGGTACTATCTGCTTGACGAAGGGCGCGCGGGGGAAGACGATCTTCCCCGCCGCAACCTGGTCTCGGCGCTGGTAGCGCTGGAGACGAACCGCAAGCGGGAGCAGACGCCGGTGCTGTTGGCAGAGCTGATCGGGCGGCTGCGGGAGTTGGGGGACGTGGAGTTGACGCGCGTGTTCCAGGAATGGGTGGAGCAGGTGCTGGTGCCGCGGCGGTTGCGGGCCACGGCGTTGGAGCCGTTGCCGAGATTGGAGGAAGTGCGAACGATGTTGGCGGAACAGGTACGCGAATGGACTGCGGAGTGGGTCGCGGAAGGACGCGAGCAGGGCCTCAAGGAAGGCATCGAGCAGGGCATCGAGCAGGGTATCGAGCGGGGACGTTCCGAAGAACGCCGGTTGCTGTGCCGCCAGGCGGCGAGGAAGTTCGATACCGAGACAGCGCCGCGGCTGGCTGCCCTTCTGGACCGCCTGTCCGATCCGGAGCGCTTGGCTCAGGTCGGGGATTGGATCATTGAGTGCGGGACGGAAGCCGAGCTGCTCGCCCGCGTACAGGACGCACTACTATAGCACTCACTTCCCGCCCGTACTGCGGTCCGCAGGCTGCACGGAGCAGTGCAGTTGCGCCGGTGCGAGATCTCTTCGAGCTGCAGCCGCAACCCGCTCTGGTCACCGGCTCGGAGTCCTGGACTGCGCGAGATGAAGACACGGTCCGGATTATCAGCGCTCGCCCGGCGACGCCCCGCGAAACGAGACTGTACGAAGCGTACTTGGATCAATACCTATGAAATCCGTAGATGAAGCCGTGGAGCTCGCGGAAAGCCAGTTCACGAGCGCGATTCCGGCAAGTGTTCGCAGACGCCTCCCTCGCCTGAGGGAGGACTTCAACCGTCACGTCCGTAGGTGTCGCTTGACCTCATCGTAGGGGATGGTCTTGGCGTGACCCGCGAGATAGGCATCAATCCGTCGTTCGGACTCCTGCGCCCAGGCCGACTCCACTTCGCGTTCCCGTTCAGACCGTAGACTCCGATAGAGTTGATCGATGACCTCTGCTCGTTCGAGGGGCGATAGGGCAAGCGCGTTGGCGACTACGGTTTGAGACCTCTCAGTCATCGGACCAATTATACTTCATCTCGGCCCCGAGTTCCCGCGACGTACTTCGGAAGTCTCGGACAGCCGGCCCTGGTCGTCGATCAGGACTACGCGGGCGGGTCGGTCGGCGCTCCAACTCCACAGCACGAGATTGAGGTCGTCGGCGGAGGCCCCGGCGGCATAGCTTTGGACTCTCATGCCAACATGGCCCGCTGCAATCAGTCGATCGGCGAGAGCCTGCGATGCAGGGATCGCACCAGCGAGCATTTCCGCTTCCCACCTGGGGCACGCGAGATCGGACTCCGTTACGCCCAACGCCCGGCGCCGCTCTTGGTCCCGTGCATCGAAGACCGGCTCGGCATCGACCTCGTACGCGCACAGGGTGAGCGGCTGCATCGGCCGGCCGAGTGGCTGCGCTTCGCGGATGGCGACGAGCGGGGCGAAGGAGGTGTAGAGCGCCGGCACGCCGCGGCGGTTGAATCGTCCGCCATGACGGCGAGCGCCCTCGCCGGATATTGGTGTCCAGGACCATTGTGGATTGTGTGCCCGGTACACCAGCGCCCGGAGCCGCATCAGAGGAACGCAGGCTCAGGCATAGCCGCCGGTCATGATGCGGTCCAGATAGGCATGCACCTGATCGGCCCTGCCTTCGCGCACCAGAAGATCGGGGGTAGCGCCGCCGAAGCCCGGCAGCGGCTCGGCGCGGAACCAGGCGTAAGCCGCGAGCGGCGATCCGGTTGCCGTTTCCACGCGATTGAGAATCTCCAGCATCTGGCGTCTTGCGCGCCCGGACCCGCGACGCGCGCGTGAACGCATCCTTGCCGAGGCCCAGCGTGCCGGCGATCTCGGACTTGGTGGTACGCAGCCCGTCGGCGATGAGCGACGGAGAGAACACCTGATCCTGGACGAATTCCTGAAATCTCACTTCTGGCACCTCATACTTCTTGACATATTATACCGTGATTCTGGTTGTCGTCCAGGTGGCTCAACGCCTCCTCGACCAGCCGACAGCCGGTGAAACGATACTCGCGGCTATCGGCGGTGCGCCAGTACACGGCCGCCGACTACGTGGCTGAGGCGGCAAGCTGAGCCGGGAGGGGCGGCAGTACATGGAGATCGCGCCGCACTTGGCGCTGTGGCCGGGGGTGTGCCTGACCGTGGTGGTCTACATGTTCGGCGACGCGGTGCGAGATCTCTTGGACCCGCGCCTGCGCGGCCCGCTCGGGCGCTACGGCGCCGGCAGTGGCCGGCGGGCCGACGGCCCACAGTCAAGCTCTCCCACTGTTAGCGCTCGGGCTCTGGTGGTGGAAAGAGGATGAGATTATCGCTTTGCTGTAGGAGAGACTGAGCAGAGAGAAG
>JAGWAU010000001.1:90403-93112 GCA_021296255.1 Alphaproteobacteria bacterium | reverse complement strand
GTCGGAGAAGATCTCCACCAGAGCGCGGCCGATGATGAGGTCCTGCTCGACTTGTCGCTGATCGGCCCAGGGAACGACGGCGCCCCAGGCTACGACGTTCTGCGCCGGGATCATGCGTCAACCCGCGGCACACGGCGTACGATGACGCGCCATCTCAGATCGCGCTGGCGCGGCTCAGGCGCAAAGTCCGGGTCCTGTGCTCCCGTCCGGTCGAGCTCGGTCCAGGGCAGCGACCCTCTTACCCGCAGGGCCTCCAGCATCGGCTCCGTCAGCACGTCATGGTCGAAATGGTCCAGCAGATAACCGAGACGCTGCACGACCGGCCGCTCCACGACCGCCGACAACGCGGCAAGTTGCTCCGGATCGATCTCTTGCCTGAGGTCCGAGAGGACGGTGACGATAGTGTCGATGCCGCCCGACGCCTGCGGATAACGCAGCAGGTCGAGAGCCGTCAGCGCGGCCGACGACATCTTCATCGTGCCGGTATCGGTCTTGCGGTCCTCGATCCCCACCGTCACCGCCTTCATGTCCTTGCGGAAGTAGAAGACGATCATGCTGCGGCCAGCACGGATCCTCGGCAGGCGCTTCGCGGTGATGACCTGAAACTCCATGACCGCCTGGTGCGTCGCGCCGTGCAGCTCCGCCGCCTTGAGCAGTCCGACGTAGTAGCCCTGACCCTCACGGCGCATGAGCGCGTCGATGTACCAGGCCGGCGGCGCGGCGGGACGACGACATAGAAGCCTTGCCGCGGGTTGAGCAATGCCTTGCGACGCTGTAACCGTTCCGCAGCATCCAGGAACGCGCCGTGCCCGACTCCGAGCGCCTGCTCGGCCTCTTCGGCGGTGAAAACCGTTCGGCCGGTGGAAAGCAGCCCGCTCACATAACCTGACAGGGCGGATCGTTGGTCATGAAACATGCGTGATTTTCCGCTTTAGATACGGAAATATCAACGTAAAAAGTCACCACAACCAGATAGTGTTGGAGATCCCGGATATAGTACGGACAATACAGCACGACTTGTTCCGATAAATGTTACTTGGGGGCCAGTACGGTTCCTGCGTCTTCGCGACCCGAACGTGGTTCTTGGACCTGACGGGTCTCCTGTGCATTCGGTTGTTTCCGGCGGGCAGCTGGGTTCCGCATCGCTCCGGACGTGGGTCTCCAGGATGCCCAGCCCTAGCCATCATAGTGGTCATGGGCGTGGCGGACGCCGCGATCGGAGGGGGCTGCGCCGATCCGCGGTCGGGGACCAGTGCGCGGTGCAATCTGGAGAATCATTCACCTCGGTAGCCGAAGCTATTCGAGCGTCGCAGAGCGCCCGACAGGCTGTCGGCGACTCCATTCACATTGAGTCTTCTGTACATGTCGCAGGACTGGAGCGCGCAGTCGGGCAACCGGCGCGGAGGTGCCGCGTTCGTCGACAACCGGGGCACTTGATGCCGCCCACGGCCACGCGGTGTGTCGCCCCGTATTCTATGGAGCGCCTTCTGCGCTTTCTGATGGCCCTCGGATGCGATATCGACATCGTCATCCGACCGTCACCCGCTTCACTTTCCCAAGATCAGTTCGCCAATTCTACGGGGCCGCTTCACGAGCTCGACCACGCGGTAGAATTCGGGTCTATGTAGGTAGTGGCAGCATCTCCGAGGCATCGCCAGTTACGAAGTCCGCCCAGGCCTGCATAAGAACCCGGCGCTTCTCTATCAGGTCAGATCGAGCATACGCTTGCTCGACCGACGATCCCACCGCGTGTGCCAGAGACAGCTCCATGACAGCATGCGGCGCAGATGTGCATTCGGCAGCCCAATCCCGGAAAGCGGAGCGAAATCCATGCACCGTCGAACGCTCGGCTAGACCAGTCTTTCGCAACACTTGTGTCAGCGTCATGTCACTCATCGGGTGACCCGCCTTCACCGACGAAGGGAAGATCAGTCCTGACCCGTCGCGGAGAACGCGAGCTTGCTCCAGCAACTCCAGCGCCGCATCGGACAGGGGCACACGATGTTCCACCCCGGCCTTCATGCGTGAGCCGGGAATGCGCCACTCGCCCGTGTCCTGGTCTATTTCATCCCACGTTGCGCCCCGAGCTTCGCCCGACCGCGCAGCCGTCAACACGAGAAATCGCAGACACAACTTGCTCGCCAGGGACGCCCTGGAAGCCTCTACGGTCGCGAGCGCCGCCGCCACTTCCTGATAGGGCATGGCGCGAAGGTGCGCCCTCAAGCGCGGCATGGGCGGCAGCGCGCCGTCGATCGCTTCGCCCGCTGCGTTGTGCTCCACGTAGCCGTGCGCCATGCACCATCGCAGAATCGTGCGAATGCGCTGTCGGACGCGGCGCGCCGTTTCCATGCGAACGCTCCATATCGGGGTCAGCACCTGCAACACGTCTTCGCGCCCGATCCGGTCGACCGGCATATCGCCCAAAATCGGAAAGGCGTGACGCTCAAGTGTCTGCCACCAGGAAACGGTGTGCTTTCCATTCCGCCAACGCGGCCGGTTCGCTTCGAAGGTCCGCTTGGCTGCTTCGCGAAATGTAGGAATGGCGGCCTTTCGTTTTGTTTCGCGCTTTTCGGCCAGCGGATCGCGCCCCTCGGCCACGGCTGTCCGATTGGCCGCGGCTAGACCCCGGGCCTGGGCGAGCCCGATAGCGGGAAAGGATCCCAGGCCGATTTCGCGACGGCGTCCGTCGATCGAAATTCTTTGCACCCA
>JAGWAU010000001.1:0-90374 GCA_021296255.1 Alphaproteobacteria bacterium | reverse complement strand
TGCATTCCGGGCTTGGAGAGCGATTTCGCCTTGGCGGCAGTTAGATTCCCCATGGCTCCACCGAATTCTTTCCCACCAGATTTCCCACCATTTGTGGCGGGAAAATAGCGGAATCGGCTGGAACGATCAAGAGCGCGAAAATGAAAAACCCATGTTTCCCGGGGGTTTCGGTACTTTACTGGAACTCTTCGGCTTGAAGGATGGTGGAGCCGAGGGGAATCGAACCCCTGACCTCGACATTGCGAACGTCGCGCTCTCCCAACTGAGCTACGGCCCCAAACGTCGTGCTTTCGCCCGCGGTGCGGCGGGAGGCGCGGGGATAATGGGTAGGGCCCCGAACGCTGTCAAGGCGTGTGGCGAGGTGCTATAGATTAGGCCGATCGCCGAGACGCAGAGGCTCGGAGCCGGGTTATGTATTCGCTTCTCCAACTCATCAGCACCGTCATCACGCTTTACATATGGGCGCTCATCATCTCCGCGGTGCTGAGCTGGCTGGTCGCATTCAACGTGATCAACACCGGGAACCGATTCGTCTACATGGTGGGCGACTTCCTGTATCGCATCACGGAACCGGCACTGAGGCCCATCCGCAGATTCATCCCTCTTCTGGGCGGGATCGATATCTCACCGGTGGTGCTCATCCTCATCCTGATCTTCTTGCGCAACTTCTTGTTCGAGATTTTCCTGGGCCAGGGTGGCCTCTGAGGCGGGGACGTCCCGCGCGGACCGAATATTCTCGACGACCGAGGAGAGGAGCCGTCGGAAATCGATGCTGGTCGAAGGAGACTCGGCAGCCGTGTTGAGCGCGCATCAGGGATGGGCTAAGCACGCACTGGGAGGAGATTGACATGGCGGAATCCCGATCGGACACGGGCACGGCCCGGATTATCGACGGCAAGGCATTCGCCGCCGGGATTCGCGAGAAGGTGGCGCGCCGCGTCGCGCACCTGAAGGCCGAGCACGACGTGACCCCGGGCCTGGCAGTCGTGCTGGTGGGCGGGAACCCCGCAAGCCAGGTCTATACGCGCAACAAGTCGAAACAGACCGTCGAAGTGGGGATGGAGTCGTTCAAGTTCGACCTCCCGGCGGAAACGACGCAACACGAGCTGCTCGGCAGGGTCTCTGAACTCAACGAGGACTCCAGGATCAACGGCATCCTCGTCCAGCTACCGCTTCCCGATCAGATCAAGGAACACGCCGTCATCAACCCCATAGATCCCGCCAAGGACGTCCACGGCTTCCACGTGATCAACACCGGGCTGCTGGCGACGGGCCAGGACGCGCTCGTGCCGTGCACCCCGCTCGGCTGCCTGATGATGCTCAAGGATGCACTGGGGGATCTGCAGGGGCGGAAGGCCCTGGTCTTGGGCCGCTCCAACATCGTCGGCAAGCCGATGGCCATGTTGCTCATCAAGGAAAGCTGCACCGTCACCGTGGCGCATTCACGAACGCGGGACCTTCCGGCGGAGGCCCGGGAAGCGGACATTCTGGTCGCCGCGGTCGGCCGTCCCCGGATAGTCAAGGGAGACTGGATCAAACCGGGCGCCACGGTGATCGACGTCGGCATCAACCGGGTGCCGGCGGAAGAGGGAAAGACCCGGCTTGTCGGCGACGTCGATTTCGATGAAGCGGTGAAGGTGGCGGGCGCCGTCACGCCGGTTCCCGGCGGGGTCGGCCCCATGACGATCGCCTGCCTCCTGCACAACACCGTGACGGCCTGCGGTCGCCAGAACGGGCTCGACGACCGGGCCGACTAACGCATTGACACAAAAGGAAGATTCACAAGATCGTGACGGCGATCTCTAGGAACGGATTATCCCGTCCTCGGCCGAACGCCCGCCGGTGACGGAAGCGGCAGGGCGCCGCACGGTCCATTCAGAAGGTTCTCGACATGGACGTCTCTTCGTGATGACACAGGCGTCTGCATACCTCATCCAACTGCTCGAGCGTTTTGTACCCGATATTGACCGTCCCTCCCGTCTCTCCCTTGTGGCGGATGTCGACGTGAAGACCGAGAGCCTCGGAAAGATCGCGCTCCAGCGCGAGCGTGTCCGCATCCTTGTCGGCGGCGTCCCGCTTCCTGCCGTTTCCCGAACCTGTTTCCTTCGCCAGGGTTTCCACCTCTCGAACCGTAAGACCCTGATTTATAATACGTTTTGCGAGTCCTTCCGGATCTTCCGTCCCTAACAAAGCTCTCGCATGCCCTGCCGACAGCTGCCCGTCTTCCACCAACCGCTTCACCGAGTCGGGTAGGTTCAACAAGCGTACGGCGTTCGCAACGTGGCTGCGACTCCTGCCAATGGCGAGGGAAACGGCCTCTTGCGTGAGTCCGAATTCTTCCATGAGGCGGCTGTACCCCTCCGCCTCCTCGATCGCGTTCAGGTCTTCGCGTTGAATGTTCTCCACGAGCGCGATCTTCAACGATTGGGCGTCATCGAGGTCCTTGACGACAACGGGTACCCGGTGCAATTGCGCCCGCTGAGCGGCACGCCAACGACGCTCCCCGGCAACGATTTCGAATTCCTCTTTCCGATCGCCCGCGCGCCGCACGAGTATCGGCTGCAGCATGCCGACTTCCTTGACGGACTCGACCAGGGTTTCCATCTCCGCTTCGTCGAACCGCCGCCTCGGCTGAAAGGCACTGGGCCGGAGCCGTTCGATCGGAACCGTCTTCGACGATCGGGCCTGATCTAGGCGCGCATAGTCTTCCGAGTCGTCACCGAGAAGCGCGGATAGTCCCCGGCCCAGGCCACGCCGCCGGCCTTGGATTTCCTCAATCATGCCGCGATGGCCCCCTCGCGCCGAAGCACTTCTCCGGCGAGGCTGATGTAAGCCCGGCTGCCGGCGCACCGAAAATCATAGAGAAGCGCGGGCTTCCCGTGAGACGGCGCTTCGGAGACCCGGACGTTCCTCGGAATCACCGTCTCGTACACCTTATCGCCCAACACGCTGCGTACATCCGTCGCCACCTGATCCGACAGATTGTTCCGTCGATCGAACATGGTGAGGACGACGCCCTGGATTTCCAGCCCCGGATTGAACCCGACCCGAACCCGCTCGATCGTTCGCATGAGCTGGCTCAATCCCTCGAGCGGGAAGAACTCGCATTGCAGCGGCACGAGTACCGCGTCCGCCGCGACCAGGGCATTCAACGTCAGGAGCCCGAGAGAGGGGGGACAATCGATCAGAACGTAATCATAGCCGGCAACCTTTCCGCCGACGGCATCCCGCAACCGGCGGCTGCGCCCCTCCGTATCCACGAGCTCCAATTCGGCTCCGGAGAGGTCGACCGTCGACGGGACAATATCGAGTCCGGGGATATCGCTCGCGACCGCTGCTTCCTTCACCGTCGCCGCACCCGCCAGGACGTCATAGCTGCTCAGGGGCCGATTCCCCCGGTCGATCCCGATTCCGGTACTCGCATTGCCCTGGGGGTCCAGGTCGATGATGAGCACTCGACGGCCCACCGCGGCGAGGGCGGTGGCCAAATTTATGACGGTCGTCGTCTTGCCGACGCCGCCCTTCTGGTTCGCCACCGCGATGACCCTGCCCTCATTCGAGCGGCGCGCACGCTCCTCCTGCCTTTCAACCCCGGTTCTCATCCGCCAATCCTCTAATCCGCAGGACCGCCGCGCGCGCCGCCGTACGGCTCGGCAACTCATCCACAGCGAGTTTGGAATATTTTGCGATTGTCGTCAATTCACGCCCAACATCTAGTCCTTTCGGGAAAAGGCACACCGTTTCCGTACCGCATAGCGGGGCCACCATGGCCAGTAGCCTGTCGAGTGGCGCCAGGGCTCTCGCCGTAATGACCTGCGGCGGCGGAAAGGGCCGGTCCTCCTGGCGCGATTCGCCGATCTCCTCTATTCGAGACTCCACCACCTCGGCATCCGCTTCAAGCAGCCGAACGGCCTCCCGCAGAAAGACGCACTTCCGCGCATCCTTCTCGATGAGGAAGACCTTGCCGCAGCCGAGAGCGGCCAGTACCAAACCCGGAAATCCCGCGCCACTGCCCACATCGACCCAGACACGCGCGCTGGCCGGGCCCAGATCCAACAGTTGGGCGGAGTCCAGCATATGGCGGCGCCAAATGTCCCCGAGCGATCGGGAGCCGACGAGGTTTATCCTGCGCTGCCACATGGTCAAGAGTGCCACGTACGCTTCCAGGCGCTCCAATGTTTCACGTGAAACACCGGTGTCGCTCTGAAAGGCGTCGGCGGTGTACTTCCCGGCCACGGTCCTGCACCGTTGACTCAGGCGCTCTTCTGCAACTTGCGGCCGTCCGTCTCGCTGCGGCGAATATGAATGAGAAGCAGGTTCACCGCCGCCGGCGTGACGCCCGGCACTCGGGCGGCTGCGCCGAGCGTCGCCGGTTGAACGGTCGCCAACTTCTGACGCTGCTCGTTCGACAGGCCGTCCACCCTGTGAAAGTCGAAGTCCAGGGGAATGCGCAGTGCCTCGTCGCGCCGGAAGGCTCGGATGTCCGCATCCTGTCGAGCCAAATATCCGCGGTAATGAGCCTCGCATTCCAATTGTTCGGCGACATCGGCCGACATCTCCCTGAGTTCGGGCCAGATGCGCACCAGGTCGCTGACCGTCATCCGGTAGCCTCCGAGCAGATCGAACGCGCTCCGCCGCGAACCATCTCGGTTCATCGCGATCCCATGCCTGCGGGCCTCGCCCGGAGCCAACGACAGCGCTTCCAACCGCCCACGGGCCGCCTCGAGCGCTTGCGATTTGGTCTCGAACGCTGCGGCCCTCTCGGCCCCGACGAACCCTCTCTCGATTCCTAACGGCGTCAACCGCCGGTCCGCGTTGTCGGCCCGCAAGGTCAGACGGTATTCCGCCCTTGAGGTGAACATCCGGTAGGGCTCGTCCACGCCACGGGTGATCAGGTCGTCGACCAACACGCCGATATAGCCGTCGGCGCGATCGACCGTGACGGCGTCCGCGCCGGACACCCGGCAGGCCGCGTTCAGCCCGGCCATCAGTCCCTGAGCGGCGGCCTCCTCGTAGCCGGTGGTGCCGTTGATCTGGCCCGCGAGGAACAGACGTTTCACCTTTCGGGTCTCCAGGGCCGGAGAGAGTTCTCGCGGGTCGACAAAATCGTACTCGATGGCATATCCGGGCCGCACCATCTCCGCTCTTTCGAGTCCCGGAACGGTTGCCAACAGCGCCAATTGCACGTCCCTCGGAAGGGAGGTGGAAATCCCGTTGGGATAGACCGTATCGTCGTCCAATCCCTCCGGCTCGAGGAATATCTGATGCGACCGCCGATCGCCGAAGCGCACGACCTTGTCTTCGATGGAGGGGCAATACCGGGGACCCACGCTCGCGATCTGACCCGAGTACATGGGAGATCTACCCAGATTGGCGCGGATCAGCTCATGGGAGGCCTCCGTCGTCGCGGTGATGTGACAACTCACCTGGGGCGTGGTGATCTCCTCGGTCAGATAGGAGAACGGCACTGGCGGCTCGTCGCCCGGCTGCATCTCCAGTCGGGCGTAGTCGATACTCCTGCCGTCGAGGCGCGGCGGCGTGCCCGTCTTCAGGCGCCCCCGACGAAATCCCAACCACTGGAGCGTATGAGCCAAACCCAGAGCCGGCGCCTCGCCGACGCGCCCCGCCGGCACCTGCTCCTCGCCCACATGGATCAAGCCCCGCAGGAACGTCCCGGTCGTCAGGACCACCGCTCCCGTCCGAATCCGCCGTCCGTCGGCGAGGACGACCCATCGCGCTTCAGAGGCCCGGCCTTGGCCCTGGCCGACGATTCCGAGGTCCTCGACCGATGCCTCGGCGACCGTCAGGTTTTCGACCTTGCTCAACGCCAGCTGCATCGCCTGCCGATAGAGGGCCCGGTCCGCCTGGGCTCTAGGGCCCCGAACCGCCGGACCTTTCCGCCGGTTCAGGAGACGGAATTGTATCCCAGCGGCGTCCGCCACCCGGCCCATGAGGCCGTCCAGCGCGTCGATTTCCCGGACGAGGTGTCCTTTTCCGAGACCGCCGATCGCCGGATTGCACGACATCTCGCCGATGGTGCGCACCTCGTGGGTCACGAGCAGGGTCTCCGCGCCCATGCGCGCGGCCGCAGCCGCGGCCTCGCACCCGGCGTGACCACCGCCGATCACGACGACATCGAAGCCGGCGCCGTCAGACAGTCGCGCGGCTTCGATCATCTCGGCCGCGTGGGACACGGTTACGTTTCACGTGAAACACTCCTTCGCTTCGCATCGAACCCCAACCGATCATTTCCCGATGCAGAAATCCCGAAATACGACATCCAAAAGTTCCTCGACGCCGATCTTGCCGGTGACCCGACCGAGCGTTCGCGCCGCGAGTCTCAGATCCTCCGCCACGAGCTCAAGACGGGCGTTCGTCATTTCGCCGTTTTCCGACCCAGCCATGAACCTCCGCAGACACGCCGCGGTTTCCTCGATCGACGATCGGTGGCGCTCCCGCGTGATGACCGGTGACTCGCCACGGCCCATGCGCCGCTCGACCCTCTTTTCGAGCGCATCCAGAAAACTGTCAAGCCCCGTGCCGGCGGTCACGGACATGGGCCACACTTGTCGACCCTCGACACGGGTTCCCGGCGCGACCTCATGCAGGTCGATCTTGTTGACGACGACCATGGCATCTTCGTCCAGCAGAGACCTGATCCGCGAGTCCGGCTTGATGGCCGGCGACGCTTCCACCATGACGATCCTGAGATCTGCCGTCTCCGCCCGCGCCAACGCGCGCCGAATCCCTTCGCTCTCGATCTCGTCGCGGCCTTCCCGCAGGCCCGCCGTGTCCGCGACAATCACCGGAAGGCCCCCGAGGTCGAGGCGCACTTCCACCACATCCCGCGTAGTCCCAGCACGTTCCGATACGATTGCCGCGTCCCGTCGCGCCAAGGCATTCAGCAAGCTCGACTTGCCCACGTTGGGAGCGCCCGCGATGACGACGTAGAGCCCGTCGCGCAGGCGTTCACCTCGCCGCCCATCCTCGAGATGCGCTGTCTGTTCGCCAAGCAACTCGCCCAAGTTCTGACGAATGGAGGAGATCAAATCCTCGGGCAGTTCTTCGTCCGGAAAATCGATGACGGCCTCCAAGTGCGCCAAGGCATCCCGCAAACGGACTCGCCACGAGTCGTAAACGGCACTGAGCCGCCCCTTGAGTTGACCCACGGCCTGCCGACGCTGCTCTTCCGTCTCGGCGTCGACGAGGTCGGCCACCGCTTCGGCCTGAACGAGATCCAGTTTGCCGTTGAGGAACGCGCGACGCGTGAACTCTCCCGGCTCCGCGATGCGGACGTCCTGCCGAGCACACAGCGCGCTCAGCACAGCGGACAGCACTGCCGCGCCGCCGTGGACGTGCAACTCGGCGACATCTTCCCCGGTATAGCTGGCCGGCGCCGGAAACCACAGGACCAAGCCATCATCGAGCACCTGTCCGTTCCGCGGATCCCGCAGCGCCGCACGAACCGCCACGCGAGGCGCCGGTACCACGCCGGCCATCTGCTCCACCAAGCTTCCGGCAGCCGGTCCGGAGATTCGAATGACGGCAACCCCCGCCCGGCCGCGGCCACTCGCGAGCGCGACAATCGTCATGGCAGGAAGGTGGCAGGCAACCCCCATTCGCACAAGCGGACCAATTCCCATTCCGCGTTTCTCAAGCTACATTCGCGGGTCGACGCCGGCACATCCATTGGCTGGATAACCTCTTTTTGCACAATATTTGGTACAAAAATTGTTTATAAATACTATATATTGAAGTCAACACTGGAGACGTGATGTCGACACCGGATACCCGGCAATCCACCCCGCCGATCGCGCAATCACGCGACCGCCTGATCCAGATCGTGTCCGAAAGATCACTGCTCCGGGACACGAACGTCAAACTCGCCTCCGGGGCCAGCAGCAGGTTCTGTTTCGACATGAAACGCACCGCCTTCCACCCGGAGGGCGCGAACCTGATGGCCCAGCTCATCCTCCATGAGCTCGCGAACGTCGACGTCGATTACGTAGGCGGCCTCGAGATGGGCGCCGTACCGCTCGTCGCCAGCGTGATTCAGCAGAGTTTTCCCCACCGCCCGCTCGGCGGATTTTTCGTCCGCAAGCAACCGAAGGACCATGGCACGCGCCGCCTCATCGAGGGACTGGGCCGGGAGGACTCCCTCGCCGGCAAGACAGTTGTGCTGCTCGAAGACGTCAGGACCACCGGGGGCTCGGTGCTCAAGGCGGTGTCTGCCGTGCGCGACGAAAGCGCGTCCGTGCCTTCGGTCGTCACCGTCCTCGATCGCCTAAAAGGAGCCTCGGACAATCTGAAGAGAGAAAACGTCGCCTTGCAAGCCGTTCTGACGTCCCGGGATTTCGAGCTGTAGAGCGGTTCCGGTATTACCGGAACCGCTCGAGAATTCTTCACCGCTACCCTTCCAGCTTTCCACGCTCCAACTGACCCGGCCGCAGTTGGAGTCGTTCGACGCGCCCTCCTTCGATCAGATGGGTCCGCAACACCTCATCGATCTCTTCTTCGCTCGTACAGCTGTACCAGACGCCCTCTGGATAAATGACCATGGTCGGGCCCAACTCGCATCGGTCGAGACAACCCGAATTATTGATACGCACGCGCTTGATACCGAGCTCCTTCGCCCGATCCTTCATGTAGTTGCGCAACTCCTGGGCACCCTTCGCCTTGCAGCACCCTCGCGGATGATCCTCTGCCCGCTCGTTGACGCAACAGAACACATGACGCTGATAAAACAGGGGCGGATCGCTATTCACATCGTTCATCCGGTTCCGAACCTCGTCCTCACTGCCGCCCTCGCGGGCCGTCTCAGATTATGAGCCCGCACCGCATTGCGCCAGCCAGAAACACCATGCCGCCACTGGCGCGCGGACGGTATCGCCGTGTATCCTGTGTCGCGGATACGCGGGCTTACCACGGGAGCCGGAAAAGTAGGTCAGCCACGACTCGAGCGCAATGCGTCCCGTTCTCTTGAGCCGTCTCCTCCCACCGCCATAAACCTCATAAGGGAACGCGCATGCGCAACGCCCTCGACACCGCTGCCAGTCCCTACCTCATCCAGCACAAGGACAATCCCGTGCACTGGCAGGTATGGGGGCCTGTAGCTTTCGAAGAGGCGGCTCGGCACGACAAACCCATCCTCCTCAGCGTTGGGTATGCGGCGTGCCACTGGTGCCACGTCATGGCCCACGAAAGCTTCGAGAACGGCGACATCGCGGCGCTCATGAACGAGTTCTTCGTCAACATCAAGGTCGACCGGGAGGAACGCCCCGACGTCGACGCCATCTACCAGCAAACGTTGCAGCTTCTGGGCCAACACGGCGGCTGGCCCCTGACCATGTTCCTCACGCCGCAGGGCGAGCCCTTCTGGGGTGGCACATACTTTCCACCGGACTCCCGGTACGGACGGCCGGGATTTCCGGACGTCCTGCGGCAAATGCATGCGATCTACAAGAATCAGCGCGACAAGGTCACGGAGAACTCCGAGTCCATCAAGACCGCCCTCGAAAAACTCTCCCAACCACCCGATGTCGATGGCCCCATTCAGTTGTCCACAGCGGTTCTCGACCAAGCCGCCACCCAATTCCTCCGCGCCCTCGATCCCGTCAACGGCGGCCTTGTCGGTGCCCCGAAATTTCCCCAGCCATCGATCTTCGATTTTCTTTGGCGAGCGCACATGCGCGGCGGCGAGAAGATCTTCGGACACTCCGTCTCGCTGACCCTCGACCGCATGTGCCAGGGTGGCATCTACGATCACCTCGGCGGGGGATTCGCCCGCTACTCGACGGACGAGGTGTGGCTGGTGCCGCACTTCGAGAAGATGCTCTACGACAACGCGCAGTTGGTCGAGTTGATGACGCACGTCTGGCGCAAGACGGGCAGCCCGCTCTACGCCGGCCGTATCCGTGAAACAGTCGATTGGACGCTGCGTGAGATGCTGGCGGCTGGCGATGCTTTTGCCGCCTCACAGGACGCCGACTCGGAGGGCGAGGAAGGGCTGTACTACGTCTGGACCGAGCAGGAAATCGACTCGCTCCTCGACGATCCGTCCCTGTTCAAGAACATCTACGACGTCTCACCAGACGGCAATTGGGAAGGGCACAACATCCTCAACCGCTCTGCCCATCCCGACCCTCTCGACGACGCGGCCGAGGCAAGCTTGGCGCGAGCGCGCAAAATCCTGTTCGACGTACGCGACAAGAGGATCAAGCCCGGATGGGATGACAAGGTCCTGGCCGACTGGAACGGCTTGATGATCTCGGCGCTCGCCGGCGCCGGCAGCGCACTCCGCGTGCCGGAATGGGTCGCGGCGGCGGAACGCGCCTTCGCCTTCGTCAAAGACAACATGAGCGCTGGTGACCGGCTCTTTCATTGCTTCCGCGCCAGTCGCGCGACCAAAGCGGGGTTCCTGGACGACTACGCCAACATGTCGAAGGGCGCCCTTGCGTTGTTCGAGGTCACTGGCGACCCCCTCTACATGGAGTGCGCCCGCGCGTGGGCAGATACGGTCGAGACCCACTACCTGGATACCAACAATGGCGGTTACTTCTTCACCGCCGACGATGCCGAAACCCTGATCACCCGACCACGAAACGCTGCCGATAACGCGACGCCAGCAGGGAACGGCGTCATGGCGAACGTTCTGGCCCGCCTTTATCATCTCACGGGAGATGACACGTATCGGCGGCGCGCCGAAGCCATCTGTCTGGCCTTCTCGGGAGAAATCCAACGGAATTTCATGGGCATCACGTCGCTGCTCAGCGGTTTCGAACTCCTGACGGCGGCCGTTCAGGTCTCGGTGATCGGAGAGCGCAAGAACGACGAAACCCAAGCTCTAACCCAAACGTACTTCGAAAGTCCCGTGCCGACCGGTGTGCTGCAAGTGGTCGAACCAAGTGCCGATCTCCCGGAGAGTCACCCGGCGTCCGGCAAGAGTCAGATCGACGGAAAAGCCACCGCCTATGTCTGTGTGGGAACTTCTTGCTCCCTGCCCATCACGGATCCCGTAAGCTTGCGCGCCGCCCTGACCGATCCCGTCGGGGCATCGACCGCGGCGGCATCTTAGGACAAACTCCCGGCCGAAACAGTCAGGACGCCACTCTCGGCGAAGCCCGCAATCTCCCAGCGAACAGGAAGGAACCCATGGTCAAAGCGCTTCAGATCAAGAAGACCGGTGGACCGGCGGTCATGAAATGGCAGGATATCGATCTCCCCGCCCCGGAGCGCGGAGAAGTCCGGATCAAGCACACCTACGTGGGGCTCAACTACATCGACTGCTATTTCCGCTCCGGCCTATACCCCTTGGATGGCTTCCCGGCAACTATCGGCATGGAAGGTGCCGGTGTCGTCGAAGCCATCGGTCCCGGGGTCAGGAAGTTCGAAGAGGGCAATCGGGTCGCCTATGCGCCGACGTTGGGCGCCTATGCCCAGAAACGCAATATCCCGGCCGACAAGATCGTCAAGGTCCCCGGACAAGTCTCCGACAAAGAGGCGGCCGCTGTGATGTTGAAAGGGACGACTACGGAGTACCTCATCCGCCGCACATACCGCGTGAAACGGGGCGACACCGTCCTCTTCCATGCTGCCGCGGGCGGGGTCGGTCTCATCGCCTGCCAGTGGTTGAAGCATCTCGGAGCGACGGTGATCGGCACCGTGGGTTCGGACGCCAAGGCGCGCCTCGCCAAGCGTCACGGCTGCGACCATCCGATCAATTACAACGAGGAAGACTTCAAAGAGGCGGTGATGGACATCACCAACGGAGAGGGCGTCCCCGTCGTTTACGATTCGGTGGGCAAATCGACCTTCAGTGCGTCCCTTGACTGCCTTCGCCCACGCGGCATCATGGTGCTGTTCGGACAATCTTCCGGACCCGTGCCGACGTTCAACCTGACGGAGCTCGGCGCCAAGGGATCGCTCTACGTCACCCGCCCGTCCTTGATGGCCTACAACGCGTCGCGCCGCGAATACGAAGCGAGTGCCAAGGCACTCTTCGACGTGGTCGGGTCGGGTGCCGTCAAAATCAAGGTCAACCAGACTTACCGCCTCAAGGATGCCGTCCGCGCGCACAAGGATCTGGAGGGACGCAAGACGACCGGCTCCACGGTATTTCGGGTCTAGGTATTCATCGAATCGAAGAAGTCCGAATTGCTCTTCGTCGACTTGAGCTTCTCGAGCAGGAATTCCATGGCATCCGTTACGCCCATCGGCATCAGGATGCGCCGCAGCACCCACATCTTCGAGAGCGTCGCCTTGTCGACGAGCAGTTCTTCCTTGCGGGTGCCGGACTTCGTGATGTCCATCGCCGGCCACGTCCGCTTATCGGAGAGCTTGCGGTCGAGGAGGAGCTCGGAATTACCCGTTCCCTTGAACTCCTCGAAGATGACCTCGTCCATTCGGCTCCCCGTATCGACCAGCGCGGTGGCGATGATGGTCAGAGAACCGCCCTGCTCGATGTTGCGGGCCGCACCGAAGAACCGCTTCGGCCGCTGCAGGGCGTTGGCGTCCACGCCGCCCGTCAACACCTTGCCCGACGAGGGAACGACTGTGTTGTAGGCACGAGCCAGTCGGGTGATCGAGTCCAGCAGGATCACCACGTCCCGCTTGTGTTCGACCAGACGCTTGGCCTTGGCGATCACCATCTCCGTGACCTGCACATGCCGGGACGCCGGCTCGTCGAAGGTCGAACTGATGACCTCGCCGTCGACCGACCGCTGCATATCCGTCACCTCCTCGGGCCGCTCGTCGATAAGAAGAACGATAAGATAGACCTCCGGATGGTTGGCCGTGACCGAGTGCGCGATGTTCTGCAGCATCATCGTCTTGCCCGTCCGGGGCGGCGCCACGATGAGTGCCCGCTGTCCCTTTCCCAACGGCGTGATCAGATCGATCACTCGTGAGCTCAGATCCTGACCCGTGGGGTCGTCAATCTCCAGATTGAGCTTTTCTTCCGGATAGAGCGGCGTGAGATTGTCGAAATTGACTTTGTGCCGACTCTTCTCCGGAGCCTCGAAGTTGACTTCGTTAACCTTCAGCAGAGCGAAATAGCGCTCGCCGTCCTTCGGAGCTCTGATGGGCCCCGTCACCGTGTCTCCCGTCCGAAGGGCAAACCGCCGGATCTGGCTGGGTGAGACATAGATATCGTCGGGGCCAGGAAGATAATTGGCTTCAGGCGATCTCAAGAATCCGAAACCGTCTTGCAGGATCTCGAGCACCCCGCCGCCGGAAATCTCTTCGTCCTTGTCCGCAAGCTGCTTAAGGATCGCGAACATCATGTCCTGCGTCCGCATCGCGCTCGCGTTTTCGACTTCGAGCTCTTCCGCGAACGCAAGCAGATCGGTGGGCGACTTCTTTTTCAGCTCCTGGAGATGCATAGCCAGCCTACTTGGACTCGATAATGGGTGAGTAAAGCTTCAGGTTCGATGACAGGATACGCGCCAGTCGACGCGAAGACGGGGCGGAACCTGCTACTGTCGTGAGAGACTCAAGGCGGGAGCGGACTTCCCAAACATCCCGCTGAAGATCAGCCTTGATAGGGTTACTCAAACAGATATGGAAGTCAAACGAAGATTTTGCAAGGTAAGTCTTCAAAACTTCACGTCGGTTTGACGACGACAATTATGACAATCGCGACCAGAAGTACTGTTGGCACCTCGTTCATCGCGCGGTAAAAGTTCCGTGAGTGACGGTTCGCATCATTGGCGAAATGCCTCCGCCAGCTGGCAAAGAACCCATGAATGGCCGCCATGGCAAAGACCAATGCGGTCTTCAACCAGGGCCAGGTGTCGGACCAATCGACAACTCCCGGGGTCACGATGAGCAGGATGCCGAACAAGAAAGCGGCGAACATCGCCGGGTTTATGATGCCCCGCAGCAACCTCCGCTCCATCACCTTGAAGGTCTCGGACTGCACCGAGCCCGGTTCCGCATCGCAGTGATAGACGTAAAGGCGCGGCAGGTAGAGCGTGCCCGCCATCCACGCGATCACCGAGATAATGTGGAGAGCCTTGATCCACAAGTAAGCGTCTACGAGCCAGGTCACGCGCCGACCCTCCCGCTAGTCCCCAAGCATGGCACAACAAGCAAAAACATCGGGGCATTGGCGACCGCCGGTGGATGACCGTGCCGTGCCGAAGCTCCCTCGCTGTTCGGTGACGAACGCGGCCAGCCCTTCAATGAACCTCGGGTGCGTCCGAACCGTTCCAGCCCGTTCATAAGCCGGCACGCCGGCGGCCTCGGCGATCCGACGATACCGGATATCAAGCTCCACGAGAGTTTCCGAATGCTCGGAGACGAAGGCAATGGGGACGACGACCACAGGCAGGCCCTCGGCGCCGGCCCTCGTGATCTCCTCCTCCGTTTCCGGTCCAATCCACTTCAAGGGCCCGACACGGCTCTGATAACAGACGGCCCAGGAACTGGCATCGAGATTCGATTTGTCGGCTACCGCCTCCGCCGTCCGTTCGACCTGCCACTGATAAGGATCTCCGCCAGAGACGATCCTTCGAGGCAGGCCATGCGCCGAGAACAGGACGCGCGGCTTCCGCCCGCCGCTCACCGAGGCGCAACGCGACATTGCCTTCGAGAGGATTTCCGCCTGAGCCGAGACAAAGGACTCATCGATCGGATAACAACACACGGCGGTCGTGGGCAGGTCGATCCCTGCGGTCCTCGCCGCCCGTCGCCAGGCGCTCAGCGACGACGCCGTCGTCGTCGTCGAGAATTGAGGATAAAGGGGCAGCAGACATATCCGATCGGGTGCGTAGCGTGCCACATCGCGCGCGGCCTCTTCGCTGAAGGGATGCCAATAGCGCATCGCGATGAAGACACGGTACTCCCCACGCTCATCGAGAACATTCTGTAACGCTTCCGCTTGCGCCCGGGTTTCGTCGAGAATCGGAGATGCCCCGCCCAGTTCGGCGTAGATCCGGATCGCCTTCAGTGCCCTACGCTTCGCAATCCACCAGGCGAGCAAAGGTCGCAACGGATCTGGTACCCGCAAAATCGCCGGGTCGCTGAAGAGGTTGGTCAGGAAGGGACGTACGGCCGCTGGACCGTCCGGGCCACCCAAATTGAACAGAACCACCGCCGTCTTCAAAACGAGCGCACTGCCGCCACCAAAGCGGAGACATTTTCGGGCGGTGTCGTCTTCAAAATACCATGCCCCAAGTTGAAAACGAACGGTCCCTTCCCGAGAACGGAGACGATTTCCCGAGAGGCCGAGACCATTGCGTCCCCTCCCACCAGCAACGAGACGGGATCAAGATTCCCTTGTACGGCACAGATGCTCTGCAGGTCGCTCGCCGCCCAAAGCAGCGGGACCGAGCTGTCGATACCGACCGCGTCGACACCCGTCGCCTTCGCGTAGGTCCCGTACCCGACCCCGGCGCCGCGCGGAAACCCTATAATGGGGGTTTCGGGGTGTTGCCGACGGACGCGCGAGACGATCTCCTTCACCGGCTCCACGCACCAACGAATGAACTGAGCTTCCGGCAAGACACCCGCCCAGGTGTCGAAGATCTGCAAGACATCGGCACCGGCGTTGACCTGAGCGATAAGGTGTTCGGACGTCGCGTCGACGAGGATATCGACGAGTTCCTGAAATCGGGTTTCACCAGAGAACGCCCAGCCTTTCACGGCAGAGAAATCACGGCTGCTTCCTCCTTCAACCATATAAGTCGCGACAGTCCAGGGGGCTCCGGCAAACCCGATCAGCGAAACCTGGTTGGGCAACGCGGAAGAAACCCGTTCCAACGCGACATACGCAGGCGACAGATGCTCGTGAAGGCGGGTCTTGTCGAGGCTCTCCAACTGTTCTCTTGTGCGTATGGCATCCAGAACCGGGCCTTCCCCTTCTTCGAACCTCACGCCCTGTCCCAGGGCATAGGGGATTACCAGGATATCCGAGAATATGATCGCGGCGTCCAGCCCGAACCGCCAGACGGGCTGGAGCGTCACTTCGGCCGCGAGATCCGGAGTGCGGCAGAGCGTAAGGAAATCTCCGGCCGACTTCCTGACCTCCCGATATTCAGGCAGATACCGACCTGCTTGCCGCATCAACCAGATGGGCGGTGGTGAAACGGTCTCACCGCCGATCGCCCTCACGAGTGGTTTGTTCCGGCCTTTGGCACGCGCGTTCGGATGAACCACCGTGTTCACGTATGTCCAATGGGCAACATATAACCGCTTATATAATAAAAATATGTAGTTGTGGTTGTACCGTGACCTACGGGGATTCTTTTTGCTTCACAGTTTATTCAATGTCAGCTTCGGGGTCTGATTCGCCACGGTGGATTCTGTGTAAGCTTGCTGGCCAATTTATGAGGGCCGCGGAATGCATACCGGTAATCGATGAATGAAATACGGTGATAACATGGGCGTGGCTCGCGGCCCGATGGATTATTCACGTAGTCGAATGCGTGCGGGAGGCTTTACTCACAGTCTGATGGATCGCGAAGAGAATCCGAATGTTCGTGGATCGATTTGCCGGTGGGTCAACCTCGCATAGTTATCCAGAGTTCTGGAGCTGGTTATCCCCGGAGAGTCGCATGCATCAGGAGTTTTTGTGACAAAGTTTCATCTGCACCTGGTATCCGACGCAACCGGTGAGACGCTCATCGGCTTGACCCAGGCCGGGATCGCGCAGTTTGATGCCGCGCAGCCGACGCAGCATCTGTGGGCGTTGGTCAGAAGCACCGAACAGGTCGACAAGGTTTTGGCGGAGGTAGACGCCAATCCGGGGATTGTCCTGTTTACGCTGGTTGACGTTCAAGTGCGGGATGCTCTGACCAGGGGCTGTCGGAAGCTTCAAGTGCCGTGCATTCCGGTCTTGGAACCGCTATTTGCGGCGTTCAGTCAATTCCTCGGCCAGCAACCTCGGCACCTGCCGGGCATTCAGCACGCGCTCGATTCGACCTACTTTGATCGCATTGAAGCTATGGGCTTCTGTCTCGCGCACGACGACGGACAGTCTCTTGAGACGTTGCGGGATGCAGATATCGTTCTGGTCGGCGTTTCCCGCACCTCGAAGACACCCACGTCGGTGTATCTTGCCAACCGAGGATTGAAGGTCGCCAACGTTCCCTTGGTCCCCGGCTTTCCGGAACCCCAGGAACTCGTCGCGCTCGATGGACCCGCCGTCATCGGCTTGACGACCAATCCTGATCGTCTGATTCAGCTCCGTCTGAACCGGCTTTCAGTACTCAATCAGGACGGAGAGACGGACTATGTCGCGCTGGACTCGATTCGCGAGGAGGTGGCACGGGCGCGGAGGGTCTTTGCGCGTTACGACTGGCCGGTTATCGACGTGACGCGAAGGTCCATAGAGGAAACGGCGGCTGCGATCCTGAACATCTACAACGAGCGGCAGTCGGCGTGAGCAAGTCCGGTGTCCTCGTGCTTGCAAGCGCAAGCCCTGTCAGAAGTTGGGTTCTCAAGAAAGCGGGTCTCACCTTCGAGGTCGATGCCGCGGAGATCGATGAATCAGAGGTCAAGAAGGACTGTCATGCGGCGGCTATGACTGCAGAAGACGTCGCGACGACGCTTGCTGAAGCCAAGGCGTTGGCTGTGTCGCGACGCCGGCCAGACGCCTGGGTGATTGGGGCGGATCAGGTTTTGGTGTTCGAAGGGACCATCTTCGACAAACCCATGGATGTCGAGGAAGCCGCGTCTCATTTGCGCCGGTTTCGAGGCCGTTCGCACGACCTCGTCAGCGCGGTCTGTGTCGCGTTCGGGAGCCGGTCACGGTGGTTGTACTCGGAGGCCGTTACGTTGCATGTCCGGGACTTCTCGAACGCGTTTCTCGACACGTACATCGCCGACGCGGGCGAGAGCATTCTCGCCTCGGTCGGCGCGTATCGACTCGAAGGGTTGGGTGCGCAGTTGTTCTCCAGAATCGAAGGGGATTACTTCGCTGTGTTGGGACTTCCGCTCCTGCCGCTGCTCAACTTTCTGCGTGACAGAGAGGTGATCGCGACGTGAGAAATTCGGCTGCAGGGCGGATAGCCGGTATTTTCGGCTGGCCCGTCGCGCACTCGCGGTCACCGCTCCTGCATGGGTTTTGGTTAGATTTCTACGGCATCGACGGCGCCTACGTGCCGCTCGCCGTCGCTCCCGAGCACTTCGATCGGGCGCTCCGTATCCTGCCGCGGCTAGGGTTCGTCGGCGCCAATGTCACCGTCCCGCATAAGGAGGCGGCACTGGAAGCCGTGGATGACGCCGACGAACTGGCTCAGAAGATCGGGGCCGTAAACACTGTCGTGGTTCGCGAAGATGGCAGCCTTCACGGATCCAATACCGACGCATTCGGGTTCATTGAGAACCTTCGCGAATTCGTGCCGGAGTGGACGGCAAGCAGCGGTCCAGCGGTTGTCGTTGGCGCTGGCGGCGCCGCGCGGGCCATCGCGTTCGCGCTCGTCGACGGAGGCGCGCCCGAAATCAGAATCGTCAATCGGACGACCGCGCGGGCCGACGCCTTGGCCGACGAGTTGGGCCCCGCGGCGAGGACTTGGCCATGGATCGACCGTGCCGGATCGTTGAACGAAGCCGGATTGCTGGTCAACACCACGAAGCTCGGTATGCAGGGCGAAGCGTCCCTCGACCTGCCGCTCGACGCCCTGCCGCAGGAAGCCGTCGTCACGGATGCCGTCTACGTACCCTTGGAGACCGCTCTTCTCGCTGAGGCGGCAGAGCGCGGCAATCGCGTCGTTGACGGGTTGGGGATGCTGCTGCACCAGGCACGCCCGGGATTCGAAGTCTGGTTTGGGGTGACGCCGGTGGTCACGGAAGAGCTGCGTGCCTATGTTGAAGCGGATCTGAAAGGCTTGCCGCGAACGTGATCATACTCGGCCTCACCGGTTCGATCGGCATGGGTAAGACCACCGCCGCCAACGCGTTCCGCCAGATCGGGGTCCCCGTGTTCGACGCGGACGCAGAGGTTCATCGTCTGCTGGGCAAAGGCGGTGCGGCTGTGGCAGAGGTGGAGACCGCGTTCTCGGATGTCGTTTGCGGCGGTGCCGTCGACCGCGACGCGTTGGGTCGGCGGGTGTTCGGCGATGCAGACGCCTTGAGAAAGCTCGAAGGTATACTCCACCCGAAAGTCAGAGCATCGCGGGCCCGGTTCATCCGCTTGGCCGAGTCCCGTGGCGAGAGCTTGGTCTTGCTCGACATTCCGTTGTTGTTCGAAACCGCCGGCGAGGCGGAGTGCGACTTTACCTGTGTGGTGAGTGCCCCACATTTCGTGCAGTCGGACCGTGTGTTGAGGCGTCCCGGGATGACACCGGAAAAACTTGCGGGCGTATTGGCGCGTCAGATGCCGGATGCCGAGAAGCGGAGACAGGCCGACTTTGTCATTCCGACCGGGAACGGAAGGCGCTACTCCTTGCAGCGGATCAAGTCCATTGTCACAATGCTGCGCCGGAGCGCCAAAGGCAAACGTGCACGTCCGCCAACCCGGTACGGATAAAATTCTTCGTAGCGCCGTCTCGCCCAAGTGAATGCGTGAAATCGTCGTCGACACCGAAACCACGGGATTGAGCCCTGCGGCCGGACACCGTGTCATCGAGATCGGTTGCCTCGAGCTCGTCAATCATGTGCCCACGGGCTCAATATTCCATGAGTACCTGAATCCCGAACGAAGCGTGCCGGAAGAGGCTGTGCAAATCCACGGTCTCACGGACGAATTCGTGGCAACAAAGCCGTTGTTCGAGTCGGGCGCCGATGCCTTCCTGGAATTCGTGGCCGAGTCACGGTTGATCATTCACAATGCTGAATTCGATCTCGGCTTCTTGAATGCCGAACTGGCGCGCGCGGGTCGCGGCACCTTGCGGAACAGCGTGGTCGACACCGTGGCCTTGGCGCGCAAGAAGTATCCCGGTGGGCAAGCCAACCTGGACGCGTTATGCCGGCGCTTCAATATCGATAATTCGGAACGGACGAAGCACGGAGCTCTGTTGGATGCCGAACTGCTCGCGGAAGTGTACCTGGAATTGATCGGTGGGCGGCAACCAGGTTTGACATTCGAGACCCGCGCGACCGTCATAGAGGATGTCGGCAGTGCCACGTTGGAGCGGGCGCCTCGCCGCCACGAGCCGACGGAAGGGGAACTCGCTGCTCACGAGGCGTTCGTGGATACGCTGGTAAACCCGATCTGGCGCAGATAGTCCGCCGGACAGGGCACCGCCCGCATCCCGCATCCCGCATTCGTCACTCAGGAACGGTGGCGGTCACGTTGGGGTCTGCTTCGGAGACGTCCCGCTTGGCCCGGTGTTGACGGTAAAGCTCGGAAAAATTGATCGGGTCCAGCAACAGGGGTGCGAAACCCCCGTCGCGAGTCGTCTCGGCGATGACGTGTCGGGCGAACGGGAACATAATCCGGGGGCACTCGATCATGCATACGGACTCGAGTCGTTCCGGCGGGAAGTTTTGAATCAGAAAGACGCCTGAGTACTGAAGTTCGACAACGAACAGTGTGCTGTCGTCCCGGGACGCATTCGCCGTAATTCTGAGGCCCACTTCGTAGTTGGAGTTTCCGAGAGACCGCGCGTCGACGTCGACGTCGACCTTGATGACCGGTTGGCTTCGTTCCGATCGTAAACTGCTCGGGGCGTTGGGATTCTCGAACGAGAGATCCTTGACGTACTGCGCCCTGATACTCAGCCGTGGCGCCGCCCGCGTACTGCCGTCAGCGGCATCCGACATGCTGCGTTCCCTGGCGTTGGACCTTGTTGTACCACTTAAGTCCGCGTTCGGCCGGCCGAGCCCTGATTTTCATCGGCGGCATCCCTATTGGCGATCGAAGATCGTTCGTGAGGTTCCCCGTTCGAGCCTGCAACGGAATACTCCCCTTCGATCGTTGTCGGCTCACCGTCCCTTGCGGAAGCGTCACCATTCTTTCGATCCCCGTGTCTGTCAAGAAATTGCGTGAGCACGGCCGTTCGTATGAGCCCTCGGATAGTTGGAACGAGGAACAACGCGCCGATGGCGTCGGTCACGAAGCCGGGTGTCAGCAAAAGTGCACCGGCCAGGAGCAGGCAGATGCCATCGAAGATTTCGCGGACCGGCAGTCGGCCTGCGGCGAAGCTGTCTCGCGCCTGACCGAGGATGGCCAAGCCTTGATGGCGGATAAGCGCGGAACCTGCTAGAGCCGTCAAGACGATTGCGCCCAGCGTGGGCCAGAGGCCGATGGTTCCGCCCACCTGTATGAACACGCCGATCTCTATCAGCGGAACGGCGATGAGTACTGACAGCAGAAGGAGTGGCATGAATTGCGCTCTTGCGCTGTGTCGCCCGGGGAGGCGATGGGTTACAGCGGTCCTGACTCTGGACCACGTCCCGACAAGCCGCTAGTGTACCATCTATCGACACGCCCGGAGTTTTGATGCCACGACGGGGATCCGGCATGTCGGACTGGGCCGTGGTTGTGGCGTGGCTTCTTCCACAGGATCGTAGACAATGGGCGAGGGCTTCCCATTTCTTGACATCGTATTGTTCGCCATGGTGGCGGCGTTCATCATTCTGCGCCTGCGGGGTGTTTTGGGTCGGCGTCCGGGAAATGGTCGGTCCGGTCAAGGCTCCGCGTCGCGCCAGCAAAGCAGGGAAGAGAACGTCGTCAGTTTGCCGGATCGCGCGCAGGACACGGTCGACTCGGCCGAACCGGAGTATGCGTCCGAGGAAGAGGCTATCGTTGCGGCGGGCCTCACCGAGATTCGCCTCGCCGACCCGCGGTTCGATGCCGAAGAGTTTCTCCGGGGCGCTCGCATGGCGTACGAGATGATCGTCACCGCGTACGCCGTGGCCGATGATGCGATTCTTCGCCGGCTCCTGTCGGACGAGGTCTACGAGAATTTCTCCGGGGCGATCCAGGAGCGGATTGCCGAGGGACACACGTTGGAAACGACGCTGCTGACCATTCATACCACGGACATCGTGGAGGCCCGGGTGTCCGGTGAAGTCGTCGAAATTACCGTCAAGTTCGTCGCCGACGTTATCAATGTGACACGAGAGGAAAACGGAACCGTTGTCACGGGCGATCCGGATCAGGCGCAGGACGTAACCGATTTCTGGACGTTTGCGCATGAGATCCGAAACTCTGATCCGAATTGGCAGTTGGTCGAGACCCGTAGCCCGCAATAGTCCATGAACGGGCGGCACATCGGAGGGGTCGGTGTCTCTCTCGTCGCGTTGTTCGTTGCGCTGGTAGCCTGGTGGTTGCTGAAGCCATTGCCTGCCACTGAGTCGTCCATCGAATTCCGTCCCGTCGGGTTTGACGCCCTGCGCGGGTGGGAGGAGGACGACCCAGGTCCGGCGCTCGAGGCCTTCGTCCGTTCTTGCGGTCGACTGGGCGGGTTTCCGCCGCAACAACCCGTTGGGTCCAACACGGTCGGTATCAAGCCGTCGGATTTGCGTGGGGCGTGCCGGCGGGCACGTGAGGTGGAGAGCGGTGACGCTGCCAAGGTCCGTCGCTATTTTGAGACCGAGTTCGAACCGGTTGCCGTTACGGGCGTCGGCAAGGCCGAGGGCCTTTTTACCGGATATTACGAACCGCTGTTCGAGGGCAGCCGCCAACGGATAGGCCGCTTCAACGTGCCGATTCACGGGCGGCCCGAGGATTTGGTCACGGCGAATCTGGGTGACTTTCGTCCCGAGTGGAACGGGATTCGGTTGGTGGGGCGCTTGAAAGATGGGAAGCTCAGACCGTTCGAAACCCGTGCTGCCATCGAACGCGGAGAACTGGCAGATCGGGCCAAGCCGATCATCTGGTTGCGAGATGAAGTCGACGCGTTCTTTCTCCACATCCAGGGTACTGGCCGCATAAACCTCAACGATGGTACCCAAACCCGTGTCGGTTTCACCGCCAGCAACGGCCATCCTTATACGGCGATCGGCAGGGAATTGGTGGAGCGGGGTGCGTTGCCGGAAGATGGCGTCTCGATGCAGTCGATTCGGCAATGGCTCAAATCGAATCCGCAGATGGCGAGGGACGTGATGTCCTCCAATGCGCGGTACATTTTCTTTCGCGAGATCGCCGGCGAAGGTCCGATCGGCGCGGGACAGGTTGTTCTGACACCTGGCCGTTCGCTTGCGGTCGACACTACGCTGTTGCCGCTTCATGTGCCGGTTTGGCTGGAGACGTCAATGCCGTCCACGGCCGACAATCCCGACGGGGCGCCGCTGCGCCGGCTGCTCATTGCGCAGGATACGGGCAGTGCCATTCGCGGAGCGGTGCGGGGCGACGTTTTCTGGGGTAGCGGACCGGCGGCCGAGGAAGTCGCGGGAAAGATGAGCGAGACGGGGCGCTATTATCTGTTGCTTGCGAAAGGCACGCGCGAACGAATTGTCGCCGGCATGCAAAAGGCGAACTGAGGGACAGTTTCAGCCGGCGGCGCGGGTGCGTTCGGCTTGCACGGCGGCACGGCGTGGGATTTATTGGGCGACGCGCAACGAACCCACGCGAGGACCGGTTAGTGAACGCGGGACGGTCTCCAAAGATGCCAAGCATCCCCGACACGGCGGATCCACGGAGGGACGGGACTCGACGTGTGGGGTTGTTCGTCACCTGTCTGGTGGATCTGTTTCGCCCAACGGTGGGCTTCGCCGCCGTCAAACTCTTGAAACATGCTGGTTGCGTTGTCGAAATTCCCGCGACCCAGACCTGCTGCGGACAGCCCGCCTACAACTCGGGGGCACGATCGGAAGCGCAGGCGATCGCCCGGCAAGTTGTCGCGGCCTTCGACGGGTTCGATTGGGTGGTCGCGCCATCGGGAAGCTGCGCCGGTATGTTGCACCGCCACTATCCAGACCTGCTCAGCGACGACGCCGAATGGGGACCGCGTGCCGTGGCTCTCGCTGGCCGCGCGCGGGAGCTCATGTCCTTTCTGGTCGATGTTTGTGGCGTCACATCCGTGGAGGCCTCGTTTCGCGGTATCGCGGCCTATCATGATTCGTGTTCGAGCCTTCGCGAAATGGGCGTCCGGGATCAGCCCCGCGAACTGCTGACCGGCATCAGCGGCCTGGAGTTGCGGGAAGTTCCCGAAGCCGAAGCCTGTTGCGGTTTCGGTGGCTCCTTCTCCGTGAAATACGGGCCCATATCCACGGATATCGTGAGTCGCAAGACGGATGCCTTGGCTTCGGTGAAACCGGACATGGTGGTGGGTGGCGATCTCGGTTGCCTGATGAACATTGCAGGCAAGATGCGCCGGGACGGGACTGGTATCGCCGTGCGCCATGCCGCGGAACTTCTTGCGGACATGACGGAAGACGCCGCGATCGGGGCGCCGGAGCGGGCAGAAGTCTAGTGCAGACGAGCCAGGCCTTTCGCGAAAACGCGGTCCGGGCGATTGCCGACGATGAACTTCGCGCCGCCCTGGATAAGGTGCGCCAGGGGTTCGGAGGCGCCAGGCGCCAGGCCGCGGTCGACCGTCTCCCGGAATTCGAGGCGTTACGGGACGCCGCCCGGGATATCAAGAACCATGCGATCGCGTTTCTCGACATTTATCTGGAGCGATTCGAGCAGCGCGTCGTGGAAAGCGGTGGGGTGGTTCACTGGTGCGAGACTCCGGGCGAGGCCCGTGACCTGGTATTGCGCCTTTGCAAGGAGGTCGACGCGCGTACGGTCACCAAAGGCAAGACCATGATCGCCGAGGAGATCGGCCTTAACCCGTTTTTGGAATCGCACGGCATCGCGCCGATCGAAACCGACCTGGGCGAGTACATCATCCAGCTCGCTGACGAACCGCCGAGCCACATCATTGCGCCGGCGATCCACAAGACCAAGGACCAGGTCGCCGATCTATTCCATGAGCACCACCAGCAGTACGGCAAGACCCAGCGGCTGGACGATCCGGGCAAACTGGTCGATGAGGCCCGTCAGGTATTGCGCCGAAAGTATATCGAGGCCGATGTCGGCATCACCGGCGCCAACTTCCTGGTCGCCGAGACGGGGAGCACCGTGATCGTGACCAACGAAGGTAACGGTGATCTAACGCAGACGCTCCCCAAGCGACACATCGTGTTGGCGACGCCCGAAAAAATCGTCCCAACACTGGAGGACGCGACGACCTTGTTGCGGGTTCTCGCGCGCTCCGCGACCGGGCAGGAGTTCTCCGTCTACACGACGTTCTCCACCGGACCGCGGCGGCCTGACGACCTCGATGGGCCCGAGGGCTTTCACGTGATCATCCTGGACAACGGCAGAAGTCGGTTGGTCGGGAGTCCCTTTCAGGACATGTTGCGCTGCATCAAGTGCGGCACGTGCCTGTTTCATTGTCCGGTCTACGCTTCCATCGGGGGTCATGCCTATGGGTCCGTCTATCAGGGTCCCATGGGCGCCGTGTTGACCCCGAACCTGATCGGGCTGCCGACGACGCGTCACCTGCCCAATGCCTCCAGCCTGTGCGGTCGTTGCGAGGCCGTCTGCCCCGTGCGCATACCGATTCCCCGCATGCTGCGGCACCTGCGCGAGAAAGGCCTTGGCGAGCGCCTGGTGCCGTTGCGGGAACGCTGGGCGGTTGCGGCTTGGGCATGGATCGCGCAGCGCCCTCGGGTCTACCGCCTCTGGGCCCGGTTCCTCGTGGGTGTTCTGCGGACCATCGCGGGACGATCGGGACGGGTGCGTCGGCTGCCATTGTCGAGGGGCTGGACCGGTGGACGGGACTTTCCGGCGCCTCAGGGAGAGACTTTCATGGATCTCTGGCGGCGTGCCGGACGGGGAAAGACGTGAAGGCAGGCGCGACATGAGTGCTCGTGACGCCATCCTCGGCCGCATCCGCGGTAACCTCGGTCGGGATGGCACCGGGGAAAGTACCGCCGACGAGCGACTCGCGCGGCACCAGGTAGGTCCGCGCCCGAAGCGGACCGAACTGTCGCATCCCGATCAGGTGGATTTGTTCTCGACCATGGCGGAAGAGGTCGACGCGACCGTGGCACGGGTGAGAAACCTCGGCGAGGTGCCGGAGGCGGTGGTCGAGTATTTGATTGCGCACAACCTGCCTGCGCGCCTGGTCGTCGCGCCTGACGGGCGCCTTGATGACGTTCCGTGGGAGAGCAAGCCGACGCTCGAAGTTCACCGGGGCGTCGCCGACGAAACGGATGCCGTGTCGGTCACGCCGGCGTTCGCCGGGATCGCCGAAACCGGCACCGTGATGGCCACATCCGGAAAGGGCACGCCGACCACCCTCAACTTCCTGCCCGAGACTCATGTGATCGTCCTTCGCGAGCGCGAGGTCGTGGGCACCTACGAAGACGGCTGGCGGCGACTCCGTGAACAGGCCGCGGCGTCTGGACGTGCCGGGACGATGCCCCGAACCGTGAATTTCATCACCGGTCCGTCGCGGACCGCAGATATCGCCATGACCCTTTACCTCGGCGCCCACGGGCCTCGGCGCCTTCACATCATCCTGGTTGGTGATGATGACGGGTGATAGCCGACCGACCGGGAAAGCGTCCCGCTTGGAAGCGGAGAACGACGCAGATCTCTGGCAACGTGCCATGCGGGGCACGGAGCGGCTTTCGCCCGGGCGCAGACATTCGAGAAGTGCCGAGGGGCCCGTTGCGGACCGCGATCAATCCGCATCGGAGACGCCGCAGGGCCGGGCGCGTCCCGCCGACGTCTCGAGTCGAGGCCCGCGGCCAAAGGAACCGGCAGTGCCAGGGAAACTCGACAAGCACGTGATCCGTCGCATCAAGCGGAGAGTTCAAGGCGTCGACGCCCGCCTCGACCTGCACGGTATGACCCAGAAGGAAGCGCACGTTGCCTTGCACCGGTTTATCCGGGATACGGCAGTTCGTGGCTGTCGATGCGTTCTCGTCATAACCGGCAAGGGAGGTCGGTCGGATACCGAGTCCGAATTTCGCGGCTCGGCGCCTGGCGTTCTGTGCCGGTCCGTGCCGTACTGGCTGAAGGCCCCTGATCTCTCGCAGTACGTTGCCGGGTTCGAACCGGCCCTGCCGAAGCATGGCGGCGCCGGCGCCCTCTATGTGCAGCTGCGTCGGGGTCAACTCGATGGGCGTGGATGAGATTGGGGCATGGAAGTCCTCCGACAGCAGATCGGTGCTCTTCTTGAGGGATTGCTGCGCCCTATCGCCCAAACCCTGGCGAGATCGGACATTTCACCCAATCACGTCACGGTGGCGGGCTTGGTGGTCAATCTCATTGCCGCATGGCTGATAACGCGCGGCGACTTTTTCTTCGCCGGCGTGATGTATTTGCTCGGCGGTGGCTTCGACCTTCTCGATGGCATGCTCGCCCGGGCAACGAACAAGGTTACCGCTGTCGGCGCCTATCTCGACTCGACGCTTGACCGAATTTCGGAGGGCGTGATCTTTGCGGCGATTGCCTATGTATTCGCTCGTGAAGGCCAAGCTGTCGATGCCGGCATGGTCTTGTTGGCGTTGCTCGGATCTCTGCTGGTCAGCTATACCCGCGCCCGCGCCGAAGCCCTCAGCGTTGCCTGCAAAATGGGGATCGCGACCCGGCCGGAACGGGTCGTGCTCATCGCCCTCGGGCTGGTGACCGGATGGTTGGCGCCGGTGATCTACTTGTTGGTGGTGCTCACGGGGATTACCGTAATCCAGCGCATTCGCGCCACCGTGGTGGGGTTGTCGGGTCGGGTTTGACGGAGACTAGATGCTGCAGCATCAATAGTTCTTTGTATTGATGTGGTAATCACCCTCTCTGAATAGCTTCCAGGGACTACAAAATAAACTTGGATAGATCGGCGTTTTTGGCTAGGTCCGCGACCTGTTCGCGCACGTAAGCCGAGTCGATGATGATCGAATCGCCTGGCCGGTCGGACGCCGTGAAGCTGATCTCTTCCAGAAGTCGCTCGAGTATCGTGTGGAGACGCCGGGCGCCGATGTTCTCGACGCCCGAGTTCACTTCCTCGGCCAGGGTCGCGATCTCCTCGACTGCGTCGTCGCTGAACGCCAGCGTCACGTCCTCCGTGCCCATCAGCGCTGTGTACTGCTTGATGAGGCTGGTTTCGGGTTCCACGAGGATGCGCTTGAGATCCTCGTGGGTCAGAGCCTGGAGTTCGACCCGAATGGGAAGCCGCCCCTGAAGTTCGGGCAGGAGGTCGGCGGGTTTCGCCAAGTGAAACGCTCCTGACGCGATGAACAGAACATGGTCGGTCTGGACTGTGCCGTGCTTGGTGGCCACCGTCGTGCCTTCGATCAACGGCAGGAGGTCTCGTTGCACGCCCTCGCGGCTGACGTCGGCGCCGACGCGTTCCGAGCGGGCGCAGATCTTGTCGATTTCGTCGAGGAACACGATGCCGTTCTGCTCCACCATGTCGATGGCGTTCTTGACGAGTTTGTCCTGGTCCAGGAGTTTGTCGCTCTCTTCGGCAATCAGGACGTCGTAGGAATCGCTGACCGTCATGCGGCGCTTGGACGTCTTTTGGCCGAAGGCCTTGCCGAAGATGTCGTTGAGATTGATCATGCCCATGCTCGCGCCGGGCATGCCGGGGATGTCGAACGTGGGCATCGCGGCTCCGCCGGAGTCCGAAACCTCGAGTTCGACTTCCTTGTCCTCCAATTCCCCTTCGCGCAACTTCTTCCGGAATGTCTGGCGCGTGCTTTCCGAAGCGTGCTCGCCCACGAGCGCATCGAGGACGCGGTCCTCTGCCGCAAGCTCGGCGCGCGCCATCACCTCCTTGCGGCTTTGTTCGCGCTGCAGGTGAATCGCGATCTCGACGAGATCGCGGACGATTTGTTCGACGTCGCGGCCGACATAGCCGACCTCCGTGAATTTTGTCGCCTCCACCTTGATGAAGGGTGCGTTCGCCAGGCGCGCCAAGCGGCGGGAAATTTCCGTTTTGCCGACGCCCGTGGGGCCGATCATCAGGATGTTCTTCGGGAGTACATCGTCGCGCAGGTCATCGGGCAGTTGCTGGCGACGCCAGCGGTTGCGAAGCGCGATGGCGACGGCGCGCTTGGCGTCGTGCTGCCCGATGATGAAACGGTCGAGTTCGGAGACGATTTCGCGGGGGCTGAACTCGGTCATGCTGTCAAAGGGTCTCGAGGATCACTTGATCGTTGGTGTAGATGCAGATGTCGGCGGCGATCTTCATGGCCTGCCGGGCGATTTCTTCGGCGCCCAACTCCTCTCGACCGACCAGCGCGCGGGCCGCGGCCAGCGCGTAATTCCCTCCGGATCCGATACCGATGAGCCCGTCGTCCGGCTCCAAAACATCACCGGTCCCGCTCAGAATCAACGAAACCTTGCCATCGGCGACGGCCATCATGGCTTCGAGACGGCGAAGATAGCGATCCGTGCGCCAGTCCTTGGCGAGCTCCACACAGGCGCGTGTGAGCTGGGTCGGGTATTGCTCCAATTTGGACTCCAGTCGTTCGAACAGGGTGAAGGCGTCGGCCGTCGCACCGGCGAACCCGCCGATGACGGAGCCGTCTCCCAAACGGCGGACCTTCCGCGCCGAGGACTTGACGACGGTGTCGCCCATTGAAACCTGTCCGTCTCCCGCGATGACTACGGAGTCCGCTTTCCGGACGGAAAGGATCGTGGTGCCGTGCCAAGTAGTGGTCGACGCCTCGGTCATGATCAGCTCCGCAAGCCAAGTCGCAGTGGTGTCCGATCCCGGAATCTCGGGGTGCGGCAAACCATGTGGTGTTTGCTGCGTTCCGGTCAAGGGGCGTCGGCAGGGTCGAGGGAGGCTCCGCGCCCGCTCCGTCCGAATGGGCTTCTCGACTGGCGCCGAAATCGCGTTGCTGCTACAAGGGCGCCGATTCTTGCGGAGGTTATCATGCGCAAAGCCGTGGTCGAACGCACCACCAAAGAAACGCGCGTTACCGCCGAGGTGAATCTTGACGGAACGGGGAAGTACCAGGTCGGCACCGGCATCGGGTTTCTGGACCATATGCTGGAGCAGCTGTCCCGGCACTCGTTGATCGATCTCACCCTTCAGGCCGAGGGCGATCTTCATATCGACTTCCACCACACCACCGAGGATACGGGAATCGCCATCGGGCAGGCCGTCGCCGAAGCCCTGGGAGACAGGCGCGGCATACGGCGTTTCGGAAGCGCGACGATTCCCATGGACGAAACGTTGACGCAGGTTTCCGTCGATGTATCCAACCGCCCCTATCTCATTTGGCGTGTGGAATTTTCCCGCCAGAAGCTGGGCGAGATGGATACGGAGCTCTTCAAGGAGTGGTTTCAGGCCTTCGCCCAGAATGCCGGGATCACGTTGCACGTTGAAAACGCCTATGGCCAGAACAACCATCATATTGTCGAGTCTTGCTATAAGGGCTTGGCGCGCGCATTGCGTGACGCCATCGAGCATGACTCGCGAATTGCGGGGGAAGTCCCGTCGACGAAAGGCGTACTGAATGCCTGAGGGCGATGGTCGACTCAGTGTTGGGTCCACGCACGTGCCCGCCGTGACCGGCGCCGGGAAGCGGTCATGACGGTTGCCATCATTGATTACGGATCCGGAAATCTTCGCTCCGCAGCCAAGGCCTTCGAACGGACCGTGAGAGAAAGCGGTCGTTCCGACCCCGTCACGGTGACGAGTTCGGCCGATGACGCGTTGTCCGCGGACCGGATCGTCCTGCCCGGAGTCGGAGCATTCGCGGATTGTCGCAGCGGGCTCCACGGACTTGACGGGATGGTGGAGGCGCTGGAGGAGGCTGTTATCGTCCGAGGCAGACCCTTCCTCGGGATCTGCGTCGGTATGCAATTGATGGCCACGACGGGCCGCGAGCACGGCGCGCACCCGGGACTCGGTTGGATCGACGGCGAGGTGACGGCCATCGATGTCCGGCCGACTGCGGAAAAGAATGGAACCGGGCTGAAAATTCCCCACATGGGATGGAACGACATGATCCTGGACCGGGCGGATCATCCGTTGTTTGCGGGGCTGCGAGACGGGCGCCACGCCTATTTCCTACACAGCTACGCGATGATCTGCCGCCGGTCGGAAGATCAGCTCGCCCATGTGGACTACGGCGGGCCGTTGGTCGCTGCCGTGGGCCGGGACAATTTTGTGGGGACTCAGTTTCATCCGGAAAAGAGTCAGGCCGTGGGACTGCAAATCATCGGTAATTTTCTGTCATGGCGACCGTAGTGAAACAAACCGGTGTCGAGTGGGTCACCGAGCTCGCGGATCAGGATCTCGAAGACCTCTGCGAGGCCACGGAGGAAGCCATCCTGGACGGCAACGGCTTTGGTTGGCTGACTCCGCCTCCGCGGCGGATTCTCGAGTCCTATTGGCGCGGTGTTATGCTGGTACCCGAGCGAGACCTCATCGTGGCGCGGTTAGAGGGGAGCATCGCTGGGTCCGCCCAGCTGTTACGCCCGCCGCCCAACAACGAAGCCCAATCATTCGCTGCGCACGTCACGACGTTCTTCCTCGCGCCGTGGGCGCGGGCTCACGGCCTGGGACAGGCGATGCTCGAGTCCATGGAGCAGCGGGCGCGGAACGCTGGCTTCGGCGTGCTCGATCTTGATGTCCGCGCCACGCAGAAGGCCGCGATTCGCCTGTACGAGCGCGCCGGCTTCAAGAAATGGGCGACGAAAGACAAGTACGCCTTCGTCGGCGGTGAGTTCGTGACGGGATATTTCTTCGAGAAGGATCTCGGAGCTTCGTCCAAGTGATCCTCTACCCGGCGATCGATCTCAAGGATGGTCATTGCGTGCGCCTCCTGCGCGGTGACATGGAGTCGGCCACCGTTTTCAACGACGATCCGGCGGCCCAGGCGCGAGCATTCGAATCGGCGGGGTTTCAATGGATTCACATCGTCGACCTTGATGGCGCCTTCGCGGGGAGGCCGGTCAACGCGGATGCCGTGGAAGATATCCTCTCTGCCGTCTCGATCCCGGTGCAACTTGGCGGTGGCATTCGGGATCTGGAGACCGCCGCCGCGTGGCTCGATCGCGGCGTGCGGCGGGTGATATTCGGAACCGCCGCGGTTGAGAACCCCCACGTTGTGTGTGAGGCCTGCCGCGAATACCCGGGGCGGGTCGTCATCGGTATCGACGCGCGGGACGGCCGAGTCGCCACCGACGGTTGGGCCGCGGAGGCGATGGTAGCCGCCATTGAGCTGGCTGCGGAATTCGAGAATGTCGGGGTTTCTGCATTCGTCTATACCGACATCAACCGCGATGGCGCGATGGCAGGCCCCAACGTGGAAGCCACCGAGGCTTTCGTTCGACAAACGGAAGTGCCCGTAATCGCGAGCGGGGGCGTGGCCTCTCTCGGCGATCTGGCGGCCCTGAAACGTATCGGTCCGTACGGCCTGGACGGTGTGATTTCGGGCCGGGCGCTGTACGACGGCCGCATCGTCCCTGCCGATGCCCTCAAATTGCTGGCCGCTTGAGGAGCGGACCCCATGCTGAAGCCACGCATCATCCCCTGCCTCGACGTTCGCGGCGGCCGCGTGGTGAAGGGGATCAACTTCGTGGATTTGGTGGACGCCGGGGATCCGGTGGAACAGGCCGGCGTTTATGACTCTCAAGGCGCGGACGAGCTGTGCTTTCTCGATATCACCGCCAGCCATGAAGGCCGCGAGCCGCTCTTGGATGTCGTCTCGGGGACCGCGGAACAGTGCTTCATGCCACTGACCGTGGGCGGCGGAATTCGCACGCTTGACGATATCCGGGCGTTACTGCTTGCCGGTGCCGACAAGGTTTCCATCAACACGGCGGCCGTGCACCGACCCGAGTTCGTTTCCGAGGCGGCTCACAAGTTCGGCAGCCAGTGCATCGTCGTGGCGGTCGATGCCAAGCGGAGTGAAGCCGGGCGGTACGAAATTTTCACGCACGGGGGGCGCGAGGCGACGGGGATCGAGGCGATTTCTTGGTGCCGCCGCATGGCCGAGCTTGGCGCCGGGGAGATTCTCCTCACGTCTATGGATCGGGATGGCACGCGCGAGGGGTTCGATATCGAACTCACGCGATCCGTCGCAGACTCGGTGCCCGTACCGGTCGTCGCCAGCGGTGGCGTGGGAACGCTCGAGCATTTGGTCGAGGGTATCCGGTCGGGTCACGCGACGGCAGTCTTGGCTGCTTCTATCTTCCACTTCGGTATATTCAGCATTCCGCAAGCGAAAGCCTACGTCGGCAAGGCCGGCATTCCCGTTCGGCGATAACGTGCCGGCGCTCCGCGTGAGTGGCGGCGATGACACGACCTTTGCGATCTGATACCCAGACGCATTCCGTCGCCGAGGCAACCACTGCGGAGCGGTGAGGCGCATGACTGAGGACACGCTGGATGGTTCGGCGATCGATCGCCTGTTTGCCACCATCGAAGACCGGAAAGCCGCTGATCCGGAAGAAAGTTACACGGCCAGGCTATACGCGCGGGGGCGCGCCAAGATCGCTCAAAAGACCGGTGAAGAGGCGGTGGAGACGATCATTGCCGCGATGGCGGGAGACGCGGAAGAGGTGGCAAAGGAGAGTGCGGACCTGCTCTATCATTTGCTCGTCCTCTGGTCCGAGGCAGGCGTTTGCCCGGCCGACGTCTACGCTCGCCTCGCCAAGCGCGAGGGCATATCAGGCCTGGAGGAGAAGCGGCGCCGAGGCGGCGGCCGGGACTTTGGCGGCTCGAGTCGGGCTTGAACCGCCATGGAGAGGCCGCCACGCGGTCCGTCGGGTATCCGGCGGGGATGCATCAGGCTGGAGGGATGAATGGCCTACGACGACGAGAACATTTTTGCCAAGATCCTGCGCGGCGAGATTCCATGCGACAAGGTGTACGAGGACGATCATGCGCTGGCGTTCAACGACATCAGTCCCCAGCGGCCGGTGCATGTGTTGGTCATTCCCAAAGGCCGGTACGTCGACGCCGATGATTTTGCGGCAAACGCCTCGGATGCCGAGATCGCCGGATTGTTCCGGGCCGTCGGTGAAGTCGCGAAGAAAACCGATGTCGCGAAAGACGGCTATCGCATCCTTTCCAATATCGGGGCACACGGCCATCAGGAGGTTCCCCACTTCCACATTCATGTGTTTGGGGGCGCCGATACCGGCCCGATGATCAAGCGTCAGGAATAGCGCCGGTCCGGTTACGTCGCCGCGCCGGATCGCGCGGCTTCGCTGTCTTCCAGCATGGTCTCCAAGCCCTCCGATATCAGGTAGACGGCGACCGGCTCCGTGCGTCCGCGCACCTCGATATCCCGGCTGGGAAATCGGGAGAGATCGGCGCCGGCGCGCTCGGCGACGTCGTGACTCGTGAGGAGCTTGCACCGGAACTCCTTGGTCGCGGCTTCGAGGCGGCTCGCGGTGTTGACGGTATCTCCCATAGCCGTGAGCGACATGATCTCGCCGTATCCCATCTCGCCGACGATGGCCGTTCCGACGTGGATGCCGAGCCCCATGCGGAGCGGTTCCGTGATCTGATGCCGCAATGTTTCGTTGAGCGTGTTCAGGGCGCGTGCCATGGCCTGAGCCGCCGCCAACGCTTCCCTGCAGCCTTGTTGGGGTCCGCTCTCGATACCGAACAAGGCCATGACTCCGTCGCCGATGTACTTGTCGACACGCCCCCCGGCTTCATCGATCGCCTTGCCCATGAGGTGGAAATACTGGTTGAGAATGAACACCACGTCATAGGGCAACCGCCCATCGCTGAATTTGGTGAACGCGCGCAGATCGGCGAACAGCACGGCGATCTCGCGTTCGTCGCCGGCCAGATACCTGGCACGGCTGAAGGCGTCCTTGGTTGTTGCCGTTGGCGGCAGCAACGGCGTGACTTGGATATCGACCGGCGGCCGTAGCTGGCAGGCCAGACGCACCCCCTCCGGCGCCCCGACTCGATGCAGAACCCGGAGTTCGTCGTCGCCTGCGGGTGGCAACTCGCCGTCGGAAACCTCGACGCTGATCCGGCAGGTGGAGCAGCGACCACGGCCGCCGCACACGGACGCGTGCGGGATTCCGGCTGATCGACTCGCCTCCAGGACCGATGTTCCCTGAGTGATGGAGATCCGTCGACCTCCCGGATAGGAGACCGAGATCAGTCCCATGCGGCGGTGCCGGAGGGCGCGTCCGCCTCGGGCGGCCAGCACCAGTACCAGAAGCACGGCCATTCCCGTCAACGCGGCGTCCAGGGTGCTGAGATACCACGCCAGGGCGTCATCGCCGGGCCAGTTGATGGCCTCTCGCACGTCGGCGAACCACATTAGACTCTGCATGCGGAGAATGACCTCGCGGCCGCCCTGAGCGAATCCGAGCAGCGAGAGAATGGGTACGAGGATGGAGAACGCGAACAGCACCGGCCGCCACGTCGCAAACCAGGGCTTGAGCATGAGGTAACGCCGAAGACCCAGGGTCCCGTGGGTCCAGGCGACAATCAACGCCAGGGCCTGTTGGGCGCCGAGCTTGGGGTCGAGGACCCACAGATTGAGCAATACCCAGGTGTACGTGTCTTCCAGCCCGAATTTTTCGTGCAGCAGGCGGTTTCCGATTACGTGCCCCGCAAGGAGCGGCGGCAGAATCAGGCCGCTGACCATCTGTGCCGCTTCGTGGAACGGCATACGCAGCGTACGACGGCGATAAAGGGAATAGAGAGACAGCCCGGCGTGAATAGCCACTGACCCGATCAGCAACGCCGTACCCGCGGGATTCCTCCAGACGGCCAGAAACGGCTCTCGGCCCCATTCCATGGCCTCCAGAGAGATCAGGCCGAGCGCGTGATTGAGCAAGTGCATCGCTGCGTAGACGTAAAGCACCACGCCCGAATAAAGGCGCAGGCGGCTGATCGGGTCGAACTTCGTGGTCACGGGGCCGGATCGCGAGATGGCTAGCGACCGGTCACGCGATCTCGCCCAACTTGCGCTTGGCCAACTCGGCAAGCGAGATCTCGGGGCGCGCGCCCATGTGGCTGATCACTTCACTAGCGGCGATCGAACCGAGCCGACCGCAGGTGAACAGATCCAAACCTCGCGCCAGCCCGAACAGGAAACCGGCCGCGTAGAGGTCTCCGGCCCCGGTCGTGTCGACGACGGACGCGACGGGCTCCGGGTCGATGACATGGATCTCATCGCCGGAGACGATGACCGATCCCTTTTCCGAGCGCGTCAGCGCCGCGGTCTCGCAATGTCCCCGGACGTGCCGCAGGGCGTCGTCGAAGGAGTTCGCTTGGTAGAGGGACCTGATCTCATCCTCGTTGGCGAAGAGCACGTCGATTTCGTGCTCCGCCAAGTGAACGAACTCCTCTCGCCATCGACCCACGCAAAAAGAGTCGGACAACGAAAACGCGATCTTCCGCCCGGACGCGTGCGCGACCGCCGACGCCTTTCGAAACGCCTCCTTTGCGGCAGGGGGGTCCCAGAGATACCCTTCCAAATACGTGATCTGCGCGCATGCGACCTGGGCCTCGTCGACGTCGTCGGGACCGAGGGCGGCGCCCGCGCCCAGGTACGTGTTCAGGGTTCTCTGGGCGTCGGGCGTGACCAGGATCAGGCAGCGTCCGGTAGGCGGTCCTTCCGTCGCCGGGGCAACGTCGAACTCGACACCGAGCGCTCGCAAATCGTGGGCGAACACGGCGCCCAGCTGATCGTCACGGACTCGACCCACGAAGCCGGCCCGTCCTCCAAAGCCTGCCAGACCGGCGACGGTGTTCGCGGCCGAGCCGCCCGATACTTCGATGGCCGGCCCCATGGAGTCATACAGGGCTTCCGCGCGGACAGTGTCGATCAAGGCCATGCTGCCCTTGACGAGGCCTTCGCGAACCAGGAATTCATCATCGGCGTGCGATAACACGTCGACAATCGCGTTTCCGATGCCTACGACATCAAGGGGACCACCGCTCATTGCCCACCACGGTTGCCAGATCGCGCCGCAAACTACCACGGCACGATTTGCGGCGACAGAGTGCACAACCATCCGCGCGGCGGGAGGGGCAGCATGATCGTGTGCGACAAAACCGCCGGTCTCGGTTTTCGAAGTGTGCTCACGCGTGCTCTTGTCGCTGATGGAGCGAGGCGGTACACGGGGTCAGCCGATTGAATGATGGTGTCTCGTGATCAGGCCGTTCGCGCTCGCCATACGCCAGCTGTCCGATCCCGCTTTCCGTCGGGTTCTGCTGCGCTCGCTGTCGTTGGCGGTCGCAGTGTTCACCGGCCTCGCGGTCGTGGTCTGGTTATTCCTCGCGGGAACGGACTTCTTCACGTTTTGGCTGATCGAATGGCTTGTCGGCGTCCTGGGTGGCGTCGCCGTGGCCGTGGTGACGTGGCTGTTGTTTCCCGCCGTGGTCTCTTTCTTCGTCGCCCTGTTTCTCGAGGAGATCGTGGCGGCCGTGGAGGAGCGTCATTACCCGGACGATCCGCCGGCGCGATCAGTCCCCATCTCGACGGCAATCGTGGTGTCGTTGCGCTTCGCCGGCGTGACCCTCGCGCTCAATTTGCTGGCGCTTCCCCTCTATCTGATTACGTTCTGGTTTCCGCCGCTCGCTCTGGCGATCTTCTATTGTCTCAATGGTTACTTGCTGAGCCGTGAGTATTACGAGCTCGTCTCGCTGAGGCGGTTGGACGCGGGCGCGGCGGAGATGCTTCGCAAGGCCAACAGGCGGCGCCTGTTCCTGTCGGGGGTCGTTATTACCTTCTTGTTCACCATACCGATCGTGAATCTGTTTGCGCCCGTCATTGGCGTGGCGGCCATGGCGCATATCTTTCGGTTGCTGCACGCGGATGAGGCGGCGTGAGCGTCGGGTCGAAGAAAGTCCGCCCTGTACGGACAGCGGTGCCGCGGCCCGCCCCGTGTCACGGGTGGATTCTGGCTGGCCTCGTGGCTTTGAGTACCGCGGGATGCCTCCACACGGGAGAGGCCCCACCGGCCGCCTCTTACGCGCCGCCGCCGCGACCGGCTGTGGTGGCTGTAGGGCTGTCCCCGACCACGGCCCCGGCGGCACCCTCCGAACCGGAAGTAGCCGCGCTCGCGCCCGAAAAGGCGGTCGAACGGGATGAAGGCGGAACGGCCGAGAGCTCGACGGCGAGCGACATGCTGGCCGAAGCCGAAACCCGGGACGCCGCAACGGTAACGGTTGTCGCGGAGACGCCGGAACTTGACAGGCGCCCAGAGGAAAGCTCGGCCGATCAGGCGCCTCGAAGCGTCGAGACGGTATCGGTCGAGCCGAAGGAAGTGGTGTCGGAGGAACCCGACCCGGAGGTACCGCCGACTTCGCTCATCGGCGTCGGGCGCGGCGATCTCCTGAGCCGGCTCGGGACACCCGCATTGTTGCGGCGTGAACCGTCGGCGGAGTTCTGGCAGTTCTCCGGGGACAGCTGCGTCCTGCACGTTTATCTGTATGAAAGCGCGGCGGGCGCGGATTACCAAGTGACCCATGTCGAGTTGCTGCCTCGCGGCGGGATCGATGCGGTGCCGCCTGGATGCTTTGAACGCCTGCTCCTCGATCACCGTCGCCAAGGGGGATGAACCCGAATGCTTCAGGCCATGGTTTTGGCCTTGTAGGCACACAGATCGGCAACGGTACAGGTCGGACAATCGGGCTTTCGCGCCTTGCAGACGTAACGCCCATGCAAGATGAGCCAATGATGCGCGTGCAGTTTCCAGGTCTCGGGGACGACCTTCTCCAGCTTCTGCTCGACGGCGAGCGGTGTCTCCCCCGGCGCGAGGCCGGTCCGGTTCGAAACCCGGAACACGTGGGTGTCCACCGCGATGGTCGGCCGGTTGTAGACATTGTTGAGGACCACGTTTGCCGTCTTGCGCCCGACGCCGGGAAGCTTTTCCAGAGCCTCCCGGTCGTCCGGAACCTCACCGCCATGCTCCTCGATCAGCATTTTGCTGAGAGCGATGATGTTCCTGGCCTTCGCCTGGTACAGGCCGATGGAACGGATGTAGTTCCTGACTTCGGCCTCCCCCAGCCTGACCATCTTCTCCGGCGTGTCGGCCGCGGCGAACAGCGCCGGAGTCGCCTTGTTGACGCCGACGTCCGTGGCCTGGGCCGAGAGCACGACGGCGACCAGCATCGTGAAGGGGGAGGTGGAGACGAGTTCGGTCCTGGGTGCCGGGTTCTCGGTGGACAGCCGTTTGAACATCTCGTCGACGTTGGCGCGCCTCATGGCGTCATCGTATATCGAGTCTCATCGGCACCGGTAAAGGGCTGCACCTGTTCGACGGGGTATCGGAGCGGTTTGCCGACTGTGCCCCGCCCAATCTAACATCCGGACATGCATCTACCCCCGCACGTGACTCGGGACCCGGATCGTCAAAGACCGCTGTTCGACGCCGAGCTGCGGCCACATCGGTCGCTGAGTCCCTTGGGGTTTTGGCTGCTGATGGCCGCGGTCTCCGCGCTCTGCTTTACGGCTGGACTGGCTTTTCTGTCAGTCGGGGCGTGGCCCGTGTTCGGGTTCTTCGGCCTCGACGTCGCGCTTCTCTACCTGGCGTTCCGCCTCAACTACCGTTCGGGACGCCTCGTGGAGACTGTGTCCCTGAGTGGCGATGAACTGATCGTGACCCGGCAGTTCCCGAACGGGCGGCTTCGCGAGTGGCGTTTTGCGCCCTATTGGGTACGGGTGACCCTCGAATCGCCCCCTCGCCACGACAGCCGGCTCGTTCTCTCGAGCCACGGACGGCAAGTCAGTCTGGGAGGGTTCCTCACGGCCGAGGAGCGTCTGGAGTTCGCGAACGCCCTCCGGGATGCTCTGGCACGCTGGCGGGAACTGCCCCAAGTGCGATCACCGTGACGAGACACGGCTGACAGGTCAGCAAGAATCGGGTGGTCGTACGCACCGCGAACTGCCACGTTCTCCCGCATGAGCCACGGAGACGGCACGAACGAGTCCTTGCGACCGAAGCTCGTCTCGGACGCAGGCAATGTCGCGGAATACGGGATGACTGAAGTGAAACGGCAAACCTCCACACAAAAGGCGCGGGACTATGAGCGGGTCGGCGCGGCCATCCGATATCTCGAGGACCATGTCCGCGATCAACCGGAACTGTCCGACGTCGCCGCCGCCGTGAACATGAGCGAGTTTCACTTCCAGCGGCTGTTCCGCCGTTGGGCGGGGATCACGCCCAAGCGGTTTCTGCAATACCTCACCGTCGGCTATGCGAAGGAGGCCCTGCGTGAGTCGCGCAGCGTCTTGGACGCTGCCTTCGAGGTCGGCCTGTCGGGTCCGGGGCGCTTGCACGATCTGTTCGTGTCTTGCGAGGCTATGACGCCGGGTGAGTACAAGGAGCTCGGGTCCGGCTTGATTGTCCGTTACGGGTTCCATTCGTCGCCCTTCGGCGAGTGTCTGATCTTTCTCACCGAAAGGGGGGTCTGCGGCCTCGCCTTCGTCGAGAGCGACCGCGAATCCGCGCTCCGGAATCTCGGCGCCCAATGGTCCTTGGCCGCGCTTCGACATGAACCCCGAGCGACCTCTCTGGTCGCGGCGCGGATCTTCGGCGACGACATCGGTCGGGGACAACCGCTCCGTCTCGTCCTCAAGGGCACGAATTTCCAGATTCGCGTCTGGGAGGCGTTGATGCGGATACCGCCGGGCTGCGTGACCACCTATGAAGCCTTGGGAGCCTATCTCGGGAAGCCGAACGCTTCGCGCGCGGTGGGATCGGCCGTCGGCCGCAATTCGGTTTCCTATCTCGTGCCTTGCCACCGGGTGATTCATAAATCGGGCCTGATCACCGGCTACCGCTGGGGTCATGTCCGCAAGCGCGCCCTCCTGGGGTGGGAGGCCGCCCGGCACGAGGAACGGGGGCAGACGGCGGCTTGATCCGGTGTCCGCTTGGCATCGATGTCCTACCCTGCGCGCCATGGAGTGATATGGAGCGGCACGCTTGCCGCCTGGCTAGGCACCTGATACACACGCGCGGCCCGAGTCATCGCACCACCGTCCGCGGGGGTGTCGCCCATGTCCCTTCGACCGGCCCCCACCGGCAGCGACTATCTCTTGCTCGCGGCGCTCGCGCTGATGTGGGGAGCCGCTTTTCTCCTGATCAAGATCGCCGTCGCAACCGTACCCCCATTCACGATCGTGGCCGGGCGCCTGGTGATCGCCACGGTATTCATGCTGTCCTACGTCGTGCTGCTGGGTCATCGGTTGCCGGCCACGTCGTACGATTGGACGTTGTTCGCCCTGATGGGGTTGTTCGGCAATGTCGTCCCCTTCGCTCTGATCGGGTGGGGCGAGATTCGGATCGACAGCGGGCTCGCGGCAATTCTCATCGCCACGGTACCGTTGTTCACGGCGGTGTTGGCTCACGTCTTCACGGAAGACGAGCGCCTGAGTGTCCGGCGGTTTGGCGGGACTTGTCTTGGCTTGATAGGCGTTGTCGTCCTGGTCGGCTGGGACGCCTTGGCCGGTTTGGGGATCACCGCGCTCTCCCAACTGGCCGTCGTGGGCGCGGCGCTCTCCTACGCCTGTACGAATATCCTGGCCCGCCGCGTGACCGCCGGGTCATCGGCGAGTGCGGCAGCCGCGGCCCTCGTCTGCGCAACCGCCTGGGCGGTGCCGGTGAGCACCGTCGTGGATCATCCGTGGGAGCTCGCGCCGTCGCAGGAGTCCGTGATCGCGATCGCGGCGCTCGGCGTGCTGAGCACGACGCTTGCCTATATCGTCTATTTCCGGCTCGTCCGCACGGTCGGCGCGACGTTCGTGTCGTTCGTAAACTACCTGATCCCGCCTGTCGGCGTCGGTCTCGGCGTCATGCTGGCGGGCGAGACCCCGACCCTTCGGTCCTTGTTCGCCCTGCTGATCATCCTTGCCGGAATCGTGGTAACGCGGCGACCTTGATCACCGTTCTCAGGCCTCTACGCCCAAGACATCGGCCATCGAATACAGCCCCGGGGGCTTGCCCTTGAGCCAGATCGCGGCAGCGAGGGCGCCGCGCGCGAATATCGCCCGGTCGGTCGCCTTATGGACGAGTTCGACGCGTTCGTTATCCGCGGCGAAGATTACAGCGTGCTCGCCCGCGACGTTTCCTCCGCGCAGTGCGGCGTACCCGATATCGCCACGCCGGCGCTCGCCGGTGATGCCGTCGCGTCCACGATCGGCAACGTCGTCGTGGTTGACGCCGCGACCCGATGCCGCCGCGCGGCCGAGCGCCAACGCGGTGCCCGACGGTGCATCCACCTTGTGCCGGTGGTGCATCTCAAGGATTTCGATGTCGAAGTCGGGTCCAAGCGTGGCGGCGACGCGCCGGGTCAGGGAGAGCAGAAGATTGACACCGACGCTCATGTTCGCGGCACGTACGATGGCCGTCTTGGCGGACGCTTCCGTAACGGCCTTCTCCTGGTCGGGGTCCAGTCCCGTGGTTCCGGCCACCAAGGCGGCGCCAGTTTCCGCTGCGAGCTCCGCATGGCGGGCCGTCGCGGCCGGTGCCGTGAAATCGAGGATCACGTCCGCTGCCTCGAACACGGGTTTGGCGCTCCGCTCCACGGTAAGTCCCAGGGTTCCGATGCCGGCAAGCTCACCGATGTCGAGGCCGATGGCCTCGTTGTCCCCGTGCTCGCTGCCGCCGACGATGGCACATCGCCCGTGTCCGGCGACCTGCCGCAGCAGCACCCGCCCCATGCGTCCTGCACAGCCGGTAATTCCGACCTTGATCTCGTTCGTCGCTTCGGTGGTCATTGTCCCACTCCCCACGGCGCGTTGGTGCGGACACCTTACCGGCTCGCCAGCGCCGAGCAAACGAAGGGAAATCGAGGAGAAATCGTGGTGCTTCGGGGTCGTCGCCGCGGAGTACCCACCTATTCGGTGAGGTCCTCCCACATATCCTTGACTTTGGACAGGAAGCTCTCGGATTCGGGATTGGTCTTCTCGCTGCCGCCTCTTTCGAACTCGCGCAGCAGGTCCTTCTGGCGCGAGGTCAGGTTGCGGGGTGTCTCGACGGTGGACTGGATATAGAGGTCGCCAACGCCACGGCCGCGTAAGGCAGGCATGCCCTTGCCCTTCAGGCGGAATTGTGTGCCCGTCTGCGTGCCGGCCGGGATGGACACCCGGGAGCGTCTGCCGTCGAGGGTCGGCACCTCGACTTCGCCGCCAAGGGCGGCGGTAGTCATCGGGATCGGCACCCGGCAGTGAAGACTCAAGCCATCGCGCTGGAACAGGTTGTGCGGCTGGATGGAGATAAAAATGTAGAGATCGCCCGGCGGCGCGCCGCGCGCGCCAGCCTCACCCTCACCCGAGAGTCGGATCCGCGTCCCATCCTCGACGCCTTGAGGGATGTCGACATTGAGGGTCCTCGTCTTGGCCGTCCGGCCGCTGCCGCGGCAGGTTGGGCAGGGATCCTCGATGACGTAGCCTGCGCCCTGACAGGTCGGACAGGTGCGTTCGATCGTGAAGAAACCCTGCTGGGCACGAACCTTGCCCGCGCCCTGGCACGTGCCACAGGCTGTCGGTTCCGCAGCGTCGCGTGCTCCGGTGCCGCGGCAACCCTCGCAGGACACGGTCGAGGGTACGTTGACCTCGGCTTTGCGGCCTTTGAAGGCATCCTCAAGAGAGATCTCCAGGTTGTAACGGAGGTCGGTCCCTCGAGCGCCGGCGCCCCGGGGTCGCCGCTGACCGCCCATGAACTCACCAAACAGGTCGTCGAAGACGTCGGCGAAGGATCCGCCGCCGAAGGAAAACTCGAAGCCGCCGGGCCCCGGTCCCCCGGTCTGATCGAAGGCGGCATGGCCGAACTGATCGTAGGCGGCACGCTTTTGCCCGTCGGACAGAACGTCGTAGGCCTCGCTGACTTCCTTGAATTTTTGTTCGGCGGCAGCGTCATCCGGATTCTGGTCCGGATGGTATTTCATGGCCAGCTTCCGGTAGGCCTTCTTGATGTCGTCCGGTGAGGCGCTGCGTTGGACGCCGAGCAGATCGTAGTAATCCGACTTGGCCATGCGCTAGGTTCCGGCGGGCAGCGATTCGCGGTTCGAATACGGTCGGGGCGGGCTCGTTCCCGTCTCGGTCCGTGACACGGGTCCGGTCTAGGCCGACTTGTCCCGTTTTTCCTCGTCTTCGACCTCTTCGAAATCGGCGTCGACGACATTGTCACCGCCGGCCATCGACTCGCCGGATCCATCGCCCGCGTCCGCTGACGGCCCGTCGCCCATCTCGCTCATATCGGGCCCGGCGCCAGCCTCTTCGGCCTGCGCCTTGTACATGGCCTCGCCGAGTTTCATGGATGACTGAGCCAGGTTCTGGGACTTGCTTTGGATCTCCTCGGCGTCTTCGCCCTCCATCGCCGTCTTCAGGGCCTCGAGGTCGCTTTCGATCGCCGACTTCTCCTCGGCGCTGACTTGATCACCGAATTCTTCGAGGCTTTTGTTGGTGGCGTGGATCAACGCCTCGGCCTGATTTCGGCTCTCCGCAAGCTCGCGGCGTTTCTGATCTTCCGACGCATGCTGTTCCGCGTCCTTCACCATCTGCTCGATTTCCGAATCGGAAAGTCCGCCCGACGCCTGGATCCGGATCTGCTGCTCTTTGCCCGTGCCCTTGTCCTTGGCCGAAACGTTCACGATGCCGTTGGCATCGATGTCGAACGTCACCTCGATCTGAGGGATACCACGCGGCGCCGGCGGAATGCCGACCAGGTCGAACTGGCCCAACAGCTTGTTGTCGGACGCCATCTCCCGCTCGCCCTGAAAAACGCGAATGGTGACGGCGCTCTGACTATCCTCCGCCGTGGAGAAGACCTGGCTCTTCTTCGTGGGGATGGTCGTGTTGCGTTCGATCAGGCGCGTAAACACCCCGCCGAGCGTCTCGATACCCAGCGAAAGCGGCGTGACGTCCAGGAGCAGAACGTCCTTGATATCACCCTGGAGCACGCCCGCCTGGATGGCCGCGCCGAGCGCGACGACTTCGTCGGGATTGACCCCTTTGTGGGGGTCGCGGCCGAAGAAGTTCTTCACCGTCTCGATCACTTTGGGCATGCGGGTCATGCCCCCGACAAGCACGACTTCCTGGATGTCGCCGGCGGAGAGGCCGGCGTCCTTGAGCGCATGCTTGCAGGGCTCCACGGTTCGCTCGACAAGGTCCTCGACCAGGGCCTCCAGCTTGGCCCGCGTCATCTTCATGGTGAGGTGCTTCGGTCCCGACTGGTCCGCCGTGATGAACGGCAGGTTCACTTCCGTCTGTGTCGCGCTGGACAGTTCGATCTTGGCCTTCTCGGCTGCTTCCTTGAGCCGTTGCAGGGCGAGTTTGTCCTGGCGGAGGTCGATGCCCTGCTCCTTCTTGAACTCGTCGGCGAGATAATCGATGATACGCTTGTCGAAGTCCTCACCGCCGAGGAAGGTATCTCCGTTCGTCGACTTGACCTCGAATACGCCGTCGCCGAGCTCGAGGATGGAGATGTCGAAGGTGCCGCCGCCCAGGTCGTAGACGGCGATGGTCCGGTTGTCGCCCTTATCCAGACCGTACGCCAACGCCGCGGCGGTCGGCTCGTTTATGATGCGCTTGACGTCAAGCCCGGCGATCCGGCCGGCATCTTTGGTGGCTTGCCGTTGAGCGTCATTGAAGTAGGCGGGTACCGTGATGACCGCCTCGTCCACCGTCTCGCCCACATAGGACTCGGCCGTCTCCTTCATTTTCTGCAGGATGAAGGCGCTGATCTGACTCGGCGCGTAGGTCTCGTTGCGCGCTTCGACCCAGGCATCACCACTGTCCGCCTTGGTGATCTTGTAGGGCACCATGTCGACGTCCTTCCGGGTCATCGGATCGTCGAAGGTGCGCCCGATAAGGCGCTTGATCGCAAACAGGGTGTTCTCGGGGTTCGTCACGGCTTGGCGTTTGGCGGGCTGTCCTACGAGGCGCTCACCATCCTCGGTGAAGGCGACCATGGACGGCGTCGTTCGTCCGCCCTCGGCGTTCTCTATGACTTTCGCGTCACCGCCCTCCATGACGGCGACGCAGGAGTTGGTGGTGCCGAGATCGATGCCGATGATTTTACCCATGACAAACTCCTTTCGCGGCGAATTCGAGCGGCCCTGGAAGGCTCCGCCCGAAATCCCTGAGTTGTTCGAAGTTGGTGTCCCGTGGCCTGTGCCGAAGCGCTGTGGGCTTATATAAGTACCGGCTTATGACCTCGCAAGGACTCAAGACGTTGATTTTCGCCCGAATGTCCGCCGCTTAAGCCTCTCGAACATCCGGACCGGGGTGAACGGACGTGCACTTCGGGCATAGGCCGACGGGAATGATCGTTTCCGCCAGTTACCGCACGGATATACCGGCGTTTTACGGCGACTGGTTCATGAAGCGCCTCGCCGCCGGTAGGTGTCTGGTCACAAATCCTTATGGTGGACCTCGATACGAGGTTTCGTTGACGGTCGACGACGTCGATGGGTTCGTATTCTGGACACGAAACCCGGCCCCGTTCCTGCCTCATCTGGAACGCATTCGCGACCTCGGCTATCCGTTCGTGATCCAGTTCACCGTATTGGGCTACCCGGCGGCCGTCGACCGCTCCGTGCCCCTGGCCGATATCCAGATCGAGACCTTCCGGCGGCTCGCTCGCATCTATGGGCCCGGCGCTCTGGTTTGGCGTTATGACCCGGTGCTGTTTAGTTCGCTGACACCCTCCGCATTCCATCAGGACAACTTCGCGGGGCTCTGCCGGAAACTGGCCGGCTTGACCGACGAGGCCGTGATTTCCTTCGTCAATCCCTATCGCAAGTCTCGGCGGAACCTGGACGCGGCATCACGAAAATACGGTTTCAACTGGTGGGAAGCCTCGGCGTCCGAGGCAACGGACTTGGTAGGAGAGTTCGGCCGGATTGCCGCCGCCGACGGTATGGAAGCCACCATCTGCTCGCAGCCGGATTTCCTGGTTCCATCGGTCCGCGCCGCCCGATGCATCGATGTGGAACGGCTGTCCCGAGTCGCAGGCTTCGACATCGAATCCCGGCAGAAGGGCAACAGACCGGGGTGTCTTTGCCACGAGTCACGTGACATCGGCGCCTATGACACGTGTCCCCACGGTTGTGCGTACTGCTACGCCGTGAGCGACAGAGGCCAAGCGGTCAAGCGATTCACGCGGAGCGACTCGGACGCCGAAGTTCTGGGAACACCGATATAGTCCGATGTCGTAACGGCCCTACGGCCGTTACCGGGCCGTGGTATCGACTTTAGCTCCCGCTTTCCGCGTCGGGCTCGTCACCGGAACTCTCTTCCGCCACATCGGGAGGCGGCGGTTTCTTCGCAACCCCGACCATTGCGGGGCGCAACAGCCGTTCGTCAATGACATATCCGAACTGTGCGACCTGGACGACCGTGCCCGGCTCCGCGTCGGGGCTTTCGACCTCGAACATGGCTTGGTGGAAGTTGTGGTCAAACTTCTCGCCGAGGGGGTCCACCTGCCGTATTCCGTGGCGGTCCATCGCGGTCTGCAGCTCCCGTTGCGTCAGCTCGACGCCTTGATACAGGGTTTCCATGGCGTCGTTGCCCGCGCGCGCGTCCTCCGGCACGGCCTCGAGCGCCCGCGCGAGATTATCGCTGACGGCGAGGACGTCACGGGCGAAATTGGCGATCGCGTACTTGGCGGTGTCCTCCCTCTCCCGCCGTGCGCGGCGGCGCGTGTTCTCGACCTCGGCCAGTGCCCGCAGCAACTGATCTTTGAGGTCGCCGATCTGCTCTTGGGGCGACATCTCGGCTTCAGTCGCCTCTGTCTCGGCCTGCGCCTCGGGAGGCGGGTCCCCGCCCCCGGCGTCTGCGCTCTCGGGTTGGGCGGATGCGTCCTCCGCGGCATCCTCTTCAAGCTCTGCAGAGTCCTCTCCGCTCGCCTCGGTTTCCAGTTTTTTGTCGTTCAAGCGTTTGATCTCCATGTTGTCGTTCGCGACAGTTTCGTCCATCGTTGAAGTCCGCTGCAACAGGTCAGCTCACGAGGGCTCCCACGACCTTTGCCGTGTAATCCACCATGGGAACGATGCGGGCGTAGTTGAGGCGTTTCGGGCCGATGACCCCGATCGCGCCGATCACTCTGTTGTGGGAGTTGCCGTACGGAGCGACAATCAGCGAACAGCCGGCCATGTTGAAGAGCTTGTTTTCTGCCCCGATGTAAATCTGGACACCCTCGCCACCTTCCGTGAGTTCGAGCAGGCGGATGACTTCTTTCTTGGTTTCCAGGGCATCGTAAAGCTCGCGCACGCGTTCAAGGTCCTCGACCGCGCTGACATCCTCGAGCAGGCGCGCCTGTCCTCGAACGATGAGCGTCTCACGGCTGGAGTCCCCGCTCCATGTGGCGAGACCCGCCTCCACGATCCGTGCCGTCAGCCCGTTGAGCTCGGTCCGATCCGCCTCCAACTCCTCGACAATGCCGACGCGAGCCTCGTCGAGAGTCCGGCCCAGCAGCCGCGCGCTCAGATAGTTCGAGGCCTCGACCAGCACCGAGGGCGGCAGGTCGGCTGGCGTCTCGATCACGCGGTTCTCCACGAGTCCGTCGTCGCTCACGAGGATGACCAACGCGCGTCCCGGCGAGAGGCCGACGAATTCGGCCTGTTTGAAGGCGGCATCCTTGCGTTTGGGTGCCACGACCAGGCCCGTGTAATGGGAGAGGCCGGACAGAAGCTGTGTTGCCTCGGTCAGGACATCCTCCGTCCCCCGTCCGGACGCGGCGCACCGCGCCTCGATGTCCGAGCGCTCCTGCTCGGTGAGGTTGCCGACTTCCAAGAGGCCATCGACGAAAAATCGCAAACCCGCCTCCGTGGGCAGGCGGCCTGCGGAGGTATGTGGTGAAAACAGCAGGCCGAAGCGCTCCAGATCGGCCATCACGTGCCGGATCGAGGCCGGAGACAGCGTAATGGGCAGGCGGTTGGCGATCGTTTTCGATCCCACCGGCTCGCCGGTCTCCACATAGACTTCGACGATCTGGCGCAGGACCTCGCGGGAGCGTTGGCTAAGCTCCGTAATCATCTTCGTCACGAACCTCGGATGAAAGGCGGCATATGTGTTCGCCTCACGAGAAAATGAATGTAGTAATGGGGTTTCAGTCCGTCAACGCGCGGTGCGGGGTGCACGATCGATGACACCGCCGCCGCCGCCGGCGATATCTGATCGGCACGAACACGTGTTCACGGAGAGGCAACCTGTCCCAGTCGCACGATCCATGCGCGCTGTCGATGACTGAGATGAGCCGGGCGCTCGCGTCGGGCGACCTGACCGCGCGGGCCCTGACCGAGGCACATCTCGAGCGTATCGAGCGTCTCCAACCGGTAATCAATTGCTTTATCGCGTGGGACGCAGCGGACGCACGTACCGCCGCAGCGCAATCGGATCGCGATAGGTCCGACGGGCGCCTCCGGGGCGAGTTGCAGGGTATTCCACTCGCGCACAAGGATGTCTTTCGCCGGGCAAGCGTTCCAGTCACCTCAGGTATGCGCGCGCTCGACGCACCGGCAACCGATACGGCGACGGTGATCGATCGACTGGAACAGGCGGGTGCCGTCAATCTCGGCCGCCTCAACCTTGATGAATTTGCCGGCCTCGGGAACAACGAGCATTTCGGCCGATGCATCAATCCGTGGAGTTCAAGGCACATCAGCGGCGGATCCTCCAGTGGACCGGGGGCTGCGGTTGCCGCGCGGCTGGCCGGTGGTGCGCTCGGCTCCGATGCCGGTGGCTCGATACGCATGCCGGCGGCGATGTGCGGGGTTGTCGGACTCAAACCCACGTTCGGGCTGGTCAGTCGCTATGGCAATGTGCATACCACTTGGTCCGTCGACTGTCTGGGCCCGTTGACCCGTTCGGTAGAGGATTGCGCGCTGGTGCTTCAGGTGATCGCTGGCACGGACCCGGAGGATCCGACGACGGCAGAGGTTGAGATCCCGGACTACCGCCGGGCGCTCGTTGGCGACCTGCGGGGCGTCACTGTCGCTCGCGCCACGGGGTCCGTCTTCGCCGCCGTCGATGATGAGATTGCCGAGGCCATGGAGGCGGCACTGCGGGAGTTGAGAGGCCTCGGGGCCGAGATCGTTGATGTCGTCGTCCCCGACGTGGAACGCCTCAACGACCTCCAGCAGATACTGACTAAGGCCGAGCGCGCGACGATCTACAGCCGCGCGCTCAGGACTAGGCCCGACGAGGTTTCCTTCACCGCGCGCAGCGTTCTCTACGAAGGATTCCTGATACCGGCCACACGTTATCTGGAAGCCCTGTCCCTTCGTGAAGTCCTGTTGCGCGATCACCTCGCCGCCGTTCACGCCGAAGCCGACGTGCTGTTCACCCCCGTCATCGCAACCCCGGTGCCCACGGTCGTCGAGATCGAAACCGCCGATGCGGACGAGTTGGAGCGGACGTTCACCGGGTCGGCCGGGTGCGTCCGTTTCGCCAGCTACCTGGGAATTCCGGGAATGTCGGTGCCTTGCGGGTTCACGAAGAACGGCTTGCCGACGGCCTTTCAGCTTCTCGGGCCACCATTCTCCGAAGATCTGCTGTTTCGCGTTGGCCATGCATACCAGCGGACGACGGATTGGCACCGTTCGGCGCCACCGCTGTGACACCGCGGCGCTTCCGATCTGGACCGGCCATCGCCTAATCTATAGAACCTCAGGCTCTGGTCACCTTGGGCAGATCGAGGGAGTGTGGCATGCGTCCGTCCGGTCGCCGTGTGGACGAACTTCGGGAAGTAGTGCTCGAACCCGGGTTCTCCAAATATGCTGAAGGATCGTGCATGGCGCGCTTTGGCGATACCCATGTTCTGTGCACCGCCAGCGTTGACGAGCGCGTGCCACCTTGGTTGCGCAACGCGGGTCGAGGCTGGATCACGGCGGAATACGGCATGTTGCCGCGCTCGACCCACGAGCGCACGGATCGGGAAGCGGCGCGTGGCCGTCAGGGGGGGAGAACGCTCGAGATCCAGAGACTGATCGGTCGCAGCCTGCGGGCGGTGTGCGACCTCACCGCCTTTGGCGAGCGTCAGATCAGAGTGGACTGCGACGTCGTTCAAGCGGACGGCGGGACGCGCACCGCCGCGATTACCGGGGGTTTCGTGGCGCTGCACCGTGCATTCACGCGGATGAAGGCTGACGGAATCGTGGCGGCCAATCCGCTGTCGGATTACGTCGCCGCCGTAAGCTGCGGCATCTTCAATGGGATACCGATCCTCGATCTCGACTATGCGGAGGACTCGAGCGCGGATGCGGACTCCAATTTCGTGTTTGCGGGCGTGGGCGCCATTGTGGAGATACAGGGCACGGCGGAAAAGAGTCCGTTCTCCGAGCAGCAGTTCCTTGAGCTTCTTGCCCTGGCGCGGGTGGGCTGTGGGCGGCTGGTTGAGTTGCAGCGCTCCGCGCTCCGTGGAGACGCTTGATTTCGGACTCTGGGGACTTGGCACGGATCTTTCGCGACGAGCGGCTGGTGATCGCAAGCCACAACCCGGGCAAGGTTCGCGAAATCGCCGATCTGCTTCGCCCCTTCGACGTGGACGTTGTCTCGGTGGCTTCTCTCGGTCTGGACGAGCCGGAAGAGGACGGCCGATCCTTCAGCGAGAACGCCCGTATCAAGGCTTTGGCCGCGGCCGCCGCGGGCGGGATGCCCGCCCTCGCTGATGATTCCGGCTTGGTCGTACATGCGTTGAATGGCGAGCCCGGGATCCGTTCGGCGCGGTGGGCAGGGCCAGAAAAGAATTTCTCTCGTGCCATGGCCGAGGTGGAGCGCCGGCTGGTCCGGACGGACGGGGGCGACCGCACGGCGCACTTCACGTCGGCCCTTTGCCTTGCTTGGCCCGATGGGCACGCCGAGGTGTTCGTCGGGCGTGTTGACGGCCATCTCGTCTGGCCGCCGCGGGGGAACAACGGGTTCGGTTACGATCCCATGTTCGTGGCCGACGGGCGCCGGATGACGTTCGGCGAGATGGATCCCCAGGACAAGCACGCCATCAGCCACCGGGCCGATGCCTTCCGCAAGCTCGTCAATGCCTGCTTCGACCGTTGAGTCGAGCCGTGAACATCAGGGGCGGTCCGCGGCCACCGCGGATCCGGAGTTCGCGGTCTATGTCCACTGGCCGTTCTGCGTGTCCAAGTGCCCTTACTGCGACTTCAACAGTCATGTCCGAGACGCGATCGACCAGGCGAGATGGAGTCGCGCTCTGGTCGCCGATCTCGGAAGCGCCCTGGACGAGGCCCCTGCGGGGGTCGTCCGACCCGTGGCGAGCGTATTCTTCGGCGGCGGCACGCCGTCATTGATGGTGCCCGAGACGGTGGACAGCGTTCTCGGCGTTCTGTCGCGGCGCGGCCTCATCGACAAAGGATCGGAAGTGACGCTGGAAGCCAATCCCTCTTCGGCGGAAGCCGAACGGTTTGCCGACTACCGCGCCGCTGGGGTCAACCGTCTGTCCGTTGGGGTTCAGGCGCTCGACGACGAGGCGCTCCGTTTTCTCGGACGGACGCATGATGTCGCGGAGGCCATGGAAGCTGTCTCGGCCGCCCGCGAGGTGTTCGATCGCGTATCTTTCGACTTGATCTATGCCAGGGCGGGACAGACGCCCCAGTCTTGGCGCGGCGAACTCGAGCGGGTTCTGGCGCTTCGGCCGAGGCACGTCTCCCTTTACCAACTGACGATCGAACGGGGAACGCGGTTCCACGAGGCGCACGCGCGCGGGGACCTTGTGCTGCCCGGCGAGGACGATGCGGCGCTGATGTACGAGGAGACAGTGACCCGCTGCCGGGCCTCGGGCCTCGAAGCCTATGAGGTGTCGAATTTCGCGGCTCCCGGTGAGAAATGCCGGCATAACCTCGTCTATTGGCGATCGGGTGATTGGTTGGGGGTCGGTCCCGGCGCGCATGGCCGTCTGGGACAAGGGGAGGGCCGGACTGCGACCCGCCGATGGCGCAGCCCTGAAAAATGGTTGGGGGCCGTTGAAGGGTCGGGCTCGGGCCTCGAGGCGATGGAAGCACTTGATATGCCGACGCGCGCTGCTGAGGCACTGATGATGGGGCTTCGCCTGATGGAAGGCGTATCGGTTGAGCGTTTCGAGCGGATGGTCGGGCAGACCCCAGAAGATTACATAGGCTCCGACCGCCTACGTCGGCATGTCGGCGGCGGCTTTCTCAAGACCTCGCAGGAGGGCATGCGAACGACGCTTCGGGGTCGTGCCGTGCTTAACACGTTGCTCTCTGAACTCCTGCCTTAGAGAGGTTTTCAGTTTGGTTGGAACCGCTCCGGCGCTCCTCGTCCTTCGACCTATGACGCGCCCGCCGACGTGAACGCGTCCGGCGCCTTGTCGATTACTTGAAGTCCCTGCGGTCTGACTTCGATCACGGCCAGCCCCCGCTCGGCAATGCCGTCGTTTCGGAAACGGAATATACCATCCGAACCGGCAAAGCCGCTCGGTTGGGTCAATGCGGTCTCGGAGAAGTCCGGACCTGCCGCACCTTGCATGAGAACCGCGGCGAGGGCCGTCGCGTCATAAGCCAGACTGGCTATTCGGGGCGGCGTGTAGCCATGAAGTTTCTCGAAGCGTTTCGCGAAAGCCGCAGCCGCTTCCGGTGGCGGACCCGCAAACCAGCCGCCGACCAATGCAGGCTCCCGGCCCAACATGGGTTCGTCCCAGAGCCCGGTTCCGAGGAATCTGATTTCGGCGGGGTCGACGTCGTAGAAGGGAAGAAGTGGAGCGATGGCGCGCAGGCGCGCCCCCCCGTCCGCCAGCATGACGGCTTGATAATCCAGAGGACCAGCCCCATTCCGACTCTCCAAACGCCGTAGCTCGGCGTTCGCTGTAGGGTCGTCCGTGTCCGCAAGGGCTTCGCGCTGCAAGTTTAGCGGATCGTGGCGCCGCTCATAGCCGGCCACGCGCCGCACCGGTTCGAAATAATCGTTAGCGTCCGGCAGATAGCGCTCGACGTGGGCGACTCGTCCGCCGTTTCTCTGGATTGAACTTTCAAACGCGGCGACGACGGCCTCGCCATAGGCCGTTTCCGGAGCAAGTGCGGCGAACCGCCAAATGCCGCGTTTGGCGGCGAACTCGACCACCCGCTCGACCTGCTGGTCGGGCATGAACCCGAGAAGGTAGACCCCATTCCCCGCGACGAGCCGGTCCGTGGAGAACGCAACGACGTTCAAGCCTCGCTCCCGCGCCGGTTCCGCCGCCGCGGCGACGGATGCACTGAACACCGGCCCGAGCATCAGTTGGACGCCTTCCCGCAGTACAGCGGTGGCGGCGGCCCGGGCGCCTTCGGGAGTTCCCTGCGTATCCCGGGGGAGGAGTGTGAGCCGGGTGTCACCGATCTCGAACAGAGCGATCAACGCGGCGTCGAGCAGGGCTTGTCCGAGCGACTGCTCCGTCCCCGAAAGGGGCAACAAAAGTGCGACGCGAACGGGTCCCTCACCATCCGCAGGTGGTGTCGATGCAACGGCCGGGGAAATCTCCGGCAGCGTTTCCGTGGCGACCGGTGGAACCGGACGCACGGGAACGGGCTCCGAGGCCTCCCGCGAACGCTGGGTTGCATCGTCGTTTTTCGGGGGTGTCGCCGGGACGATCGTCTCTTTGTCGGCAAACTGCGTGTTGGGCACAGGAGCCGGCTTGGCTTCCGGGGCCGAGCCGCTCCGGCCGGGGTCTAGCCAACCGGACGAGCGGGGAGGTAGTTTCGTCTCCGCGCACGCTGATATCGCGAGGGCGGCAACAACCCATGTCACGGCAAGGATCTGGCGGGCGAACGGGCGCCCGGACGTCGGCGGTCGGCGCAACCGAGAGTTCCTCCGCAGTCCCTTCCCCGGGTCGTAAAAGTACCCGCCGCACGCCGGCGAGTAAACGGCCGAGGCAGGGGCCGTCCGGTTCGCCGGATGCGCCGCCCGGTTTGATCGTGACCGCGACGCCGATCGGCAATCTGGGCGACATAACCGTACGGGCGCTGGAAACCCTCGAGCGGGTGGATATCATCGCCTGCGAGGACACGCGCATCACCAGCCGCCTCCTGCGCCGCTACGATATCGACACGCCGACACTCATCTACCACGAGCACAATGCCGAACGCGTTCGGCCGAGGCTCGTCGCCCGTCTGTTGGACGGAGACTCCGTTGCCCTGACGTCGGACTCGGGAACTCCCCTGATATCCGATCCCGGGTTCAAGCTGGTTCGTGCGGCCGTTGACGCGGGCATACCGGTGACGACGCTGCCTGGGCCGACGGCCATGATCGCGGCGCTAACCGTCGGCGGGCTGCCCACGGATCGGTTCATGTTTGCCGGGTTCCTGCCGAACAGGTCTGCCGCGCGCCGGCGGGCGCTGGAGGGGCTGCGTGCCCTCGACGCCACTCTCGTGTTTTACGAATCGCCTCGCCGCCTCGCCGGGACGCTGGCGGACATGGCCGAAGCACTCGGATCGCGGGAGGCTGCCGTGGCGCGCGAGCTGACTAAGCGATACGAAGAGGTCGTGCGCGGTCCCCTCGGTGATCTGGCGCGACGGGCCGCAATGGTGCCGCCGCCGCGGGGCGAAATCGTGATCTTGGTTGGCCCGCCCACGGAATGGAAGTTCGGCGAACGGGCGTTGGACGACGCGCTGCGTCAAGCGCTGGCGCAATTCAGCTTACGCGATGCCGTCGACCAAGTCGTCGCGGATACGGGTATGCCCCGCCGATGCATCTATCGCCGTGCGTTGGAGCTCGAGAAGCAGCTCACGGCCGTCACCGATGCGGACGGCCCATAGTGCGACGGGACACGACGGCGCGCCGCAGAGGGGAGCGAGCCGGCCGTCTCGCCGAATCGCTCTGCGCATTGCATCTGAGGCTCCGGGGATACGTCGTTCTTGCCAGACGATTCCGAGGCCCGGCCGGCGAGGTCGACATCGTCGCGCGCCGGGGAAGCACCGTCGTATTCGTCGAGATCAAACTGCGGCGCACCCTGGCCGATGCGCTCGAATCCCTTGGACCGCGGCAGCGGCGTCGGATTTCCGCAACGGCCGAGGTTTTTTTGGCTTCCCGGCCCAAGCTGTCCGGGTTGGATGCGCGCTTCGACATCATGCTCGTGGTTCCGTGGCGGCTTCCCGTGCATATCGCCAACGCATGGCATATATAGTGTGCTCAGCGTAGGAGTGGGGCGCCGCCGGCTGCGACGATCGCGTGGCGGCTCGGTCATCTGGAGCAGAACGCCATGACGCCGCGTACATCTCACCGAACTTTGATCGTTCTTCTCTCTCTCCTAGTAATGTCGGTGCTGAGTGCCTGCGCCGGACCTGTCCTCCTTGCCGGCGGCGCGGCGAGCGCGGGAATTGTCGCCGCCCAGGAACGTTCGGTGGGCGCCGCGGTCGATGACACCGCCATCCAGCTGCAGATCAAGCACCATTTGTTTCAGGCGAGCGAAGATCTTTTCAACCGGGTGGGTAGCGAGGTCCATGAGGGACGGGTCCTGCTGACCGGTGTCGTTCCCACTCCGGATGACCGGGTCGAAGCGGTTCGGTTGGCTTGGCAGGCCAACGGCGTGCAGGAGGTACTCAATGAAATTCAGGTCTCTGATCGGGACGGCATCATCGACTACTTCAAGGACGCGAAGATCACCGCTCAGCTGAGATTCCAGATGCTGCGCGACCGGGATGTTTCCGACATCAACTTCTCCGTCGAGACGGTTAATGGAATCGTCTACCTCATGGGAATCGCGCGCACCGGGTCGGAGCTTGAGAAGGTTACGACGTACGCGCGGAACATCGCCGGCGTGCAAAAGGTAATCAGCCACGTGCGTCTCAGCGGTGGCCGACCTCGCGAGAAGAGCTGACGTCCGGCCGACGTCGCGATGAGCGGACGAGACCATTGGACCCGAACGAGGCTGAACGGATTCTGACCGAAGCGGGAACCGGTCCGGATTCGGGTGTCGATCTCGCTCTCACGGCCTTGGCCCTCGCCGCCATCGACCGCCCGAGAGTGTCGTCGGATCGCTACTGCCGGCACTTGGATGATCTTGCCAACGACACGGCGCGCCACGCCCACGAGGCGGACGACGCAGGCAAGCGCGTCGCGGTCCTGGCGGAAGTCCTGGGGACCGAATACGGATACGAGGGCGACCGGGCGACTTACGACGATCTTCAGAACGCCAACCTCATGCGCGTGATCGATCGGCGCCGCGGACTGCCGGTAGCACTCGGCATCCTCTATATCCATGCCGGGCGGGCTCAGGGGTGGCCGGTGGTCGGTATCAATTTTCCCGGCCATTTCCTCCTACGCATGGAAGGGGACGGCGAGCGCGTGATCCTGGATCCATTCGCCCCCGGGCGCAGACTCGAGGCGAACGACCTGCGGGAACTGTTCAAACGGCTCGCGGGCAAGGATGCGGAACTCGAAAAGCGATTCTTCGATGCCGTCGGCAATCGTGAAATCCTGTTGCGGCTGCAAAACAACATCAAATCGCGCGCCCTCAGATCCGGAGATGTCATCCGTGCCGCGAACGTCCTGAGGTCGATGATCCGGGTCGCGCCGGAACATGTGAACGCCTGGTACGAACTCGGCTTGCTCGAAGCGCAGGCGGACAATCTCGGATCGGCCATCACGGCGCTAGAGACGTTCCTGGACAAGTCCACTCACGATGCCGCCAAGCACCATGCGGCGACGTTGATTCAGGAGCTCCACGCCAAGCTGAATTGAGTGGTGCTGAAGGCTGGCGTATGGTCCGCCCGTGCGGAGATCGGCATCGATGAGTGGGACGCTCTCCCGGTCGGCACCGCTGTCAGCCCTCGACGTTCACGATGAGGTCACGGATGAGCCTAGCCGTCGCAATTCAAATGGACCCCATGGATTCCATCGATATCGCTGCGGACAGCACCTTTGCGCTGGCGATGGAAGCCCAGAAACGCGGCCACGGGCTTTATCATTATCTGCCGTGCGACCTGAGTCTCAGGGAAGGCCGGGTGATCGCTACCATTTCTCCGCTCACCGTCCGCCGCGAAGCTGGCAACCATTTCTCTCTGGGCGGCCCCGAATCCATTGATCTCGCGACCATAGACGTGGTGCTGATGCGCCAGGATCCCCCGTTCGACATGGCTTATATTTCGGCTACCCACCTCCTCGAGCACATCCATCCCGCGACCCTGGTGGTCAACGATCCCGTGCACGTGCGCAACGCCCCCGAAAAGCTGTTCGTCACGCACTTCGACGAGTTCATGCCGCCCACCCTGATCACGACGGACGCCAAGGAAATCCATGACTTTCGAAAGAAATACGAGGATATTGTCGTCAAGCCGCTGTTCGGGAACGGAGGTTCCGGCGTCTTCCATGTCAGCCCGGGGGACGAGAACCTCAACGCGCTCCTTGAGATGTTCACCGAATTCTACCGCGAGCCCATCATGGTGCAGAAGTATCTGCCGGCGGTTCGCGAAGGGGACAAGCGCATCATCCTCGTGGATGGAGAAGTCGTGGGCGGTGTGACCCGGGTTCCCAAGGACGGCGAGGCCCGCGCCAACCTGCACGTGGGCGCCCGGCCGGAGAAGACCTCGATTACGGCGCGGGAGCAGGAGATCTGCGACGCCATCGGGCCCAGCCTCCGGGAGAACGGCCTCGTCTTCGTGGGGATCGACGTGATCGGCGGGTTCCTTACCGAAATCAACGTCACGTCACCCACCGGGATTCAGGAAATCGACCGGTTCGACGGTGTCAATCTGTCGGGTAAGATCTGGAATGCCATCGAAGAGCGCTATCGCACCGTGCCGAAGGTCGCGAGGACCTGAGCGCTTGATGCGGCGCGGGACTCGTTCGATCGGAATCGGCTGATCGGCGATGGTGGTCGCCTCTGCGCTGCACGTGCTGGCTGCGGTGCTGTGGGTCGGCGGGTTCTTTTTCATCCTGGTCATTCTGCGACCCGCCTCGATTCGCATCGAGCCGCCCCAGCGCTTCCGTCTCTTCGCTAAGGTGTTTCTTTGGTTCTTTCCCTGGGTTTGGGGAGCGATCATAGTGCTTCTCGTGACCGGATACTGGATGCTGTTGGGGGGATCCGGCGGGTTCGTGGACGCGGATCTCCATGTCCACGTCATGCAGGTGCTCGGCATCGCCATGATGCTGATCTTTGGGCACCTGTACCATGTGCCCTACAGGCGGTTCCGGGCGGCGGTCGAGCAGGAGGACTGGGCCAAGACCAACTACCAGGCGAATCGCATGCGCCGAGCAATTCGCTGGAATCTGGTGTTTGGCGTGATCGTCATCATCGTCGCGTCAAGCGGTCGCCACTGGGCTTGACAATCCCGAAAATCACCACGTTTCGCGGTGCGTAACGTGGCTGTCATGCATCCAACATCTTCGTGCAACGCGGGCTCGCTAAAACGCGTGCTCAGGCGGCAACGCTCCTTTGAACTTCCTCCGTAGTTATTCCAGCCCCCAACGTTCGGGCGGACCGAAGGGTCCGCCCCCTTTCTCGTGCGCCGATCGGCTCGCCGCCTTCGATTTCATATCGGTTTCGTCGTACATCATCGCATTATCCTTCCTGAGCCTGGAGTTTGACGCGGCACGTGTGCGTGCCCCTGATAGGTCTTGCTTCAGGCACTCGCGCGACGCGACGATGATTCGGTGCGGAGACTGGACTATGCCCCCGCCGTCATACCGAAAATCGCCCCTGATGGTTTCATTGACGAACATGCATTCGGGAGTCGAAGGGAGCCCGCATGGTTGCACGGGTGGGTACGGTAGCGTTCCAAGGCGTCGAGGTGCTCGACGTCGATGTGCAGGTGCAGGTTGCCCGTGGCGTACCCGCCTTTCGCATCGTCGGGCTGCCTGACAAGGCCGTCGCGGAAAGTCGGGAGCGGGTGCGGGCGGCTTTGTCCGCCATGGGCTTGGCACTCCCGGCCAAACGCATCACCGTGAATCTCTCGCCGGCAGACCTGCTGAAGGAGGGCAGCCATTTCGATCTGCCAATCGCCCTCGGTCTGCTTACGGCCATGGACGTGATGCCGCCCGACACCATGGACTCCCACGCGGCCCTCGGCGAGCTGGCGCTGGACGGTGCGATCGCTCCCGTGGCCGGTGCCTTGCCGGCGGCCATTCACGCCGCGGCGGATGGTCGGGGCTTGGTCTGTCCGGCTCCCTGCGGCGGAGAGGCGGCGTGGGCAGGCGACGTGGATATCGTGGCCGCGCCGTCGCTGCTGGCGTTCGTCAACCACGTCAAGGGAACACAGGTCCTGCGCCGGCCCAAGCCGGTGGCGGCGGATGACGCCGCGGCGATTCCGGACCTCCGGGATATCAAGGGCCAGGAAATCGCGAAGCGTGCCCTAGAGGTCGTGGCGGCGGGCGGTCACAACCTGCTGATGTGCGGACCGCCGGGTGCGGGCAAGTCGATGCTCGCGGCGCGATTGCCGGGCCTGTTGCCGGCGATGGACGCGCGCGAGATGCTCGAGGTCAGCGTCATCCAGTCGGTCGCCGGGCTGCTCGCGGGCCGCGGTCTTACTAACCGGCGCCCGTACCGAGATCCCCATCACTCCGCCTCATCGGCCGCCATGGTGGGGGGCGGTGTCCGGGCCCAGCCCGGGGAGGTCTCGCTCGCCCATAACGGTGTGCTCTTTCTGGATGAGCTGCCGGAGTTTCCGCGCGCCGTCCTCGAGTCGCTGCGCCAGCCGCTGGAGGTCGGACGGGTCACCGTGGCGCGCGCGAACGGCCATGTCACCTATCCCGCGCGGGTCCAGCTCGTCGCCGCCATGAATCCCTGCAAGTGCGGCCATTTCGGTGATCCGGCACAGGGATGTTCTAGGGCCCCCGGTTGCGCCCGCGACTACCAGGCAAGGCTGTCGGGTCCGCTCTTGGATCGGATCGATCTGCAGATCGAGGTGCCGGCGGTCGAAGCCGCCGACCTTTCGCTCCCGCCACCTGCCGAGGGAACGGATGAGGTCGCTGCGCGGGTGGCCACGGCCCGCGAGATCCAGCGGAGTCGCTTCGCGAACCTGTCGGCGGGCGCGATACGCACCAATGCGGGGATGGACGGTGAATTGCTGGAACGCGTCGCCGCGCCCGACGCCTCTGGCGCGCGGCTGTTGGCCGAAGCGGCGGAACGCTTGCGCCTCACGGCGCGGGGCTATCACCGGGCGCTGCGCGTCGCCCGCACCCTGGCTGACCTCAATGGTGCCGACGGCGTCAGACGGCTCCATGTCGCCGAGGCGCTGAGCTATCGGCGGATCGCGGGATTTGCCTAAATTTTGTCGCCCTTCGATCGTGCCTGTAAACTCGTTCACTTGGGATGGGAACAGCTGAGGGCCACGGATGAGCGATCTCCATCGTCAGGCAATCGTCATCGACGGGCTTGTGATCTCGAAATGGAGTCGCGAGGTCTTCGAGGACATGCACCGGGGCGGGATCACCGCCGCAAACTGTACGTGCTGCGTGTGGGATGGATTTGTCAGCACGATGCACAACATCGCGCAGTTCAAGCGCTGGATCGATGAGAACGACGACATCCTGCTCCAGGTTTTTGACGCCGAGGACATCGAGCGGGCGAAGGCCGAAAACAAGGTAGGCATCATCCTCGGGTGGCAGAACGCGAGCGGGATCGAGGACCGGATCGACAGCCTGAGGCTGTTCCGCGACCTCGGGATCCGCGTCATCCAGCTCACTTACCAGACCCAGAACTTGGTCGGTTCTGGATGCTGGGAAAGCACGGATCTGGGCCTGTCTGACTACGGCAGGGACGTCATCGACGAACTGAACCGGCTCGGCATCCTCATCGACCTCAGCCACGTGGGCTCCCAGACCACGCGCGACGCCATCGAGCATTCGAAAAGGCCCGTCGCCTACACGCACTGTTGTCCCAGGGCCCTGCGCGACCATCCTCGCAACAAGACGGATGAAGAGCTGCGGGAGATCACGGATACGGGCGGGTTCGTGGGTTTCGCGACCTTCACGCCCTTCATCAAGGGCGACGAAACGACCGTCGATGATTGCATCATGGCGCTGGAGCACGTCATCAATGTCGTCGGCGAGGACAGCGTCGGTATCGGAACGGACTTCTGCCAGGATCAGGGCGCCGCGTTCTTCCGGCGGAATGCCATGGACAAGGGTGTCGGGCGTTTGGTGGTCAAACGCGAGAACGACTGCCCGCCTCCTCCGAAAGGCTTCGAGCGCCTTTCCGATTACCCCAACCTGACCACCGCCATGGAAAGGGCCGGATGGCCGGACCAACGCATCTTCAAGGTCATTGGCGGCAATTGGCTGAGATTTCTAAAGGAATCCTGGGCGGCGTAATTCATTCGTTGCCGGACGGAAGTACTGCTCGATACTGGCCATCGCCGCCCCGATGTCCTCGGGCTGAACGCTCCTGGGCCTGCAAGGTTGGAGGATCACATGGAACAGCTCAACTTCGTTCTCCCCTTCCCCTCGATCTTCTACGCTCCCGTCTACGTGGCGCAGACCCGAGAGCACTTCCTGCAGAATGCGGTGGATGTGACGATCAGCTTTCCGGAACCGGGCGGTGATCCCGTAGGTCCGCTCGAGGCGGGGGACGCGGACGTCGCGGTCGGCGGCCCGGTGCGCCTCATGCGCAGCGCCCCCGCTAGGCCGTCGCCGTGCGTGATCATCGGTCAGGTCACGGGCGCCAGCGGATTCTCGATCGTTGGCCGCCAGGATATGCCATTTCGATGGAGTGATCTGATCGGGAAGTCGTTCATCCCGTTCACCCTGTCTAGAACGCCCTTGTTGTTCACTCGGGGTAGACTTCGTGAAAACGGCATCGATCCCGACACCATACAAGTCCGCGAGGCTGGATCGCCGGATGAGGCGGTGGCAACGTTTCTTGCCGGCGACGCCGACTTTGCAGAGCTTCCGGAACCCTATGTCTCTGCCGTTCTGGCCACCGGCTCCGCGAGCGTCTGCGTCTCGATGGCACGAGAGCTGGGCGCCGTGCCCTTCAGCGACATTATCACACGCCGGGAGCTAATCAGTGAGCGGCGGGAGGCGCTGCGGTCGGTGCTGGCGGGCATCCAAGACGCGCAGACCTGGATCGGGGACGTCGCGCCGCAGGACGTTGCCGCGGAGTTGTCTCGCTCCTTCCCCAACATCGATCGTGCACTCATGGAGTCTTCGTCGGCCCGCTACAAGGACGAGGGGGTCTGGGCCACCAACCTGGAAGTGCGGCGTACCCCGTTCCTCGCCATGCAGGAGGCCATCATGCTGGGCGGGGAGGCGCTTTGTATGCTGGCGTTCGAAGAGAGCGTGGACAACTCGCTGCATCCGGCGGATTAGAGTCTGTTTCTGTCCGGGGGCGCCGAGCGCTATCCGCCTTCCCTGAAGAGGACCGTGGGCAGCCACAGGGCGATCTCTGGAAAGGTCAGCAGAAGAGCCAGACCGATCACCTGCAGCACCATGAACTGCATCATGCCGATGTAGATGTCGGTCAGTTCCCAGTCGGGGACGACCCCCTTGAGAAAGTATGCCGACAGCGCTACCGGTGGAGACAGCCAGGCGGTTTGCAGGCACACTGCCACCAAGGTGCAGAAATACACGAGATCGATGCCCACCGACTGGATCGCCGGGAGCAGGATGGGAATGACGATGAGGACGATGGGGACCCATTCCAGCGGCCAACCGAGAACGAAGACGAGAACCAGGATCAATACCAGCAGGAGGACTGGTCCGAGTGCCAGGGCAAGCAGCGAGTCGGTGATATAGGTGGCGCTTCCGAGACGGGCGAAAACGGCGCCATAGAAATTCGCGGCGCAGACCAGGAACACGATCATCGCCGATGTCTCGATGGTCTTGAACACGGCCACCTTTAGGCGCTCCCAGGTCAACCGGCGATAGGCGATGGTCAGCACCAGGGCGCCGGCGGCGCCCATGGCGGCCGCGTCCGTCGGCGTCGCCAATCCGCCCAGAATGCTTCCCAAGACGGCAAAGATGAGGAAGGCGAGTGGGATGATGCCGATGACGAGTTCTCGAATGATCTCGTAGACCGAGCCGGCCCGTTCCTCCAGCGGCACCGACGGTCCGAGCCGCGGGTTCAGGTAACAGCGGGCCACGGTGTAAACCGTGTAAATACTGGCCAACATGATGCCGGGGAACATGGCGGCAGCAAACAATTCGGTGATGGGAACCTGGAGCACCGGTCCCATGACCACCAGCATCAGGCTGGGCGGGATCAGCATGCCTAGGGTGCCGCCTGCGGCAATGGTCCCGGCGCTCAGGCGCGAGTCGTAACCGCTCTTCCTCATGATCGGCGCCGCCATCACGCCGAGAATGGTCACGGAAGCGCCGACGATCCCCGTCGCCGTCGCGAACAGGGTCGCGGTCGTCAACACGGCGATGTAGAGCGAGCCCTTGACTCGGGAAAGCAACAAACGGAATCCGGAGAACAGGCGCTCCATGAGACCCGCCTGTTCCAGGATGTAGCCCATGAACAGGAACAAGGGTGCCGCGGCCAGGATCGGTTCGCGCATGACGATGAAGGTCTGGAGCACCAGGAGATAGAAAACCGTCTTGCCGAACCCGATGAAGCCGAAAACGATCCCGAGAAAGATCAGGGTAAAGGAGATGGGAAAGCCGATCAGGATGCCGGCGAAGAGTGCGGCGAGCGAGACCAAGCCGAGGACTTCGGGACTCATGACCGCTCTCCTCGACCGTCGGACGGCCATTCATCGTGAATCGCCGCATGGATGCTCTTGATCAATTCGGAGACCCCTTGAACAAGCAGCAATGCAGCGGTCACGGGCATGACCGTCTTGAAAGGATAAATCGGGGGGCTCCAGGGGCTGGAAATGCCGAACTCGAGCCGTATCCAGGATTTGTAGGCGAAGTCGAACGAGTCCCACAGGAAATACGCCATTCCCGGGAAGAACAGGCAGACGTAGAGAACGGCATCGACCGTTCCTTGCCAGCGCGGCGACCAAAGGCGGTAGAAGAAGTCGGTGCGGATGTGACTCCCCCGGCGCAAGGCGTAGGCGGTACCCAGCATGAAGTGGCTACCGAACAGCATGTACGTCATGTCGTAGGCCCAGAGGGTCGGCCGGTCGAAGAGATAGCGGGCGAAGACTTCGTACACGAGACAACCGATCATCGGCAGGATGAGCCAGCCGAACAGCTTTCCTGCCCACGTGCTGATAGCGTCGATGATCTCGACCGTACGGCGAAGTTGCGGCGACATGAGGGGACAGGCTGACGTCAGTGGTTGGAACGAGACGAGGTCACAGGAGGAAACTACTCACACTACGGCTCGGTCACCATACGGAGGGCGGTCGCGCACCCCTGCGAAACGCTCAGTGGAGGTGGACGGGGAGGAGCACGTCCTCAGCGGCCCCACTCCTCCCCTATGTCATCCCTCAAGGCGCTACTACTGATTGGCTTTGCCCAGAGAGTGGTACAGGCCAAGAAGATCGGTCCAATACGGAACGGTGATCTTGGCAAAGTCCTGCTGCGACTCCACTACCTTCTTGAAGAACGCATTCTGCGCCGAATATTTCTCCACCAACTGCTTCGATGCCTTGGCGAACGCCGGATAGAGATCCGGTGGAGTCTCGTGGATCTGGACCCCATGCTTCGACTTGAGTTCCTCAAGAGCGACACCGTTCTGGTGAATGCTGATGGTGATCGAGTCGACGATCGACGCCTGGGCGCTGATCCTAATGATGGCCTGCAGGTCCGGTGTCAGGCTGTTCCAGAAGTCCTTGTTGAGGATGAGGCTTCCGAAATCCGATGCCTGATGGAAGCCCTGCAGATAGTAGTGCTTCCATACTTGGTGCAGACCCAACTTGATGTCCTCGCCGGGCATGAGCCACTCGCCTCCGTCGATGATACCCTTCTGTGCCGACGGGATGAGCTCGGCCCCCGGCAGGGCGACGGCGGAGATGCCCATAAGAGTAAACAGCTCACCGGTCAGACCGGGCGGCGAGCGATACTTGAGCTTTTGGAAGTCCGCCAAGCTGTGGAGCGGCTTCTCGAACCAGCCGAGCGGCTGACCGCCTGACATCAGCATGACGAAGGCGATGATGTTGGCCTTCAGTTCCTCGTCCAAGAGCTGTTGATACAGGTCGTTTCCCCCACCCTCGGCGAACCACGACAGGTAGGTAAACTGATCCATGCCGCCGATCGTCGGCTGGTCGGCAAAAAGATACGAGGCCGGATGCTTGCCCGAGAAGAAGTGGGCGAACTGCATTCCACCTTCCACCAAACCCTGGTCTACCGCATCCATGATCTCGAAGAATCCGACGACGGCTCCGACCGGAAGCACTTCGGTCTTCAGCCGACCGCCTGACATCGAGTCGACATGATTGGCAAACCGCTCCACCGTCTGGAACAAAATCCCTCCCGGCGCAACGCCGGTCTGAACACGCCACTTGATGGGATCCGCCGCCAAGGTGGGCGTACTGGCGCCGACCGCAAGCAAGAACGCAAACGCGCCTGCGACCGACGAACCGACCATCCATTTCTTCATGGCTTGGTCCTCCCTATTCGGTTTTTTGGAGCACTCCACGATAGGAGCATGTTCAATCACGAGTCAATCGCGATCGCGGAACGGGACCGGTCCCTGGCCGCGCCGGAACAGGGCGGCCGCCCGCCATGGAGGAGGTCAGAGCGTCAGCCGTCCATCTGCGTCAACGCGACCTCCGCGTCCTCGAGCGCCCTGTCGATATCGGCCAGGGAATGGGCCAGCGAGAGATAGGCCTTGTTTCCGGGTATCACGAAGACTCCGCGCTTCAGAAGCTGGTGATGAAACGCTTTGAGCTTCTTTGCATCCGCTGCCCGTGATGACCGATGATCGACAATCGGATGATCGGTGAATGCGAGGAACCAAGTGGGTCCGACACCGTAGGCCTTGGCGCGTATTCCTAGACGGCGGCAGATTTCGTCAAGGCCTTCGCGCATCCGGTTACCCAACGCATGCAGGTGTTCGAAGGCACCGGGCGTTGTCAGTGTTTCGATGACGGATATGGCCGAGGCGGCAATCAGCGCCTGGGCATTGAGCGTGCCGCTCTGATAGACATAGTGGCTTGAACCACCTTCCTTGGGATCGCAGAGTGCCATGATCTCGCGGCCTCCCGTGACGGCCGCGATGGGAAATCCGCCGCCGAGAGCCTTCCCGACGCAAGCCAGGTCCGGCACCACCCCGTAGTAGTCCTGCGCGCCGCCAAGGGCCAGCCGAAACCCGGTGACGAGTTCGTCGAACACCAGACATATCCCGTGGCGTTCCGTCGTTTCCCGAAGCCCCTCCAGGAATCCCGGAACCGGCGGGATGTAGCGTTGCAGGGGTTCGAGAATAACCGCCGCGATCCCGTCACGTTCCCGTTCAATGATTTCCTGTGCCTGCGTCAAGTCATTGAACGGTGCAATCAATGTCGAGTCGATAAGTTCCCGGGGAATTCCCGCTGAATTGGGTTGTGGAGTCGGGAAGGGGGCGTCGGACGTCGGTGACAGACTGATCACGCCAATATCGTGATTGCCATGGTACGCGCCCTCGAATTTCAACACCTTGTCCCGCCCGGTATGGGCGCGCGCCAGCCGCAGTGCGTAGTACGTTGCCTCGGATCCGGTAGCAGCGAACCGCACGAGTTCCGCGCACGGGATCACGTTCCTGATCATCGCCGCCAAACGAATGGCCTGTTCGGTGACGACGCTGAAGTAGTGGTGCCCTTTGAGGAGTTGGGCGTCCACCGCTGCCATTTGCGCGGGATGACGATGGCCGAGGACGAGAGTACCGCCACCGCAGCTCATATCGAGGTAGCGATCACCCGCGATGCTGGTCATATACGCGCCTTCGGCACTGGCGGGAATAAAGCCGTCCTCCACTGCGAACCGGAACTTGCCGAGAACGCCGCCGGGAAGGACGTCACGGGCGAGGCGCGTGAGTTCGTCTTCCGATGACGCACCCCCTTCGGGCACGTGAAGTGCTGCCGTCATTGGGATATCTCCATCATGAGCACCCCGCTCGGTTGGACGTTCACGGTAGCCGAAGGACCGACCACCACAGTTGATTCGTCCTCCTCAATCAGGGCTGGTCCGCCAATCCGCTCCCCGTCCTTCAGAGCGTATCGATTGATTACAGGACACTCCACGAAGCCGGATACCTCGGGGAAATACGCGCTTCGCCGACCCTTGACCGCAGCGATCCCGCTACTGACCGGAGCCTGCATCAATGTGGGCGGCATCGACGGCTCGGCGGTAGCCCTCACGCGCCACGTCACGATCTCGGCGGGGATTCCGGAAATCTGACGGCCGAAGCGGTTCTCGTATTCCACGCTGAACCGACGCGTGACTTCTTCGGCGACACACGCACTGCTTTCGATTTCCGACAGGAGGACGGAAATCTCGTATCCTTGTCCGACATAGCGGACATCTGCTATGGGCTCGAAGCGGATTTCGTCGGCAGTCGCTCCGGCGCCGATCAGGATCTCACGTGCTTGGGCGCGTAGTGCGCCCAGCAGTTCTTGCAAGAGGTCGCGGTCCATGTCGGCGCTCGCTACCAAGTGTGATTTGGCGACCTCCACGCCAAGCGGCGCCGTTAACAAGCCGAATGCGGAGGCCACGCCCGGGGAGATGGGGCAGACAACCCTGCCGATTCTCAGCAGGCGCGCCAACTCGTACGCGTGCGCCGGTCCCGCCCCGCCGAACGCCATCATCGCGTAGTCTCGGGGGTCACGTCCCGTCTCGGAGGCGTGGACACGGATGGCCGCGGCCATCTGCTCGTTCACGACATCGCAGATACCGCTGGCAGCCTTTTCTGCCGGCACGGCCAGAGCGTCGGCGAGCTCCGCGATGGCTTGTTGCGCCGCCTTGACGTCGAGAACCATTTTGCCGCCGAGGAAGTAGTGTGGATCGATATGGCCGAGCAACAGGTCCGAGTCCGTGACCGTGGGCGCACGCCCCCCGAGCCCGTAACAAGCCGGACCCGGATCGGCCCCGGCGCTTTCGGGTCCGAGCTTGAGGAGGCCGATGGCGTCACGCCAGGCGATCGAGCCGCCGCCGGCACCGATTTCGACCAGGTCGATAGCCGGAACTCGGAGAAGCAATCCGCTGCCGCGTTTGAACCGCTGAATGCGCGCGGCCTCGAATGTCTCCGTCCTGCTTGCCCGGCCTTCGTCGATGAAGCAGATCTTGGTCGTCGTGCCCCCCATCTCGAACGAAAGCAGGCGATCCAGTCCCAGTCCGTCGGCCACCTTGGCTGCCGCTGTGACCCCGGCTGCTGGACCCGATTCCATGAGCCAGATCGGCAGTGCGGCCGCAGTCTCTACCGCCATGATCCCGCCCCACGAGTTCATCATGGAGAGACGACCCCCGAATCCTCCTGACTTCAAACCAGCGTCGAGTTGCCGGAGATACGACTCGGCTAGCGGCCGCACGTACGCATTGGCGACCACGGTACTGGTTCGCTCGTACTCGCGGATTTCGGGGCACACGTCGCTCGACAACGACACCGCCACCCCCGGCAGTTCCTGCGCCAGCAAGTCACCGATCCAGCGTTCGTGAAGGGGGTTTCGGTAGGCATGCAGAAGACAGACGGCGATGGACTCGACACCATCCCCGCGAAGCGTCTCCAGCACGGCGGCGACACTGGCTTCGTCCAGCGGCACGAGAATCGAGCCATCTTCGCGGATGCGTTCCCTGACTTCCAGGCGCCGAAACCTGGGCACGAGCGGCTCGGGCCGATCAATGTTCAGATCGAAGAGATCGAACCGGACATCGCGGCCGATCTCCAGAGTGTCCCGATAGCCCTCCGTCGTGATCAGCGCTGTCGGTGCCCCCTTGCGTTCGATGAGTGCGTTGGTGACGAGCGTAGTAGCGTGCAGGACCTGCTCGAGTGCCCCAAGTGCACTACCACCGTCGTCGACCAGCGCCGTGCCGGCTTCCAGAACGGCTCGGCACGGATCCGCTGGCGTGGTGAGGCGTTTGTCAAGACGGAACTCGCCGGTTCGCCCGTCGAACACGACGGAATCGGTGAAAGTTCCTCCGACGTCGATTCCGGCGTGCATCATCACCCGTGGCCGTAAATCTCCCTCGCCACCTCGGGGCTCACGAGCTCGTTCCTGAGGTCGTGTTCCAGCGCCAAAGGTGCGCGTTCCTTGGGTTCACCGTATCCGCCGCCGCCCGCGTAGCGCAGCGTCAGGACGTCGCCGGGCCGCACTTGGGTGCGTCCTTTGGGATCGATCGGTCTGCCGCTCTTGAGCGTCGCGCTGGCAAGCCCGCCGGTGTGCCCGCCGAACAACCCCCGTGGCGGGTGCTGCATGCGTTCGCCCAGAACCGAGAGCTGAACCTCGTCCTTGCCAACGACTTCGATCACGAACTCCTGGCCCAGCCCGCCCCGGTACTTTCCCGGACCACCGGAGTCCGAGATCAAGGCCTTGCGCCAGACCACCAGCGGCGCGAGTGCTTCAATGATCTCCATCGAGCCGACTCCGCTGTTGCTGGGAAAGGCGATGACCGAAATACCGTCCTTGGCCGGTCGAGCACCCATTCCGCCCCAGGGAAGAAAGATCTGTGAAAAATGGCGCCCGTCCCGGCGTCGACCGGCAAACACGAAGCGTGTTGACGGGCTTCCCGATTCCGCGATAACACGATCGGGGATCACCTGCGCCAGTGCCCCATACACGACTGCCGGGATGTACTGCGCGATCAGCCCGCGCGCGTTGACGGGCGCGGGAAACGTCGGATTCAGCAGCGTCCCTTCTGGTGCGTTGACGACGATCGGAAGATAGGAGCCTTCGTTCTTGGGCGTTTCGGGGTCCAGAACGCACTTGACGGCATACGCCGTGTACGCATTCGTCACGTTCCAGACGCAATTGATACCGCGCGTGGCCTGTACCGAGGTCCCGGTGTAATCGATCTCGATCGTATCCCCCGCCACGGTCAGCGTGCAGGCAATGCGAAGCGGGGTGTCGAGGTCGTCGGGCGCAGCCTCGTAGTAGTGGATCCCGTCGGGAAGGGCGGTGATGGCCTTACGCATCGCAACCTCGGCGCGTCCCTGAATCGCCTTTCCCAACACGTTTAGCTCCACCCTAGGCGTACCGCCCTCGAGAAAGGTGAGCAGGTGCTGCCGACAGGTTTCCGCCGAAGCGACTTGGGCATAGAGGTCGCCGATTACCTGATCGGGAAGACGGACGTTGGCCTCGATCATCCGGAACAGGTGTTCGTTTCGCTCTCCCGCCTCGAAGAGTCGCATCGGCGGAATGCCCAGACCCTCCTCGAACACGTCGCGGGAGTCCGCCGACCAGATGATACCGCCGATGTCGGGTGAGTGCGCGACATTGGCGGCGAAGGCGACCAGCCGGCCGTCCAGGAATACCGGGATCGCCATGGTGATGTCCGGACGATGACCCGTCCCCATCCAGGGATCATTTGTGATCACCACGTCTCCAGGCCGCCAGGTTTCAGCCGGAAACTGTGCCAGGAAATGCTGAACGGTGCGGGAAAGAGTCCCCATGAACAGGGGGATGCTGTAGCTCGATTCGGCCAGTGATCGTGCCTGGGCGTCGAGCAAACCGCAGCAATAGTCGTTCGACTCGCGGACGATGGTCGAGAACGAGCTCCGTACCAGAGCCGCCGCCGCCTCGTCTACGATGCTGGTCAGTTTTCCCCACATGATCTCGAGCGAGACGGGATCGTAGGGTACGGAGGTATCGGAAGGCTGTTCCATGCGTCAGGCTGGCTCCTTTGGTTCGAGAGGCCTCGCGAGGCAGCCCGACGACTCAAACGACTGGGGATGATTGCGCGTTCAGTGATTGGGCATGGTACGCAAGGTAGGGCCGAACGGCAAATACGAGCAAGATGGTTCTCTTGGTGGTCGGACCGGGATTGACTTCGTCCACCCCTTGCGGCGCATATCTTCAGTCGAGAGAGAAGCGAGGCCTGATCATCTCCGCGCTCCAGCGGCCCGCAGCCAGCGCCGCCTTCCGGCCCCCCGAACAGTGTGAGAATTGTGCGAATTGGAGGTAGTATTCCTAAGGGGTGAAGGAGGAAATTCGATGTCCTGCACGCTCGAAGCGTTCGCCGCCGACTGCAAGGCCAAGCTGATCACGGAACCCGGTCCCGGGGGCCGAGAAAAGATCCGCGAAATGCTGGAACGTGTCTTGGCGGACGATGAATTCATGCGCACGCACTTCGGAAACGACCGGGACTCCGAACGCAATGTCCTCTACCGGGATCCGGAGCTCGGTTTTTGCATCGTCGCGCACACCTATACGAAAGGCATTGCGGCGAGTCCGCACCATCACGGGCCGGCCTGGGCCATTTACGGCCAAGCGGAAGGGATCACGGAAATGACGGACTGGAGGCTCGTGCAGGAACCGGTGGACGGCAAAGCCGGAAAGGTCGCGGCGGAGCGGACCTATACGCTCAACCCCGGTGACGCCAAGGTCTACAACGAGGGCGACATCCACTCGCCGCAGTGGGAAGGACTGACCCGTCTGTTGCGGATCGAGGGTCAGGACATGACCACGGTCCGACGCGATCCTCTGGAACCGATAGCCTGACTCGGGTTGCTGAGGGCGAACGATCCGCCGATGATCGCCCCGTCTTGACTCCAGAACGCCGGCTGTCGCGTGGGCGCATCGCCTCGCGCACGGTTCGTTGAGCGCGCTGGTTCAGCGCCGTCCCCATGGGTATGCTTTGGGCTGATGCAGTCCTGGCTCGCCGCCGCCGCCGTCTATCGGCATCCTCGAGTTGTTGCGATCCTGTTCCTCGGGTTCTCGAGCGGGCTGCCGCTGGCGCTGACGGGCCAGACGTTGTCTCTGTGGCTCAAGGACGAAGGGCTCTCGCTCACGGCCATCGGGCTGTTCGCGGCGGTCGGTACGCCCTACGCGCTCAAGTTTCTCTGGGCACCCGTGATGGACAAGGCACGTCTTCCGGGCCTCACCGTGCTGCTCGGCCGCCGCCGCTCCTGGCTGATCGTCACCCAGTTCACCCTGATCGCCGTTACGCTCGCGCTCGGCTTCAGTGGTCCCGCGACGAACGTGGGCCTCACCGCCGTCCTGGCGCTGGCGGTGGCGTTCGCTTCGGCGAGTCAGGATATCGTCATCGACGCTTATCGGGTCGAAATCCTTGAGGAACATCAGTTCGCCGCCGGTGCCGCCGCCATCGTTTTCGGCTATCGCATCGGCATGCTCGTGTCCGGGGCAGGCGCTCTTTATCTAGCAAGCGCCGTCGCATGGCCCGTGGTCTACGTGGCGATGGCCGCCCTGATTCTCGTGGGGGTCGCTACGGCGCTGCTCAATCCCGAGCCGGCCGTACGGGCAACACCCGAATCCCTCGCGCGGGAGGCGGAGGTCGGCGCATGGCTTGCCGACCAGCCCAACCTGTCGGGGCGGCTGGGTGCCGCCCTCGGCTGGCTCTACGTTGCGGTCATCTGCCCGTTCTCCGAGTTCATGGCCCGCCCGGCGTGGATCGCGATCCTCCTGTTTGTGGTGTTCTACAAGTTCGGCGATTCACTGGCGGGCGTAATGACCTTTCCCTTTCTCGACGACGTCGGATTCACGAAGATCGACATCGCCAATGTGGCGAAGGTGTTCGGATTCGCGGCGACGCTCGCAGGCCTGGCTCTCGGCGGCACCCTCATGGCGGGCGCAGGCCTCTACAGAAGCCTGTGGATCTGCGGTGTTCTGCAATTGGCGTCGAATCTGATGTTCGCGGTGCAGGCGATGGTGGGCGCCGGTCTGACGCTGCTGGCGGTTACCATCGGCCTCGAGAATCTCGCCGGCGGCATGGGGACGGCCGTGTTCGTCGCCTACCTTTCGTCACTGTGCAATGTCGCCTACACCGCGACGCAGTACGCGCTGCTCTCCTCCTTCATGGTGGTCGCCCGCACATGGCTGTCCTCGTCGGGGGGCGCGCTGGCCGAGTGGCTCGACTGGGTCGGCTTCTTCGTTCTCACGACCGGAGCGGCCGTCCCCGGCTTGATCCTGTTGTGGTGGCTTGGCCGGACGGGAATGCGGACGCGACCGGGGCCTCGAGGCGATGCCGAGGCAACGGGGGCGGCGGAACCGGGAAACTAGTGCGGTTACGGCGAAACCGGAAACAATCCGGCATTCCTTGCCGCTCGCGGCGGGGAATCGGTTGTGTCCTCTCATTACCGGTTTGATGGTCAAGATCGCCGCCTCGTTCTTCGCGGGCCCATTCTTCACGTGGCCCGATGGCGGCGCTACCCTTCATCATCCATGACAGGAACCCCGCACGGAGAAGGCGCCATGCGCGAGCGGATAGAGATATTCGAGGGCGATATCACCACGTTGTCGGTCGATGCCATCGTCAACGCGGCGAACAATGCGCTGTTGGGGGGCGGCGGTGTGGACGGCGCAATCCACCGGGCTGCGGGACCCCGCCTCCTGGAGGAATGCCGCACTCTCGGTGGCTGTGAGACGGGAGATGCCAAGATCACCGGCGGCTATGATCTGCCGGCGAAGTACGTGATTCATACCGTCGGGCCGGTGTGGCGGGGCGGTGGCCAGGGGGAACCGGGCCTGCTGGCGAGCTGTTATCGCCGCTGCTTCGAGATCGTCGACGACAAAGGAATTACGTCGATCGCGTTTCCCGCCATCAGCGCGGGTGTGTACGGCTACCCGCTGGAACAGGCCACCCGTATCGCTGTCACCGAAACCAATAACCATCTCGAGCGGGAAAGTCCCCTCGCCAAGGTCACGTTCGCGTGTTTCGGTGCGGAGGCGAGGGATGTGTATACGGCAGTGGTCGGCGACATCGTTGCGGGTTGACGATCACGTGAATTGACCGCTGGCCGTGGCCTCGCATACAGTCGTCTCGATAACCCCTACTCTTGGAGGCGGGACATGAAAAGACTGGCCATTCTCGCGATCGCGGCGGGCGTGCTTGCTCTTTCCGCGCCGGCGTCCGCCGAGGGCTTGGGCGGCTGTGGTTACGGGTACACCAAAACCCAGACCGTGAAGATCCAGGACGGCGTGCATTCCGTGAAGTCCACGGTACCGACCAAGGAAGCCAAAGCAGCGGCTCAGAGGACGCTGAAGTCCGACACTGACGAGCAGAGCTGACGTCTCGGCTGATTTTGAGTGAGGGCCGCGGTTCTTGAGGGCCGCGGCGAGCGGGCCGCTTTCGGGGGATTGCCGGCAACCGCGGGCGGGAAACTCGTCTGCCTGATCGGTACCCCGGTTTCACGTAATTGTTGTCTCTTGGTAACGCGAACGACGCACAGCTCTGATTTATTCCCCGCGTGACCGACGTTCTCACAGCGCCGGAAAAAACATCGCCGGAGCGTGCTATCAGGGAGTCTCAGGGATTTTCTCCCGCCGCATCGGGCAGTTTGGAGGTCCGCTTCGCCCAGGACCGGGATGAGGTCGCCGCCGCACAGGCGCTTCGGTTCCGCGTCTTCTACGAAGAGATGGATGCCCACCCCGATCCGGTCGCGCGGGTAACTCGCCGGGACGTGGATCCGTTCGACGAGGTCTGTGACCACCTGTTGGTCGTCGATCACGACCTGCCGGCCTCCGACGCCGTTGTCGGAACCTATCGGTTGCTCCGGGAGGATGTCGCGGCCCGTCGCGGCGGTTTCTATTCGGCGGCCGAATATGATCTGAGTCCGCTGACGGACGGGCCGTCGCGGTGCGGCAGCTTTCTGGAGCTCGGGCGCAGTTGCGTGCACCCCGCCTATCGCACGAACGCAACGATCCAGCTCCTCTGGCGTGGCATAGCCCGGTACCTGGACGTCTACGGCATCGCGGTCATGTTCGGCTGCGCCAGCTTTCCGGGAACGTGCCCGGAGGAGCACCAGGTCGCCTTGAGCTATCTCCACGGTAATCACCTGGCGCCGGTCGATTGCCGTGTGCGGGCCCGTGCTGGCCGGTTCGTGGCGATGGACGCGAGCCTGCCCGACGCATACGCCCTTCGCAAGGCTCTCCGCAGGCTGCCGCCTCTCATCAGGGCCTATCTCCGCCTCGGAGCCTTCGTCGGTGACGGCGCCGTGGTCGACCACGCCTTCGGGACCACCGACGTCTTCATTCTTCTGTTCGTGGATCGGATCGCGCCGCGCTACCTCAATCGCTTCGACCGGCACCCGGCCTAGCGGACTGTTGGGCAAGCGAACGAGGTTGAAGGCCGCGATAGCTGAGATGAAGGACGCATCCACCCGTCGTCGCCCCGGCCATACAGGGCGCAACCTGTCCTGCCAGTCCGCTGCCGCGAGCGGCAAGGAATGCCGGAGCGGTTCCGGTCAAACGAACCGCTCTATGTCCGGTGCAGGGGCTTGTACTTGATGCGGTGCGGCTGGTCGGCCTGATCGCCGAGCCGTTTGCGGCGGTCTTCTTCGTACGCCTCGTAGTTGCCCTCGAACCACTCAACGTGGCTGTCGCCCTCAAAAGCCAGGATGTGGGTGGCCGTTCGGTCCAGGAACCAGCGATCATGGCTGATTACCATGGCGCAGCCCGCGAATTCCAGGAGGGCCTCCTCCAACGCCCGCAGTGTGTCGACATCGAGATCGTTGGTTGGTTCGTCCAACAAAATGAAGTTCGCTCCCGACTTGAGGATTTTCGCGAGATGGACCCGGTTGCGTTCGCCGCCCGAGAGCTGACCCACCTTCTTCTGCTGGTCGCCGCCGCGGAAATTGAAGGCCCCGACGTAGACGCGACTCGCCATTTTCCGTTTTCCGAGTTCGAGCTCGTGGAGCCCGCCGGATATCTCCTCCCAAACCGTGTGATTGGGCTCGAGCACGTCGCGAGACTGATCGACGTAACCCAGCGCTACCGAGTCGCCCAGGCGCAGGTTGCCGGAGTCCGCGGTTTCATCGCCGGTAATCATACGGAACAAGGTGGTTTTGCCGGCTCCGTTCGACCCGATGAGTCCCACGATGGCCCCCGGGGGAACGCGAAAGGAGAGGTCGTCGATCAAAAGGCGGTCGTCGAAGCCCTTGGAGATGCCTTCGGCATCCAGGACGAGACCGCCGAGGCGAGGACCGGCGGGAATCATGATCTGTGCCTTTTCACGGGACTTTTCGAATTCTTCGGAATGCAAGGCCTCGTAGGCACTGATTCGCGCCTTACTCTTCGCTTGGCGCGCCCGGGGCGCCTGGCGGATCCAATCGAGCTCACGCGCGAGCGTACGCTGGCGTGCCTCCTCCTGTTTGCCTTCGCGCTCGAGACGCGCCTGCTTCTGTTCGAGCCATGACGAGTAGTTGCCCTTGAAAGGCAAACCGTGACCTCGATCCAGTTCCAGGATCCAGCCGGCGACATTATCGAGGAAATAGCGATCGTGGGTGACGGCGACGACCGTGCCCGGATAGTCGTGGAGAAAGCGTTCGAGCCAAGCTACCGACTCTGCATCCAAATGATTCGTTGGCTCGTCCAGAAGCAGCAAGTCGGGGTGCGACAGCAAGAGACGGCATAACGCTACCCGCCGCCGCTCGCCGCCGGAGAGCGTCGAAACGTGGGCATCGCCGGGCGGACAGCGAAGTGCGTCCATGGCGATGTCGATATGGCGGTCGAGTTCCCAGGCGTCCGCGACATCGATCTGTTCCTGTAATGCGCCCTGTTCCTCGATCAGAGCCCGCATCTCGTCGTCGTCGAGGGGTTCGGCGAATCGCGCGCTGACCTCTTCAAATCGATCGAGCAGCCCCTTGATCTCCGCCACGCCTTCCATGATGTTGCCAAGTACGTCCTTCGTTGCGTCGAGTTCCGGTTCCTGAGGCAGATATCCCACCTTCGCGCCTTCCGCGGCCCAAGCTTCACCTGCGAACTCGGTCTCGACTCCGGCCATTATGCGTAGCAGGGTGGATTTTCCTGCGCCGTTGTATCCCAGGACACCGATTTTGGCGCCGGGGAGAAACGACAAACGGATGTTCTTGAGGATCTCGCGACCTCCCGGATAGGACTTCGTTAGGCCGTTCATCGTGTAGATGTATTGGTAGGAGGTCATGTATTTTCCCGAGGCGATCAGCTGTTGGGGACGCTGCCCGTCCAGGTTTTTTAAGCAATCGTCTTTGCGCCCGCAATGAACGGCGCCTGGGTTCGGCAAGGGACTCGATGTAGTGTCCCGAGACCATTCCCGTCACGGCAGCCCCTGACTCTCCCACGGATCGATCCCCATGCCCGTCTCCGCCCTGATCCTGGCGTCGGCCTTCTGGGCGTCGACGATGATTGCGAACAAATCCATCGTGGACGACTTGATGATATCGGAGCTCGCGATGGGGCGTTTCGCCATCGGGGCCCTGGCGATGTGGTCGATCGCCGTACTGGCGGGGCAAGGCCGTAGACTAAGGGAAATCGGGTGGCGACCGGTATTGCTGGGCATTTTGGATCCCGGTATCGCGGCGATTTTCATCATCTGGGGTTTGACGTTGAGCAGCGCCGTGAGCGGCGCGGTCCTTCTCAGCACGCAGCCCATCTTGATGCCGTTGCTGGGCTGGCTGGTGCTTCGGGAATCGATTCGGGGCAGCGTCGTCGCGGGGGCCGTGGTTGCTTTCGCCGGTGCGATCCTGCTCGTCCACGGGCAGGAGGATCACGGCGGCGGCTCGATGCTTGGCGATGTGTTTCTTACGATCGGTGTCCTGATCATTTGCGGCGCGCAATTGATCGCACGACGAATCGCTCAGGTTCACGGCCGCGCCATGGCGGTCACCAGCATTCAGCTGACGATGGCGGCGCTGGTTGGATTATTCGTGATGATCGCCGTCGAACGACCGACACCCCCCTTCGTGGACATGGATCCGAAGGTTGTTCTGACGCTACTCTATCTCGGTGTCATCGGCAGCACGGGGCCGTTTTTCCTCTACAACTACGCGCTACGCTTTTTGACGGTCGGCATGGTCAGCCTGATTTTGACGTTGATCGGTCCGCTCGGCGCGCTGATGTCCTGGCTCTACCTCGGGACGGAAGTGACGCTGCTGGACTGGATCGCCATATCGGTCGTCGTCATCGGAGTGCTTCTGCCAACTATCTCGGAGCGCCGGCTGTCGGGTCGGTATGGCTTTTAGCGCGGTTCATCCCAGGTGATGACGTCTGTTGCCGCCGATGCCCATGCTGCGGTATCTCCCTTGCGATCTTTCCGGAACTCGCCCCGACTTGTGGCACGTAACCCGGCCCGGATACGATTCGCGGGCATGCCGGATGCCCCCACCACATAGGAAGGGATACGATGTCGCGCATAGCGGTTCTTGACGATTATCAAGGCGTCGCCCTCGATATGGCCGACTGGAGCCAAGTGTCCGCGCAAGCGGAAGTCGTGGTATTCAATGACCACATCTCCGATGCCGATGCCGTCGCCGACCGCCTGAGGGGGTTCGATATCGTCTGCGCCATGCGGGAGCGCACGCCCTTTTTCCGCGGTCTCCTCGCTAAATTGCCGGATCTGAAGCTGCTGATCACGACGGGACCGCGTAACGCCTCCATCGACGTCGCCGCGGCCAACGAGCGGGGGATTACGGTATGTCATACGGCTTCCCTGGCGACCGGTACACCCGAGCTGACCTGGGCCCTGATACTTGCACTGGCCCGGCGCATTCCGCTCGAGTTCGCGAACATGCGCGACGGACGCTGGCAGACCACCATGGGCGCGGACCTCGCGGGAAAGACCCTCGGCATCCTGGGTCTCGGCAGGCTCGGTTCCCGTGTGGCGCGCGTGGCGACCGCGTTTGGAATGTCCGTAATCTCCTGGAGCCAGAACCTGACCGATGAACGAGCCGACGAATGCGGTGCCGCGCGGGTGAGCAAGGAAGAGCTCTTGACCCGGTCCGACTTCATGACGATTCATTTGGTATTGAGCGAGCGCACCTGCGGCCTGATCGGCGCCGAACAGCTCGCCCGCATGAAGGCGAGCGCTTACCTGATCAACACCTCACGAGGACCGATCGTCCAGGAATCGGCTCTGGTCGACGCCATCCGACAGGGCGTCATCGCCGGCGCGGGCCTCGATGTGTATGACGTCGAGCCGTTGCCGGCGGACCATCCGTATCGGAACCTGCCCAACGTGGTGCTCACGCCGCACATCGGCTACGTCACCGGCGAAAGTTACCGGCTGTTCTACGGCGAGGTCGTGGAGAACATCGAAGCGTGGCTGGCCGGCACCCCGATCCGTATCCTGAATCCCTGATCCGCGGACGGGAGACCGCCATGGCCCGCCTTCCGGAACTCGATCCCGACACCATGTCGCCAGAGCAGCGCCAAGTCTACGAAGACATCGTCAGCGGCCCACGCGGCAAGGTCCAGGGACCTTTCCACGCTTGGTTGAGGAGTCCCGATCTTTGCGGGCGCGCCCAGAAGCTGGGTGCCTTCTGTCGCTTCGGCTCGTCGCTGCCGCCGCGTCTCTCCGAACTCGCGATCCTGACCGTCGCACGCCACGCGACATGCCAGGTGGAGTGGTACCTCCACGAACCGATCGCCCGGGACGCCGGTGTCGCGGACGACGTAATCGAGGACATCAGAAATGGCCGTGTGCCCGAGTTTGCCAATGAAGACGAAGGCGCGGTCTACGCGGCGGTCACGGACTTGCTGGGAACGCACGCCCTGTCCGACGAAGCCTATGCCGATGCGCTGACGCTGTTCGGCGAGCGGGGCGTCGTCGATCTGGTGGGTATTGTCGGCTACTACATCCTGGTGGCGTTGACCCTGAACGGTTTTGAAGTTCCAGTCCCCGACGGTGCGCCTCCGCCTCTATCGGACTGATATTGCGGCCTATGCGATTTCGACGTGCATGACCTGCATGTCGCGGACCGCGGCCAGGTCGGGCTCGACACCGAGTCCCGGAGCATCGTTGAGCATAAACGCGCCTTCGACAAGTTCGGGGTATGGCTCGGCCAGTCCCTCCCGCAGGGGGTTGGCATTGAAGTCCACTTCGAGCAGCCCGTCCCCGTTGGCCGCCGCGAGCAGGTGCGCGGCGGCCATGAGGCCGATGCCGCCAGCCAGAAAATGGGGACAATAGGTCAGGCTCGCATCGGCGATCATCCGTACGACACGCCAGCAACCGGTAATCCCCCCCCATTTGCAGGCGTCCGGTTGCACGAAACGGCACCAGCCTGCCTTGACGAGATTCTGGTAGGCCGCTTCGCCTCGCAGGTTTTCACCGCCGGCCAACGGGATCTCCGAACTCTCGCACAGTGTCCGCCATTCTTGCGCGGGCCGGTCCGCGGGCAGCGGCTCTTCCAGCCACGTCAGAGGCATTCCCGCCATCCGGCCCGCCATGTCGGCCGCCGTGGTGAGATCCCAGGCTTGGTTGGCGTCGACCATGAAGCGCTCACCGTCGGCGAGTCCATCAGCGATCTCCCTCATGTTGCCGAGATCCCTGTCTTCGCCGAACCCGATCTTGAGCTTGAAATTCCGAAATCCCGCATCGCGGGCGCGCCCCACCGTCTCGGACGCACCGTCCGGATTGATTCCGCTCGCGTAGGCGGGTACCGCCCCTAGGGCGGAGGGCGACAATAGGTCTCGAAGAGGTGTGCCCTGACGCCGGGAAACCAAGTCCCACAATGCGATGTCGAGCCCTCCCAAGCATTGCGAAATCGTGCCCGGTTCACCGGATTGGAGCGTCCAGACGTGCGTCTCTGCCGTCAGCGCGTCGAAGGCGTCTTCGGGAGACCCGAAGGACCGGTCGATGATCCGAGGCGCCAGTAGCGTCTCGAGCCAGCGGGCGCGATGCTCGGCGCCGCTATTGGGAAAGTTGCACCAGACTTCACCCCAGCCAAAAGCGCCATCCCGGTCCTCGAGGCGGACAAGAACGACGGGGCGGTCATGGAACGTCCCGAAGGCGGCGACAACGGGCACGTCGACCGGTGCTCGAAAGACGTAACATTCCACGCGCCGGATATTGATCTCGTTCATACTGCGTCTCTGGATCTGTTGCTGTCAGAGCAGGACGTTTCAACCTGCCACATCGGTTCGGACCACGCAGCCCCGTATCGGGAGCGTGATCAATCGTGCTATGGCCGGAGCCGTTCCCATTTTCCGTTGATGAACCGCCAAACGGTGACGACTCGCGATAACCTGCCGTGCTGACCGCCGTCCGCTATTGGTTCCATTCCCTGCCCGATCTTCCCCGCGCCATCGGACTGATGATCGTGGCGACGTTTCTGCTGTCCGTGATGCTCGGCCTCATCCGCTTCGTGTCCTTTGAGCTGCATCCGTTTGAAGTGGTGTTCTTTCGCAACCTGTTCGGCCTGGGAATATTGCTTCCGGTCTTGTTGAAAGCGGGAATAGAGCCCCTTCGGACCAAGCGGATCGGCTTGCACAGCATTAGGGGGCTCCTGCAATCCGCCTCCATGTGCCTGTTTTTCTACGGGCTGAGCCTGACGACCCTGGCCAAGGTCGCCGCGCTCAACTTCACGGCACCGCTGTTCGCTTCGGTCGCCGCAGTCTTGTTGCTGCGCGAGCCTCTTGGGTTCAACCGGGCGTCCGCTCTGGTCGTCGGTTTTTTCGGGGCCTTGGTGATCCTCCGTCCGGGGCTCGCGATCTTCAACGTCGGCGCGGGCATGATCCTGACATCGGCCATGATCTGGGGGGTCGTCCTGATCATCATCAAACGCCTTACCGTCACGGAATCGAGCCTGACGATCACGCTGTACATGACGCTGTACCTGACCCCGTTGACGCTCATCGCCGCCATCTTCGTGTGGGAGTGGCCGACGCTCGTGCAACTCGGCTGGCTGGTGGCGGTGGGTAGCTGCGGCACCGCCGGGCACCTGTGCATGGCGCAAGCGCTCAAGGATGCCGACACCACGGCCGTCATGCCGTTCGACTTCGGCCGGCTCATTTGGGCCGGTCTCATCGGATTTCTGTTCTTCTCCGAAATTCCGGATGTCTGGACCCTGGTCGGTGCGGTGGTGATCTTCTCTGCCGCGATGTACCTTGCCGTTAAGGAGTCACGCAGGAACACGTCCATTGCTCCCACGTGATCGCGATTGGAGGCACAGGAGTCAGTATGACGAAGACAGCTCTTGTTACCGGCGGCGGTTCGGGAATCGGCCGCCATGCGGCATTGGCATTGCTAAAGGCTGACTACAGGGTTGTCATTTGTGGCCGAAGGGAAGAGACGCTTCGGGAAACGATTTCCCTGGCGGGTGCCGCAGGCGACGGCATCGAACCCATTCGATGCGACGTCTCCGATCCGCAAGCCGTCGCGGCGATGTTCCGGAAGATCGAAGGCACCTACGGTCGGCTCGACGTGTTGTTCAACAATGCTGGTGCGAATACGCCATCGACCAACTTCGGTGACCTGTCTTATGAGCAGTGGAGGCAGGTGCTCGACGTAAACCTGACCGGGGTCTTTCTCTGCGCCCAGCGCGCCTTCGAGCTCATGCGCCGTCAGGAACCCCAGGGCGGTCGCATCATCAACAACGGCTCGATCTCGGCGCATGCGCCGCGCCCGGGGTCGGCGCCCTACACGTCGTCGAAGCATGCGGTCACGGGGCTGACCAAGTCGATCTCGCTCGATGGCCGGGCCTACAACATCGCCTGTGGCCAGATCGACATCGGTAACGCGCTGACCCCGCTGACGGAGAGGATGGCGAAGGGCGTGCCGCAGGCCGACGGGAGCATCAAGCCGGAGGACACGATGGACGTGGAGCACGCGGCGAACGCCGTGGTCTCCATGGCTGAACTCCCCCTCACCGCCAACGTCCAGTTCATGACGATCATGGCAACGAACATTCCCTTCATCGGCCGCGGTTAGGATTCACCACGGAAGCACCGCGCTGCAGAGGGGTTGTGCAGGGGCGCGTGAGTCGTAGACAACAGGCTTGTGCCACTCTTTCTGGGCCCCCGCGTCGCTGTGCTTAAATCCCCGGTATGCCGGAGCTCCCCGACATCACCGTCTACATCGAGGCGCTCGAGAAGCGGACCGTCGGTCAGCGGCTCGTGCAGGTTCGCGTCACCCACCCGTTCCTCGTGCGATCGGTCGATCCGCCGATGTCGAAGATCCGAGGCAAGATGGTCAACGGTTATCGCCGGATCGGAAAGCGCATCGTCATGGCATTGGAGGACGAGCTCTTTCTGGTCTTGCATCTGATGATCGCCGGCCGGCTGCAGTGGAAGACGTCGGGCGACGCCAGACCACCCGGTCGTCGCGGTTTGGCGGCGTTCGGCTTCGAGTCCGGCACCCTTGTCCTCACCGAGGCGGGCGGCAAGCGGCGGGCGTCGCTGCATGCAGTGCGAGGCGAACAAGAACTTGTCGAGCATGATCCGGGAGGGTTGGAGGTTCTCGATCTCGACCTGGAGGCATTCCGGGAGGTCCTTTTGCGCGAGAACCATTCCGTCAAACGCGCGCTGACGGATCCCCGAATTTTGAGCGGAATCGGCAACGCCTACTCGGACGAGATCCTGCACCGAGCGCGGCTGTCTCCCGTGAAATGGACGGAACGCCTCACGAACGATGAATTTTCACGCCTTCACGATGCCACGCAAACTGTCCTGTCGGAGTGGATCGGGCGCCTTCGAGGAGAAATGGGTGACGGGTTTCCGGAAAAGGTGACGGCCTTCCGGCCCGAGATGGCCGTGCACGGCAAGTATCGCGAACCCTGCCCGGTATGTGACTCTCCGGTACAGCGAATCGTCTACGCGTCGAACGAATCCAACTACTGCCCGACCTGCCAGACGGACGGAAAACTCCTGGCCGATCGCGCGCTATCCAAGTTGCTCAAGGGCAACTGGCCGAAGACCCTGGAAGAGATGGAGGAACGTCGCGTGATGGCGCGAAGCCATGGTGGTTCAAATTGGACTTGAACCGCCATGGGCCGCTTCGCACGCTTTCTTCACGGCGCTCAGTCCGCCACGAAAGGCATAGGCCTCGTATCCCGCCTGCTGCATGATCTCGACGAAATACGGAGCCTGAGTGCCATAGGTGCAGTAAAGGACGTACGGCTTCCCCTTGTCCAAATTCCGCAGACCATCGGAAAATGACGCGGGATTGAGATGCACCGCATTTGGGGCGTGCCAGGCCTCGAACATATGACGCGGCTGACAGTCAACCAGAACCGTGTCGTCCGAAATCTCCTCGGCAAACAGATAGGGTGTTCGCAAATCCGAGGCGTCCAACTTCTTGAGATCGAACACCCGCCGCCCCGCGGCCGCAGTATCCAAGATCGCTGGGTCGAGCTTCTTCGCCTCCTCGGCGACGCGCTCGGCCGACGTTGCGGTGACAGGGCGTGCGTCGGTCAGCGCGCAATATTCCCGCACGCGCGCGGAGAGAGGCGCCGTCCCGATACGCTCTGCTTCGGCCACGATTTCTCGCTTGTCGTAAGTGATGAGGGGGCGAATGATCGGCAGCTTGACGGTGCCGTCAATGCTGGCCAGGTTCTTCAGCGTTTGCGATGATACTTGGCCGATCGACTCGCCGGTGGCGATGACCTCGAGTCCTTCCGCAACGGCGATGCGTTCGGCAACGCCGTACATCTGCCGCTTCAACAGAATTTGCAGATAGGTTTCGCGCGCCTTCTCCCGGAGCTCCTCTACGACCGCTCCGAAATCGACGACGAACAGACGGGGACGCTGACCGTGCGCCCACAACTCGGCGAGCATCTTGGCAACCTGGAGTACCAGGCGCTCGTAGGCGCCACCTCCGAGATTGCAGAGCGCGAAGTCCGTGGCCACACCCCGCTTCATCAGCTGCCAGGCCGCTACGGCAGAATCGAATCCGCCGGAAAGCAGCGTCAGGGCGCGGCCTTGGACGCCGAGGGGCAGTCCCCCGGGGCCCGGCATTCGCGTCGAATACATAAAGGCTTGCGCCAGATCGACTTCCACCTCGACGGCGACTTCCGGCGAATCGAGGTCGACCCTGCCGAATCGATTGAGGGCGGCCCCCAGTCGCTCGGCCACGTCGGTGCTGGTGAATCCCATCTTGTCCTTGCCGTGTCCGGAGCGCTTGGCCCGGACCGCGAAGCTCCGGTGCCGGACGGCGTCGGCGAATACGGTCTCTCCCCGCGCGACAATTGCGTCGAGATCACAGTCCGTGGTTGCTTCGATGGTGGAATACGAGCTGATACCGAAAATCTTGGACAATATGCTGCACGCCGCTTCTCCCGAATCGGTGGACAGCACGATGCGCGCGCCGCTCATCCGCAGTTCGCAGGCGATTCCTCGGGCTCGCAGGGCATCGGCGATATTTCCCCGCAACGTCTCTTGAAAACGCCGCCGCGCGCGGGCCGCCTTCAGCGCAATTTCGCCCGTAGGCCGAATGACGATGCGTTCGGTCAGGCCCGAAGATTGACCTTCCATCTCGATCCGATCGCGCTCGTTGTCCCAATCGGCGCGTTTATAGCGCGGATCGTCCGGGCCGCCTATCTCTACGGGTTCGCCATGGGTTCGCGTTACGCCGCCTTCAGCGCGACGGCCCGTACGCCATCATCCACGTAGTCTTCAAACTGCTCGAAGTTGCGGTTGAACCGATCCAGAAGATCCGTCGCCGTCGCGTCATAGGCAGTCTGATCCGTCCAGGTGTTGCGCGCGTTGAGGATCTCGCCGGGCACATCGGGGCAGGACTGCGGAATCTCCAAATTGAAGAACGAGTCGGGCGAATAGCTCGCCGTGTCGAGGGTCCCGTCGAGCGCGGCATTGAGCAAGGCACGGGTATACTTGATCGGCATTCGTTCGCCGACCCCAAACGTCCCTCCAGACCACCCGGTGTTGACCAACCAGCATTTCGATCCGTACTTGGTGATGCGTTCGCCCAACAGTCGTGCGTAGGTGGATGGATGACGGGGCATGAACGGCGCGCCGAAACACGTCGAGAACGTCGCCTGTGGTTCGCTGCCGAGGCCCATCTCGGTTCCCGCCACCTTCGCGGTGTAGCCGGAGATGAAATGGTACATCGCTTGCTCGGCCGTCAGTCTGGAGATCGGCGGCAGCACACCGAAGGCATCCGCCGTCAGCATAACGATATTGGCGGGGTGGCCGGCCGTGCCGTCTTCGACCACGTTCGGAATGAAATCGATGGGATATGACGCCCGCGTGTTTTCGGTGTGCCGTGCATCGTCGAGATCGAGTACCCTTGCGTCCTCGTCATAGGCGACGTTTTCGAGAATGGTTCCGAAGCGGCCCGTGGTCGCATAGATCTGCGGTTCGGCTTCGGGGCTCAGTCGAATGACCTTGGCGTAACACCCGCCTTCGAAATTGAAGAGTCCCGCGTCGCCCCAACCGTGCTCATCGTCGCCGACGAGTTTTCGATTGGGATCCGCGGATAGTGTCGTCTTGCCCGTTCCGGACAGGCCGAAGAAGACGGCGGCATCACCTGCTGCACCGACATTGACCGAGCAATGCATGGGCAGGACGCCGAACGCCGGCAAGAGATAGTTCAGTACCGTGAAGATCGCCTTCTTTACCTCACCGGCGTACGACGTGCCGCCGATGATCACCGTGCGATCTGCGAAACTGATGATGATGAAGGTGCCCGACCGTGTACCGTCGCGGGTCGGGTCCGCCTGGAAAGCCGGTGCATGAATCACCGTGAATTCGGGATCGAATCCGTCGAGTTCCCCATCCGTCGGCTGGATGAACATGTTGCGGGCAAACAGACTGTGCCACGCTGACTCGGCGATGACGCGAATGCCAAGGCGATACTTGCTCGAGGAACCCGCCCAGCAATCCTGTACGAAGACATCGCGGTCATCGAAATAGTCGAGGACGAGGGCCTTGAGCGCGGCATATTGTTCCTGCTCGATGGGAACGTTGGTGCCGCTCCACCAGATACTGCCTTCGCTCTCCGGCTCTCTGACAAAATACTTGTCGTTGGCCGAGCGCCCCGTGTGCTCACCCGTGAGCACGACAAGTGGCCCGCCGTCCGCTATGGCCCCCTCGCTGCGACGAACGGATTCCTCGTAAAGATGCGGCGCGTGCAGATTCCAGTAGACCGTACGGGGGTTTGCGATCCCCTGCTGTTCTATCCCCAGTCTGCTCCTCCGGGGCCCTACATGTTGCATCCGCCAACCCCGAACCCGATGACCACTCCGTGACGCCACGGTAACGACTCCGTAAAGTCTGCTCAACAGCTTGAAACCACAAAATTCCAAGCATCCGCTTGGATGCGAGCGCGTCGCGTCCTACGCTGTGGAGGCCGTGGCGCGGACCGGCGGTCCGCTCGCCGCAGGCGGATTGGGAATGCCGGAGCGGTTCCAGTCTGGAACCGGCTAGAATTTCTTCATCGCGTCGGCGAACTCTTCCATGGCATCGAGATGCTCGTCGAATGAGCTGTAGCCGCCTTCTGTCGTCCTGAACACGAGTTGCGTGGCCCCGAGATCAACCCAGGCCCGGGCATCGGCGATCCACTCGTCGAGTCCACCCAGCTTCGAGTACACCATCGACTCGACACCCAACGAGTCCGGATTGCGACCGGCCTCCTCCGCGGCGTCACGGAACACCTGAACCACGCGTCGTGACTCGTCGTCGGGCTTGAGACGCGCGATCATGAAGAGGCCGTCGCCAAGTCGGCCGGCGCGGCGCACGGCGACATCGCTCACCGCGCCGAACCAGATTTCCGGCGGCCGTTGGATCGGCATGGGCGCGAGACCGGCCTCGTTGATCGTGTGCCACTTGCCGTGGAAGGTGACGAGTTCCTGAGTCCACAAGAGGCGCAGCACCTGGACCTGCTCCTCGACACGCTTGCCGCGGTTGTTGAAATCCATGTCGAGCGCTTCAAATTCGAGCTCGTTCCAACCGATGCCCACCCCGAACCTGAGGCGCCCACCGCACAGCACGTCGATCTCCGCCGCCTGCTTGGCCACGAGTACGGCCTGACGCTGGGGCAGGATCACGATGGCGGGGTTGATGCCGATGGTCTCGGTCACGCCGGCGATGAAGGCCATCATGGTCATTGGCTCGTGGTGCGGGAAATCCCTGGTGTAGTGCACCGACATCGCCTCGGGACCACGCGGCGTCGCGGCCTGGATCACATGATCTGGCACGGAGATGTGGTTGTAGCCCATATCCTCAGCGGCTTGCGCGAAGTCGCGAATGGCGATCCTGTCCGTTCCGATTTCGGCCTGCGGGAAAGAGATACCGAAGTGGCCTCCGTATGTCCGCTGAGCATGATAGTCGCTGCAACCGGGCCACGCACGGTCTCGCCCGAACCATCCCGATTCGCGTTCGGTTTCCTGGCACGTCGAGCACCGTGTCGTTATGCCGAGGCCGTTACGCTGCTAGTGTGGTGATCCGGGGTCATGTCCCGCAGCGTAGTGTAGGAGTATTCGAAGCCTTGGGAGCTATAACCGGGTTGGTGCAGCGACCGCCAAGAGGCTAGCTGCGGGCGGCCTGTGAGGGACCGATTGGCTTCACTGAAGTTCCGCGCAACCACGCATAAAGCGAACCTCTTTGTTGTTGATTGTTAAGGCATCAAGTCACTGGCCAAACCCAAGATGCGGTATTGAGGGGGCAAAGCTGAAGAACGTACTGGTTACTGGCTCAAGTGGCTTCGTCGGTTTGCCCTTGGCGGACCACCTCGTAACGGAGGGGCTCATGGTAGTCGGCTGCGACCCCATGCTCGCGCCCGACGGGCATGATTTCGAATCGGTCTGCGGTGATCTCCAGGACATGCATCAGATCTGCCGTCTGCTGAACCAACACAGGATCGATACAGTGATCCACTCGGGTGCCGTTTCCGGTAGCACGTTGCTACGTGACGATCCGTTCCGCGTTGCCCAGCTGAACATGTTCGGGACAACCCACCTCATCGAAGCGGCACGAGCAATCGGGATTCCGAAATTTGTTTATGTATCGTCGTTGTCGGCGTACGGGAATACGCCCCCGGGACCTGTCGATGTAGACGCGCCTATGCGGCCCGGCTCCGTCTACAGCGCGACAAAAGGTGCCGGAGATCTTCTGGTCATGGCCTACCGAAACCAATACGACATGAACGCGGTCAGCCTTCGGATCGGCGGTCTTTACGGACCGGGACGAAAGACTTAGTGCGTGATTAAGACCATGGTAGAGAACGCGGTCGCCGGTCGGCCGACCCGTTTCAATTGGGGAGCGGATCAGTCCCGAGTCCATCTCTACATCGATGAAACCGTAGAAGCGATCTTGCGCGGCGCGCGCATGCCGGAACGGGCGCCGCAGGTGGTCTACAACATCACGCACCCGGATCTCGTATCATTGCCCCGCATCGGGGAAATCATCATGGAGCAGATGCCCGATACTGAGATCACCTTCGAGCCCGGCGGCAGCGAACTGATGTACAAGCGCGAACCCTTCAATGTGACAGCAACGACACGCGACTTCGGTTTCACTCCGAAGATTGGTATCGAAGACGGGATCGCCCGGTATCTCGCTTGGGAACAGGCGCGGCTCGCAGCATGACGAACAAAGGAGTTGTCACTCTGGCACCGCAGACCCTGACGGACTCACAGCAGGAGTCTTACGCTGAAAATGGCTACCTGTTGCTAGAAGGCCTAATTGTCCAAGACTGGCTGTCCAGATTACGCGCAGCAATTACGGAGATAATCGACGACAGCCGATCAATAACGGAATCGACCGAGGACATCTGGTTAGAGAAGGGCCACACTTCCGAGGAGCCGCGTCTTTTGCGTCTCAACCGTCCGGATGTGCACCATCCCGAATTTTGGGCCTATGCGAAGGACTCGGTGCTGGCAGACATAGCCGTCGATCTACTCGGTCCCGACAATCCGTGCAGCCAATCGCTGTATAACTTCAAGTGGGCCGGTATCGGTCAGGCAGTGAAGTGGCATCAGG
>JAGWAU010000111.1 GCA_021296255.1 Alphaproteobacteria bacterium | reverse complement strand
TCATAAACCGGTTCGGCCCCGGCACCGTCGCGGGAGGAAGGCAGTACGTCATCGATCGCATCGGCGAGTTCGAAGACGCTGGTATCGCCGAGATCATGTTCGGGGCCATGCCTTCCGGCAACGTCGGACTGCTACAGCGGTTCGACGAAGAGATTCTCTCCGCCTTCAGGTAGGCCGCTTCAGATCGGGTCTTTTCCTACCTTCACGGTCCACGCCCTCTCCGCAGCCGAGTCGGCTATGAGTCAGGCCATTTTCGACGTTCTGCGCACCTTTACACCCGGAATCACTCGCGCGGTCATTTCGACCGCGATAGGTAGACAGAGCCTCAACGCTATGGCTAGATACTGCCAAATCGAAATGCCGAATGCTCCCAGCGAATGGCCCGCCGAGGCCACATTTCCGAACACCGCAGAATGCCAACTAGGAGAAGGTAGGAGGGCGTTGGAGAATGTTTAGTAGCCAGCGCCTTCAGTGAAGCGTTTGATCGTCCATGTCGGTCCCGGCAAGACCGGCTCCACCGCCATTCAGCACACGTTGCGTCGTTCCCGATCAGAGTTGTCCGCGGAGAACATCGCGTATTGGGGGCACTCCTTGAATCTCGCGCCGATTCAAGCCTATTCGTGGCAGGGCATGTCGCAGGGACAACTGCTCAAAGAAATGATGCAGCGGAAGGATCTCCCGGCCGAGTTCGCCGACTGCGTCGCTCGTTCATTTTCGACCGGACCTCAGCAGGCCATCGTTTCCAACGAGACTTTCGGGGGACAGGAGCGATGGTGTATTCCGCTGCTGCGTGCCGTCGAACACGCCGGCATCGATATCTTGGTGATCGCTTATGTACGGTCGCCACTAGCAAAGATCCAATCGGCGTATTCTGAGGGGCACCTAAGACGCAAAACCCACCCCGGCCGAATCCGTTCTTTTGCGGAAGTTGGATACCGCCAGAGGGTCGCTGCCCCGCTAGAAGCGTTTGTTCACGCCTTTGGCGACTCAGTCGAGGTTCGCAACTACGACGCCGTCGGCGACGTGGTCGTCGACTTCATGAGCGCGGTGGGGATAGACGTGAAGCTGCCGCACATCTTGGCCAATGTCCGGCCGGGGCCCGAGGCCGAGCTGATAAGAGCCTTCTACAATGACCGCCAAAAAGGGACGGTAGCGCCGGCCGAATTTCGATCCTTCGCGAATCCGAAACACGTGGACCTCGAGTTTGATGTCCTGTCCTGGTATCGCGGCCTTTTGCCTAAGGAGGAAGACATCGTCTCGGCGGCCCACGCGATGGTCGACGAAACCAAACGGCTAAACGCGCTTCTCGCTCAGCGCGGCCAACCCCTTCTATCTGATCGGGCAGAGTTGGCGATCCGCCCGGAAATCTCGACGGATCGTCTCGTGGGCGTGCTACTGCAAATCGTGTACAGCCAACATCTGAGGTTGTCCGCCCTCGAAGAGGAGAATCAGCTTTTGATTCGTTCGGCGAAAGTCGGCGATAAGGGCAGAAATCGCAGTGTCGACGATGTGACCGGTCCTTAGGACTGTTGACGATCCTCAACAGTTCGATCGAATGCGCCCAGGTACTCTTGATATTGTTAGGGTGTCAATGGCGGGTTGTTAGAACCTCGATACGACCGAAGACAATTCGCATCGGCGAGTTCGGAGACGCGGGCGTCGACGGGACCGCATTTGGAGCCCCTGCCTTGCAGGAATGCCGGCCTGCTGCAACTATTCGAGGAAGAGATCATCTCTGCCTTCAAGTAGCCGATTCTCCTTAGACTTTCCCTACCTTCCCCGCCAACGCCCTTTCTGCGACCGACGCGAAGAAACTCGCGCCGTAAGGGATCGCGGCATCGTTGAAATCGTACTCCGGATTGTGCACCGGCGGAGAGTCGCCGTTGCCGAGGAGCAGATAGCAACCGGGCACTTCGTTCAGCATGTACGAGAAGTCCTCTGAGCCGGTGCCCACGTGCAGACGCCGCCGCACGTTGTCGCTTCCAACCAGCTGTTCACACACTTCGGCAGCCAGTCGGGTCGCCACCGGATCATTAACCACCGGCTCGTACGTCGGCCGAAAATCCACTTTCGCGGATCCGCCGTGCGCCCTCGCGATGCCATCGGCCAGTTCCCGCATGCGAGCGGCGACGAGTTCCATGACGTCCATGGTGAATGCCCGCGCCGTCCCCGAGAGCCGCGCGGTCGCGGGACTCCGGCATGGATCTGGGTCACCGACACGACGGCGGTTTCCGTCGGCCGCACGTTGCGCGCCACGATCGACTGCAGGCCGAGGGCAAGTTCGGCCGCGATCACCACCGGGTCCACCGCGGTGTGCGGAAACGCTCCGTGACCGCCGACCCCGACTATGTCGATGTCAAAGTAAGCTCCCGCAGCCGTCACCGTGCCCGACACCGCGCCAAAGCGGCCCACCGGCATGCCCGGCGCGTTGTGCATCCCGAACAACCGATCGCAGGCCATGGCGCGGGCACCGCCGATGCCTTCCTCCGCGGGCTGGAAGATGAAGACCACCTGGCCGCGGAAGTTCCGCGTAGCGGCCAGGTATTCGGCCGCGCCGAGCAGCATGACAGTGTGTCCGTCATGGCCGCAGGCATGCATGGAACCTTCGTCGGTGGATCGGTACGCGAACGTGTTCGCCTCCTTGATGGGCAGCGCGTCCATGTCTGCGCGCAGACCCACCGAGGAAGTCTCGTTACCCACCTGCAACACACCGACTACGCCTGTGTTGCCTATGCCCCGGTGCACCTCGACACCGAATTCCTCCAGTTTCCGCGCCACGAATTCAGCCGTGCGGTGCTCCTCGAACCCGAGTTCGGGATGGGCGTGAATATCGCGCCGCCAGCGCGCGAGCGCATCGTGCCTGGCGACGATCTCGTCAATGAGGGGCATGCTTCATCCTCTGCCTCTGCCGGAAACGGTTCTCAGTTCGCCGGATCGCATGAACACCATGGTAACCCCGGAATTGCGGCTCGCGCCCACCAGACGTACAGACCTCCCCAACGCCCCGATTTGCGTCACACGCAGTCGGCGGGGGTATGCTTGGTTCGGTGGACACGACGCGGAGCAGTCCGGAAATGCTTTACGAAATCATATCGGCCGATTGCCACATCGATCTGCCCTGGCTCCCGGGGGATCTCTTTACCGGAAATGCGCCCGCCGCATTGCGCGATCGGATGCCCTATGTCGAAGAAAGGGAGGATGGCCGCTTCTGGGTGAGCCGTAGC
>JAGWAU010000067.1:12541-20996 GCA_021296255.1 Alphaproteobacteria bacterium | reverse complement strand
GACGTCGGCAACTTCCTGATGAAGGAGCGGCCCGTCGATATCGCGTACCTGACGACCACCGACTTCGCCATGCACATGAACGCGCCCGACCACCCGGACGCCATCCGGCACATGGCCATCCTCGACGACGCCATCGGCCGTCTCGCCGCCAACCACCCCGATGCTTCGATCCTTGTCACGGCCGACCACGGGATGAACGCGAAGTCCGAGATGGTCGACCTGAAGGCCGTTCTTTCGGCGCGGGGCATCGAGTCGAACCCCGTCGCGATCATCAAGGACCGTTACGTCCTGCACCACTCGAACCTCGGCGGCTGTATGTACGTCTATCTCGACCCGGCGAATGTCTCTGAAGCAATGGAGGTACTCCGCGAAACCCCCGGCGTCGACGACGCGTTGACCAGGGAGGAATCGGCGGCTCGATTCGATCTCAGCCCGGAATTGATCGGGGATATCGTGGTGACTGCCGATCCGCACGTCGTATTCGGGGATGCGGACGAGGTCTCGCTTCCCGACGGCCTCCGGTCCCACGGCTCAGTTCACGAGCGCGATGTTCCGATCGTCGGGTACAACGGGGACTTCGACGGCTTCGAGTTCAGGGAGAACCGCGACGCAGGCCGCTACGTGTTCGAACGCGTCCTCGCGTGATTTTTTGGACTACTGGGTATTCCTCGATTCCCTGTGCCGGCGTCGCCACCTGGATTCATGGCCGCGGCCCTGAATGGGGGTGGGTGAATCTTGGGGGTGTTTGTGAACAGTGGCGTTACTGCCAGCGTCCGTCTCAGATCCCTCGGCTTCGCTCGGGATGACAGTAAAGTGCTCGGGATCACTATGGCCTTGTTAAGGCCGCACGAGGTGATGAAATTGGGACGTTGTCTGCCGGTTGGGAGGTGTACATTTCGGGCGTGCCCGCCCCCGCTCCCCACCGTGGATACCGGCTTTCGCCGGTAAGTCGGCGGGAGGGGTGGGTCTGGCGGTACTGGCCATTATGAGGTCCGGGTGTGGTCCCCGCGGGACCCCTGGGTACCGGCCTTCGCCGGTAAGGCGATAGGGGAGCTGTCCGGGCCAATTTCATAGCGATGACAATTCCGCGGCCCTGCTTATTTTTGGGGGAGTGACAGTGGGGTGGTAGCCTGACCGGGCCGTCTTCAGGGGAATGGAAAAGAAATGCTTCGAATAGCTGCACGCATCGGACCTGACTGGCTTGAACGTCCGGACGATCTTGTGCTGCTGAAACAACTCGGCATCGACTTCGTGGATATGACGATCGACGCTTTTGCCGGGTACCGGAATAATGACCGCAGGTTGAGCGGCGACGACGTTGCCAGGACCGTAGGTATTCTCGAAAGCGCGGGCCTGCGGATGGAACGTTGCCAGGTCACCCACGACGATCTCCGAAACGCATTCATGGGCCGGGCCGGCGGCCAGCGGGAGATCGACGACCTCGTGGCGAACACGGCGGTCCTCGGGGAGTTCGACATCCCGGTGCTCGGCATACAGGTGTTCCACGCCAGGCAGGTGGTGAGCTGGGACGACACGCTCTCCTGGCCGGAAGGCCGCGGCGGTTCGACCCACCTGCGCCAGGACCTGAACGCCGCGCTCGACAGTCCGCTGCGGCCGGACGCGCCGACCCGCGAACAGCTTTGGGAGGGCACTCTCAACGTCTACCGGCAGGTCCTGCCGGCGGCCGAGGAATCCGGCGTACTGGTGGCTACTCACGGCGTCGATCCGCCGGTACCGTCGGTCCACGGCGCGCCGCAGATACTGCATAACTTCGCCGACTTCGACCGCCTGTTTGACGAACTGCCGTCGCCGAACAACGGGTTCACCTACTGCGTCGGGACGCGCTACGAGTCAGGGGAGGACGTGCTGGCAGGTATCAGGAAGTACGGCTCCCAGGGCCGTCTATTCCACGTGCACTTCCGCAACGTGGTCGGCACCATCCCCGACGGCGGGGTGTACGACGAGGTGGCGCCCGACGAGGGGGACATGGACATGTTCAAGATCGCCCAGGCGCTCGACGAGGTCGGGTACAAGGGCGTGCTCGACTACGACCATCCGAACGCGGTGAACCTGATCGGAGACGGTCCGCAGCACAAGATCTACGTCGCGTACCTCGTCGGGTACAACCGCGCCATTTCCCAGGCGGTCACAAGCGCGGCCGGGCAGGACGCGCGGCCGGAATGAAAGTAGCCGTTGCCGCGCGGTCAACGGGGGCGGGTTTGAAACCCGCCCCTACGAAACGACTGCGCCGGCTGGTTGCTGCGCGAAGGTCCTATTGGTCTACGACCGAGCCGGTGCTGATCTCGCGCGGTGTGTAGGGAACTTTTTCTCGTGCGTCGGGTTTCAGCTCTACGCCGATGCCCGGCTCGTCGGAGATGATCAGGTAGCCGTCGCCGTCATGCACCGGCGTGCCGGTGATCATGTCGCTCTTGGGCGGCACGTCCTCGCCCGTCGGGTACTCCTGCAGGGCGAAGTTGGGCACGGACGCGGCGATCTGCAGACAGGCCGCCGTACTGACCGGGCTGAGCGGGTTGTGCGGCACTACGCCGACGTGCCTGGCCTCGGCCGCCGCGGCGATCTTCTTCGTTCCGGAGATGCCGCCGACGATGCACACGTCCGGCCGGACGTACTGGACGGCGTTCCTGCTGAGCGCCATCTCGAAGTCCCAGAGCGAGGTGAACCGCTCGCCGGTCGCAATCGGAATGTTTATCTTGTCGGCCACGTAGGCCATCTCATCGATATTGTCCGGCGTAACCGGGTCCTCGTAGAAGTAGGGGTGGAACTCCTCGATGCCGAGGCCGAGTTGCACCGCTTCGGTGGGGGTCAGCCGACGGTGGATCTCGATGCACAGGTCTACGTCGCGACCGACGGCGTCCCGGTACTCCGCAACGGTGTCGATGGCGTCCCTGATCTTGGCGACGTGGGTCTTGAAGTACGGCAGATCGTGCCCCTCGTCGAGGAACGGCGTCAGGTGCCCGACCGCCGTGAAACCAAGCTCTTTTGCAGCTTTAACACCGTTGACCAGTTTTTCCTTGGTGTTGCCGAATACGTGGTAGTAGACGCGCGCCTTGTCCCTCACCTTGCCGCCGAGCAACTGGTGCACGGGAACGCCGAAGTGCTTGCCGGCGATGTCCCACAGGGCGATGTCTATTGCGCTGATGGCCCCCATGACGGCCGAGCCTCGGAAGTGGGACGAGCGGTACATGTACTGCCAATGGTGTTCGATCCGGAGAGGGTCCTTTCCGGCGAGGTAGCGGCCGTACTTTTCGATGGCCACGGCGGACGACTCCAAATATCCCCACGCGCCGGACTCGCCGAGGCCGGTGATGCCTGCGTCCGTCTCGATTTCAACCAGCAGGTACCTGTCCAAGAAGACCGGTTCAACTTTCGTAATCTTCAATTCGTCATTCTCCCGAAGCGGCTCGCGCTCCAACGTGTTCTTTTCCGCTGTGCCAGCGAATGTTATCCCGCCCCGCCCGTGATGCAAAACGGCGAACCCGGACGAAGCTATTCAGTTCCGGTGGGACGAATCGCGTCTCACATCAGGGCCGTTCGCGTTTCATATCAGGGCCGTTCGCGAACGGCCCCTACGCGCAGCTCCGCCCGGGCGGCGATGCGCGCCCGGTCCGGCGCAAACGTTTTTACTGGTCCACGGCCGTAACGTCGCAGGCCGAGCATATGCTCACCGTAGGTCCCCGACAACGGCGTGGGCGGCGTTGTGGCCCGGGGCGCCCGACACCTCTCCGCCGGGGTGCATGCCGGCGCCGCACATGTACAGGCCGGCCACCGGGGTACGGTACGGGGCGCAGCCCGGCAACGAGCGGTTGGCGAGCAACTGGTCCGGTGACAGATCGAGGTGGCGGATGTTGCCGTCGGTCATGCCCACCCGTTCGCCGATGTCGGCCGGCGTGAACACGTCCCACTCCTCGATGCATTCGCGGATGTCGGGCAGATAGCGTTCGAGTTCGTCAATGAGGGCGTTTCCGACGTCCCGCCTGATCTCCGACCACGATCCGCCGCGCGGACGCGCAGGCTCGTAGGTCACCCAGATGGACATCACATGCCCGCCGGGCGGGGCGAGCGTCGGATCGAAGACCGTGGGGATCTGCAACTGCATGATCGGGTGGCGAGTCGGCGTCCCGTTCATGGCGTCGCGCCAACTCGCCTCGATGTAGTCGGGCGTCGGCATGATGCGGACCATGGCGATCAGTGAGTCGGGGTCGCCTGGGCGCAGGTACCTGGAAAAGTCGGGCAGCCGCTTGAGGACGGCGTGCAGCTTCATCGAGGCGGAACGGGTAGACAGGCCCCGGACCTTCTCGGGGAAGCCGGATGGCAGCGCATTTTCGTCGACCAGGCACAAGAAAGTCGACTTGGGATCGGCGTTAGAGATGACGATGTCCGCCCCGATTTCCTCACCCGTCTCCAGCAGGACGCCGGTGGCGCGCCCGTCGCGGACGATGATCGAGTTGACGGTAGCGTTCGTCCGTATGGCGACCCCCGCTTCCCGCGCCGAATTCGCCATGGCCTGAGTGACGCCTCCCATCCCGCCCCGGACGATGCCCAGGTCCTCGTCGGCGGTCAGGAAGCTCATCTTGAAGTAAGTCTGCGCGAGCGCGCTTCCCGGCTCCGATATCGCGCCGTAGTCGCCCGACCCGATGGCTGCGGCGGCGATGCGCGGGTCTTCGAAGTATTCCTCGGCCATGGCCCGAATCGGGACGTTCAGCAACCGCTCCCAGACGGCCTCGTACTTCGTGCCGGCGACATCCTGTGCAACTTCGTCGAATGTCGGCGGCTCCGACAGGAAGTAGCGTTGGAAGAGCCGCGCCGCGTCTTCCCAGAACTCCATCCACTTCGGCCAGGCGCCCCGGTCGCGCGGGGACATCAGCGCTATCTCTTCGTCGATCCGCTCGTGTTCGTGCCAGAATCTCAGGCTGTCGCCGTTGGGATATATGAAAAGGCCGGACGGGTCGAGGGGGTAGATGTGCAGGCCGTGCCGTCGCAGCTCCATGTCGTCGATGATGCGCCGCTGCAGCATGTGGCAGACGTAGGCGCAGGTCCCGATGCGGTACCCGGGGAAAAGCTCGTCGGTGACCGCGCCGCCGCCGACCCGTTCGGTGCGTTCAAGCACGGTTACGTCGAAGCCGGCCCGGGCGAGGTAGTATGCGGCGACCAGCCCGTTGTGGCCCGCGCCTACGATGATGCAACTTTCTGACTGCGCCATTTTCGAACACCGCCTCGCGGTCCGCCGGAGATCCGCGCCGGTTTTATTGGGGCCCGTTGGGAGCGAAAACCAGGTTGACGGACGCAGCCCTGAACGATAGAACTGCGTCGGCGTTCCTCTTTGCTCCGCAGACCTGGCGTGGAATACTACTACCCGCGGAACGCCCGCCTCGCCATTCGCCGGGAAATTGGGGCCCGGGCCAGACAATCGACTAACTTTTGGCGGGTCATGCGGGACCAGCCTTGCGTATCGCCGCGAAGTCGGAGGAAAACAGATGAACGGACCAGATATATACGACCGGCTCGGCGTCACGAAGGTGATCAACGCCCGCAGTTGGGTCACCGCCCTGGGCGGGTCGATCATGAGGCCGGAAGTATTTGCGGCCATGGAGGAGGCTGGACAGCACTTCATAGACATGGACGAGTTGATGGCCGCCGGCGGCAAGGTGGTGGCGCGGGCGTGCGGCGCGGAGGCGGGCATGGTCTGCGCTGGAGCGGCTGCCGGAAACCTGCTGATGGCGGCCGCAGCGATCACCGGCACGGACAGGGCCAAGGTGGACCAGATTCCCGACACTACGGGAATGAAGAACGAATTCGTCATCTTCAAGTCACAACGAAATGCCTACGACCATGCATTCGAAACGCCTGGCGGGAAGCTGGTGGAGGTCGGCATGCCGCAGTCGGCAACGCCGTATCAGCTCGAAGCGGCCATCGGCGAAAACACGGCGGCCGTGATCTACACCCTGGCGCCGTTCCTTCCGCGCCCACTCACCCTTGAAGAGACCATCGAGATCGGCCACGCGGCCGATGTGCCGGTCCTCGTCGACGCCTCGGCCGAGGTCCCGCCTGCGGACAATTTGACCAAGCCGATGAGGCTTGGCGCCGACATGGTCACCTATTCGGGGGGCAAGGGCATCTGCGGCCCGCAGAACTCCGGTCTCCTGGCCGGACGGGCCGACCTCATAGAGGCGGCATTCCTGAACTACCTGCCGGGCGGACCGCGCGTCGGTATCGCCCGTCCTGCCAAGGTGTCCAAGGAGACGATCATCGGCCTGGTCACTGCGATCGAGTTGTTCCTCGATTCCGACCAGGAATCGATTTGGGCCGGCTGGCGGCAGAAGTGCGACGTCGTCGTCGACAGGCTCCGGGGAATCCCCGGCCTGCGGGTTGTGATCGAGGAAAACGAGAACCGCCAGGGGCCGCAGCCGGTTATCTACATGGAGTCCGAGTGGTCCGGCCCGCCCGCGGCGGAAGTACGGAAGCAGCTTGCCGAAGGCGACCCCCCGATAATGATCGGCTCGGGCGGTTACGGGGACGAACTGAACGTGGTGATGGTCAACGTACGGCCGGGCGAAGATAAGATCATCGCCGACCGGTTGCACGAAATCCTCACCTCCTAGCGACCGGGACGCGTTCGCTATGCCGCCGTCGTTCCGCACCCCCGAGCCCTACGCGCGGCTTGGGGTACAGCCGGTCATCAATGCCCAGAGCTGGGTGACGGGGCTGGGCGGCAGCCTGATGCGGCCTGAAGTGCTGAGCGCCATGAACGAGGCGGCGACGTGCTTCGTGGACATGGTCGAACTGAACCGGGCCGCGGGCGAGGTGGTTGCGCGGGCGTGCGGCGCCGAGTCGGGCATGGTCACCGCGGGAGCCTCGGCGGCCGGGACCATCGCCGTGGCGGCCTGCATGACGGGCGTCGACCGGGCAAAGGCGGAGCAGCTTCCCGACTCCACCGGCATGAAGAACGAAGTGGTGGTCTACAAGGGGGAGCGGAACCGCTACGACATGTCGTTCGAACTGCCCGGCGCGCGAATCGTCGAATGGGGCATGCTGGGGGCTGCAGCAGCATACCAACTGGATGCTGCGATCACCGACCGCACGTGCGCCGTGGCGGCTGTGTTCCAGCCGCTGTTGAAGCGCGGGCTATCGGTGAGTGAAATGTGCGCGGTCGCCCACGCACGCAACGTGCCCGTGATCGTCGACGCCGCGGCCCCAACCTGACCGGCTACCTGCAAGACGGCGCCGACCTGGCGTTCTTCTCCGGCGGCAAGGGCATCGGCGGGCCGCAGAACGCGGGACTGCTCGCCGGCCGCGCGGACCTGATGGAGGCGGCGTACGTCAACGCGCTGAACCTCGACGCGCCCAGAGCGGGGGTGGCGCGCGGGATGAAGGCGTCCAAGGAGTCGATAGTGGGCATGGTGGTAGCGCTCGAACTCCTCATCGAAACCGGAGAGGAGGCCCTGCACGAGGGGTGGATGGCGAAGGCGCAATATATTCGCGGCAGGCTCGAGCACATACCGGGGTTACGGGTGGTCATAGAGGAGTCGAGCCCCGACCGGCACGGCCCACAGCCGGTGGTGTACTTCGAGCCGGAGTGGCGCGGTCCATCGCCTGCGGAGATCCGCCGGCGGCTGCTCGAGGGCGATCCGCCGATCCACGTCGGCATGGGCTACTACGCCGACGAGATCAACCTCGTCATGGTGTGCCTGCAGGACGGCGAGGAGGAGATCGTAGCGGAGCGGTTGCTGGGGATTTTAGAGGGGGTCTAGCCGGTCCGTCTTACCGGCCGGGCGTTAAGCCACCCAAACCGTCGTCCCACATCGTTAATCGTCATCCCCGGCCCAGACGGGCGAATTAGCTCGCGGGCCTGGATGGTTTCAGGCGCCTGGTGCAGGAGACGAATGCGAGCCCGTAGAGGCCAATTCACGGAGCCGCTTCTCCCGTCTCGCCCTAGCCCTCCGGTCCCGGGCCAGGACTCTGTTCGCAACCCTTTCGAATCTCTCCGCAGGTGTCTCAGCGTTCTGGGTGTTCTTCTTTTTTGTAGCCATGATTGAAGCCCCCTCAGCCGAACATCCCCGCCGTAGTCGCGTCACTTCAGTACGGGACAATTATGGCAGATTGCCCTGATGAACAAGCAAGGGCTGAGTGGCGCTGACCAACCCCGCGGGCGCTGTAGGACTGCCGCACAGGGACTTGGCCCCATTGCTCGCGCCCCTACTCCCCCCGCGGCGGTGAAACGCCGGCGGTGTGGAATTTTCGTTCGTCTTCTACGGTCCTGAGGGGCCGGGGCGCGTGGCGGCCGTAGGCGTACTCCTTGAGGGCGGCTTCGTCTATTTCGATGCCGATGCCGGGCTCCCTGGGTAGCTCTACGTAGCTGTTATCCGGTACGAGCGGCTTGACCATCAGCTTGTTGCAGACTTCCTGCAGGGCGTGGGGGTACTCGTACATGAGGAAG
>JAGWAU010000067.1:0-12529 GCA_021296255.1 Alphaproteobacteria bacterium | reverse complement strand
AAGGAGACCGCCGCGCTGTTGGCGCCGTGGGGCGATACGCCCATGTCATAGGCCTCGGCCATGGCGGCGATCTGGACGATCTCCAGTATCCCGCCGGTGTTCGAGATATCGGGGTTGAGGTAGTCGGCCGCGCGTCGTTCGAACACTTCGACGAAGCCGCGCCGCCCGTAAATTGCCTCGCCGATCGTCACCGGGATGTTGAGGGCGTTCTTGACCTCCGCGATTCCGCGGATGTTCTCCGGCGGGCACGGCTCCTCGAACCAGTACGGCCGGTACTTCTCGATCATGCGTCCGACCATAATCGCCTCGACGGGTGAGAGTCGCCGGTGGACCTCGACGAGGATCTCGACGCGCGGACCGACCGCCTCCCGCACCGCTCCGACCTTGGCGGCCGCCAGTTCGAGGTCGGCGTGGTCGACAAACGAGCGCCACGGCCCGGGGAAGGGGTCGAACTTGAGGGCGTCGTAGCCCAGTTTCACCGAGTTCAACGCGCTGTTTGCGCACTCTTCCGGTGTGTTCCCGTGAGCTCCGCCGCCGTAGACCCGCAGAGCCGGGCGGACAGCGCCGCCGAGCAGGTTGTAGACCGGCTGGTCGAGGGCCTTGCCGGTAATGTCCCACATTGCGATCTCGAGTCCGCTCACCGCGCTGTAGACATCCATTGAGCCGCGTTTGAGGAACATGTCCTCGTAGGCCCAGTGGCGGAAGTGGCCGATCTGCATCGGATCGCGGCCGATGAGGTAACGCTTCATCTCTTCGATGTGCGCCGTGATCGCCGTGTCACGCTCGTGCTGTGTGTACGCCTCGCCCCAGCCGACGATTCCATTGTCGGTGGTGATCTTCACGAAGACCCAGTTCTTGGACATGGGCGGGTGCACTATGAAGGTCTCGATGTCCTGGATTTTCATTTTTTTCTTTTGCTTTCTCGTATTCGCCAGGTGTTGATGCTCTGAACGTTCATTATGGGCGCCATTCGTCGGTGACATGGTACGGCCAGTCCGACGCACGTAAAGAGGACCAATGAGATGTCGCGCGATACTATCTGCCCACGAAGGGACTCCGCCGCGTCGCCATTCGGCAACGGGCCGCCTCGACAAGAAGGACGAAGGATGCTCTACCGGACCCTTGGCCGCACAGGCCAGAAAGTGTCACTCCTAAGCTACGGCTCCGGCGGGCCGAGCCAGTTCGGCGCGCGCACGGGGGTCGACCGCGCCGGTAGGCGCCGGCTCATTCGACGGATGCTCGATCTGGGCGTGAATCTTTTTGACACTGCGGAGGGTTACGGAAACTCGGAGGAGTGGCTGGGCGACGCCCTGCAGGGAGCGGACCGCGATTCGTACCTGATCGCCACCAAGTGGGGTCCTCCGGGCACGTTTCGCGTCGGCGATGAAGACAACTTCACCGGGCTGGCCGAATCGTTCGAACGCAGCCTCAGGCGGTTGAAGACCGACTACATCGACGTCATGCAGTTCCACGGCGTGAACATGACCACATACGGCGCAGCCGTGGACCGCTACTACCCGATTCTGAAGGGGTTGCAGGAACAGGGAAAGCTCCGGTTTATCGGCGCGACTTTCCAACTGAAGGCCGAGCCGCGGCATGAGACCGCGGTCCACGCACTGAGGAGCGATCCGGACCTGTGGGACACGATCATGCTCAAGTACGGGTTCCTGAACCAGTGGGCGGCCAAAGAGGTGTTCCCGCTGGCGATCGAACACGGTGTGGGCGTGCTGAACATGGCGGCAGTCCGGATTTCATTGACCCGTCCGCAACGGTCCCGGGAGGTCGTCGCCAGATGGAAAGAAGAGGGTTTGATCGGGCCGGACGACCTGCCGGACGACGGGCCTTTCGACTGGCTGATCGGCGACGACGCGGACTCGGTGATCTCCGCCGGCTACAAGTTCGGCGCGGACCACCCGGCGGTTTCCACCGTTATTACTGGCACGTCGAGCATCGAGCATTTTGAGGCCAACGCAAGGTCGTTGGAAAAGCCGTCGTTGCCGCGTGAGCACCATGAGCGGCTGGTCAGGCTGTTCGGGGATTCTGCCGAGCCGGATTGAACCCCGGGCCGACCAAATCCGGGTATGACGCCAGATCGCGGTGATGCCACCCACAGGACAGGCCGAGGGCTGGTTTGAAACCAGCCCCTACGAGACGAGTCGCCATGCGCGGGCCTCAGACAATTTGGACGGACATTGGATCCAGGCAACTGACCTGTGCTGCCGAGTCACAGCGCAATCGGATTGGGTTGTCCCGACGCCGTCGGAAGCGCCAAGATTCGCCTTTTTCCGCAAGAGTTGGGAAGATGGCTGTCTTAGCTTGTTTTCGAAAGTTCCCGAAAATGCCAATAAGCGTCCAGGCAATTCTCGTTTGCGCTAACAAGAAACAGCATAGCGAATGCGCCTCGGTAACAGTCGTGATCGTTCTTCGGCCTGATCATCAAGAGACGCGATAAACGCGAATTGCCGTTTGCCGTAATTCGCTAATTCACGTGGCTCATGGCCTGGTCTACGATGTCCATGCCGACGCGTTCGGACCATGCGGCCAGGATCTGTTTCGTGATAGGGCCGGGCGGTTCGTTCTGGAGCGGGTTGCCGTTTATCTTGCCCACCGGGAGCGCGCAGTAGCTGGTGGTGGTCAGGAACGCCTCGTCGGCGTTGTAGGCGTCGTAGGGGGTTAGCGGCTCCTCCGCTGTCGGGATTTCGAGGTCGCCGGCCAGTTCCAGCACGGTCATGCGGCTGACGCCCGCCAGGACGTTGCGCGCCGGGGCGGTCCGGACCACGCCGTTGGTCACCACGAAGAAGTTGCCGCCGATGTTCTCGGACAGGTTGCCGTCGATGTCGAGGAGCACGGGGTAGGCATCCGGGTCGACCTGCTTCGCCTCGATCTCGGCCATGACCAGGTTCATCCTGCTTATCGTCTTGAGCCTGGCGTCGAGGGCCTGTACCGGGTCTCGGCGGGTGGTCGGGATCACGACGTGCGCGCCCTCGTCGTAGTACCTGGCGTACGAGGTGAAGGGTATCGGCCTCATCCTGATTACCACCGTCGCCTGTTCCGGCTCCAGCACCGAATTTACCGAACCGCGAGAGATCATCTGCGTTACGGAGTAGTCGCCGTTCGGCTCCCGCATCCGGTCGTTGCGGCGGGCCAACTCTTCCGTTACCTCCTGCATCTCGTCGATCGACATGCCGGGGTCGATGCGCACCATATGCAGGGTCCTGTACAGCCGCTCCAGGTGTTCCCTCAGGCGGAATACCTTGCCCCCGAACGTGCGCTCCGTGTCGAAGACGGCGTCGCCCACCGAAAGGGCGCGGTCCCATACTGAGACTTTCGCCTCAGAGTCCGGTACGAACTCTCCGTTTACGTATTGGACCAATTCTTGCATGGGAATACCCCGGTGTACTGACTGGTGACGGTTGGCCGGATTGTAGGTCAAACGGAGTGCAATTGCGCGGGGCGGGCAGTCTAATCCAGCGCTTGACCGAGCGCTCCGGCCAGATCGCCACTCGGTTTGGCGGCGACGTGCCGAAGTCCCAGCCACTCCGCCATGGACGTTAGTTCACTGGCCAGCGCTGGCGCCACCTCGCCGGCGTCGCGGCCCTTCTCGAGGTATGCGGCCTGGACCAGCAGGACGCCGTTGGAGCGGTCCGCCTTAAGGTCGACGCGGGCGACGAGTTCGCCGTTGTGAAGAAACGGGTAGACGTAGTAGCCATACTGTCGCTTGGGCTTGGGGACGTAGATTTCGATGCGATACAGGAAGTCGAAGAGGCGTTCCGTCCGGTCCCGATACCAGACCAGGGAGTCGAATGGGCTGACGATTGCCGTGGCATTGGCCCTACGCGGCAGCCGGGCGTCCTTGTTCATGTATGCGGTTTGAGGCCAACCTTCTACGCTGACTTCTTTCAAGACACCTTCTTCGATCAGTTCGCTCAAGCGGGGCCGCGCTTCCGGGACCTTGATGCGGTAGTAGTCGGCAAGGTCTGTCAAGGTCCCCACGCCGTGAGCTTCGGCGGCGAGCCTGAGCATCTCTCGTTGGGCCTCCGTCTTGGAAAGCGCCTGCATATTCAGGACCCCGGGCGGAATCACCCGGTCGGCGAGATCGTAGACGCGGGTGAAGTTGCCGCGCCTCGTCGCGGCCAGCGAGCCGTTGTGGAATAGCCACTCCAGCGCGATTTTGCCCCTGCTGAGACCCCACCATGGGCCGTTTCGGTCTCCTCCGTCGTCGAGGTCAGACACCGTAAGAGGACCGCGAGCGGCCACCTGGTCGCGCACCGAATCTATGTAGGCGCGTTGCTCCTTGATCAGTCCTTCCAGCCGCGGCCAGGGGCGCGCCCGTTCCATGCGATGGCTAAGCAGCGGGTAGTGGTCCATCGGGAGGAGCGAGGCCATGTGTCCCCAGCCTTCGAAGAGCCGGGATTTTCGATAGGCGTAGTCGTCGAGTTGCTCACTCGGGTAGGGTCCGAGCCGGGAGAATGCCGGCATGTAGTGCGCCCGTACCGCCACGTTGACCGAGTCGAGTTGTAGCAGCTTCACGTGCCTCAGCAGGCGGTCGTAGTGCCGCGCGTCGACACGACCTGATGGCTTCTTGCCGGTGAAACCCTGGGCGGCGAGGGCGATGCGGCGTGCCTCGGCGCGGGTGAGTGAGACCTTCATTTTTTTTGTTTTGACCTCAGTAACCCGTGGTTAGATTCTTTCGGCGGTCACGCAACGACGATAGGCCGCGACAATTTCGACTTCTGGCGGTTTGACCCTGGTACACCGTGATTAGATTTTCGCGGTTCGGGTAACGGTGAAAGTTGCGGCCGATTCGGGTCACGGCCTTACGATGCTCCCGTCGGCGCGCCTGATCTCGTTCCACGCTCCGCCGAACTCCCACTTGGAGTGCGGGAACTTCGCCGCAAGCTCCTCGTCCACGTCGATGCCCAGTCCGGGCTTGCCGTTCGGCCACATGTGGCCGTCCAGTACTTCGGGGCAACCGGGGAAGACTTCCCTGGTCCGCTCACCGAAGATGGCGTACTCCTGTATGCCGAAATTCCAGGCGTTGAGGTCCAACATGAGGTTTGCCGCGTGGCCGACCGGCGAGGTGTCCCCCGGACCGTGCCAGGCTGTGCGCACCCCGAACATCTCCCCCATGGCGGCGATCTTGCGGCACGGCGTGATACCGCCCATCTGTGAAATGTGGACCCGGATGAAATCGATGAGCCGGTCCTTGACCATGGGAATCACCTCGTGGGGGTTATTCCACAGCTCGCCCATCGCAATCGGCGTGGAGCACTGCTGACGGACGATCCGGAAGTATTCCTGGTCTTCAGGAGAAAAGAGGTCTTCGAGGAAGAACAGGCGATATTGCTCGACCTCTTTGGCGAACCAGACACCGTCGATCGGCGGGATGCGTTCGTGTACATCGTGCAGCATCTCGAAGTCCCAACCGCACTGTGACCGCACCAGATCGAACAGCCCCAGGGCGCTGTTCATGTACGGCTTCGGCTCGAAGATGCCGGGTGGGTGGGCGTAGCGTTTGCCGGGCGTGAGTTCTTTTTTCCACGTGGTGACATTCCGGGGACCGCCGCTAGATCCCCGTGCGGATTCGGTCGACTTATCCAGTCCCTTCGTGCCGTACGTCGCGTATCCGGGCGTGTCGACCTGGACGCGAACGTGGTGGAACCCTTCGTCTATGAAGGCGCTGACCTTGTCCGCCACCTCCGCCGGTTCCCTGCCGCTGGCGTGGACGTAGACCGCGGCCGCCTCGCGGGCCCGCCCGCCCAGCAGGTCATACACCGGCATCCCGGCCATCTTGCCCTTGATGTCCCAAAGGGCCTGGTCCACGCCGCTCAGCGCGTTGTTGAGGACGCCGCCGTTGCGCCAGTACGAACTGACGTAGCTCGATTGCCAGATGTCCTCGATATCCGCCACGTTCCGCCCGATCAGGAAGGGGCGCAGGTACTTCTCCACAGCGACCTTGACCGGCAATGGCCGCTGCGTGAACGTGGCGCATCCGACCCCGTAGAGGCCCGGTTCGCTCGTCTCCACCTTGACGATCACCAGCCGGATCCCGTCCGGCTCGGTCAGAATGACCCGTATATCTCTGATCGTGACGTCGCTCAAGTAAGTCTCCATGCCCTATCGTCGTGGATTGTCAGTGGATATTCACGGCCTGACGATCGCGCCGTCGGCTCTGCGAACCAGTTCCCTGAACATGTCTCGCTCCTGTATCGGGTACTTCGCCGCCAGTTTCTCGTCCATGTCGATGCCAAGACCGGGCTTGCCGTTGGGCCACATGTGCCCGTCCCGCACCTCTGGTGAGCCGGGGAAGACCTCGCGGGTCCGTTCGGGGAAGACGGCCCATTCGTGGACGCCGAAGTTCCACGTATTCAGCTCCAGCATCAGGTTTGCCGCGTGGCCGACCGGCGATGTGCCTGAGGGCCCGTGCCACACGGTGCGAACGCCGAACATCTCGCTCAACGCGGCGTACTTGCGGCATGGCGTCAGGCCGCCGACACGTGATACGTGGATCCGGATGTAGTCGACCAGGCGGTCCCTGACCATCGGGATGATCTCGTGCGGGTTCGACCAGAGTTCCCCCATGGCGATCGGGGTCGTGCAGATTTCGCGCACCTGGCGGAAGTAGTCCTGGTCCTCGGGCGTAAACAGGTCTTCCAGGAAGAAGAGGCGGTACTGCTCCACCTCCTTGGCGAGCCACACCCCGTCGATGGCAGGGATGCGTTCGTGAACGTCGTGCAGCATCTCGAAGTCCCAGCCGACCTTGCTGCGAAGGTGGTCGAACAGGCTCAGCGCAGAGTTCATGTAGGGCCTGGGCTCGAAGATACCGCCGCGCCAGGCAGTCACGGCCCGCGGCCCGCCCATCGTGCCTGCGCGGCCACTCACTTCGCCGGCGCCCTGAGCGCCGTAGGTCTGGTACCCCGGTGTTTCGACCTGGACGCGCAGGTAGTGGAATCCCTGCTCGATGTAGGCCCGGACCTGGTCCTCAACGGCCTCGTTGTCGGGCCCGCTGGGGTGCACGTAGACGGCGGCGGCTTCCCGGGCGCGGCCGCCCAGCAAGTCGTAGACCGGCATGTCCGCCATCTTTCCCTTGATGTCCCACAGCGCCTGGTCCACTCCGCTGAGGGCGTCGCCCAGGACCGTTCCGTTGCGCCAGTAGGAACTGACGTTGGCGGACTGCCAGATGTCCTCGATGTCGGAGACGCTCCGCCCGATGAGAAACGGACGCAGGTATTCGTCCACCGCGGTCTTGACCGTGAACGGCTGCCGGTCGTACGTGGCACAGCCGAGGCCGTACAGGCCGGGTTCGGTAGTCTCGACCTTAACGACAGTGAGGGCGTTGTTGTCCGGCTGGGTCAGGATCGTCCGGATATCGCGGATCTTCGGGTCGCTCAAGAATGTCCTCCAATGCGCCGCCCGAAACCGGGCAGGCACGGTGGATTTTAGCGCCCGCGTGTCCGGACGAACGGCCGGGCTCAGCCTCCGCCTACGGGCCGGACTATTTCGACCTGGTCGCCGTCGCGGATCGTGACGCCTGCGAATTCCCCTCGCGGTAGTACATCGCCGTTGATGGCAACGGCCAGGGACCGGTTGGCGAGGCCGCGGTCTTCGAGATAGTCGACAACGCGTGTGGGACCGTCGAGTTCGTATTGCTTGCCGTTAATCGTTACAGAGATCATCGCGTGTCATCGTCCGGCTTCTGCTGATTGATGGCGTCTGTGATTGCGGCCGCCGCGAGGCGAGGGTCTTCGGCGGCAAGTATCGCGCTTATGCAGGCAATGCCGCGCGCACCGGCCGCCATCACGCGGGCCGCGTTCGACGCGTCTATGCCCCCTATGCCTATGACCGGCAAGTCCACCGCTCCTGTGATGCTCCGGATGATGGCCGGCCCGCTCGCCTGCCCGCCGGCGTGGGTCGGTGACGGATAGACGGTGCCCGCGATCACGTAATCTGCGCCCTCCGCCGCGGCTGATTCCGCGGCAGTGGGGCTGTGCACCGACCGGCCAACGAGAACACTGGGCCCGGCGATTCGGCGCGCTGTCGAAACGGGCATCGCCGATTCCGGCAGGTGGACTCCGTCGGCGCCGGTCAGCGCCGCCAATTCCGGGTCTCCGTTGATTACAAACACTGCACGATTCCTCGTCACGTCCCCAACGGCCGTTGCCATTTCGGTTATCACGTTTCCGGTCGAAACGCGGTCCCGCAACTGGACCATGTTGACGCCGCCCCGGATTGCCAAGTCTATGGCGTCAACCAGTCCGGCCGGCGCCAGGCTCGGACCGGGCCCGGCCACAAGGCACAGCACGCGGTCCGGAAGCTGAGTGACCAACTTTGGACCCATCCGGACGCGTCCGCCTCACACCGGCGGAACGCGTTCAGCCGCTCCGCCCTGCGGCCACGGCCACGCCTGTGGTCGGGCTGCTGGCGGAGGCCTGTTCCTTCATCGGTATGCGGCCGGCGAGGTACGCAAGCCTGCCGGCCTCGACACCCAGCTTGAACGCTTCGCCCATGCCGCCGGGATCGTCCGCCTGCGCGATGGCCGTATTCACCAACACGCAGTCGGCGCCCATTTCCATAACGTGTGATGCATCAGACGGGACGCCCAGCCCGGCGTCGACGACGACCGGAACGCTGGACTGCTCGATGATTATCTGGATCTCCTCGGAGGTCAGCACTCCCCTGCCCGATCCGATCGGCGAACCGAGGGGCATTACCGTGGCACACCCGATGTCTTCGAGCCGTCTGGCCAACACCGGGTCGGCGTGGATGTACGGCAGCACGACGAAACCCTCGTCGATGAGCCGCTTCGAGGCCTCGAAAGTGCCCACAGGGTCCGGCAGCAGGTACTGCGCATCCGGGATCACCTCGACCTTGATCCAGTTAGACCCGGTTACCTCGCGGGCAAGGCGCGCCGTGAATACCGCTTCGTCAGCGGTCGTCGATCCGGCCGTGTTGGGAAGAATCCGGTAGCGGTCCCAGTCGAGGTGGTCGAGCAGCGTCTCCTGGGTCGGGTCGTCCAGGTTGAGCCGGCGGATCGCCACGGTAATCATCTCCGTGCCCGAGCGCTCGACTGAATCGAGCAGGTCCTGTTTCGAGCGGTGCTTACCGGTGCCGGTGATCAGTCGCGACTTGAACGTCACGCCTGCAATTACAAGGTCGTCATTCATCCTGTCATCTCCGTGTTCTCGGGCATGGAAAGCACTCGGGGCGCGTTCTCGCCGTTCGGACGAGGGGCGTTACGCGAAAAGACACCGCCTGGTCGAGCGGTGTCTTCGGATGCTTCCATATACTCCCTCCGCTGGCATTACCCAGATCAGGTAGTGGGGTCGGCGCAATTCCCTGCGCCCTCTCAGCCTGAACACTCAAGCTCCCCCGCACCCCCGGCGTTGACAGGGGTGAATTACTACAAGCGTAGCGTAGTTTGGGGTCATTGCGCGTCAATTCCGGTCCAATTGAGGAATTTGGCGGCGAGGCTTGTTCTTCCAAAGAGCCGAGAACGTGACAAAATATCGCCTCACACAGTCGCCGAAGCCACAGGTCTGAACTTGGAGAACGAACATGGGCAGCAAGGTCATCTATTGGGGAAGCGCCTCGGACCCGCGGACGTTGCGGGCGCGGGAGATGGCCCCGCCGGACCTCGACATTTCCTTCGTTGACCCCGACAGCGACGCTGACCTCGCCCGTGAACTGGCCGACTGCGAATTCATCATAGGGGGTGTCGGGGGAGCCAGCGACGAGGCCCTGCGCCTGATGCCGCGTCTCAAGGCGCTGCAAATCCTGAGCGCGGGATTCGACACAATCGACGTGATCGGGCTGCGCGAGCGGGGCGTGGAGGTCTGCAACAACTCAGCCGCCATCGCCAACTCGGTCGCAGAACACGCCATCATGCTCATGTTGGCCGTCTACAAGCGGGTCTCCAAGTCCATCGACGGCGCGCGCGGCGGCGGGTGGCAAGCGCCGGCAAAGTCCGGTCCGTTCGGCCAGCTTTACGAGCTGACACACAAGACCGTGGGCATTGTCGGGACCGGGCACATCGGTTCGTACGTCGCCCGGCGGCTGCGCGGCTTCGAGACCACGACGCTGTACTACGACGTTCGGGGCCTGCCGCCCGAAACCGAGCGCGAACTCGAGATCACCCGGGTGTCATTCGACGAACTGCTGGAACGGTCAGACATCGTCACCGTGCATACGCCCCTGAACTCGGCGACCCGCGGTCTATTCAGCACCAGGGAGTTCAGGCTGATGCAGCCCCACGCCGTGTTCATCAACACCTGCCGGGGCCCAGTCCACGACGAGGACGCGCTCATCGCCGCGTTGAACGACGGGGAGATACGTGCGGCGGGACTCGACGTGACCGAGGTCGAGCCGACGCCGGCGGACAGCCCGCTCCTGGAGATGGAAAACGTCGTTGTCACGCCGCATATAGCCGGTTCGACCCAGGAACGCGTGGACCGGGCCCTGGAGTTTTCGTACGTGAACGCGAGGCGGGTGCTGAACGGCGACAGGCCGTTGAGCGCGGTCGTCATCCAGGACTGAAACCGCCGCGCCCGTGTTCAAGCCATCAGGACTGCTGATCGACCTCGACGGCACGTTGATCGACAGCGATGACAGGGTATCGCCCGTAGTCGCGACAGCCGTCAAGCGGGCATCGACGAAAATCCCGGTGGCGGTTGCGTCCGGCCGGGAACCGGACGAAGTGTCCCACTTTGCACGGATGCTCGGGCTCAAGGGACCCCAGGTCTGCGACAACGGCGCGCGCCTGATCGACCCCCTGACGGGCCGGTCCCTGTACCAGAGTCCGATGCCCGAGCACGTGTCTCGCCGGTTGATTGATTCGATTTGCGCGGCCGGCCTGACTTTTTACGCCGTCGAGAATGGACGGATGGTTAAGACCAAAGCCGGCTTCAGGGAGTGGGTCGTAACGATCATCGCAGCAAACGCAGGGGACGAAGGGACGGCCAGGTCCACATTGGGTAAATTGGCGTCGGACGAGACCACTTCGGAGTTGTCCACGAACCCTGATGGCACCTTTTGGTACACCAACTTCGTTCGCGCAGGGATCGACAAGGCCCACGGCGTCCGGCAGTACGCCAACATCCTGGGACTCGATCCACGTGACTTGATGGCGGTTGGCGATGGTCTGAACGACGTGTCGATGTTCAGCCAGGTGGGCCTGTCCGTGGCGATGGGCAATGCGCCGGACGAGGTCAAGAGACACGCCAGGTTTGTTGTCGGGCGCCTCGCAGACGACGGCGTTGCAGAAGCCGTCGAACGCTTCGTCTTCTAACCCTTTTCGTCGGTGTCGCGCAAGTCGGCGTCATCCCGGCGCAGGGCGCTTACGCCCGCCGCCAGGGCCGCTTGCCATACCCGTAGTTCGCGACGTACGGCGGACCGGAACCGGCTCCCGTATTCGCCTATGTTGCGGTATTTCTTCTGCCGCCTTCGTACGAGTGTGCGCCGCCTCTTGTCCCGTAGTTCGATGAGCGCGCGCATCAGGCTGCGCTTGAGCAACCGTGCCGCCTCGTCGATGGAGCCGTCTACCGGCTCAGGCACGACCTGGTCCACGATGCCCATGTTCAGGCAGTCGACAGAAGTGAGCTTCAGCGCCTTCGCAAGTTCGTCGGCGCGGTCGGCGTCGCTCAGTTCGGTTTCTGCGCCTTCTTCGGGCGCAATGGGAGTGTAGATGGCGTTTTGCTGCATCAGGACGATGTCGGCGACACCGAGGGCCAATGCGGCCTCGCTGCCTCCCTCGCCTATGAGCACGGAGATCGTCGGTACCTCCGCGTTGGACATGACGTCTATAGTCCCGGCAATCGCGGCCGCAATGCCCTCCCGTTCCGAATCGAGTCCCAGTTCCGGACCCGGGGTGTCCACAAGGGTGATCACGGGAAGTGTGAATCGCTGGGCGAGTTTTATGGCGCGCGTCGCCTTTCGGAAACCCTCGCTGGTGATCCGTCCCTTGATTTCGGGGTCATTGTCCCCGTCCAGATCTGCCGGTTCGGGCTGTTTCTGTTGGCCGATGACCACCACCGATTCCCCGGCCAGCCTCGCCAGCCCTACGACGATGGAAGGATCGTCCCCGCGCAGCCGGTCGCCGTGCAGCTCGATGAAGTTGGCAAACACCCGGTCGATGTAGTCCCGCGCCTTTGGCCTGTTGGCGCGCCGGGCGTTCTGCACCATCTCCCACGGCTCGAGGAACGCAATGGTGGTCTCGGCCGGCTTCATCCGCCGGGACGTGGCCAATTTGAATTCCGGCGTGATCAGGTCCAGCACCGAAGCGACCTCGTGCTTAAGCCGCTGCCGGCTGACGACCCGGTCAATGTGACCGTGGGCCAGGAAGAATTCGGAGGTGTAGTCGTCTCCAGAGTGGGCCTGCCCATTGCCGCTCTCACCGGACCTGAACGGCGCAAACCCCATCTGGGCGCCCGGCTCGGCGAATATGACGTCGGCGAGCGAGACGAAACTGGCAAGGACCTGGCCGGTACACGGATTTCCCAGTACGGCGATCAACGGCATGCCCTTGCTGTGAAGG
>JAGWAU010000066.1:1984-14542 GCA_021296255.1 Alphaproteobacteria bacterium | reverse complement strand
GCAGATCGTCGATGCGCTTGTCGAGCCGGGAGATGTCCGTCTTGAGCCAGGCGAAGAGCCCGATCATCAGCGCCGCGAGGGCGAGGAAGCCGCCGACTTCGATCATCATGGACGTCAGCGTATACCGCGCCCGCGTCCCGGCGCAACGCGCGCCTCCGCCCCGAGCTTGCGTCCGGGTGCCGGTCTCTGGCAAAGTCCGGTCGGCTCGTCCTGACGCGACGTAACTTGAGGCTCGGCCGCTCGCCCACACCCGTCCGGACTCTTTTCGAAACCGTGATACCCGGCAGCGTATGAACAGTCGTAAAACGCCGGCCGCCGGGTAGCAACGACAGGCTCCCGGGAGACCCGCCATAGTCACGCAAACCGACATGACCCGGCATTTCACCGAGATCTCTTCGGTCTACCGGTCCGTCCGCACGACCGACCGGGAGCCGGTGAAACTGATCGCACGGGAACTCGAGGACCTTGCCCGGCCGCGAGGCGCGGACATCGGCTGCGGCGCCGGACGTTACGTCCTCTTGATGTTCGAGACGATCCCGAATCTCTCTCTGACATGCGTCGACGCCAACCCGGCAATGCTGGATCAGATCGGCGGGTTGCTCCAGGCCAGCGGGGTCGACAGGTTCGAGACGCGGCAGTCGAGCGCTGAATGTCTCGAACTCGAGCCCGGCGCTTACGACTTCGTGTCCTCCTTCAACGCCGTGCATCATTTCGACTTTCCGGATTTCCTCCGGAGATCGCGGGACGGGCTAGCGGAAGGCGGGCGGCTGTTCGTCTATACGCGGTTGCCCGAACACAACGCGCGCAGCGTCTGGGGCCGGTTTTTCCCCGGGTTCGCCGAAAAGGAGACGCGACTGCTGACGCTCGGCGGCCTCTACGCGGCGGTCGAGGATACCCCCGGGCTTCGGTTCGCCGGCGCGACGTGCCTGAGGTACCGCCGGGAGGCGCCGCTCGACCGCCTCGTCGAGCAGGCCAGAAACCGGCATTATTCGACGTTCTCTCTCTACGAACCGGACGAATTCGAAGACGCGCTGGTTGCCTTCCGAGCGGCCGTCAAAGGCCGCTTTGCCGATACCGTCCAATGGTACGACGAGAATATTCTCGTCCATGCGGTGCGCGACGACGGCTGATCCGCGCCGGCCGCAACCGGGGATCATCGGGCTCGCGTTCGAGAAGAGGATCCAGGACGCACAGCGCTTCCGGATATTTTGCCGCGGAGAGAAGTGAGAGCGCGGTCTCGAGGTTGTTTTCGGGCAGTGCGATCGGACCAGGAGGCCGCGATCAGGACACCCGACATCGACGGGAATGTCCAGAGTCCGGAACGCCCGGCCATCATCGGTTCGGCGGCGAACGAAGCCGCAGGACCAGACGTGGTTGCGGCACGCCGGGGAGAACCTCCGCCATTTCCGGCACACAGAGAAAGGCCCCGCGTCTGCGGGGCCCTTCGAAGTCCCGGCCGGCCGGGAGCAGTCAACCCATCTCGACGACGGCATCGACCAGGCTCTTGTCGATGCTCGAGCCTACGCCGACCTTGTTCCATATGCCTTCGCCCCGGGAACGCCACTCCGCGTATTCCTTGGCCGAAGGCATGTAGATCTCCATGCCCTTCTCGCGAAGCTTGTCCTTGAAGCCGTCTTCGGAGTCGCGATCGGCGGTGTTGCCGAGGTCGGCAGCTTCCTGGAACGCCATCATCATGGGTCCCTGGATATCCTCGGGAATCGCGTTCCAGGTGTTGACGTTCATGACCTGGAACTGGATTCCGAAGATGGCCTTCACTTCCGTCGCGTACTTGAGCACTTCAAACATATTGAATTTGTAGGTCCAGATCGGCTGCACGTGGAAGCCTTGTACGACCTTTTGTTGAAGGGCCGTGTACGTCTCGGTCCACGGCATCGACGTCGGATTGCCACCCCATGCCTTCATCAGCTCGATCGCGATCGGTGACGTGACCGTGCGGAACTTGAGGCCCTGCACGGCGCTCGGGTCCGGCAGCGGACGAACGTTGTTCCACAACAGCCGGTAGCCCCCGGCACCGACAGGCGGCAGCACCTTCACGGGCACGTTCTTCTCGAATTTCGCGGCCTGCTGCTTCCAGGCATCGCTCTTGGCGACCTGCAGATACTGGTCCCAGCTCGTGATGATGTAAGGCAGATCGACGAACGCGAACGAATCATCGAACTTCGAGAATTGCGCCGTCACGTTGCTGGTAAGGTCGATGAAGCCGGTCTGCACCGCCTCGAGCTGGGACAGATCCGTACCCAGCGTCGAGGAGTGATGCACCTCGAACTTGACCTCGATGTCGTACTTCTCGGCCAGAATCCGCGGAACTTCCGAGACCGATACGTAGGACGGATCGCCCGGCCGGGCGTTCAGGCCCGCGACGATCGGTTTCAGGAACTTCTTCTGCTGCGCCGAGCGCGTAAGCGCCGGAAAGCCGGTGACGACCGCACCGGCCGCCGCCGCGGCCCCCGTTGTTTTCAGGGCGTCTCGGCGGGTTATTCCTCTGTTGGTCGACTTGTTCATCGGTCCTCTCTTCTCCTTCCTCTCAAGGGCGATTGACCCCGGGAACTCGTGCTGAGTCTCGAATTAGAGGCCACCGCTCCCAAATTGGCAACGCTACTCCACCAACCGGGTATTCCCGGGTATCCGGACGGTCCGACCGGTTCTCGCCGACTCGTATGCGGACAGGATCATCTGCAGCGAACGCCGCCCGTCTTCCATCGTGTTGGGCGGCGCGACTCCCTTCGTCAGGGCGTCGAGGAATCGCAGCGGGTTCTGCTGATGAAACTGGGGCGTGGTCTTGAATCGAGGGACGATGTCCGACACCGTCCAACGCCGGGTCGTGACGTCCCGCAAGTTCTCCTCGGTGAGGCGACAAACCTTCAGGTACGCCCCCTCCGTCACGTCGCGGGACGCCAGGTCGACGCCCGTGAGAACCGCCGTGCCCCCGGTACCGAATATCTCGACCGAGTTGTCGCCCGCGGCGAACGTGTTGCTCGACGCGAGCTCGCAGACGGGGCCGTTATCGTAGGTAAAAATGGCCAGGCCCAGATCCTCGACCCGATGCCCCATGGGATAGGCGATGGTCGCCATGACCGCGTCGGGCTCGCCCAACATCCAGCGAATGAAATCCGCCCCGTGGACGCCCTCGTCGAGCAGCGATCCCCCACCCGACAAGACGGGATCCTGGGGCCATCCCGAATGGGCACCGCCGCTCATCAACCCATACAGATGACCATGCCGGACGCGCATCAGGGTGATGCGGCCGAGTTCCCCTTCATCGACGAGACGCTTGAGCTCGTGATTCACGGGATCGAAACGTTTCGGGAAACTCTGCATGAACGAGACCCCCGCCCGTTCGACCGCCGCCTGTATGCGGTCGCACCCCTCCATCGTCGTCGCCAAAGGCTTTTCAACCAGGATGTGACACCCGCGTGCCGCGGCCCGTTCCGCAAGCTCCACGTGATTGAGCGTTTCCGACGTGATCGCGACGGCGTCGCACGCCCCCAACAGCGCGTCGAGATCCGCCCAATACGCCGTCCCGTACTCCTTCGCCGCCGCCTCGCCACGCCCGGCGCTATCGTCCCAAATTCCGACGAGCGTCGCCAACTCGGAGTCCGCAACGGCACGCGACCAGAAGTTCGCGTGATACATCGCGAAACTCAGGACACCGAAACGGACCGGTGGTGCGATCTTGGATGCCATGTTCCGCCTGCCTCCCTATTGCAAGGCCGCCCACTTGCCGCCGTCGACGATGATCGTCACGCCGCTGATCCACGAAGCCTCGTCCGAGGCGGCAAAGAGGATGACGTTCGCCAATTCTTCCGGCCGGCCGAAACGCTTCATCGGCTGCGCTTCCCGGCGTCGCGCCCAGGACTCGGCGTCTCCCGTTCCCCGCTGCAACAACGGCGTCTCGACGTTGCCCGGCGCGATGCAGTTTATGCGTATGCCGAGCGGCGTGTACTGATAGGCCGACGCCTTCGTCAAATGAACGACCCCGGCCTTGGCAACCTCGTATGGAATCGACGGCGTCGGCCCCCGAAACGCGGACATCGCGGCCACGTTGACGATGGCGCCCCCGCCCGACTCCCGCATGGCGGGAAGCGCGTACTTGCAGCAGAGAAACGTGCCCCGGAGGTTCACCTCCATCATCCGGTCCCAGTGCGACTCCTCGGTGTCCTGCAGCATCGGCGTATTGATGAGCGTGGCGGCGCAGTTCACCAGGATGTCCAGCTCGCCGAACCGGTCGAGCGTTTCATCGATCATCTTCTCGACCTGACCGGACCGGGCCACGTCGGTGGGGACGTACGCCGCCGTGCCGCCCGCCCGCTCTATGTCCCCCAACGTTTCCCGACCGCCGGACTCGTCGACGTCGGCGATCACGACGCTCGCGCCTTCCGCGGCGAATCGCGCCGCCGTCGCCCGACCGATGCCCGAACCGGCGCCGGTGACGACGGCGGCCTTCCCTCTCAGCCGATCACCCATCCGCACGTCCATTTCCTCACCATGAGCAAATTCTACTATAGCCGGTGCGATCTATCGGACGCGGCCGCGGACGAACTGGACCGGATGATGCCCGACATGGCTCTGGCCGCAAGGACAAGCGCTGCTGTGATGCGACATGATTTCCTGGCCGCCAAGGGCTGCGGTGCTCCGTGCAAATTTGGCAGGAAGAGAATCGTTGGCGCCTGCGCTATCGCCTCCGACTGGTGCTGGTACAGCCGATTGATCCCTCTCTTGCCCAAGGCGCTGTTGTCCAGCACCCGGCTTTGACCCCACAGGATCGCTCAAAATCAATAAGTCAGCGCGCTGAACAGCCTCCAACCTGCGCGCCAGTCAACAGTCTGGATCTCCTGCTTGCGGGCCTCGATCTCGCGATCTGCATCCCGATTGCTCAGAAACCAAGCTTCGGCGCCGCCCTGCGTTCCGTAAGCGAGGTCATGAGCCCGAGTGCGGAGCCCTATCGGGTTCGAAGCCTTCCAACAAGAACATGTCCGCCGTGATTGCGTCGCCCAGGTGTTTCCGCGCGTCCTGATAGCCGGGTGATTCGTAGAACGCGCGCGCCCGGTCCATATCGGGAAACTCGACGACGACCGCGCGCCTGTCCTCAATGTCGCCGGCCAACGTCTCCATCGTCCCACCCCGGACGAGATAGCGTCCACCAAACGCCGCAACAACAGCGGGCGTGTGCCGTTCGTGCTCGGGTAACACCTCGGGCTTGTGCACGCGACCCAGGGCAACGAGATAGGCGACCATGATAACCCTCCTGCATTGAAAAGCGCGGGGCGAGAAGCGGGGCCACACCCCTCCGCCGGGCGGCGGCGTACGGCGATGCCTCTTCGGTACGGATGCTGCTCATCGCCGGGGTAAACCGTGCAGAAAGCCGTCCGACAATCAACAGACGATCGGCCCAGCCCGGCGGCCGCTCGAAGATAGTCGTTTCTTTGAACAGCTCGCGCAGGGGACACCGTCGGGCCTCGACTCCAATCATGACCCGGGCAGAGTGCCGTTGAAGAACCTTAGAATCCGCCTATCGATTTTGGAGAGGAATGCGCGGCGATCAAAACCCGCCGGGTCGCGTGCCGGCGCACCAACTTCGCTGATCAAAGCGTCCGGAAACGGCGACAGGAAAGCGAAGTGGTGGGCCTGCGGATGGCGGACCAAACTCGCGTTTCCGCCCATCAGTTTCATGATGTTGTCCTCGTGCCAGGGTCTGCGTAAGACCCTGTCGCCTTCAAGACGATGGATCTGTGCCGGCACTTCGACACCCGTGAAAGCACCGTCGCCAAAGAGAGCCCCGACCGGCGCGACAGCCACGACAGCACCGACCCGCCGGTCCGAAAGGTCAGGCATCACGCCCTCGGCGCGTTCGTCGGGACGGCCGTAGCCACAGAACACCGGATCCTTTTCGCGATGCCGCGTGCAATGCCGTGCAAGCATGGCCATGTCCGACCTTCCGCCAATCAAGGCGAGTACGCTGTGGCCGCCTGCCGAGTGTCCGACAGCTCCAATACGCTTAGGGTCGATGTGTCGGCCGAACTCGGCGTCCCCCAGGAGATGTTCCAGGACAGCGCCCAGCTGGCGTGGGCGTCGCCGCCAATTGGCCGACGTGCCGCTATACCTATTGTCCTGCCAGTTGTCTCCGCCATGTGCCGGTGCGGCCACGATATAACCGCTCTCAGCAAGACGGATCGCCGTACCACGATGATTTAGACGGCCTCCGCCGGTCCCGTGCGATATCAAGACCAGACCGTACCGACCGGGACCGACCGGTGTTCCCCGGGTCGCGTTCATGGTGAAGAGACCGATGGTCGTCCGTCCAGAAGGCGCGTTGGCCGGATACCAAAGCGCGGTCATCAGATTCTCGCCTTCAACCTCGACGACAATATCGCGGAAGCCCACGCCATCGGCTCTCGCGCCGGTGAATGCCAGCATGACCATGAGAACAATCGTGGCGAGCGCTGTCACAGGCCGCACCTCGTCACACGCTTCGCCTCGAGGACGCGATCGCGGTCGCCGGCGTCCAGCTCACACCCGCCCAGATCAAACTCGGCGAGGACGCGGCAGCGGCGGACAGCGGCGTAAAGCTCGACATCGAGGCCGTCTACACGGATCGGCTACGGGCCACAAGCCGGCACTCGGTCCGATCACGGCGCCCCTGAAACAGCTTCAGCGATTCTGTTTCACGCCCCTACCGAGATTCGCTGTCGTGCGGCGTCCACTCCATCAAAATCGAAAACCGATTCACAAAGCTGGCCGAAGAAGGACACGGACTGGAGGGCCACCCAACGTTCAATCGTGACCGGAGGCGCGCGGCGCCTTCCCGTCGATAAGGGCAGGGAAACTCTCAGGACCGCAGCACCCGTCCGGAAGAGGCCCCGACCAACCTGCCGTCTCTGTAAATGGACTTGCCGTTGACGATGGTGCACTCGATGCCGCGAGACGGCCGCAACATGCGCTTGGCGCCGCCCGGCAGGTCGTAGGAACGCTCGTTCCGTTCAGGCGACCCGACGTTTTCCGGATCGAAGATCGTGATGTCCGCCCAGTTTCCCTCCCGCAAGCGGCCGCGCTCCGCAATCCCGAACAGGTCCGCCGGTTCCGAGGTCAACTTCTGTACCGCCCTTTCCAGTGTCATCGCCTGGCGCTCCCGCACCCATTTGCCGAGCAGGAATGTCGGGTAGCCGGCGTCGCACAGCATGTCCACGTGGGCGCCCCCGTCGCCGAGGCCGATCAGGACATGCGGATGATTGAGGATGCGGGTCATGCTGCCGATCTCGGTGTTGAACGACGTGAAGATGAACTCGTTATCGACATCGTCTTCAAGGGTGACGTCGAGGAAGGCATCGACCTCGTCGGTCCCCCGTGCCTTGGCGATCTCCGTGACGGTCTGCCCTTCCAGCCGCTTCAAGGCCGGGTTCTTGACCTCGTGCAGGGTTATCCGATTGAAATCGCAGAAGTTGAGCTGTTTCAGCATTTCTCCGCGAAAGGCGTTCCGGAACTCCCGGTCGGCATACGCCGCCCGCTGACCTTCCTTCGACTTGTCGACGAATACCCTGTTCCACGAAGGAAAGGCCGCAAAGGAGAACGGGTTGCGCATGTTGAATTCGCGCGTCAGCGGCAGCGGCAAAATCTGCGGCCGCACACCGCGCTCGAGCAGCGGCGCCGTCTTCTCCAACGTGTCCCAGGCGGCGTTGGGGACGTCGTCGCGATCGACCAGTCCCAGAAACGTGACCGGCCGGTCGCTCTCCGTCAGCAGCAGGTCGAGCAACGCATATTGATCGTCGTCAATGATCCCGATCCGTTTCGTCGCGGCGATCTCGATGGTCCCCTTGCCTCGCTCGCGCAGTACGTGGGCATAGACCGTCAGCTCGGCATCGTCGGCATTACGACAGGCCAAGGGGCGGCCCTCGTATCCCACGTGTTGGTTGAGGATGGTGGTGGAAAACCCGAAAGCTCCGGCGTCCACGGCTTCGCCGAGGAGGCCGGCGATTCGCCCGGCCTCCTCCGGGGTCGCGGCGCGCTCCATCGACTCCTCGCCCATCACGTAGTGCCGGAACGGCGTCAAAGGCGCCAGGAACGCGAGGTTCACCGACGGCTTGCGCGCGTCGGCGGCGTCCACGAACTCCGGGAACGTCTCCCAATCCCAGGTAATTCCCTTGTCGAGCACGTCGAACGGAATACCCTCGACATTGACGAGGTCCCGCATGGCGATTTCGCGCGCCTCGGGCAGGCAGGGCGCGATGCCGACGCCGCAGTTGCCCATCACCACGCTCGTGACGCCGTGCCAGGACGACGGTGTCACGGCACCGTCCCAACAGATCTGGGCGTCGTAATGGGTATGCGGATCGATGAACCCCGGGGCCACGACGCAATCGCCGGCATCCATGATCTCGTCCGCACCGTCCTCGACCCTGCCGATTTCAGCGATCCTGCCGTCCGACACCGCGACATCCGCGCGCTTTCCGGGCGCGCCCGTTCCGTCAACGACGGTTCCGTTCCTGATCACGAGATCGTAGGCCATCGGCGGTCCCCCCTGCCGGTGTTGACTCAACTCGTCGGCAATTCCACGGGCTCCTGGCTCCTTGCTATACACGGAAGTCGCTTCGGCGTCACGGGGCGCGGCGGGTCGACGACGCATGGGCTTGCAAAAAGCACGACAGAAAGAGGAGATTCGGACGAAGGCCGGACCGGCAACCAATTGCGGGAGGAGCGCGTGGCGAACGACGGCCACCAACGCGCCGATGTCGATAGCGACCGATTGTGGCGCCGCCACATGGAGATGGCGGAGCTCGGGGCGACGCAAAGGGGCGGCGTCAACCGCGCGGCCCTGACGCCCGCGGATATCGAAGTGCATTCACGGCTGGCCACATGGGCCCGCGACCGCGGCTTCACAGTGGAGATCGACGCCTACGGCAACCAGTTCATGCGCCGGCCCGGCTCAACGGATGCTCCCGCCATTGCCAGCGGCTCCCACAGCGACACCCAGCCCACCGGCGGCCGCTTCGACGGCATCTCCGGCGTGCTGTCTGCGGTCGAGGCACTCGAAGTCATCGACGACGCGGGCATCGTCACCAGCCATCCGCTCGAAGCCGTGATCTGGAACAACGAGGAAGGGACCCGCTTCAGCCCGACGAACCTCGGCTCCGCCGTCTATGTCGGGACGGCCCCGGCCGACATCATGCTCGCGGCCACGGACCGGGACGGCGTCACGATGCAGAGCGCGGTCCAGACCCTGCGCGAGGCCATCCCCTGGGCCGGGTCGCGCGAACTGGGGGCCTCCATGGCAGCTTTCGTCGAGTCGCATATCGAACAGGGTCCCGAACTCGAGGCCGAAGGGCTCGATATCGGTGTCGTCACCGCCATCCAGGGGACCCGGAAGTTCGAGATCGAGGTCATCGGCGACGAAGCGCACGCCGGCACCACGCCCGAGCGCATGCGCCGCGACGCGTTCGTGGACGCGGTACGGATGGTTACCGCTTTGCGCGAGCTGTTCCACGACCCGGACGACATCATGCGTTTCACCGTCGGCCGGTTCGAGGTATCGCCGGGCGCGCTCGCCGTGGTCCCGGGCCGCGTATTCTTCACCGTCGATATCCGTCATCCGGACGATGCGACGCTGGCCCGGCTGGGTGACCGGATCGAGCCCGTGTGCGGGCAGACGGGATCCCGTTGCGACGTCCGCGTGACCGAGACGCGCCGCGCCGACTCCGCACCTTTCGAGGGCGCCGTGCCGGACGCCATCGAGACCGCCGCCCGGGAACGAGGTTATTCCTACAAGCACATGCCGTCCGGCGCCGGCCACGACGCGCGCTACGTCTCCGAAATCTGCCCGAGCGGCATGGTCTTCGTTCCCTGCGAACAGGGACTCAGCCACAACGAGCGGGAGAACGCGACGCCGGAGGATATCGCCCGAGGCGCCCAGGTCGTCGCCGATACCCTCCTCATCCTGGACGAACGGCAGCCATAGGGACATGCCGGACGGACCCGAACGCGACTTCATCGGCTATGGCCGCACGCCCCCCGACCCCAGATGGCCCGGCGGCGCACGCCTCGCTCTCAACGTCATCCTCAACTACGAGGAAGGCGCCGAGTATTCCGTTCTCGACGGCGACACGCACTCGGAATCGATGCTGTCGGAGGTGGCGGCCCACCCCCTCTCCGGCGAGCGGAACCTCAATGTCGAGTCATCGTACGAGTACGGCAGCCGGGCCGGCGTCTGGCGGATTCTCGAGGTGTTCGCCGAGCGCCGGCTGCCGCTCACGATCTACGGGGTCGGCACCGCACTCGAGCGCAATCCGGCGGTCGCGGAAGAGACCGCTCGGATGGGCTGCGACTACGTCGGACACGGTTGGCGCTGGATCGACTACTACGGCATGCCGGAAGACGAAGAGCGCGAGCACATCGCCCGCTGCGTCGAGACGATCGAGCGGCTCACGGGCAGACGGCCGCTCGGCTGGTTCACCGGCCGGCCCAGCCTCAACACGCGGCGGCTCGTCGTAGAGGAAGGCGGCTTCCTCTACGACTGCGATGCCATCAACGACGACCTGCCCTATTGGGTGACCGTCGACGGCAAACGGCACCTGGTCATCTGCCACACGTTCGACTCCAACGATGGCCGCTTCACACGGGGACAGGGTTTCGCCACCGCCGGTCACTGGTTCACCTACATGCGGGACGCTTTCGATTGGCTCTACCGCGAAGGCGAACGGGCCCCCAAGCTCCTGACCGTCGCCATGCACTGCCGCATGATCGGCCGTCCGGGCCGCATCGGCGCCCTCACCCGCTTCCTGGATCACGTTGAGGCGCACCCCGACGTCTGGCTGTGCCATCGCGAGGAAATCGCCCGCCACTGGCACCAACACCACGCCGCGTAAGCGATCGGCTTGCCGCTATCCCGCGCAGCCGCCGCGACACCCCTCCCGTGCCTCTCCAAAAAATGCGACGGAATCGCCGCGCTTCAGTGCATCGGCACCATGGCCATGGCGAGGGACGATTGGATGTCCCACACCGTCTCCGAGACTTCCCGGCCGATCAGATCCATCTTGCGGACCTGATCGACGCGTTGGGCGGTGGTCTTCAGCTCCCGACTGGAAAGCAGGCTCCTCAGAATACCGCACACGTCGGAGAGGGAAATGATGATGATGTCGCGCGCGTCCGGGATTTCGTCGCTGAACAGGACCTCCATGATCCGCAGCTTGACCTCCCGGACGGTCTTGTTGTCGATGATCGGATAGCGTCGCGTCGGAAGCACCCACATGAAGCGGTCCTCCTCGCGCCGCAGAACGCCGCGCTCGACGCGACGGTCGAGCGCGCGTTCGCGAATCTCGTCGGCGTAGACCGCCGATGCCTTGATCCAGTGACCGCAGTCATGCGTCTCCTCCGCCTGGACGATGCGGGCAAGCGTCGGGTCCAGCAGGTCGTCGCCGGTCGGAGTCGGGTCGATCACGAAGAGTTGTTTCGGATCGGTGTCTATTCGGCGCTCCAGGGCCAAGTCCATGAGAACCGAGCCGGCAAGCGCATGCTCAAGCGACACCGTGGGCACGTCGATGAACTTCCCGCCTTCGTCATCGAGCAGAAGCAGCATCATTTCTTCCGCGAATCTCAGCATGTGCACGGCTTCCCGGTCCTGTGGCGCGAACGTGCGGGCAGTATCGCATGCGCGCGGCGGCGGTTCCAAGGCAAATCAGTCGGTTGAGCTTGGCGCTTCCACTCCTCCCCGAACAGGCCGCCATTGTCCGCTTCCTGGACCACGCCGACCGGCGCATTCGGCGCTACATCGGCGCTAAGAAGAAGCTGATCGCGCTTCTGGAGGAGCAGAAGCAGGCCATTGTCCACCAAGCAGTCACGGGCCGGATCGATGTCCGCACCGGCCAGCCCTATCCGGACTACAAGCCCTCCGGCGTAGAGTGGCTGGGCGACGTGCCAATCCATTGGCGGGTGCTCCGTCTTGGAAGAGTGATCAACTTGAAAGTTGGGTTTCCGTTCAAGAGCGACGACTTCACGCAATCTGAAGAGGATATGCGCCTTCTTCGTGGCATCAATGTTGCACCCGGAAAGCTACGACGGGATGAGGTGGTGCGATATGGTCCGCAGACAATGTAGATACATTCACCGAATATAAGATTGGAGTGGGAGACATCATACTCGGCATGGATCGTTCGATTATTGGCAATGGAATACGTGTTGCAGTGGCAAGTGAATCAGATGTGCCGTCACTACTCTTGCAACGTGTTGCTTGTATCAGGCCCGATCCAGAAAGCTTAGCTCGAGAGTTTGCGTTTTGGATTCTAGGTAGCAACTACTTCGTGAACCATTTGTCTCCAATCTTCACGGGGATAAGTGTTCCGCATCTAAGCCCCGAACAAATCAAGGAATTTTGGATCTCGCTTCCCAACATCGCCGAGCAAGAAGTGATCATCACGTATCTGACAACTAGACTTAGCGCTATTCAGTCCGCGACGGAACGTACCCAACGCCAAATCGACCTACTCCGCGAATACCGTACCCGACTGGTCGCCGACGTAGTAACCGGCAAGCTCGACGTGCGCGAGGCGGCGG
>JAGWAU010000066.1:0-1940 GCA_021296255.1 Alphaproteobacteria bacterium | reverse complement strand
CGGCGGACAGAAGCGCCGACAATTCAAGAGGAGTTGACTTCATGACCGACTGGAAGACGTGCCCGGCCGTGGAACGCAACCCCCGCAGGATCAGCGGAGCCTGGGCCTTCACCGGAACGAGAGTACCGGTATACGCACTCTTCGAGAACCTCGCCGGCGGCGCCACGGTCGACGAATTCGTCGAGTGGTTCCCCGGCGTGGACAAGCAGCAGGTTCTCGCCGTGCTCGATCACGAGGCAAGGTCGCTGAGAGCGGAAGCGGCGCCTTGAAGCTGCTGTTCGATCAGGGAACGCCAGCGCCTCTACGGAACCTCCTACCGGAACACTCCGTGGACACGTTGGCGGACAAGGGCTGGTCGGACAAGGACAACGGCGAGCTGCTCGACCTCGCGGAACGAGAGGGATACGACGTTCTTGTGACGACCGACCAGAACCTTCGCCACCAGCAAAACCTGGCGGACAGGCAAATCGGCGTCGTCGTTTTGCTGGCCACGGCGTGGTCCGAGGTTCGTCTCCGCGCCAGTGAAATCAGCCAGGCGATCGCGTCCGTACGGCCCGGAGAGATCGTCGAGGTGCCCATCCGGGTCGAGTGACGTGGTAACGGACACAAGCGAACAAGGGCTCGAACGCCTGATCTGTACGGCGCTGGCCGGCCATCCCTGCGATCCGCTGCCGGCGGGCGCGCTGATCGAACCGCCGTCCGGCTACAGCGGGGTGGGCTGGACCGGCGGCAGCCGGCAATCCACCCAACCCCAGCGGGATCAAGGTCGACTATCTGTGGCGCGAGGTGCTGACCCGCGGGAGCCCGACGAACATCCTGGAGAACTACGCCCAGTTGGTGGAGTCACGGGACGAGGAAGACAGGCCGGAAGACACGAACCCAGATCTGGCCCCGCTACCATCAGCTCGACGTGGTGCGCCGGCTGCATCGGAGGGCCCGGGCAGGACTCGAGGTTTCGGGAGCGGCATCCATCGAGCGGCCGAAGCGACGGGCCACTGATCAGTTCGATGTGTAGCCTGGGTGGAGGAGGCACGGGAGAGAAGCCATGAGCGAGACGGTACCGAAGGACGTGGTGGATTTCTGGTTCGGAGACGCGACGGCCAGCCCCGAGGCGCTGGAGCGCCGCGGGACGGTCTGGTTCGGCGCCGGCCACGCGTTCGACGGCGAGTGCGCGGCCCGCTTCGCCGCCCCGCTCGAGGACGCGGCGGCGGGTGTCCTCGACGGTTGGGCCGACACGCCGCACGGGCGGCTCGCGCTGGTGATCCTGCTCGACCAGATGCCTCGCAACATCCATCGCAGCTCCCCGGCCGCCTTCGCGCACGACAGGCAGGCGGCCGCCCACTGCGTCGCCGGCATCGAGGCCGGACAGGACCGCTCCCTGCACCCGGTCGAGCGGCTGTTTCTGTACATGCCGCTTCAGCATGCCGAGGACCTCGGTCTCCAGCGCCGGTCCGTCGAGCAGTTCGAGTCGCTCGCGGCCGAAGCGGACGACGCCTGGCGCGGCCACTTTGCCGAGAACGCGCGTTACGCGCGCCTGCATCACGATATCGTCGAACGGTTCGGCCGGTTTCCGCATCGCAACCGCATCCTCGGCCGGGATTCCACCGAGGAAGAGCTGCGCTACCTGGCGGACGGAGCGCCGACGTTCGACCAGTGACCCGCGCGACCGACGAAGACCGGGCGCCGCCGTGTCGGCGGCGGTCGAGCGGCGGCCGTGCAGCTCTCGAGGCACCAAGAGTGGTAGTCTGCGATGCGATCCAGAGCGAGATGGATGGGAGGCACTCATGTGCGACGAAGCGACGCTCCGTGATGTGGAGGACTACCTGCGCCGTTCGGGAAGCCTGACCCGGCGCAAGTTCGGGGTGCTGTCGGTCGGGACGGGACTGGCCATGCTCTTGCCGCGGTCTGCGGCTGCACTGGAAGTGAGGGCCTCCGATGTC
>JAGWAU010000024.1 GCA_021296255.1 Alphaproteobacteria bacterium | reverse complement strand
GTTCCGAGCATGAGCGTTCCCGCACAGTAGAGCCAGAAGTCGACCGAGTAGACGGCGTAACAGCACACGGCGGCCCCCAGCATGCCGACCGCCGCGCCGCTCATGAACCCCAACCGGCGTCCGACCAAGCGCATCCAGTAGGAAGCCGGAATGGTTGAAAGAGCGACACCGATGATGAACGTACTCACGGGCAACGTTGCCAAGGCCTTGTTTTCGGCGAGTGAATGACCGACCAAGCCTGCCAACGCGATGACCGACAGATTGCCCGTCAGCAAGACCGCCTGACACGCCCCGCCAGAATGGCGACGTTCCATTTAATCGACGTCATCGCAACCTACGGTGGCACCAGCGGCGACACCTCGGCGCCCAGGCCGGTCACGTTCCGGATGTGTAAGGTCCACGATCATATGTCCCGGCCGCATCCCTAGATCATCAAAAATGTGCGTAACCATGGAAAGTCAAAGAAATTTCGGCACCTTTCGCGTCAAGAACGACCACCCCGTCGCCATCATGCATCCGGCCAATCCGGGTCACCGCTACGCCGCAACCTTGGGCCAGCGTCTCGATGTCTTCTCGCCGTTCGGGCGGCGCGCAAAACAACAGTTCGTAATCGTCACCTCCACCCAGGACCGTCCGGATCAGTTCGGTATCAGCACCGAGTACGGCGCGCGCGGGCCGAGAGAGAGGAATGCTCGCAGTCCACACCTCGCCACCGATGCCCGAACTCCGACAAACGTGGCCCAGATCGGCCACCAAGCCATCCGAGACATCGATGCACGCGCTCGCGACCCCACGTAACGCAGTACCCAATGCAATACGAGGCCGGGGCAGCAGGTAACGATCTCTCAGAAAGGCGACTTCCGCCGCTTCGAAGCCGGCGTGCATCGCCTCGAGGGCCAGTGCGCTGTCACCGATGGTTCCCGAGGTCCAAAGGTCTTCGCCTTCCGTCGCGGCGGATCTCCGTAACGCCTGGCCGCTAGGGACGATACCGAACGCGGTCAAAGAGAGGACCAGAGTCCCTTCGGTCGAGACGGTATCGCCACCCGCCAAGTGAATATCGAACTCCCGCTGATCTTGTGCCAAGCCTCCGGTAAACCGCTCGAGCCACGCGTCCCCGCATCCGGGAGGCACGGCAAGGGTGAGCAGATAGACATACGGTTCCGCGCCCATGGCGGCGAGGTCCGACAGGCTCACTCTGAGAAGCTTGCGCCCGATCAGATCCGGGGCGTCATCAGCGTGAAAATGAACACCCTCGACCAGCGCGTCCGTTGTCGCCACGATCTCATGCCCCGGTACGACATCGAGGAGCGCCGCGTCGTCGGTCAGGGCCAGCCCCGCCGGGTTGCCCCTGGCGAGCGGAGCGAACAGCTCATCGATGACGCCGAATTCGCCGCGGCGCGTCACGTTCGCCCGACTCTTGTCTGTGTATCCTTCGCGGCAGCCATCTCCCCACTCCGATACCTGCGCCCCAGCCCATCGAGAACCGCATTCACGAAGCCCGGTTCCGGACCCTCGAAAAACGCATTCGCCAATTCCACATACTCGTCGATGACGACACGTGCCGGGACGTCGACACGGGCGATCAACTCGTACGTTCCCGCTCGCAATATCTGACGGAGCGTCGCATCGAGACGCTCGTAAGACCAGCCTTCCGACAGGGCCTCCCCGACGGCGCTTACGATTTCCGCGTCCCGGGCACTCACGCCGGACACGACGTCGCGAAAAAAGTCCGGGTCGGCCTGCCCACTCAAGTTCTCGCCGAGTTCCCCGCTCATGCGAAATCCAATGAATTCGTCGATGACCGGTCCGTGACTCGTTCCACTGATCTCGATTTGATAGAGCGCTTGCACGGCGCACAATCGGGCCATTCCCCGCGGGCCGGGCGGCGCGGTGTCGCCGGCGCGTGACGCGGTCATCGCTCCGGCAGCAACTCGCGCTCGACGTCGATCATGCGCAACGCGGCGCGCACGGCAGCGCCACCTTTGTCACCTTCGTCGACGGCTGCACGCCGCCAGGCCTGGTCTCTGGTTTCACACGTCAGTACGCCGTTGCCGATCGCAACGGAACAGGCCGTACCCAGTTGGGCAATGCCGTGCATGCACTCCCGACACACATGGTCGTAGTGCGAAGTCTCGCCTCGTATGACGCATCCCAACGCGACGAAACCGTCGTACCGGCGTCGGACGTCGGGCACGTCCATCGAGCGAATGGCCATCTGGAGCGCCATCGGTATCTCCAGGGCGCCGGGCACCCAGATACGTGTGTGGGCGGCGCCGGCGGCTTCGATCGCCGCTTCGGCGCCTTTAGCCAACTCATCCGCGATGTCCTCGTAAAATCGGGCTTCGACGACGAGCAGATACGGCGCATCAGCCATCGGTCAGCCTTCCATCGGCGGTATCGGCCGAACGTCGATCACCGACAGGCCATAACCGTCCAATCCCACGATCGTCCGCCGGGCCGTATTGGAGAGGAGGATCATGTCCTTCACACCCAAGTCGAGGAGGATCTGAGCGCCCGTCCCGTAGTCGCGCAGTCTTACCGACTGGGCCTCCCGGACGCCCAATCGCCGTTCCACGAGGTCGGACAGGGCGGTTGGCCGCGGTTCGCGAATCAGGACCACCACTCCCCGCTCCCGGCGGCCGACTTCAGCCATCGCCGCGTGAAGCTGCGATCCGCGGTCAGGTTCGTCCCCGAGAAGATCTTCGAGGACGTTGAGCGAATGCATGCGCACGAGCACCGGGTCGCCGTCACCGATATCGCCCTTTACCAGCGCGATATGCTCCGCGTATTCGACCTGATTGACGTACACGACGAGACGGAACCTCCCCCCATACCGACTCTCGAAATCGATTTCGTGGGTGCGCTTGACGATCGTTTCGTTGCGACGCCGATAGGCGATCAAGTCCGCGATAGTGGCGATCTTGAGATTGTGAAATTGGGCGAACTTCACGAGGTCGGGCAGCCGGGCCATAGTGCCGTCATCGTTCATGATCTCGCAGATCACGCCGGCCGGCGCGTATCCCGCCATTCTCGCGAGATCGACTGCAGCCTCGGTATGGCCCGCCCTCACCAGAACGCCACCGTCCCGCGCGATGAGAGGGAATACATGTCCGGGACTGCCGATGTCGGATTTGCCGGACGCGGGATCGATGGCAACCGCAATCGTGCGCGCGCGGTCCGCCGCCGAGATTCCCGTCGTAACGCCCTCTCGGGCCTCGATCGAGACGGTAAAGGCCGTCTGGTGGCGTGACTCGTTCGTCCGCGCCATCAACGGTAGGTCGAGTTCGCGGACCCGTTCCGCCGTCAACGCGAGGCAGACCAATCCTCGCCCGTACTTTGCCATGAAGTTGACGGCATCGGCATCGGCAAGCTCGGCAGGTATCACGAGATCGCCCTCGTTCTCCCGCCCCTCGTCGTCGATGAGGATAACCATGCGGCCACGCCGGAATTCCTCGACGATCCCTTCGGCGTCCGTCAGATAGTCGAGATCCGATACGGTCATCCATCCTCCGCCAGGCGCGCGACATACCTGGCCAGCACGTCGATTTCCAGGTTGGCTCTGTCACCTCGTGCAGCCTCGCCAAACGTTGTCTCGGCGCGCGTATGGGGAATAATGTTCACGCCAAACGTATCGCCTTCCACTTCATTCACGGTCAGAGACACACCATCGAGGGTGATCGAGCCTTTCGGAGCGACGAAACGCCTCAACGCGTCTTCGATCCGGAACACGAACCGAACGGAATCTCCTTCCTGAACCGTTGAAACGATTGTGACAGTACCGTCGACGTGGCCCGTAACGATGTGGCCGCCCAGCTCATCCCCCACCCTGAGGCTTTTCTCGAGATTGACGTACGTTCCCTCCGTCCAGTTTCCAAGCGTTGTTTTCGACAATGTTTCGGCCGAGGCCGTAACCGAAAAGCTACTTGCCGAGTCGACGCCTGGAGATTTGTCGACGACCGTCAGACACACACCCGCACATGCGATGGAGGCACCGATGTCGATCTCCGAAAGGCCGTACGCCGTATCGATCGTGAACCGGGTGTCCCCGTTCGATTCCACTGCACGTACCCGCCCCATATCCGTGATGATGCCAGTAAACACGGGCTCAGCCCTCGTCGGTATCTCGGCTATCGGTGTCGAATGGACGTTCCACGATGTAGGATTCCATGACGTCGCTACCTATTCTGGCCGACTCCACCTGCCGAAGCATCGGAGCCTCGGCCACGGTTTCCACACCAAATCCCGCGACAGCGGGCGTTCCATCACCGCCCAGCAGAGTGGGCGCCCGAAACCAAACCACGCGATCAACCAAGCCATCGCGAATCAAGGCACCGGCAATCCGGCTGCCGCCTTCCACGAGAATTCGAGTCAAACCCAACGAACTCAGGCTTTTCATGGCTTGTTGTAGATTCGGTCTTCCCGCCGAATCCGCCGCCACTTCGATGATTTCAACCCCGCTGTCCGCCAAGGCCTTGCGCCGACCGGCGTCGGCGCTGGGCAGTGTGATGACCCACGTCGGAGTGGTCAAGGCGGAGGCCACGACATGCGCCGTGAGCGGAAAGGACAGATGACCGTCGACGACAATCCGTACCGGCGAACGCTCCTCGAGTCCCGGCAATCTACAAGTCAGCCGCGGATTGTCGGTAATCACCGTCCCCCCCCCAACGAGGATCGCGTCATGCAGGGCCCGAAGGGCGTGGGCCTGGGCCCGCGCGGCTTCGCCCGTGATCCAACGGCTGTGACCGGTCCGCGTCGCGATCCTGCCGTCGAGACTGCTGGCCAGCTTCAACGTTACCAGCGGCCGTCCCTCCGTCACCCGCAGAAGAAAGCCGGCGTTTAATTCCCGCGCCGCGTCGGCGCATACCCCGACGTCGACATCCACACCGGCGGCGCGTAACGCCTTGACGCCGGCACCGTCGACGCGCGGATCAGGGTCGATACATGCAACCACCGCGCGTTCCACGCCTGCCTCCACCAGCGCTTTGCAGCAAGGCGGCGTCTCGCCGTGGTGTGCGCAGGGTTCGAGCGTGACATATGCGGTAGACCCCGCCGCTAGATCGCCCGCCCGGCGCAGCGCCTCAGTTTCCGCATGCGGCCTCCCGCCCTCACGCGTCCAACCGCGTCCAACCGCACGGCTGTCGCGAACGATGACGCACCCTACCGCGGGGTTGGGCCAAACTCGGCCGAGCCCTCGCCGGGCCACGCCGAGCGCGGCTGTCATGAAGGAGGCGTCGGCGGAATCAGTCGTCTTTTGCGCCACTCAGTTCGCCGATGAATTCTTCGAAGTCGCGAGCCTCGCGGAAGTTCCTATAGACGGACGCGAAGCGTACATATGCGACTTGGTCCAGGTTGGACAGCGCGTCCATGACGATCTTGCCAATGACGTCGGACGAAACTTCCGTTTCCCCGAGGCTCTCCAGCTGCCGGACGATGCCACTGATCATTCGATCGATCCGCTCGGGCTCCACAGGGCGCTTGCGCGTAGCCACGAGCACGGAACGCACGAGCTTGTCGCGATCGAACGGCACCCTCTGATTGTTCTTCTTGACCACCGTGAGTTCCCGAAGCTGCACCCGTTCGAAGGTCGTAAAACGGGATCCACAATCGGGGCAGAAGCGGCGCCGGCGAATCGCATTCTTGTCCTCGGTGGGACGGGAGTCCTTCACCTGGGTATCTTCTGCTCCACAAAACGGACAGCGCATGGTTCACCCCACTCCCAACACTGAGCTTTGCACGATCATGACAGATCCAGATATCTCCGACCCGGCATCATTCAAGGACGCCGATGTCCAAGCCCAACCGTGTTTCAACCGCATTGGCCCCGCGACAGTCATTCCAGGTTTCGAATGCCCCCACGAAGATCGGTTCATAATTCGGTGATCTCCCGCCGTCGCCTCGATCACGCGAGCTTCGCGACCCGCGGTTCATGCCGGCCGCCATCGTACGGCGTCTCGAGGAACGTCTTCAGGCAGGCTTTTGCCGTTTCAGGGTCCGTCGTCCGTCCTCCCAGCGCCAACAGATTGGCATCGTTGTGCTCCCGCCCCAGCCGCGCGGTCTCCACGTCGTGGCACAAGGCTGCTCTGATCCCGGGATGTCGATTGGCCGCGATGGCAATACCGATTCCGGTTCCGCAGACGATGATCCCACGTGAGCTCCGGCCGTCGGCGATGGCTTCCGCGGCGGCGCGTCCAAAATCAGGGTAATCCACGGATTCCGTGCTGCCGGTCCCCAAATCCAACACCTGGTAGCCCATGGCCGTCAGCTCCTGCTTGAGGACTTCCTTGAGCTCATACCCGGCATGATCGGAGGCAATGACGATGGCTTCGGAGGGCATGGCGGTCGGTTCATGAGCAGCCCGGTCTAGTACCACATGTCGCGTGCCGGCGCCAACACTGCACAAAGTTTCGGTGAGGCATCGGTGATGACCGGTCTCGGGCTATCGTGCGTGCTGTCGCGTGGCTTGCGTTGTACCGAACGGAACAATATCGTCTAGGTGGTACCACGTACCGGATGCAGGATCGGTCCCGGCGCACCGCGCGGACCGGCCATCGAGATGGGAGGAAAACATGAAGCGAGTGGCCATCATTGGCGCGGGTCCCTGCGGCCTCGGTCAGCTCTGCGCCTTCGCCGCGGCCAAGGCTGCGGGGTCGGACATCCCGGAAGTAGTGTGCTACGAGAAGCAGTCGGATTGGGGCGGACTTTGGAACTACACTTGGCGCACAGGTACCGGCGCTCATGGCGAACCCGTGCACAGCAGCATGTACCGTTACCTTTGGTCCAACGGCCCAAAGGAATGCCTGGAGTTCGCCGATTACCCCTTCGAAGAGCATTTCGGCAAGCCGATCCCCTCGTTTCCACCACGCGGCGTCTTGGCGGACTATATCCGGGGGCGTGCCGATAAAAGCGGCATGCGGGATTGCGTTCGCTTCGGTACAGAAGTGCGATACGTGTGCTGGGACGCTGAAAGGGAAAAATTCGTTCTCATCACCGACGAGCTCCAATCGGGCGGCAACCGTTCCGAACTGTTTGACAACGTTATCGTCGCCACCGGGCATTTCTCGGTCCCCAACGTGCCCCATTTCGACGGTATCGAGACCTTCACCGGACGCGCGCTCCACGCGCACGACTTCCGGGACGCGGCGCAGTTCACGGGCCAGGACGTACTGGTCGTCGGCGCCAGCTACTCGGCGGAGGACATCGCCCTGCAATGCCACAAATACGGCGCCAAGTCGGTGACCATGACATACCGGACCGGAGCCATGGGGTTCAAATGGCCCGAGACCATGGACGAACGGCCGCTCGTACAGCGCTTCGACGGGCGCGTGGCTCACTTCAAGGACGGCACCAGCAAGGAGTTCAACGCGCTCATCCTCTGCACGGGCTACTTGCACCACTTCCCCTTCCTCGAGGACGCGCTCAGGCTGCACACCGGCAATCGGCTCTATCCACCGGCTCTCTACAAGGGGGTGGTGTTCGAGAAAAATCCGCGGCTCATCTATCTGGGAATGCAGGACCAGTACTACACATTCACCATGTTCGACGCGCAGGCGTGGTACGCCCGGGACGTGGTCATGGGGCGGACGGCACTGCCCTCCGCCGCCGCCATGGCCGAGGACATCGCCAGCTGGGTCGCGCGGGAGGAGGCGCTGGAGGATCCCTATCAAGAAATCGATTTCCAGGCCGATTACATGCGGGACCTCCTCGCTGTCGTCGACTACCCGAAGTTCGACGTCGATCTCACGGTGGCGGCGTTCAAGGAGTGGGAGCATCATAAGATTGACGACATCACGGCCTACAGGGACAAGGCGTTCCGTTCCCCCTGCACGGGTACCACGGCGCCACTACCCAGCGTTCCCTGGCTGTCGGCCATGGACGATTCCCTCGAGTCCTTTGTGAACAACGTGGACGGGTAGAGACCGGGCGCGGCAAGCGGAGCGTCCGCTGATGCCGGTCCCGCAAATCTTGCCGGGACGGCGTGGCCAGGCGCTTCTTCCCGGTCTGCCTGTGCTGGCACCGGATACCGAGCGCTACCCGATCCCCGGCGGCGGCACCCGCACGCTGGCCATCGAGGCCGGCGACGAAATCGTTGTCGAAGACCGCTACGGGCTGCAGCTTTGCGAGGTGGCATACTTTGATCGTGAGGGACGTTCCGCCCTCGGCGCCCTCGGCCTCGACCCTGGAGGCAGCGTACCGAGCGGGATAGCCGGCATCCTGAGCGGCGATGAGGCCTCTGCGTTGCATGTCCGCAGAGCGCTCGAAGCCATGGCGTGCGACATCGCACACACGGAATGCGGTCGCCTGTTCGGCTCGGAGTCGCGAGCGGGAGACACCGTCCATCTCCCGGCCGCAGAAGCGGGAACCCTGGTCGTCGGCGTTCCGGCCTCGCCCATGGGCCCCGATGGGCGGAACCCGCCGAGCGAAATCGTGCTTTACGTGCGCCGCGCCACGGCTCGAAACACGGACCGCCGCCACCCGCCACCGCCGCTCGCCGATCCGATCCAGGATTTCAACCTCGATCCGGGTACCGCACGCGCCTACGAGGTCGAAGCCGGGCAGTTTATCCAGATCGTCGACGTACAGGGACGCGAATGTTCCGACTTCCAGGCCTGGGAGATGCGCGCGCTGGAACGCGGCGAGGTCCGTGACATCGATCCCACGACCACCAGGTCCATGACCGGCACTGCCTACCCGGAACCCGGCCTCTACGCGAAGTATTTCTCGATGGCCCAAACGCCGATGGTGGAGATCGTCCAGGATACGGTGAAGCGCCACGATGCCTTCAATCTCGCCTGCACGGCGCGCTATTACGAAGACCTCGGCTATCCCGGTCACGTGAATTGCTCGGACAACCTGAACGCGGAAGCGGAACGCTATGGGATCGCGGCCCGGGCTGGCTGGCCGGCCATCAATTTCTTCTACAACACCATGCTCGATTCGGCGAACGGCATCGGCATGGACGATCCGTGGTCGCGGCCGGGCGACTACGTGCTGCTTCGGGCGCTCACCGACCTCGTCTGCTTCTCGACGGCCTGCCCCTGCGACATCGACCCGGCGAACGGCTGGGAGCCGACCGACATTCAGGTCCGCGTCTACGACGCCGGGCGGACTTTCCGGCACGCGATCGCCTATCGAGCAACCCCCGACGCGGAGCCCGCCATGACTGAGGAGACGGCATTCCACGAGCGCTTGGCTGAGCGCACCCGGAACTTCGCGGAGTACAACGGCTACTGGCTGGCCCTGAACTATACCGGTCACGGCGCCATCGACGAGTACTGGGCCTGTCGCGAAAGGGCCGCTCTCACGGACCTCTCTCCCTTGCGGAAGTATGAAGTCCTCGGGCCCGACGCCGAGACACTCGTGCAGCACTGCGTGACGCGCGACGTGCGGAGGCTCGCCGTCGGGCAGGTCATCTATACCGCCATGTGTCACGAACATGGCGGCATGATCGATGACGGCACCGTTTACCGGCTAGGCAACGACAATTTCCGGTGGGTGGGCGGAAGCGACCGGTCAGGACTGTGGCTCCGCGACCAAGCTGAGCGGCGCGGTTTGAACGCCTGGGTCAAGCCTTCCACGGATCATCTGCACAACCTAGCGCTCCAGGGCCCGCGAAGCCGGGAGATTCTGGCCAAGTTCGTTTGGACCCCCCCTGCCCGTCCCACCGTCGAGGAACTCCCGTGGTTTCGTTTTACCGTGGGCCGCATCGGTGGCTTCGACGGCCCGGCTATGCTCATTTCGCGAACCGGGTACACCGGCGAGCTGGGCTACGAGATATTCTGTCACCCGAAAGACGCGAACGCGGTGTTCGACGCAATCTGGACGGCGGGGGAGGAATTTCGCCTCTCCCCGTTCGGACTGGAGGCACTGGACATGTTGCGCATCGAGGCCGGACTCGTCTTCGCCGGTTGTGAGTTCGATGACGAGATCGATCCCTTCGAGGCGGGAATCGGCTTCACGGTGCCGCTGCGCACCAAGAACGAAGATTTCATCGGTCGCGAGGCGCTCGAACGCCGCTCGGCCAACCCGAACCGCAGGCTGGTGGGTCTCGACATCGAGGGTGGCGAGGTACCGGCTGGTGGAGACGGCCTCTACGTCGGGCGGAGCCGGGTCGGGACCGTGACGTCGGCGACCCGCTCCCCGACGCTCGGCCGGGTCATCGCCCTCGCTCGGCTAGACGTTCTCCATGCCGAGCCTGGAAAGCACGTCGAGATCGGCAAGCTCGACGGGGAACAGAAGCGGCTTCCCGCGACGGTCGCGCCCTTCCCGCACTACGACCCGGAAAAACGGCGCGTTCGAGGGTGAACACCGGTCCGGCCGCCTCCTCGTCCCCCTTCAGCGCGAGAACCGGGCTCCGCGACCGCCGGACCCGGGCTGCCCCGGCAGCAAGGGCACGGCCTCGCGACGGTAGGCTTCATCGATCGTCGCGCCCCCGCCTAGGACCCGCGAAGGCGAGCAGAAAGCAGGCCGCCGCAAGCCGGCGCGTATCGTCATAGACCGGCGGGCGCTCGACGACCCATCGGCTCGTGTCTCCCGGCGGTTCGAGCCTGCCCTCGATCAGCCGCTCTTCGGCTTCCCGGACCTGCTCCATTAGGCGCGCCTTAAGCGCACGATCGAACGCGTCGCCGTGGCGAACGGTCATCCGCAGATGGTAGAGCGAGCTGCGTGCTCGGGGCGCAAGGCGCATCGTTTCGAGCCAATCCGGCACCCCGGACCAGAGCACTCTCGCCCTGCGCAGCCGAAGTTCCGCGGCCCGAACCCGGCCGTGGAGGCGTGCGGCGGCGGCGGCGTTGGCAAGGCCGCAGGCGGAGCGCGGATCGTTCGTCGGAAAAAAGAGCACTCCGAGCAGGTGACCGAACGTCCAGCAGCGTGCCGCCGCCCGAACGTTCCCCTCGAGCTGAAACGTCTTGGCGCGTACCTGCACGCGCTCCCACCATAGGTCGGAGCGGCGCCAGCCGGCCGGCCGCGGGCCTCCGGGACGATCAGCCGCCAAGATAGGCGCGACGGATATGCTCGTTCCCATGCAGTTCTTCCGCGTTTCCCTGCAGGGTTACCGAGCCCGTTTCCAGGACGTAAGCATAGTCCGCCAGCTCGAGCGCCATTTCCGCGTTCTGCTCTACGAGCACGATGGGAACGCCCGTCCCGCTGATCTCGCGGACGATGCGGGCGATTTCTTCCACCACGACCGGCGCCAGTCCCATGGAGGGTTCGTCCAGAAGCAACAGTCGCGGCCGTAGCATGAGGGCCCGGCCGATGGCGAGCATCTGCTGCTCTCCGCCGGACAGAGTGCGGGCGTATTGCCTCCGGCGTTCGGCCAGGCGAGGAAAGCGGCCATAGACGTCCTCAAGGTCGCGGCGAACCTGATCAACATCGCGGCGAAGGAACGCGCCAGTACGTAGGTTCTCCTCGACCGTGAGGTCGGCAAACACGCGGCGTCCCTCCGGCACGTGCCCGACGCCGCGTGCCGCAATCCGGTCGGGAGCCAGTCCGTCGATGCGATCACCGGCGAACACGATTTCACCCTCCGCGAGCCTAGCCAAGCCCGATATGGCGCGCAGAGCGGTGGTCTTTCCGGCCCCGTTGGCACCGATGATGGTGACGATCCCGCCGGGCGGCACGGTCATGCTGACCCGATGCAACGCCCGCACCATGTTGTAGGCGACGCTCGCCTCCCGGAGCTCAAGAAGCACGGCGGGAGCTTCCGAGATAGGCTTCGACGACCCTGGCGTCAGCACGGATCTCCGCCGGGGTTCCCTCTGCGAGAAAGCGGCCGAAGTTCATCACCGTAATGCGATCGCAAAGCCCCATGATCGCCTGCATGTCGTGCTCGACGAGAAGAATGGTGATGCCGCGCTCTCGTAGCGCTTCGACCAGCCTCATCATGCGGCGTGTTTCCTCCGGGTTCATGCCGGTGAACGGTTCGTCGAGCAGGATGGTGTCCGGTCTAGCCGCAAGCGCGATCGCCATGCCGAGCGCCCGCTGCGCGCCGTAGGGGAGCTCTGACGCGAGCGCGTCGCGATGGGTCTCCAGCTCGAAGAAACGCAGGACTTCGTCGACATGCTCGCGGTCCTCCGCCTCCCGCCAGCGCCCCCGACGGAACAGCAAGGATACGGGATCGGAACGGTTGTGGAGATGACGCCCGATCAGCACGTTCTCGAAAACTCGCATCTCCAGACACAATGTCGAATGCTGGAAGGTACGCACCAAGCCCTTGCCCGCGATCCGGTGCATCGGCAGTCCGGAAACATCCTCGCCGCGATAGACGACGCGGCCGGCACTCGGCGCGAACAGGCCGCTGATTACGTTGAAGGTCGTCGTCTTGCCCGCGCCGTTCGGTCCGATAAGACCGCGGATCTCTCCCTCGCGTACCGCGAGGTCGAGGCCGTCGACCGCGACGATGCCAGCAAAGCGCTTGACCAGTCCCTCTACGCGAAGCACCTCCATGTCAGGTTCCACGCCGCCCGCCGGACAGCGAAAGTCCGCCCCCCACCCGCAGAAGTCGCGGCACGACGCTTTCGATTCCGCGTGGCAGGAACACCACGAAGGCGATGAGGACGACGCCATAAATCAGGGGACGCGCCTGCTCCAATCCGAGCTCGCGAAACACCACCTCGTTCAGCGCCGTAAGGAGAACCACTCCCAGAATCGGCCCGTAGAACGTAGCGGTGCCGCCGACGATCGCCCAGGTTAGGACGTACACCATTTCTTCGACGCTGAAGCGGTTCGGATTGATAGCGCCCACGTAATGCGCAAATAGCGTTCCCGACAGCCCGGCGAAAAACGAGGCGATGACGAGGGCGAGCGTCCGGTAGCCGCGCGTGTCGACACCGACCGACGCCGCCAAGTTGTCGCGCCAGTGGATAGCATGGAAGGTCAGGCCGACGCGCGAGCGTTCGACGCGAAAGAGGAACCAGAGGGAGACCACTACGACGATCAGACAAAAGTAGTAGTAGGCGACGGGATCGAAGAAATCGATTTGCAGCGCGCCGAGTTCGATGTCCGGCAACTCGTCGATCCGCTTCAGGCCCTTAGGACCTCCGAAGGGATCGCGGAACCGTTTCCACAGCAGGCGAATGACTTCTCCGGCGGCGAAAGAGCCGATCAGGAAATAGAACCCCTTCATGCGGAACAGGGGGAAGCTCAACAACCAAGCAACGACCGCCGCCACCGCGGCACCCGTAAACATCGCCAGCGGAACCGGGAAGCCGAGTCGTTTGCTCACGATGGCGCTCGCATATGCGCCCACGCCCATCATGACCACGTGCCCCAGCGACCACTCTCCGGTCAGCGCCAGGAACCGATAGCTCATGACCAGCAGGACGTTGATGACGAGAAAGACCAGGATCTCCTGCTGGGAGAAGCTCAGCACGTGCGGCAGCGCCACCAGGGCGGCGGCGAGCGCAAGCGCGCCGGAAATGCGCAGCGCACGTGTTTCAGGCACGGTCACGGCTTCCGAACAAGCCCGTTGGCTTGACGATCAATACTGCGAGCATCAGGAGTAGCCCGACGATGTCGGCGATCACGCCGTCCACGAAGGTGGTCACGAAGGTATGAGCAAACGCGTAGGCGATCGCCGCGAGCACTGCCCCCTCGAGGCTTCCGATGCCGCCCACGATGATGACGATGAAAGCGGCGACGATGACCGAGTGGCCCATGTACGGGTAGGTGCGCACCAGCGGCGCCGTGAGGGCGCCCGCAACTCCCGCGAGGGCGGCGCCGATCGCGAACGCGATGCGGGAGGCGACAGCCATCGAAATGCCCTGAAGAGCCGCCGCCTCGGGGTCCTGAGCGCTCGCCCGAAGCGCCCAGCCCCACCGGGTGCGGCGCAGGAACAGCCAGAGCGCGCCGAGGAGCGCCACGGCGGCCAGAATCACGACCAGCCGCTGCAGGGGAATGCCGACTCCCTCGGCGAGTTGGACCACGGTCTGCGACGGGGGCGGGATGTGTTCCATGCGCACGCCGAACCCGAGGGTCGCGAGCGATTGCAGGATGAGCAGCAGCCCTATCGATACAACCAACCCGCCCAGGGGATTCTCGCGCATCGGGCGGAATAGCGCCCGTTCCGCAGCCATCCCGACGAGGCTTACGAATACCAGCCCCACGGCCACCGAGAGCAGGAACGGTAGCGCCAGATCCGCGTAGACGGCGACCACGCAATAGGCGCCGAGCATGTAGAACTCGCCGTGAGCGAAGTTGATAATGCCCATGACGCCGAAGATCAGCACGAGCCCGACCGCAACGAGCGCCAGATAGCTGGCGGCGTAAGTCGCGTTCACCACGGTCTGGAGCAGCAACTCGGTCATGGCCGACCCGTCATGCCGTGATTGAGGCTCCCGACGGCTGGGTGGAACTCAGCGGTATGCCCGACGCCGTTAGGCGCCGGGGCGGTCTTGTCCCGGAGGACACGGGATACGCGAGATCAGCCGCGCTGATAGTGCATCTGCCCGTAGGCTTCCATGTGCTGGACGAGCAGGTCACCATGCTTGACCCACCACTCGGGGATATTGCCGAACTCCTTGATCACGGCCTTGCCGTTCTCGATGACGACCACGGGCCAGTTGCCGACCAGAGCGTTGTCAATGCCGAAGAGCTCGGTGCCCCACCAGTCGGCCTCTCCGAACGCGTGCAGGCCCTTTCCGCCTTCCTTCATCGCGGCGAGCACGGCGTCGGGCTCGGCGGAGCCGGCCTTTTCGGCGGCGGCCATCCACAGGTCCATGATCGAGGCGTACTCCCAGGAAACGGCGCCCCATTCCCCCGGATAGCGCTTGGCGTACTCCTCGAAAAACCGGTTCGGATTGCGGAAGTTGACGCCCTGGGTCTCGAGCGCCGGATCATCGAAGTCGGGGAATTGAAACACCAAACCCTCGACGAACTCTCGCGACGTACGCTCGATGATCTTGTCGTAGAAATCCGCGGTGCAGGAGATGATCTGGCCCTCGAAGCGTTGCAGGTAGAGCTGCTCGCATATTGGGTGCACATAGTCGGTGTAAGCCGTGTCCAGACACACGATGTCTGGCTTCGAGGCCAACATCCTCGTCACCACCGGCGCGAAGTCGGTAGTCGCCGGATCGAACAGCAGCGGATCGCCGAGGCGTTCGATTCCCGCCGCTTCGAAGGCGGCGAGGTAGGTCGCCACGGAGGGGATGCCCAGGGCGTCGTCCTGCGCGCAGATCACGTAGGACTTCAACTCCGGACGGTTCCGCGCCAGCCAGTCCACGCCCGTGACGTTGTAAATCGGATGCACCTCCGCCGGAGCGACCAACGTCGCCGTGTCGGGAGAGAGATCCGAGGGCAGCAGCGTCGAGAACAGCATGCCCGTATTGTCCGCCACCGGCTGGACGCCTGGCCACGTGTCCCCGCCGAGCATCATGATGAACTTGACGCCGTCCTCTCGGATCAGCTTGGTCGCGCCAGCGCGCGCCTTGGCAGGATCGTACTCGTTGTCATAGGCGACGAATTCGACCTTGTGAGCCTGGCCGCCGATATTGATCCCGCCTGCCGCGTTGATCCACTCACCCCAGATGCGGCAGCCGTCAAGCCCGGGCTTGCCCCAGGCGGCCACATCGCCGGTCAGGGGAGCGAGGAAACCGATCTTGATCACGGAATGATCCGCGCCGAATACACGGCGCGGGAACAGGTTCGCCGCCGCCAGGGCGCTCGTTGCCGTTGTCGCGGCACTGAGCAGCCGGCGCCGGCTCAAGCGCGTCGAAAGGATTTTAGACATTGGATTGTACTCCCTTTGATTGGGGCTCCATGAGGATGCCGGACAGTCTCTTGGCTTGCCGCGTCGGGGTGTGCCTACTGCTACCAAATTGCCCTGATCTAACGTCGAGCATACCGGAGAACGCCACCTCCGGTAAACCAACCCTCAATGTCTCAAACGGGAAGCATACGGATATGGGGTGGTGGAAGAGACCTTGTAATGATGACGGCGCCTCACTAACATTACCGTGACGTTGCAGGACATCCTTGAGAATTGGTTAAGAAAACCTAAGAATTAATGATCGTCGGGGGACTAAATAATGGCGGAAGACAAACATTCGGGCGTTTCTGACGCCGAACTCCTTCACATGGCGTCAGACATTGCCGCGGCGTACGTAAGCCACAATAACCTCTCTGCGGAGCAGCTGCCGGATGTCATCAAGACGGTCCACGCTACGTTGTCGTCCGTCGGCCGCGTCCCGGTAGAAGATCGCGACAATTCCAAGCCCGCGGTGCCAGTTCGACGGTCCATCACGCCCGATTACATCGTGTGTCTCGAGGACGGAAAGCGCCTCAAAATGCTGAAACGCCATTTGCGTTCTGCGTACAACATGACACCCGACCAATACCGCGCCAAATGGGGGCTTCCATCGGACTATCCAATGGTGGCGCCGAACTACGCGAAGCAGCGGTCGCAATTCGCCAAGAAGATTGGGCTGGGACGCAAGGGAAAGGGCGGCGGTCGCGCCAGAGACGCTTGACGTCGCATCTACCGTCCGTACAAAAAACCGGCCGGCCGACGACGCCGGCCGGATGCTTTCGGGAGATCATCCGGCGAACCCTGCGCTGGATGCTCCTCAATCCCCAATGAACCACGAGAAAAGGCAGGAAGCCGCCATGACCGATGCAGTCGTTTGCGAGCAGGACGGATCCGTCGTCACGTTGACGCTCAACCGACCCGATACCCGAAACGCCATTACCGAGGACATCTGCGAATCGCTTGTTGCTCACTGTGACCGGATCAACCACGACCTGTCCGTCCGGTGCGCCATTCTGACGGGTGCCGGCAAGGGCTTTTCGTCCGGCGGTAACATCAAGGACATGCGGGACCGGACCAGCCTGTTCGGTGGTTCGGCGGCCCAGATCCGATCGGCCTATCGTGAAGGCATACAGCGCATGCCGCTTGCGATGTATCGTCTGGAAGTTCCCATCATCGCGGCCGTCAATGGCGCCGCCATCGGCGCGGGTTTCGACATCGCCATGATGTGCGACATGCGGATCGCGTCGACACGGGCCTCCTTCGCGGAAGTGTTCGTCAAGCTCGGCATCATCCCAGGCGATGGCGGCGCGTGGTTTCTGCCGCGTGCCATCGGCATGGCGCGGGCAGCCGAGATGTCCTTCACGGGTGACCGGCTCGATGCGGAAACGGCGCTCGAATGGGGCCTCGTGTCGCGGGTGGTTCCACCGGAAAGCCTGATGGACGAAGCACGAGCCCTCGCCGGTCGTGTTGCCGTGAATCCCCCCGAAGCCTTGAGAATGACAAAGCGGCTCATCCGGGAAGGACAGCGCGTCGACCTCGAAACGCTATTGGAACTCTCCTGCGGAATGCAGGCGATCGCCCATCACACGGCCAACCACCGGGAGGCCGTGGACGCCATGTTCGAGAAGCGCGAGCCCAACTTCACCGGAGAGCGTTGACCGCACGTTCCGGGTTGGCCGCCCGCGGCCCCGCCAACCGAAAGGGCCGGCGGTGGCACCGCCGGCCCAAACCGATTTCAGGTGCCGGTCGCGACTACATCATCTTCTTGGTGTAGTCGTACGTTCCGTTGCTCCATTCGTACCAAACGTAACCCGGGGCCGTGACGTCGCCCGTTTGATCGAAGCCGATGTTGCCGAGCACGGTGTCGAACTTGTTCGACCGCAACGACTCGATCACGGCGCTGGTGTCCGTGGAGCCGGCCTTCTCGACGGCCTGCGCCCACGCCTGGATGGCACCGTAGGTATAGAGCGTGTAACCCTCGGGCTCGTAGTTCTGAGCCTGGAACTTCTTCACCACGTCGGCAGCTTCCGGATTCTTCCGGGGATCAGGGCTGAAGGTCATCAACGTGCCCTCGCCAGCCGCACCGGTGATCTTCCAGAACTCGTCCGTGACCAGGGCATCGCCCGACACAAGCTGCGGTTTGTAGCCCTGCTCGTGCGCTTGCCGGATCATGAGGCCGGCTTCGGTGTGGTAGCCGCCCACGTAGAAGGCGTCGATGCCGGCGGCTTTCATCTTCGAGATGACCGCGGTGTAGTCCTTCTCGCCGGCCGTATAGGCCTCGTACATGGTCTCTGTCACGCCGCGGTTGTTGAGCTGCTTCTTAGTCTCGTCCGCGAGGCCTTTTCCGTACGCCGTCTTGTCGTGAAGGATGGCGATCATCTTCTCGCCGAAGACATCGGCGAGCATGTTTCCTCCGACGATACCCTGCTGATCGTCACGACCGCAGACACGGAACACGTTGTCGCCGCCTTCATCCGTCAGCTTCGGGTTCGTGGACGCCGGAGAGATCTGCAAAATCCCCTCTTCCTCGTAAACCTTCGAGGCGGGGATGGACGAACCCGAGCAGAAATGGCCCGCCATGAACACGACGCCGTCGCTCACCATCTTGTTGGCGACCGCAACCGCCTGTTTGGGATCGCAGGCATCGTCACCGATGCTCAGCTCCAGCTTCTTGCCGAGGACGCCGCCGGCGGCGTTGATGTCGGCGACGGCCATCTCCGCGCCCCGCTGCATCTGCTCGCCGAATGACGCGTACTGCCCGGTCATCGGACCGGCGGTCGCGATCTTGATCTGTGCCTGTGCCGCGCTGACTCCAAGCGCGAGACCCGAAGCGGCCAGCACCGCTACGAGACTGCCACGAGTGCTAAACATCGGGATCCTCCTCCCCTCTCGATTGTAACCGACGATGACCCGGCACTCCGCCGGCCGGGACTGGACGCTCGCTCGCATCCCCTGCGATCGCTCCGCAGTTCGCGTCACTGTAGCACGGGGAGTCGCGCGGGCAAGGGGCATATGTGCCCCTGTATCGCAGCCGCCCTGTATACAAGTGGACAGCCGCTCCGCCCAGATTCAACGACCTGCACAGCCTGCTGACCGAGCATGGCGAGGTCATGCTGCAAGACCGGGTCGGCATAACCCGGGCGATCGGCCCAGCCTTGGAACGGGTCGCGGAGCGGGTTGGGCGGTATCTCCGCCGCCGTCGCGTATGTCGACCCGATCACGCGGAAAGGACGGCTCAGGCGCGCTTGCGATAGGACAAGAGCCCCGTGCGTTCGTAAAGCCACGGGTATTGCGTCACCAGGCGTGCGGCCCGGTTCAGCCGGAAGGCGAACAGCGCGATGACGATCAGCACCGCGGTGTCGATGAGGTAGCCGCTGACCGACAACAGCTCGCCTTCGAACAGGGCAAAGACCAGAAACCTGTCCGTCAAGCCCAGTAGGAAGCAGTAGAAGACCACGTGACCGAGGGGACGCCATGTGTTCGCGCAGGCCTGTCCCGTCACGTACGCGGCGAAACCCATGACCACGATGGTCACGATGAAGAAGACGCCGTAGCTGGTGCCGAGAAGCCCCTCCATTACGCGTTCCCCGACTGTCCGACATCCGTCTTCCTGGCCCCGCCCTCCAGATACGCCGCGCGGATCTCGTCGTTTTCGAGCAACTCTTGCCCCGTTCCCGTCAACAGGATGTTGCCGTTCGCCATGACATAGGCCCGATGCGCCAAGCGCAGGGCGTGATAGGCGTTCTGCTCGACGAGGAAGATGGTCACACCTTCCGATTCGTTGATCTCCTTGATCACCTCGAAAATTTGGGCCACCAAGCGCGGCGCGAGGCCGAGAGAGGGCTCGTCCAACAACAGAAGCTTGGGCCGGCTCATCAAGGCGCGGCCGATTGCGAGCATCTGCTGTTCGCCACCGGACAACGTACCGCCGCGCTGATGCTGGCGCTCGCAAAGAAGGGGAAAGAGCTTGAAGACTCGCTGAACGTCTTCTTCGTAGTAAGTCTCTTCCGCGATCGTCGCGCCGATCTGCAGGTTTTCCAACACCGTCATGCGGGGAAAAATGCGGCGCCCCTCGGGCGACTGCGCGATTCCCAGCCGCACGATCTCGTAGGTGGGCAGGGTCGTGATATCTCGCTCTTCGAAGGCGATCCGCCCCGATGCCGCACGGGGATTTCCGCAGATCGTCATCAACAAAGTGGACTTCCCGGCACCGTTGGCCCCGATGAGCGTCACGATCTCTCCCTGCTGGATCGAGACGTCGACCCCGCGCAACGCCTGGATATTGCCGTAGAAGGTCTCGACCCCGGTTACCTCGAGCATCACGCGCCCCCGCCTCGCTCGGCACCGGCACTGCCCTCCTCGCCGAGATAGGCTCGGATCACGGCTGGGTCGTCGCGAATCTCTTGCGGCGTCCCTTCGGCAATTTTCTGCCCGTAATCGAGGACGACGATGTGATCGGAGATCTCCATGACCACGCTCATGTCGTGCTCGATCAGCAAGATGCCGACACCGTGCTGTTCCCGAATGAAGAGCAGAAGCTCCTCGAGCTCTACCGACTCGCGAGGGTTCAGTCCTGCCGCGGGTTCGTCCAGGCAGAGAAGCGCGGGTTCCGTGCACATCGCTCTCGCAATCTCGAGCCGGCGTTGTTGTCCGTAGGCGAGATTGCCCGCATCGTCATCCGCACGGTCTACCAGCTCGATCCTCTCCAGCCAGTACCGGGCAAGCTCGACGGCTTGGGCCTCCACCTCAGAATAGGCCTGCATGCCCATCAACCCGAACGCCGTGTACCCCGAGGCCCGCATCAGTTTGTTGTGCTGGGCAACGATGAGGTTCTCGAGCGCGGACATCTGTGAAAACAATCGGATGTTCTGAAACGTCCTCGCCACGCCGGCCTGGGCAATATCGTGGCCCTCCATGCGCTCGAGCAGGTGTTCCTGACCGTTCCGGCGCAGGGTCAGCCGTCCGACCGACGGCCGGTAGAAACCAGTCAGGCAGTTGAACACGGTCGTCTTGCCCGCCCCATTGGGCCCAATGATCGCCGTGATGTCCTTCGGCGCCGCGGCGAAGGAGACATCGTCGATGGCCACGAGGCCGCCGAAACGCATCGTCAGATGCTCGACGTCCAGCAACGGCCGCGCAGACTCCAGGATATCCGCCGCCGTCATCGTTTGCCCGCCCCCTTTTCGAACAGGCGGATCGTGGGCTCCCGATGCGCCAAAAGCCCACGCGGCCGCCAGATCATGATCAGCACCATGGCTGCTCCGAACGCGAGCATCCGAAATTCCTGGAGCTCCCGGAACATCTCGGGCAAACCAATCAACAGGACCGCGGCGAGCACCACGCCGATCTGACTCCCCATGCCGCCGAGCACGACAATCGCCAGAATCACCGCTGACTCGATGAACGTGAAGCTTTCCGGACTGATGAAGCCCTGGCGCGTTGCGAAAAACGACCCCGCAAAGCCTCCGAACATCGCTCCGATGCCGAACGCCGTGAGCTTCGTGTTGCGAGGATTGATCCCGAGCGACCTGCTGGCCGTCTCATCTTCACGCAAGGCCTCCCAGGCCCGGCCCACGGGCAGCTTGCGGATTCGCAGCGTGAATTGATTTGTGATCAGCGCCATCGCCAGGATCACGTAGTAGAGAAAGATGATCCGGTCGACGGGCGCGTAGGTGAGTCCGAAGAAGCTGTGAAACGACTCTACGCCCTCGGGTGGCGATCGCACGAACGGCAGGCCGAAGAACGTGGGCCGGGGGATGCCGGAGATGCCGTCGGGACCGTTCGTGACTTCGTACCAGTTTAGGAGGATGATCCGGATCATTTCGCCAAAGCCGAGCGTGACGATGGCGAGGTAATCGCCGCGCAGGCGCAGCACCGGGAATCCCAGAAGCACGCCCGCCAGTGCCGCCATGGCGCCAGCGAACGGCAAGCAAAGCCAGAAGCCTATGCCCATTTCCGTCGCCAGCAGGGCATAGGCATAGGCACCGACCGCATAGAACGCGACGTATCCCAGATCAAGGAGACCGGCCAGCCCGACCACGATGTTCAGTCCCCAGCCGAGCATGACGTACGTGACCACGAGGATGGCGATATCCAGAATGCGGCGGTCGGCGAAAGGCAGGAATGGGAAGATTATCGCCGCCACCAGGAGGACGGGGATGACATAGACGGCAACGCCCTGCACGGAGGCCGCGAGCCGGTCCATCGTATCCCCGACGCCCGTGCCCGCGTCGGCCCGTTCGCCGCGGCGCCACATCAGTCCCGCGCGCAGCGTAAGAACAAGAGAGATGATCAGAACAAGGACGTTGACCACGAAACCGCTGAACGGGAGCAATGATTGCGCCCAGCTCACCCCACCACCGCCGCTCACGAAGACGATCAGCAGCAGCGCCATCACGGCACTGAACAGCCCCGAGGCTAGCGCCACGGGCGCAGGCCGGTTGTTGCGCAGGAATGCCAAACCCAGACGCCCCAGAAACACGAGGACGACCGCCGCGATCACGTCGAATGGCCGCCACCGGATTGCCAATCCGCCGGGTACGTCCTCGACGCGCACCGCGATCAAGGCGAGGCTCAAGGCGAACATGACGAACGCCGCGAGACCGGCTTCCTTCAGCGCGCCCTGCAGACGGAACGGTCGAGTGCCCGCCAAGGGCCGGGCGATGATGTCCGTCAACGGTTCAGACTTTCTCGATGTCGGGCGTGCCGAGCAGCCCCGTAGGCCGGAAGATCAGCACGAGAATGAGGATGGAGAATGCGGCGACGTCCTTGTATTCGACCGTGAAATAGCCGGACCACAGCGCCTCGATCAGGCCGATCAGCAGACCGCCGAGCATGGCCCCCGGAACCGAGCCAATGCCGCCCAGGACCGCGGCCGTGAACGCTTTGATCCCGGCGAGGAAACCGATGTAGAAGTCGATGACGCCGTAGTTGAGCAGGAAGATCAGGCCGGCGACCGAGGCCAACACCGCCCCCATCACGAAAGTGAGCGAAATCGTCCGATCGACATTGACACCGAGTAGAGCCGCCATATCCCTGTCCTGCTCGCACGAGCGCTGCTGCCGGCCTAGCGACGTGCGCCCGATGACGAGCGTGAACACGACCATCAGAACGATCGTCAACAGCAGAATGAAGATCTGCAGATAGCTGAGAGTCACGACGTAATCGCCCTCTCGCATGATCTCGAACCCGCCGCTGATCACCTGCTGCAAAGGCTTGTTGCGGGCGCCCTGCAGCAGCTGGACATAGTTCTGGAGGAAAATGGACATACCGATTGCGGTGATCAGCGCCGCCAGGCGCGGCGATCGTCGAAGCGGCCGATAAGCGACCCGCTCGAGAGTCCACCCGTAGACTGCCGTCAGCATCATGGTCGCAATCAGAACCAGCAGCAGCGCGAGAGGGACCCAGGTGAGCCCGAGCAAGCCCAATGTGAGGAAGGCGATGATCGAGACGAAGGCGCCGATCATGAAGATCTCGCCATGGGCGAAATTGATCATGCCGATGATGCCGTAGACCAGCGTATAACCGATGGCGACCAACCCGTAGATCGCGCCAAGGGTGACACCGTTGATCGCCTGATCGACGAAGTACTCGAACGTCCCCAGCATACGTGCCCCCTGTGATTGAACCCGTCGAAGGACAAGGCACGGAGACCGCTATCCGACGGCGGAAACCTGGACCCTGTGGTCGTAGTTGGCGTCGTACCAGCCCGTCATCCACTCACCGTAGGTAGTCACCGGCCACCGCGGCGGATTGTCCGGCCCGCGGCAGCCGGGCAAACATTCGATGGTCGCATCCCAACTCGGACCGAAAAAGAACGGCAGGGCGTAGCGGTCCCGGTCCACCGGCGGAAGCGCGCGGTGCGGCGTCGACTTGAAGCGTCCGTTCGACCATCGTTTCACGATGTCGCCGGAATTCACCGCGAAAGCGCCGGGAACGTAGGGCACGTCCTGCCATCCGCCGTCGGGCATGCGCACCTGAAGGCCGGGAACGTCGGTGAGCGGCAGGAAGGTCAGGAAATTGGCGTCGGTGTGCGGCGCGATTCCGTACTGGTTGGCCCCTGCCTCCACCGGCGGATAGTGGGACACGCGCAGAATGTAGTAGCTGTCCGCGAAGAACCCGTCGAACCAGTCCGGCTCGAGATCGAGGGACCTGGCTGCGACAGGCAGGAAGCGGTGCGACAATGTTTCGAGGGCGCTCGTGTAATCGAGAATCTCGGCGCGGAATCCCGGCATATCGTTTTCGTCGGGCCATTGGTTGGGTCCTAGAAAACGCCGCCCTGACGCATAGACAGGATCATCCGCGGGCCGCTCGCGCCGGATGAAGAAGGCCTCGTTCAAGTCGGGCCGGTCGTTGTCGTTCACCTCGGACGTCCAGACCGCGTAACGACCCAAGGTCATGTAACCGTTGTTGTGCTGGTTCATTCTCAGAGCGAGCTTCTTCGCCATGGGCAACTCGTGCAGCCGTGCGGCGGCGGCGAACGCGCGGTCAATCCGCGCCCGCGGTACGCCGTGTCCCTCGAGAACGAAAAAGCCGACCGTCGTCAGGGCCTCGCGCACCTTGCGCGCGGCGTTCTCCAACCCCTTCGCCGAGCCCGACATGAAGGCGGAAATGTCGATGACGGGGATCGTGTCCGACATCACGGCTCCTTCACGGACCTGACGGGCTCTTCGCGCGAGATGTCGATGCGCATATCAGAGGACCTTCAGAGCGACCAACAGACGGCGAGGTCTAAGCGAAACGCTTGGCATCCGCCGCGGCATAGGCCGCCACCTTCATGTCGGCGCCGTTCGCAGTTTCAAGCCGCTCAAGGAGCTCGCCCAGCTTTGCCGCCGGGATGGCGCATGTGACCTCGTTGTTGCTCATGCCCGTTCGGACACGGCTCAGCATGCACCCTACGCTCAGCGCGACGTCGCCGCTCTCCTTGGCGATGGGGACGATGTGACACTGGGGCTTGCCTTCGACACGAAGTTCCGGCCAAGCATCGTGCAGCATCATGGCCTGCTTGCCGTTCAACCGCAGGAACACGACATCCGGTGCGGCCGGCGATTCACGGAGGGGCCCATAGGTCACGAACCCGGGCTTCTCGCTGACCGTCGGAATGTGCGGAAATACGTCCGGCGTCACCCACTCCGATTCGACCAGTGCCGCCACGTCCGCACCGGTCGCCGCCTCCTCCAGGGTCTTGAACCCATGGGTCAGCGAACCGACACTGCAGTTGCCGTGATCCTCCGCCACCGTCGTGAACGTCCCGCTACGCGCTTCCACCCAGAACACGCAGCCCGCGGCGACCCGGCCCGTCCGGCCGTCCGGCGTGGGCTCCGGCATCGCGGCGTCAAAGCGTTTCACGCCATCGGGCGCTTCGGATGAAAACGTGATGGCGAGCGGGGGTTCGGATAACCCAAGCAGTGATGTCAACGACTCCGCCTGGGATGCAAGGATGGTTGCCTGTGTCATGAGCCTGGATCCTTCAGTGCCAAATTTCGGAGCTCTAAAGTTACCGAATGAGGGCACGTTCGCAAAACGGAGCATGTCCCGCGCCAAAGGGATGACTTGCTTCCGCAACGGTACCGAATTGGACATGGCCGGCCCGAACTACCCGGCAAACGGATCGCGGGGCGTCCGGAGAAGCGGTCGTCAGATCCACGCAAACGGCGGGCCAGAAGACGTCATGAACATGGAGAGTCACGGGGACCATACCCGCCCGGAGCAAGATCCACCCTACGCAGCGCGCCTGAGGTTCAACCGTCCCCACACCATGTTCAGGGAATCGACGAGGTGCTCGATCATCTCGTCGGTATGGAGCGGCGTCGGCGTAAAGCGCAGGCGCTCCGTGCCGCGCGGCACCGTGGGGTAGTTGATCGGCTGAACGTAGATTCCGTACTCCTCGAGAAGCACGTCCGAGACTTCCTTGCAGCGCTCGGCGTCACCGATCATCACGGGCACGATGTGCGTCACCGAGTCCGTCACCGGCAGTTCGGTCTCACGCAACTTCCGTTTCAGCGTTGCCGCCCGCTCCTGGTGCCGTTCCCGAATGGCCTCGGCGTCCTTCAGGTGCCGGACGCTCGCCAGCGCACCCGCGGCGATGACGGGTGAGAGCGCCGTCGAAAAGATGAACGCCGCGGCATAGCTGCGGATGGCGTCCATGATGGCATCCGACCCCGCCAGATAGCCGCCGCCGACCCCGAACGCCTTACCCAGAGTCCCGTTGATGACGGTAACCCGGTCCATCTGCCCGTCGCGTTCCGCGACACCCGCGCCGCGCGTCCCGTAGAGGCCGACGGCGTGAACTTCGTCCAGATAGGTCATGGCGCCGTATTCATCCGCGAGATCGCAGAATTCGGCGATGGGCGCGATGTCGCCATCCATGGAGTACACCGACTCGAAGGCGATCAGCTTCGGTGCATCGGATGGCGACTCCTTCAACAACTCCTCGAGATGAGCCGGATCATTGTGCTGGAAGATCCGCTTGTTGGTGCGGCCGTGCTTGATTCCCTCGATCATCGAGGCGTGGTTGAGTTCGTCCGAGAACGTGATCGTCCCGGGAATGAGTCGGCCCATGGTGCTGAGGCCCGCCTCGTTGGCGTTGTAGCCCGACGTGAAGATGAGAGCGGCTTCCTTGCCGTGAAGGTCCGCGAGCTCGCGCTCCAGGAGCACGTGATAGTGATTGGTGCCTGAGATGTTTCGGGTGCCGCCGGCGCCGGCGCCGCACCTTTCCAGGGCCTCGCGCATCGCGCCGACAACCTCGGGGTGCTGACCCATTCCGAGATAGTCGTTGCTGCACCAGACGATGACGTCCTGAGTCCCGCCACCCGTGTACCATGATGCGTGGGGGTAACTTCCTTTCTTCCGCGCGAGTTCGGCGAAGATGCGATAACGACCTTCCTTCTTGAGGTCCGCCACCCGATCGGCAAACAGTTTCGTGTAGTCCATACCGCGTCCTCGCGATCACCCCTCCGGGTGGCTCGGCGCCCCGTTCATCATATAGCGCGGAGGACCCAGATTGACACGGATACCTTGCCCATGAGCCCCGCCATCGCCTTGATCCATGTCAGTGCCGCGCAACACCCCTCCCACATGGTATACATGAAGGAAGAGCGCGGTAATCCTTCGTTCCAGACATCGCCGGGCGTCGCCCGCGAAAATTGCGGTGGAGACTTCGCATGCAGATTCTGAACCCCGAAGGATGGCCACGTCCCCGCGGCTATTCCAACGGAATTGCGGCCGAGGGGCGGCAGGTCTTCGTCGCCGGACAGGTCGGCTCAACGCCCGAGGGTGACTTCGCGCCGGATTTCGGCAGCCAGTTCCGGCGAGTTCTCGAGAACACCGTCGCCGTCCTGGCCGAGGCGGGCGCCAAGCCCGAACACATTACACGTATGACGTGGTATGTCATCGACCTGGACAAATACTTGGCGGCTCTCAGGGAGGTCGGCGCCGCCTACGGAGAGATCATTGGGAAACACTATCCCACGATGACGCTGGTTGAAGTATCCCGGCTGGTGTACGAAGACGCCCTGCTGGAGATCGAGTCGACCGCCGTGGTCCCGTCGGATTGAAAGACAACGAGAACGTACATGAGCACGTCACTAGCCGAAACGGAAACCGCCGCGCCGCCCAGGACGCAGGAAGCGGCCTTTCAGTGGGATGACCCCTTCCTTCTGGACGACCAGCTGACGGAGGACGAGCGCCTGATTCGGGACTCGGTCCGCGCCTACGCCCAGGAAAAGTTGATGCCCCGAATCCTGGAGGCGAACCGGCATGAGCGGTTCGACCGCGAGGTGATCAGCGAAATGGGCGAACTCGGCATGCTCGGCCCGACGATCCAGGGATATGGCTGCGCCGGCGCATCGTACGTTGCCTATGGCCTGATGACACGGGAGGCCGAACGCGTGGATTCGGCCTACCGTTCCACAATGAGCGTGCAATCGAGCCTGGTCATGCATCCGATTCATGCTTTCGGCAACGAGCAGCAACGTCGGAAGTACCTTCCCAAGCTGGCCTCGGGCGAATGGATCGGCTGCTTCGGCCTCACCGAACCCGACCACGGTTCCGACCCGGCAAGCATGAAGACGCGGTCGAAGGCCGTGGAGGGCGGCTTCGTGCTCAACGGCGCCAAGATGTGGATCAGCAATTCCCCGCATGCCGATGTCATGATCGTCTGGGCGCGTAACGAAGACGACGGGCGTGTGCACGGCTACGTGCTCGAGCGGAGCATGGAAGGTCTGACGACTCCGAAGATCGAAGGAAAATTCTCGCTCCGCGCCTCGCCGACCGGTGAGATCGTCATGGACAACGTGTTCGTGCCGGCGGCAAACGAATTACCCGAGGCGGTCGGATTGAAGGCCGCGCTGTCGTGTCTGTTTCGCGCCCGTTACGGCATCGCCTGGGGCGCACTCGGCGCGGCCGAGTCATGCTGGTTCGCGGCGCGGCAGTACACGCTCGACCGGAAGCAGTTCGGCCGTCCGCTGGCGGCGAACCAGCTCATCCAGAAGAAGCTGGCGGACATGCAGACGGAGACCGCCATCGGCCTTCAGGGTTGCCTCCGGGTCGGCCGCCTCATGGACGAGGGACGCGCGAGCCACGAAATGGTGTCGATCATCAAGCGCAATTCATGCGGCAAGGCGCTCGACATCGCGCGCACCGCGCGCGATATGCATGGCGGCAACGGCATCTCGGACGAGTTTCACGTCATTCGCCACATGCTCAATCTGGAGTCCGTCAACACGTACGAGGGCACTCACGACATCCACGCCCTGCTACAGGGTCGGGCGCAGACCGGCATCCCGGCGTTTGGCGGATAGCGATCGTCTCTCGACGTACGTGGGGAGAGACCTCCTTACTCCGTTTCGGCGGTGTCAGGAACCGGCCGCGACGCTACTGGCGGGCGCCTCTCCGGAACGGAGGAATTCGGCGATCGAGTTGGAGCTCCACCCGAGCCATGTCCGCAGGACCTCCTCCGTATGCTGTCCGAGGCGCGGGGGCGGTGTCATGGGCGGGGAGGCGAGCGTCGAAATCCATGGCGGGCCGATCACGTTGATGGCGCCCGACCCGGGATGTTCTACTTCGCGCACGAGGCCGCGGTGCGCGACCTGAGGATCCGCCAGAGCCTGGGCGTAGTCGTTGACGGGTGCATACGGGATCCGTGCCGCATCCAGGCGTGATATCCATTCCTTGAGCGTCTCTTCCGCGAACCGCGCAACGAGCGGCCCTTTGAGGTCGACGCGGTGCCGGATGCGGGAGGGCATGTCGGCGAACCGCGGGTCATCGATCCACTCTTCACGATCGATGACACGGCAGAACGGCGCCCAATGGCGTTCGTTGACCACCGTAATGTTGATAAACCGGCCGTCACGTGTCCGGAAGGTGTCGGACGGCACGCGGATAGGGTTCTCGTTTCCCATCCGGCCCGATGATCTGCCGGCCTGGAGAGCCTCTCCCATGCGGGGACCGATGGCGGCAATCAGGCTGTCCTGCATGCTCACGTCGATATGCTGGCCGTTGCCGCCTTGGGCGACGGAATAGAGTGCACCGAGCACCGCATAGGCGGCGAACATACCGCTAATGACGTCGGCGAGCGGGGCCCCCATGATCACAGGATCGCCGTCGGGAAAGCCTGTGACACTCATCAGACCGGCCACGGCCTGCGTCATGGTGTCGAGCGCCAGACGGTCACGATAGGGGCCGTCCTGGCCGAACCCCGATATCGAGCAATAGACGATACGCGAATTCAGAGGCTGCAGGTCTTCCCATGCCATGCCGAGGCGCGCGGCGGTTCCGGGCGCGAAGTTCTCGACCACTACGTCCGCCCGCGCGGCCAGCCCCCGGCCGATCGCCAAATGTACCGGGTCCTTGAGATCGAGCTCGATGCTCTTCTTGCAGCGGTTGCTGGCATTGAAATAGTCCTCGTGGTCCTCGCGGCCCTCGTAACGCTGGACCCGGCGCGTATCGTCGCCGATTCCCGGCCGCTCCAGCTTCACGACCTCGGCGCCGAGATCGGCCAGCATGGTCGTACAGAACGGACCCGCGACGACCTGCGTGAGATCGAGGACCCGCTTTCCCGCGAGTGGCGGGTCACCCTGTACGGTTTCAACGATGCTCCGGCTCATCGCCGAACCTCCTTCGCCAGCGCCAGGATGACTCACATACCCCAGAAGACCACCGAGGAACAGCCTGGACCCGAGAAGGCCACCCGCGAAAGGAGAAGAGCTTCAAGGCCAATCCCACGATCGGCTGGCAAATGGTGAGACGGCCTGTGGACTTCTCGGAGCGACAGCGGTAGGTCAGCGGGGATGTCCGCCTCTCCACCATCCGATTCGATACGACGCCCACCGCTGCGGGTGCTGCCGATGCTCGACGGGCCCCCCGGCCTCATTGAGGTCATCGCCCTCCTCCGCGTCCCCGGCGCGCTCACGACGGTGTCGACGTTCCACCACCGCAGCTCCCGCTTACCCTCGGTCATGACGTAGGACATGGCGGACGCGACGGGTCGACACCAGGGCACCCCCGACTCGGCACCCGAGCCGACGCGCCTTCCGGCCCGCGGTCTTCTGCTGCTGGTGCTACTGACATTGATCTGGGGCAACAGCTGGCCCTTGACGAAGGTCGCGATCGACGAGATTCCCATTTTCGTCGTACGCGGCTTGTGCGGCATCGGCGGCGGCGCCCTAGTGCTCGTTCTCGCCATACTCGCCGGTCAATCGCTGCGCCTCGACGCTACCGAGCGCCGCTGGATTTTGCCGGCCGCCCTCTTCAACGCGACGCTATGGCTGTATTTCACAGGCTTGGCGCTGTCTTACATCACGGCGGGACACACCGCGATCGCCGCATATACCTTCCCGCTCTGGCTGTTTCTCATCAGCACCGTCGCGCTGCGCGAAACCCCGAGTCCCGGCAAGTGGATCGGCCTGGCCCTCGGAATGTGCGCCGTCGGAATCCTGCTGTTCAGAAACCTGAACATGATCGAAGGGGACTGGCGGGGCATCGCCGCGATGATGGTGGCGGCGTTCTCGTGGGCCGTCGGGACGGTTTTGATGAAGAGGATTCCCTGGCAGGCACCCACCCTGGTCCTCGTGGGCTGGCAGTTCCTGCTCGGCGGCATCCCGCTGATCGTGCTCGCCATTCCGGACTTCGTCACCATGGAACGTGCCTCGGTGCTTGCCTGGACGGGTACGGCCTACGCGACGCTTCTGGGGGTATCGGCCGCCTACTGGCTCTGGTTCAAGATCGTCGACATGGTGCCGGCCTGGGTGGCGTCCCTCTCGGTCCTCGCGGTCCCGGCCGTGAGTCTCGTCACCGGAGCCCTGGCATTGGGAGAACCCCTAGGTTGGATGGAAGTCACCGCCCTCCTCCTGCTCGTCGCCGGCATCTCTACCGTGTTGCCGCGGCTCGGCACGTCCCAACCCGATTCGTGAAGGCGCGCCCCGCGTATGCTATCCTCCGACATCACGCTCTCTGACCGATTGTTGGCATAAAGCAAAACAGTGGCACTGCGTGAAGTCATGGAGATCGAATCGCGGCCTCTCTCGGATGCCTTGGGTGCCGAGCTTTTCGACGTCGACCTCGCCCGGCCGATGGACGAGACCACTTTCCGCACGATCCACGGCGCTTTCTTGGAACATTCCCTGATTCTGTTCCGGGATCAGCACATCACGCCGGAGCAGCATATCGCCTTTAGCCGCCGGTTCGGCGGCCTCGCCACTCACGTCTTTGACCAATTCCTGCTGCCGGAACACCCCGAGATCCTGCGGGTGTCGAACAAGCGGGAAAAGGGTGAGCTTATCGGCCTCGCCGATGCCGGCAAGTATTGGCATTCCGATCTGGCCTACATGAAACGGCCGAGCTTAGGGTCCATTCTGCACGCGCTGCAGGTACCGCCCACGGGTGGCGACACGTTGTTCGCGAACATGACCCGGGCCTACGACACGTTGCCTCAAGCTGCGAAAGGGCGACTCGGAGGCATGATGGCGGTCAATCGCGTTGCCGAGGGCCGGCGCACGAGCGTCGACGGACGCATTCGGATGTCGAAGGCACAGCTCACCAAGACGCCTGACGTCGTGCACCCCGTGATCCGTACGCATCCCGAAACGGGATGCAAATCTCTCTATGTCAGCCAGTCGCACACGGACCGCATCGTCGGTATGGATCTGGAGGAAGGCCGCGCCCTTATTCGCAAACTCGTCGCCCACGCGACACGCCCCGAAAACATCTACACACACAAGTGGCGCCCCTACGACATCCTCATGTGGGACAACCGCTGCACCATGCACCGCGTCGCGCCCTACGACCGCCGCCACCGGCGCCACATGCACCGCACCACCATCAAGGGCGACACCCCTTATTGAGCAGGGTGCCCACGCCGAAATCCCGTTTAGAAGTGTCTCGGAGCGAAGATCGGCGCTTCAAGCCCAAATCAGGAGGAGAGTTCATGCCTGTCAAGCTAGGGATCGTGCTGCCGACGTTTTACGGAGGCGCTTATGAAGACAATGACCCTACGCTTCCGCGACTCACCGAATTCGCGCAACGGGTCGAGGCGATGGGCTTCGATGGCCTTTGGGTCATCGATCACTTGGTCGTGGCGCCCCCGATCTATCGGACGGCGTGGCTCGAGCCGCTGACGGTTCTGTCCGCGGTAGCGGCCGTGACCGAGCGTGTGAAGATCGGCACTTCCATACTCGTCACACCCATCCGAACGCCATCCATCCTGGCGAAGACGTTGGGAACCATGGATTACCTATCGAACGGCCGCGTGATCTTCGGGGCGGGTGTCGGATGGTGGGACCAGGAGTTCAAGGTCAGCGGAGTTCCCAAGAGCGAGCGCGGCGCGCGAACCGAAGAGACCGTCGAAATCGTCAACAAACTCCTGTCCGGACCCAACATCAGTTACGAAGGCGCATTCTGGCAATTCAAGGACATCACGATCGAGCCGCTACCGGCGCAGGCGAAGATCCCCGTCTGGTTCGCCGGCGGCAGCGCGGCGGGCCACGCCGACACGGTGTATTCGCCGCGGGTCGAGCGGGTTCTCCGTCGTATCGCACGAATCGGCGACGGCTGGATCTCGCGAGCGGTGACCAACCGGGAGCTGATGAAGCAAGACTGGGAGCACCTGACGCAGTATGCGAAAGAGTACGGTCGCGACCCGAAAGACATCACCTTCGCGCACATCAACATCGTCTTCCTGAGCTCCGAAGACGACACCGAAAAGAAGGAAGCTCGCGAGCGCCTGTCCAAGATCTCGAACATGCCGTTCGAGGACGTCGAGGCCGACTACATGATCGGCACGAAGGCCGAAACCCTGGCGCGCCTCGACGAACTCGTCGACATCGGCGTGCGCTACTTCGTGCTCTGGCCAACGGGTTTCGACTATGAACTCCTCGAATGGCTCGAGTCCACAGTCCTTCGCCGCTACGAGAGCGTCGCCTGACGGCGACCGTCAAAGAGGAAAGATTTCTGCGGGGGCGGCCATCCGCTTGAGATTCCGGAAAGCGGCACCGTGCCGCACAGCAAGGGGAGCCGCGACATGGAAAAATCGAACATACAGGTAAAAGGCATTTACCCGGCAAAGGGATACTCCCACGTCGTCAGAACCGGACCGATCGTATGGACGTCCGGTCTCGTGTCGCATGACGTGGACGGGCAGATCGTCGGCCGGGGAGACATTGGCGCCCAGGTCGAGCAGGTGTACCACAACATGAAAGAGGCGCTCGGGACGTGCGGTCTCGATTTCTCCGACGTCGTCAAGATCACGATGTTCGCGACCAACATCCTCTTCCGACCGGCCATCATGGAAGCGCGATCCAGGTACTTCCCGACAAACCCGCCCGCCAGTTCCTTCTTCGTCGTCACCGCGCTCTCGTCTGCGAATCAACTGTTCGAGATGGAAGCTATGGCCCTTGCGCCCGAATGACGGCGGAAAATCCCTTCGGATTTTCGGCCGGCCCTATCCCGCCGGCCGTCGCTACGGGACGACTCGCCTGCTCGGCGGCAAAGCCGCATGTCGGGAACGATCAGGTGCCGACTGTCCGGTAAGGAGCTGGTGCTGCCTGCACCGCAAAGACTTCAGGACGGCTGGGAACGAACGCAAGGGAATCGCAGAATTTGGTCTCCAGAGTCGAGAGACCCATCACGTATTGCGCCTCCATGATCTCCGCGTCGCTGTAGCCGGCGTCTTTGACCTTCTGGAAGTCCTCATCGGTGATGTCTGCCGGTTCGAGAGTCGACCGGCGGGCGAATTCCAGTATGACCGCTTCCTTTTCGGCGAGTTTCTCCTCGTCCACCGCGATCACCGCTTCGATTTCGTCTTCGTCAACACCCTCTTCACGGAGGGCACCAGAATGGTAGCTAATTCACGTGGGGCACCGGTTCGCGTCAGCCACGGTCAGCATGATCGCTTCCTTAAGACGGAACGACAGCTGTCCTTCGAACATCAACGCCTTGTGCTGCTGCCAGTTGACTTCGAGAAGCGGAGGGAACAGCGCATAGGCGCGGAAGAGTGCCGGAACGTAGCCTTCGGTTTCCGCGATCTCGTCGAAGATCTCCTTGACCTTTCCGGTCGCTTCCTCAGGTTCCACTAGTCTGATTCTCGGCATGACGATTCACCTCACCATGGTTCGTCGGAGTTGCCCGGGATCCGATTCGAACGAAATCATCGCCGATGGTTCGTGGGTGTCAACGGAACCCGAAACGTCCCTGGTGTCCGCGCACAAGCGAATTCCATGAAGCTTTGGATGAACGGACGCCGTCTGGTACCCTTTCCCGGATCGTACCGCCCCGGCAGTGGTTCGTAGACAGAGCGACTTGGACGCATCTCAAAGCCGAATTGCGAGGAAACCGTCATGAAGGAAGGGCTTCGTTTCGTCGATTGCGACATGCACGTCACCGAACCCGAGGATTTATTCCATCGCTATCTGGATCCCAGGTTCCGGAATCGGGTGACCCTGCCGGTGGGCGCCGACGGCAAGTTCAAGCGGGGCATGATCGTCATCGATGGCAAACCCAACTTCATCGACTGGGAAATCCAGAAATACCGTAAGCGCATGACCGGCTTGGACAAGACGAAATCGATATCGCAACCGTTGTCAGGCTCCCGCTCGGCCGAGAGTGGACGCCTGAACTTCGCCATCGAGCGAGGCTTTGACCCGGTGGCGCAGGTCATGGGCATGGAAATGGAAGGGATCGACATCGCGGTGCTGTTCCCGACCACGGGCCTCAACATCATCGCCGTCGAGGACATGGACCCGCTGATGTCCGTAGCGCTTTGCGAGGCTTACAACAATTGGATCCACGAGTTCTGCCAGCACAGCCCGGATCAGCTGAAATTCGCGGCGATGCTGCCGATCCACGACGTCAATCTCGCCTGCAAGGAACTGGTTCGCTGTGTCACCGAACTCGGCGCCATAGGATCGATGATACGGCCGAATCTGATCAAGGGTCACTTTTGGCATTCCAATTACTGGAACGACCTTTACGCGCTGCACGAGGAACTCGACGTCACCTGGGGCTTTCACGAGGGTACCGGCGTCTGGAACTCCCACATGAACGAGATCTATGGCGAGAACCGGTTCTACCGACACGTCGCGAGCCACTGGATCGAGATGCAGCAGGCACTGATCGCCATGATCATCGGCGGCGTGTTTGAATTCTACCCCAACCTCCGCGTGGCCTTCCTGGAGGCGCAGAACTCATGGGTTCCCGGAATCCTCACCCGGATCGAATGGGACTACCCGCAGTACCGAGACTCTCATGCTCCCTATCTCTCTCTGACTCCGAAGGAGTATTTTCGGCGCAACTGCTGGGCCGCGGTCGAAGGAAGTGAGCCGGAGATCGCGGCGACTGCGAGCCTCATCGGCGCCGACCGCATGTGCATCTCGACCGACTATCCCCACTTCGATTCCAACTTTCCGAACGTCTCGAGCAACCTCATCGCCAACGTGGGCCGGGAGATGGCGGCAGACATCTTCATGGGCGGCGGACATCTCTACCGCTTCGGCGAGGAAGATTTCGCCAAGGCGGACGCGGCAATGGCCAAGATTCAAGCTGCCGCCGCGGAATAGCACCCTCACTCGTCCACGATCACGTCGAATCCGCCGAAGACGATGCGCTTGCCATCGAAGGGCATATCTTCCGTACTCTTCTGAAAGCGCAGATCCTCTATCGCTTTCTTCATGCCTTCGTCTCGCGCCTCGCGGGATGGCCACGTCATCCACGAGAAGACGACAGTCTCGTCGTCTTTGCATTTGACCGCCAACGGGAAAGACGTCACTTCGCCATCGGGAACGTCGTCACCCCAGCATTCGACTAAGACAGAGCACCGTGCTCCTTGAAGATGGCGGCCGCGGTTTTCGCATGCCTCCGGTAGGTCTCGCGATTGACGGTGGGGACCGCGGCCACGAATCCGACGACGTAAGTCATGTATCTGCCTCCCTCTCTTCGAGCCAGTTAAACGGTAGCGCTATCGACACCGACTTGAGTGGGGTGTGCTTCCGTGCGCTGGGCTTCCGTGCGCTGGTCCACGATGAAAGATGAGATCTCCTCGGCCCGCGCGGCGAGTTCTTCCCGCGGCGGGTTCTTCGCGGGCCACGTGAGGGTCACACCGTCATCTGCCGCCCGTGGCAAGACGTGAAAGTGAAAATAGTTCACCGTCCGCCATCCCGCCGGCCTGTTCGCCTGCAGGATCGTCAACCCCTCGAGACTGAACCGCGCTTCAAGAGCCTTCGCCACGCGGTTCGCGACGCGAAAGGCGTCCGCAGCTAGATCCTCATCGAGCTCCATTATCGTCTCCACATGCGGCTTGACGATGACCAGGGTGTGGCCCGGATTGACGTGCCCACGTCCATGATCGCCAACGCCGTATCGGTTTCGTAGGCGGTGTGAGTCGGCACCTCGCGCGACGATCTTGCAGAAAATGCAGTCGCTCATGCTCGTCCCCGACCAGGAGCGTCGTCGTCGCTTCTCGTTGAACGTACCAAAGATGGCGTAGTTGTGACATCGATGACCGCGCGTACGTTTCTGGACCTTCCGCGCCCGGTGTCGCCATTATGACCGGGCGAGAGGCGTGACGCCTCTCGTCAACCGGAAGATGCAGAGAGGCTGGGCCATGACCAAGGAGTCGGTACGGGTCGGCGAGAGCCGCTACCGTGAATCATTCGGCCGCTATCTCGAGGACTTCACCATCGGTGACGTCTACGAGCATCGGCCAGGCCGGACCATATCGGAGGCCGACAACACCTGGTTCACGCTGCTGACCATGAATCAGCACCCGCTTCACTTCGACCACGAGTACTGCCGCCACACCGAATTCGGGCGACCGCTCGTGAACAGCGCCCTCACGCTCTCCATCGTGGTCGGCATGACCGTCTCGGATATCAGCCAGAAAGCCATCGCCAACCTCGGTTGGACGGAGATCGAGATGCCGGCGCCGGTGTTCCACGGCGATACGCTCTACGCGGAGACGGAGGTCCTCGACGTACGCGAATCCAAGTCCCGCCCGACCCAGGGCATCGTCAGCGTCGAGACCCGCGCCCACAAGCAGGACGAGACCCTCGTGATGAGCTTTCGGCGATCGGCTCTGATCCCCAAGCGTGGTCATGCCGTCGAGGACGTGATTGCCGCGGGCGACGCCAAGTCCGGACAGGGAGGGACGATATGACCGACCCGCTGGGACGCGCGGCCAACGCGCACGTTTCCTCCCAGGACGAGGCACAAATCCTCGATGCCATCGACAAGTGGCTCGACCGGGACGTCAAGGACAGGGTTATGGCGCTCGAGCACGCCGACGCATACCCCCGCGAGATGGTCGAGCATATGAAGGAACTCGGCCTGTTCGGCGCCACGATATCCCGCGAATACGGGGGGCTCGGACTCCCGGCCGGAACCTACGCCAAGATCGTCACGCGCATCTCCGAAGTGTGGATGTCGCTCACCGGCATCTTCAACTCGCACCTGATCATGTCGGCGGCTGTGGAACGCTTCGGCACCGACGAACAAAGGGAACGGTTCCTACCGCGGTTCGCCAGTGGTGAGATCCGCGGCGGCCTTGCACTCACGGAACCGAACTGCGGTACCGACCTTCAGGCCATCCGCACGACCGCCGTGCACCAGGGCGACAACTTCACCGTCAACGGCACCAAGACCTGGATTTCCAACGGGATCGAAGGGACCTGCTTCGCGGTGCTCGTTAAAACAGACACCGAAGCCGAGCCCCGTCACAAGGGCATGAGCCTGTTGCTCGCCGAGAAAGGCCACGGCTTCACGGTCGGCCGCAAGCTCGAGAAAATCGGTTACAAAGGCATCGACGCGGCCGAACTGATCTTCGAGAACTTCCAGGTTTCGGAAGACAATCTGATCGGCGGTGAGGAGGGCCGCGGATTCCACCAGGCCGTAGGCGGGTTGGAACTCGGCCGTATCAACGTCGCGGCCCGCGGCGTCGGCATTGCCAACGCCGCCCTCAAGGAGGCGACCGCCTACTCCCAGGTACGCGAGACGATGGGCAAGCCCATCTGCCAGCACCAGGCCATCCAACTCAAGCTCGCCGATATGGCCACGCGCTGCCAGGCGGCCAAGCTGCTGACCGAGTATGCCGCCACCGCCTACGACCGGGGCGAGCGCTGCGATATGGAGGCTGGCATGGCCAAGCTCTATGCCTCGGAGGCCGCCCTGGAGAATGCCCAGGAGTGCATGCGAATCCACGGCGGCTACGGCTACTCGACAGAATTTCCCGTGGAGCGCCTTTACCGCGACGCGCCGCTCCTCTGCATCGGGGAGGGCACCAACGAGATGCAGCGCATCATCATCGCTCGACAGCTCATCGCGAGGAACCCGGCGTGACATCCGGTACGACAAAGATACGGAGCGCGGGTCAGGCCCGCGGGAAGTCCGGAGGCACCGGCTCCATATAGGGGAAGCGCGCCAATCCCTTGACCATCGTCGGGCTGCCGCCCGTCCGCAGGTATTGCTGCGAGGCATCACGCATGGGTTGGTAGTCCCACGGGGCCGGTCGGCCGCTCATCAGTACGCTCTGGATGAAGTGACGCCGCCGCTGGCTCTCCAGAATGTCTTCCTTGATGCTCTGCGGATCCCAGCGACCGAGGATATCCGCCAGCATCTCCTCCTCCAGATCCTTATGCTCGGGATCGCCGCAAAGATTCTCCTGCTCGCCCGGATCGGTCTCGACATCGAACATCATACCGGGATCGGGCTCGCTATAGATGTACTTGTATGGACCTTTGCGCAGGATCAGACACGGCGCGATAGCGCCCTCGGCGGTGAACTCGACCATGGCCTCGTCGGGCCGCGAGTCGTCTTCGCCGTGGAGCATGCCGGACCACGTGTGCCCATCCACGGGCTCTACCAGGTCGGGTGGACTGCCGTCCGTGGCGAGGTCGAGCAACGTGGGCAGCAGGTCGACGAGCGAGACCGACTTCGCTTCACGACGCCCCTTGGCGTTCCCCGGCGCACGGACGATCAACGGCACGCGGACGGACCATTCGAAGGGGTTGAACTTGTACCACATGCCTCGCTCGCCCATCATTTCGCCGTGGTCCGCGGTGAATACCACGATCGTGTTGCCGGCGAGACCCGTGGCCTCCAGCGCACCGAGCAGCCGACCCACGTGGTGGTCGACGTAGCTCACCATGCCATAGTAGGCATGCCGCGCATCGCGCAGGTGCTCGTCGGTGATCTCGTGTTCGTCCTGACGGATCAGGTAGTGATAGCGCCGGCTCCAGGGATCGCGCTCCTCGACGGGCTTGCCGGGATATTTGGGCAGGTCGATGTCGTCATGGTCGTAGAGATCCCAGAACTCCGGCGTGATCGTGAACGGGTTGTGCGGGTGCGTGAACGACGCCGCGAGGAAGAACGGCTTGCCGTCCGGCTCGCGCGCGTAGTCGTAGATCTTCTGTACCGCCTGGAACCCGACGTCCTCGTCGTAGTCGATCTGCAGGCTGCGCCGACAGAGGCCGGCCTCGACGACACTGCGCATACTCATGCCCGATGGCGGCAACTGCCTATCCCCATTCGACCAGTCGGGCGTCCAGCCGAAATCTGACGGATAGATGTCGGTGGTCAGCCGCTCCTCGAAGCCGTGCAATTGATCCGGCCCGACGAAGTGCATCTTGCCGCTCAGGCACGTGGTGTAACCCAGCGCCCGCAGGTAATGGGCAAAGGTCGGCACGGTTGCCGGGAACTCCGCCGCGTTGTCATAGGCACTGATCCGCGAGGAAAGCTGCCCCGCCATCATCGAGAAGCGGGATGACGCACAAATCGGATTGTTGCAATAGGCGTTCTCGAAGGTGACTCCGTCGCGCGCCAGACTTTCGAGGTGTGGTGTCTTGACCAGCGGGTGGCCATAGACCGGCAGAACCGGCGCCGCCATCTGATCGGCCTGAATGAAAAGGAAATTGGGTGCTGACATCTGTTTCATCGCCTCCCTGGGACATGTCGTCACGGCACTCGAACCCGTCCATGCGAATTGCTCCATACGCCTGGGATCGCTTGAGAATGTGGATCGCCGCTGCTAGGTTCGAGCGCCGCTCTGGTGACAAATTCGCCGGGAGTTTAGCGAAAGGACACCACATTGGAAGCCGCAGCCGCCAACCCCGAGACCCAAAAGCTGACCAGCCCTGAGGCCAATGCGAAGCTCTTGGCGGCGCAGCGGGAGATCATCTCGCGCGGACGGCTCAAGCCCTTCACCAAGCGCACCGACCGCCACGGCCTGATCTATCTTGGCGGACACATGTCGATCATCTTCGGGACCGGATATTTGGTGTATCTGGCTACGGGGACCGGCTGGCTGATTCCGGCGATATCGCTGCACGGCGTCGTGCTGGGGCACTTATTCGCGCCGATGCACGAGTGCAGCCATGGCACCGCCTTCCGCACCCGTTGGCTCAACGAGACCGTGCACTGGATCACGGGCATCCTGGTCGTGTGGCCGCCCACGTATTTCCGGGAATTGGGCAAAGACCCGCAATTCGTGCTGCCGAGTCCGTCGTCGTTGATGGACTATGTCTACTACGTTACGGCCACCCAACTGTGGATCAAGAATATCGGCTGGATCCTGCGCCATTCCATGGGCCGGATTCGCCCGTTCAACCGCCAGTTCGTGCCGGAGGACCAGTTGCCGAAGATCTTCTTGGAAGCTCGCGTCATGTTGGCAATTTACGCGGGCCTCGCCGTCGTCAGCGTCGCCCTCGAGACTTGGGCCGTCGCCATCTACTGGGCCATCCCCACGGTCATCGGCGTGCCCGTGGCGCGGGCCCTCCGAGTCGCCGACCATACCGGCTGCACGGAAGGGAAGCTTGATCTCCGGACCTACGCCCGCACCGTGAAGACCGATCCCCTGACCCGGTTCCTCTGCTGGAACATGCCCTACCATTGCGAGCACCATCTGGCTCCGTCGGTTCCGTTCCACGCCCTGCCCGCGCTGCACGCCGAGGTGGGTCACGAGATGAACTCCGTGGAAAAGGGGTATTGGGCGGTCCAGTGGGACGTCCTGCGCGACCACTTGGAACGGAAGTTCCGGTTCCGCCTCGTCCAGTCCATCTGACCGGCATTCATCCGTAGACGACAGGAGGCTCGCGGCATGGCCGAAGAATGGCATCTGGTCGCATCGACCGACGATATCGAGGAAGAGGACGTTCTCGGCGTCAACGTCGAAGGCACCGCCGTGGCCGTCTACAACGTGAAGGGGGAGTTCTATGCCACAGAGAACGTCTGCACCCATGCCTTCGCCTTCCTTTCCGAGGGGATCGTGATCGACGACATCATCGAGTGCCCGGTCCATCAGGGGCGGTTCCACATTCCCACCGGCAAGCCGAAAGGCGCACCGGTCTCCGTTGCCCTCGACACCTATGCCACCAAGGTCGAAAACGGGAAGATCTACGTCCGCCTAAAGGGTGAGGGCGACCCATAGCGGCCGGTTTCGTCTAACTCGCGAATGCGCCCCTGGGGTGCCGTTGAAGACACGGCGATTCCCGTCTAAACCATGTCCCCCGGACCGTCTCGACCCTCGCGAGGAACGACCATGTACAGCGACGAACGCGGCCTTACCCTGACCACCGACAGCGCCGACGCCGTGGAGGGGTTCAAGGAGACGATGGCGCAGTACCTGGACTACCGAGCGGGGGTCGGAGACGCCATCAAACGGATGCTCGGCGCGGATCCCGACTTCGTCATGGGACAGTGTTTCAAGGGCTACCTATTCAATCTATTCGGAACGACCGCAGTTGAGCCGAAGATCGAGGAAAGTCTCGCTGCCGCCGAAGCGGGCGTCGGCAAGGTCACGAGCCGGGAAGCCGCCCACGTGGACGCGCTCAGGGCCTGGTCCCGCGGCGACCTGACGTCGGCCTGCGCCGTCTGGGACGGCATCCTCCGGGAATGTCCCCATGACCTGCTGGCGCTGCGCTTGCAGCATTACAATTCCTTCTGGATGGGCCGCGCGCAGGACCTCCGCGACGGCGTCGCCCGGGTCATCGACCAGTGGGACGACTCCGTGCCCGGCTACGGCAGCGTCCAGGGCATGTACGCCTTCGGCCTAGAGGAATGCGGCGAGTACGCGCGAGCCGAGGAATTCGGGCGTCGGGCCGTCGAGGCCAACCCGGACGACCTCTGGGCGATCCACGCGGTCGCCCACGTCCTCGAGATGCAGGGCCGCCTGCGCGAGGGGATGCAGTGGCTGGATTACCCGGCAGACGCCTGGGAGGACCGCAATCCCTTCAAAGGCCATCTCTGGTGGCATCTGACCATGTATTCGGTCGAGGCAGGCGACTACGACGACGTGCTTACGCTGTTCGACCGCTCCGTCAAACCCGAGGCATGGGACTTCTATCTCGATGTCCAGAACGGCGCCTCGATGCTGCTGCGCCTCGACCTCCTCGGCGTTGACGTGGGCGACCGCTGGAAATCCTTGGCGGATACCATGGAAGCGCATGTGGACGATCATGTCCTCGCTTTCACCGACACCCATACGATGATGGCGTTGGCGTCCGACAAGCGCTACGACGCCGCCGAGAAGCTGTTGGCGTCGCTGCATGCTTTTGCCAAGACACGCGACAACTTCGCCGCCGCGACCATGGAGTCGACGACGATCCCGATCTGTCAGGCCCTGCTCGACTTCGCCAAGGATGACCATGACGCCGTGGTCGATGGCCTGCTGCCCTTGCGCTACGACCTCGCTCACATCGGCGGGAGCCACGCGCAACGCGACATCTTCGCTCAGGTGCTGATCGAATCGGCAATTCGGAGCAGGCGTCTTGGCCTCGCGCGGACGCTGCTGGCCGAACGGATCGCCGAGAAACCGAATAGTCGCGGGAGCTGGCTGAAGTACGCAGAAATCCTCGAGGCTCTAGGCGATTCGCGGCGCGCGTCCACCGCGCGCGAACGTGCCGACGCCGTGCTCGCCTCCTGACGAATCGTTACTCCCCCTCCCGGCACCGCCGGAGGCGAGCGTAGGGGGAAGATCGGAGGGGTATCTGGTATGTTTGCCGGAGCCGCGCGCTCAAGGTATTTCCTCGGGGAGCTAACGACATGACCGGACGCGAAAACGAACAGCGGCATGAAGACCTGCGCCGGATGGCGATCGATCACCTGTGGCTCCCGTTCCACCAGATGAACGACTTCGCTCAGACGCCGGAGACGCTGAAGATCTACGAAAGCGGCGAGGGTTGCTGGCTTACGGACATCGAAGGCCGAAGAGTCTTCGACATGATGTCCGGAATGTGGCTGCAGGCGGTGGGCTATGGCCGCAAGGAGATCGCGGACGCCGTCCACGAGGCCATGCAGGGAATCACGTCGAATCCCTGGGCAGGCACGAATCCCAATACCATCCGAGTCTCGGCCAAGATCGCCAGCCTCGCACCCGACAAGGGCTCTCGGGTATTTCTGACTAACGGCGGCGCCGAGTCGAACGAAGTCGCTCTCAAGATCGCCAAGAAGTATCACAAGATCCGGGGCGACGCGGGCCGTTACAAGGTCGTCAGCCGAGCCGGCTCGTACCATGGCGGTACTCACGCGACGATGGCCGCGGGCGGCGGCGGTATCGCGGCGCCCGAGGACTACGGTCCGTTGCAACCCGGCAACTTTCACGTGACCCAGCCCTACGAGTACCGCTGTTCGCTCTGCGCGAAGAACGGCTCGTGCACGCTCGAGTGTGCACGCGACGTCGAACGTATTATCGAGGACGAGGGACCCGAGACGGTAGCCGCCTTCATCGGCGAGCCCATGTCGATCACCGGCGGCGTCTACATTCCTCATGACGACTATTGGCCGACCATCCGCGAGATCTGCGATCGCTTCGGCGTATTGATGATCATGGACGAGGTGGTTACCGGATATGGGCGAACGGGCAAGTGGTTCGCCAGCATGCACTGGGACGTACAACCCGACATCACGACCATGGCCAAGCAGTTGAGCAGCGGCTATCTCCCCGCCGCTGGCGCGATTGCGCGCAAGGAGGTCGCCGATACGTTCCTGGGCGGCGAGGACGAGAAGTTCCGCCATCTCTATACCTATGGCGGTCACCCGATCGCCTGCGCCGCGGCGCTCGCCAACCTCAAGATCATCGAGGAAGAGAACTTGGTCGAGAACTCGGCGAAGATGGGGCAGTATCTGTTCGAACGCCTTCAGGTGCTCTATCGGCATCCTTTCGTCGGCGATATCCGGGGCGGCAAGGGATTGTTCGCCGCGGTCGAACTGGTGAAGGACCGGGAGACGCGGGAGCGGTTTCCGGCAGCCATGGGCGTCAGCGACAAGATCACGGCTCTCCTCGATAGCCACGGCTTATTGACGCGAGCCGCGGACGGCGTGATCCCGATCCTGCCCCCCCTTATCACGACCAGCGACGATGTCGATTACATCGTGGAAGGGGTCGACCGCGCCTTGTCAGATCTCGCAGATGGTCTATGACCCTCGGCGTGCCGTCAGTCTCGATCCAGACGCCCCTTATCTCCGAGCGACCCACGTGCAATCCCTGACCTGTGACGTCCTGATCATCGGCGGTGGCGGCGCCGCCCTGTTCGCGGCGATTCACGCGAGCGACTCTGCGCCCGACCTCGATATCGTTTTGGCCAGCAAGGGCCTGTTCGGCAAGAGCGGCTGCACGCGCATGGTTCAGGGCGGCTACAACGTCGTCCTGCACGAAGACGATTCGGTCGACAAGCACTACGACGATACCATCCGGGGCGGCAGTCTGATCAACAATCAGGAGCTTGCCTGGACCCTAGTCACGCAGGCGCCCGAGCGCGTTTTCGAGATGGAGAACTCCTTCGGATGCACCTTCGACCGTAACGCCGACGGCACCATTCACCAGCGAGCGTTAGCCGGACAATCGTTCAACCGCACCATCCACCGCGGCGACCTCACCGGAATCGAGATCATCAGTCGCCTTTCGGAACAGGCTCTCGTTCGCGACATCGAGCTGCTCAACGAGGTTCGCGGAATCGACTTGCTGCTGGACGCCTCGGGTCGAACGGTGGCCGGCGCGCTGTTGCTCGACCATCACAGCGGCGAGCTCATCACCGCCCACGCCACCGCCGTCCTTCTGGCGACGGGTGGGGCCGCCCCTCTCTACCGCATCACCGCGGCTTCGCTCGAAAAGTCGGGAGACGGTCTGGCGATGGCGTACCGGGCCGGCGCCGAATTCGTCGACATGGAGATGATGCAATTCCATCCCACGGGACTCATCGTGGATGGTTCGCTGCTGAACGGGACGGTCCTCGAGGAAGGGCTACGGGGTGCCGGCGGCCACCTGCTCAACGCCAATCACGAGCGCTACATGGAGCACTACGATCCCGAGAAGATGGAACGCTCGACCCGCGACCGCGTCTCGCGGAGCGGCATGATGGAGATTCGCGCCGGTCGCGGTACGGCCAGCGAAGGCATCTATCTCGACGTCCGGCATCTCGGCAAGGAGTTCCTGCTCAAGTCCTCGCCAGGCATGTATGCCCGCTGTCTGACGGTCGGCACCGACATGGCCACGGACCTGATCGAGGTGACCCCCACGGCGCACTTCCAAATGGGCGGCATCCTTATCGACACCGACTGCCGCACAACCGTGGACGGGTTGTTCGCCGCGGGCGAAGACGCCGGCGGCGTCCACGGCGCTAACCGCCTCGGCGGCAATGGAGTGGCTGAATCGATGGTGTTCGGGGCTATCGCCGGTGAATCCATCGCCCGTCACGCGAGAGAAGGAACGCGTGCGCCCTTCGACAAGGACCGGCTCGGCATGGTCCGTACCCGTCTGGAGGGGTCCGGCGAGATCACGGGACAGCCCTTCAAACTGAAGAACCGGCTGCGCGCCCTGGCCTGGGACTACCTGGGCATTCTCCGTGATGCCGACGGTTTGGCAGGGGCAGCCGATGAACTGGACACCATCGAAGGTGAACTCGGCGAATTGGCCATGCCGGCAATGCGCGGCGCAAATCCCGACCTGCAGGAACGCCTGGACGCGGAGAACTTGATCGACGTGGCGCGTCTCATCGGCACGGCGGCGAGCGCTCGGGAAGAGAGCCGGGGCAGCCACTTCCGCGAGGACATTCCCGACTCCGACGACCGCTTCCTCGTCAACTTCGTCCAGCGGCGCACCGCTGACGGAAAACCGAATACCGAACCCCGCCCCGTCGACTTCACCCGCCGTACGCCCGAGGCTCTGCGGGACGAGACCCTCATCCCCGCATGACCGACATCGCTGGATCGAAGGCCACGGTTACCCTCGACGTCGCCCGGACGAATCCGGCAGACCGGAGCCATTTCGAGGTGCCAATGCAGTCCGCGTACGCACGCGTTCTCGACGCCTTGAACTGGGCGCGCGAGAACGAGGACCCCACCCTCGGGTTCCGTTACGCCTGCCGCGTCGGTATGTGCGGAGCCTGCGCCGTCGTGATCAACGGCCGGGAAGCCCTGGCGTGCCAGACCTCTCTCGGCGAAATCGACGGTGGAACTCTGCGTATCGAACCGTTGAGGGGCCTGCCGACGCGACACGATCTGATCGTCGACATGCGGCCCTTTTTCGAAGGTCTGGCCCGCGCCGAAGCCGCCCTTCGTCCGCGGGAGCCTGATCGCCGGGACCTGCCGGTCATACCGCCCGCCTCCAACGAACGCACCACGATCGAGGCGCAGAACGGCTGCATAACCTGTGGCGCCTGTGTCTCCGCCATTGCCGATGAGGCGAAGGTCGACGACGGTGTCGGACCGGCCGCTCTCAATCGTCTGCTCATGCTCGCGTTCGAGGAACGGGATGGCGCCGGGGCGGCGCGCCTGAAGGAAATCGCCGCGGAAGTGCACAGCTTGGGCGGGGACGCGATCGCCCGCGCCGAAAGCGTCTGTCCCGCCGCAATACCCTTGTCTACGGCCCTGGAAAAGCTCAAGTCCCTCATTGCGGATCATGACGACCAAGGCTGAACGGTCTCGAGGAAACGAAGACCTCTGTGTCGGCCGGATCGGCGCGGCGGTCACCCGCACCGCGCCCGGCAAGGTTGCCCTGACCGACGGAAACGTCTCATTGACCTTTGGCGACCTCAATCACCGAGCCAGCGGCTTTGCCACGGGCTTGATGGATCTCGGCGTGCGCAAGGGGGACGTCGTCTCCGCCTACCTCCCCAACTGCATTGCCTACGTCGTCGTCGTCCTAGCGGTCGCACGGGCGGGCGGGATTTTCTCGCCTATCAACCCGCGCCTGAAAGAAGGTGAAATCGCGGGCCTTCTGGCCCTCGCCCGCCCCCGCACCCTCGTTACCACCGTTGACCGGACAGGCATGATCGAGAGTGCGGTCGCTCGTGCGGAAATCGACCGCCCAGAAATCGTTTCCATCGATCCAGACGGAGACGCCGGCGACGCCACATTCGATCGACTGTGCGAGTCATTGCCCGGCGCACTTCCCGACGTTTCGCCGGACGACGACTTCAGCTTGATGTTCACCTCGGGCACGACCGGCCATCCCAAGGGCGCGCTCTCCACCCACCGTGCCCGCATGGTCTGGATCCACAAGGCGATCGACGTTTACGGCCTCGGAACCGAAGATACCTATCTCGGTGTCATGCCCCAGGTACATTCGGCGGGCCTCACGTTCACGCTGATGCATCTGCACGCCGGGGGACGCGTGCACATCCAACGCGACTTCGATCCCGCGGAATACCTGAAGCTCGTCACCAGCGAACGGGTGACGTCGAGCCTCGTCGTGCCCACCGTGCTGGTCATGGTGCTCAGTGAACTGGAACACGGTTCCATCCCCCGAAACCTGGAGAGCCTGTCCCGCCTTGTGACCTGCGGATCACCTCTTCAACCAGCGATCAAGGAAAAGGTGCTGAATCGTATGACGCCCCGGCTGTTCGACTATTACGGCTCGACGGAGTCGAACAGCATGACGGTCCTGGAGCCCGCGGATCAACGGCGCAAACCGGCGTCCGTCGGAACGCCGTTCGCGGGCGTCGAGATCCGGATCGCAGGAGAGGATGGCACGGCGTTGCCGACCGGCGAGATTGGCGAAATCTGGTGCCTCAACCCCTCGGTCATGCGCGAGTACCTGAACGACTCCGAAGCCACAGCAGCCGCTTTCACGGACGGATGCTTCCATACCGGCGACCTCGGTTATCTCGACGAGGACGGATACCTCTATCTCGTCGGCCGGCTGAAGGAGGTCATCATCAGCGGGGGCGTCAACATCCACCCCGCAGAGGTCGAGCAGGTGCTGATGTGCCATCCCGCTGTATTCGATTGCGCCGTCGTGGGCTTGCCCGATGCCAAGTGGGGGCAGATCGTCACGGCGTGCGTCATCCCACGCCACGGAGAACACCCCGACCTGGCGGACCTTCAATCCCACTGCGCGCAGGAACTGGCAGATTACAAGAAACCCCGCCGACTCGAACTGGTAGCGACGATTCCGCGGAACGCGGGCGGCAAGACCGTTCGCGCGGAACTTGCGGCCAGCCTGCTCGACTCGGCGTCAGCTTAGCGCCTGAAGTGGAGAGATCATGGCGACCTACACCCGAATTTCGATCGATATCGAAGACCGCATAGCGACCATCACCCTCTCGGACCCCGAACGGTACAATGCCATGAGCCTGCCTATGCGGGAGGAATGCATGAATGCCCTGCATTCCCTGGAAGACGGCGGCGAGGCAGATTGCGTCATCCTGACCGGCGACGGCCCCAGGGCCTTCTCCGCGGGTGCCGACGTCAACGAACTGAAGGAACGCACGGTAACGAGCGAACTCTCCACGAAATCCGGTCTGCGCCGTGAACTTCCACGTCTGTTGGAAACCATGCGTCTGCCGACACTTGCCTGCGTTAACGGCCACTGCCTTGGCGCCGGTCTCGAGATCGCACTGGCCTGCACGCTTCGCATCGCGGCACGCTCGGCGAGGCTCGGCCTGCCCGAGATCAACCTCGGCGTCATTCCGGGCAGCGGCGGCACCCAGCGATTGACCCGCATGGTCGGACTCGGACGGGCCATGGCGATGGTCACCCTGGGCGAACCGATATCCGCCGACGAGGCACTCGTCATCGGGTTGGTCAATGCCGTGCACGAAGATGAGGAACTGATGGACGCCGGCCGCGAAATCTGCCGTAAATGGCAGGCCAAGGGTCCCGTCTCTCTGATGGCCGCCCGTGATGCCGTTCTGGCGAGTCCGGACGCCGACCTGACCGCCGGTATCGAATACGAGCGCAAACTCTTCGCGCTGTGTCTGGCGAGCGGCGAACGAGATGAGGGCGCGAGCGCCTTCCTGGAAAAACGGACACCGGATTTCCGCAAGACCTGAATATCAGCCTTCCGGAGGTGATCCATTGGCAGACAAGGTTGCGTTTATCGGTATCGGCCGGATGGGCAGACCCATGGCCATGCATCTCGCCAACGCGGGTTACGAGGTGACGGTTCACGACTTCGTCTCCGAGAAGGCGGACGCGTTCGTCGCCGAACACGGCGGGCGGGCCACCCGCACGGCGGCGGAGGCCTCGGAAGGCGCCCACTACGTGGCCACTTGTGTCGGGAGCGACGACGAGTCCTGGGACGTGACCCGGGGAACGGCGGGTGCTTTTCAGACGATGGCCGAAGGCAGCGTGTTCGTCGATCACAACACGATGACGGCGCAGGCCGCGGAGGCATCGGCCGCGGCGGCCGCGGAGCACGGCATTCAATACCTGGACGCGCCGGTCTCGGGAGCGGAGGAGCTGGCAAACGCCGGAGAGCTGGCCGTCATGATCGGCGGCACCGAGGCAGGCGTGGCAGCGGCCAAACCTTACCTCACCGCCTACTCACGGACCGCCGATCACATTGGACCGAGCGGACACGGTCAGCTCACGAAGATGGTCAACCAGATCCTGATTTCGGCCAACATGCAGGGTCTCGCCGAGGGCGTGGCATTCGCCCGCAAATCCGGCCTTGATCTGGACAGGGCTTTTTCACTGCTCGGCAAGGGCTCGGCACAATCCTGGTGGTTCGATCATAGAATCCAACGCATGATCGACGGCGAGCTCGATCCCGTGGACGGCGGCATCGACTCCCTCATGACCCACCTGGGTCTCTGTCTCAACGAGGCACAACGATTCGGCGCGGCGCTCCCGATCACCGCGCTCATCGCCCAATTCAACGCGGCTGTGCACGCGCGCGGGAGGGGCACCTGGGAAAGTCCGGCGCTGATGACGTTGTGGGACGACCGCTATGACGGGAGCGAATAGTATCGGAGGAACGCCATGCCGACCGGTGCACAACAGCGAGACGCCGACCGGGTGTTCAAAGCCGGTCCAACGATCAGACATCCACCCCGTAGTCGCGCCTGGCCGACTCGACGCTGACATAGCCGTCGCGGACGTCGGCCCGAACCTTTTCCGGATCGCGTTCCGAGGGCGGACCGAACCCACCCGATCCGGGAACCTCGTACCAGATCTCGGAGTCCTCGGACGCGATGAAATGCTCCTTGCTGTTGAGGTCGCGCCGGGTGCCGTCCGCCTTGATCAGGTAGATGCGCGCAGGCGCACCCGCCTTGCCCTCGAACAGACCGAACGGCGGCGATTTGGATCGCTCGCAGCAGACCGTGGCCCGGGCCGTGTGGTCGAGGATCTTCCACACGCGGCGGGCCGCGAGACCTCCGCGATATTCCCCGGCTCCGCCAGAGTCGGGGATCAGCTCGTAGCGGTCCACCCGCAGCGGGAAACTCATTTCCACGACCTCTACCGGCGTGTTCGCTGTGTTGGCGACGCTGGCAGCGATGGCGTTGATGCCGTCCTTGCCGGGGCGAGCGCCAAAACCGCCCTTGACGACCTCGTAGTTGACGTAGCGATTGCCGGTACGCCGATCGACGCCGCCCATGGCGAGGATGGCCGACGTTCCCTGGGAACATGCCATGACGTTGTTCGGCGCGAAACCGGACATCGCCATATACACCATGTCGCACACCCGGTGGGCGATTTCGTGGTTTGCATACACCACGGGCGCAGGAAGCGTGGCGTTGACGACGGTCCCGGGCTCGGCCTGCACGGAAATCGGACGCCAGCAGCCCGAATTGGGAGGAATCAGCGCGTCCGAATCGGCCACGGTCTTCACGGCGGTATAGACTCCCGACGCCGTCACGGCCAGCGGTGAGTTCATAGGGCCCCGCACCATCGGATCGGTTCCGGTGAAATCGACCGCGAGTTCGTCACCGCTCTTCTTCACGTGCAGCCTGATGGTGAACGGTGAGTCTTCGGTCTCACCCGACTCGAGGATGCCGTCGCCGTCGCAGAAGTCCTCGAAGCTCCCTTCGCCGTCGGGCAACTCCGCCAGAGCCTGACGCATCATCATCTCGGAGTGGTCCATGACGCCCTGCATGATGCGCAACAGGCGATCCGGCCCATGGCGGCGAGCCAGCCCCTCGAGTCGGGTCACCGCACGGCGATTCGCGCCGACCTGGGCGCGAAGGTTGCCCCGCCCCTCGTCCGGGGTCCGCACGTTGGCAAAAATGATGTCCTCGACCTCACGCAAGGGTTCGCCCCGGCGATAGAGCCGGACCGGGGGCAGACGCAGGCCCTCGCCGAATATCTCGGTCTCGGTGCCGTAGCTGCCGGGCGTACCGCCGCCGACATCTGGCCAATGAGCCCGCAGGCAGACGAATCCCAGCAAACGCTCACCCGCGAACGCAGGCGTCACCACGTTGACGTCCGGCAGATGCGAGCCGCCGAAGTATGGATCGTTGTGGATGAACACGTCCCCCGGCGCGACCTCCTCCCAGGCCCGGATGACGGCCTTGACGGCCAGCGGCATCGAGCCGAGATGCATGGGTAGGTCCGGCCCTTGCGCCACCATGTCGCCTCGCACGTCGAATATGCCGCACGAGAAATCGCCCGCCGACTTCAGGATGGGGGAATAGGCGGTTTTCGACAGGACGACGCGCATTTCCGCGGCCATCGAGTAGAGGCTGTTCTTGACCACTTCGAACGTGGCCGGATCATTGTCCGCGAACGCAGCGGGTATGGTGTCAGCCATCGTCGCTTCTCTCCATGATGAGAAACCCCTTTGGGTCGACCCCCACCCGCCATCCGAGAGGCACGACGATTGTCGTGTCCGCCGCCTCGATGATGGCGGGCCCCGGTACATCGCCGCACCATGGCAGGCGGTCTCGATCGAAGATCCCGCACGAGACTGTACCGGCATTCTTGAAGTATACTTGGCGCGTCCCGCGCCGGGCGGCGTCAATGGCGCCGCTCCCGCGACCACCCGCTTTCAGAACCGGGCTCTCCAGAACGCCGATGGCGCTGACTCGTAGATTGACGACCTGCAGCGGCTCGTTGGGGCTGTCGTGTCCATAGGTGGTGCGGTGGCGGGCGTGGAATGCCTCCGCCAGCTTCGCCAGATGCGCGGCGCCGATATCGCCGTCCTCGATCGGTACGGTAAGCTCATAAGCCTGCCGTGTGTATCGCACATCCGCGGCCCGTTGCAGCTTGCGCCTGACCTCCGGTACGCCGGCACCGACCAGCATGTCGCGCCCCATCTCCTCCATCGCTGACAATGCCTCCGACATCTCATCCGGAGGCACCTCGTCGAGGCGCTTGTAGAAGGTACGGACGTATTCCCGGCGCAGGTCGGTGGCGACCAACCCCAAGGCGGAGAAGCCGCCCGGGATAGGCGGCACGATGACCTTCGGGATGTCGAGCTCCCGGGCGAGGCTGACCGCGTGCACCGGCCCCGCGCCTCCGAACGCGACGAGGCTGAAGTCGCGCGGATCGTGGCCGCGTTCGACGGAAACGATGCGTAGCGCCTCCGCCATGTTGTGGTCCACCACCGCGACGACGCCAGCCGCGGCTTCGAGAAGCGAGAGACCAAGGGGTTCGGCGACTCTCTCCCGCAAGGTAGCTTCGGCCGCCGCCGCGTCGAGGATCAGCTCGCCACCCAGAAAGTATTCCGGATTCAGATACCCGAGGATCAGGTCGCAGTCGGTGACCGTAGGCTCCCGCCCGCCCTGCCCGTAGCAAACGGGGCCCGGCTCGGCACCGGCGCTCCGGGGGCCGACGTGCATGCCACCGCCCGAATCGATCCACGCGATGCTGCCGCCGCCCGCGCTGACCTCCGCAAGGTCGATGACGGGCACCTTGATCGGGTGACCGGTGCCATGCATCCAACGGGTGACGTTGGCATCAGCGCCGACCTCGTACTCCGACGTCACCTCGACACGACCGTCACGGATGAGGCTCGCCTTGGCGGTCGTGCCACCCATGTCGAAGGAGATCAGGTTCGGCTCGTCGAGCTGCCTGCCGATGAAGGCCGCCGCGACGACGCCAGCGGCGGGGCCCGACTCCACGGCCATGGCCGGCATCTTCATGCTTTCGGTGACATCCAGAAACCCGCCGCTTGAACCCATGATGTGGAGCGGCGGCAGTTTCAACTCCCGAGTCGCCTGCTCCAGGCGTTCCACGTACGACGCGAGGATGGGGCCGACATAGGCGCAGACGGCGGTCGTGCTGGTACGCTCGAATTCCTTCAACTCGGGCAGAACGTCGCAGGAGAGGAAGACGGGCACGCCGGGCAATGCGGCCCGTAGCCGCGCACCGATTCGGCGTTCGTGATCGTCATGGAGAAACGAGAACAACAGGCATACCGCGACCGCCTCCACACCTTCGTTCCCGATCTCCTCGGCGATGCCGTCGAGCTCATCTTCCTCGAGCGGGATCACCACCTCGCCGTCCGCGCCGACGCGCTCGGTGATCTCGAATCTCCTGTGACGGGGCACCAGGACGGCCGGCGGCTCCTGATTGCGGTCATAGAGACGCGCGCGAGCCGAACGGCGCAGCTCGAGAACATCTCTGAAGCCGCGCGTGGTGATCAGCGCGGTCTTCGCACCTTTCTCCTCAAGAATGGCGTTGGTCACGACGGTGGTCGCGTGCGACAGGAGAACGACATCCGAAGCGGGAACACCATGGCGCGCCATCGCCGCTTTCAGCGCGTGGACCACGCCGGCGACGAAGTCTCGCGGCGTGGTCGACGTCTTGACGATACCGATGCGCCCGCTCACCTCGTCGAGCACGGCCACGTCAGTGAACGTGCCGCCGATGTCAACGCCGATGCGCCAGCTCATTAGAGGTATGTTATCTTGAAACGCGCGAGCCTCCGCTGCGAACGCGCATTCCGGCGAGCCCACCTCTGCAAAACGACCTCAGTTGATAGCACGTGCCGAACGCTCTTTACCGGGCAGGCAACTCCTCCGGGACGATCCGATACTTCAACGGCCTCCGCGAACGGCTTCGGACCCACCGGCGTTGCAGCGAAAAGTCGGCTCCGGAGAACTCAATCGATGGGATCGAGCGTGACGGCCATGCGTTTCGTGATAAGTGGGCGAACGGTATCCGCCCACTCTCCCGTATTGGCCGCCTTCTGCCACGCCTCGGAGCCACGGGTCTCCGGGGAGTCGACTTCGTACAACGCGAAGTACGCTGGCACGTCCAAATCGCCATCCACCTTGTTCACCCTGTAGCGCTTCGCCCCGTGCACCCCGGGAACGCTCAGGAGTGCCGGGATATGGTCTTCGCTGTACAGTCGATTGAATTCTTCGTCGCTGACACTCTCAGGCTTTTCCACCATCACCATGACCAACGTCTTCGACATATGTCCTCTCCTTGATCGTGCCTTGGTTCCATTGATGACCGATCGGGATCACGGCACCCGAAGCGCGCCGCATTCCTCCAGTTGGTCGATCTCGTCCTCCATGTATCCCAACTCCTTTAGCACCTCGGCGCCGTGCTCTCCATGGCGCGGCGCATGCCGGTGGATCGAGGCCGGTGTCGCCGAGAACTGAACGGGCGGCTCCGGAAGAACAGTGTCGCCCTCGCTCGGATGCGTGGAACGGTGAAAGAACCCGATCGCCCGGAGATGTTCGTCCACGAACAGGTCGTCCAACGTATTCACCGGCGCCCAGGGGATTTGGGTCCTGTCGCAGAGCGCCGCCCACTCTGCGACGGTCTTCTCTGCGATCGCTTCGCCCATCATCTCGTACAAGGCATCGATGTTCCTATTGCGCGACGCATAGTCCTTGAACCTCGGATCCGAGCCCAATTCCGAGCGCCTCGATATCTCGAAGAAGCCGGACCACTGCGCTTCGGTGTACGGCAGGATACAGATGTAGCCGTCCTTGGCTTTGGCCGGCCTGCGATGCGGGGATATGACGCGGGCGTATCCCGATCCCTCGATCGGGGGCTCGAAGGCACGGCCATAGATGTGCTCGGCCAGCATGAAAGCCGTCATGGTCTCGAACATCGGCACCTCGACCTTCTGCCCTTCTCCCGTTTGAGACCGATGGTAGAGCGCGCCGAGAATGGCTTGGCTCGCCATCAAACCGACGAGCTTGTCCACCAGAATGGTCGGCGTGTAGCGCGGCGCCCCATCGGAGTCCGCGCCGAGCACCGCCAATCCCGACGCGCCTTGTATCAGATCGTCGTAGGCCGGCTTGGCGCCGTACGGACCTTTTTCGGAGTATCCGTACGCGCCGCAATAGACGATATCCGGCCTCAGGTCCGAGACCGCCTCGTAATCGAATCCCAGACGCCCGATCGCCTGCGGCCGCATGTTGTGGAAAAAGACGTCAGCCGTCGGGACGAGGCGGCGCAAGACTCCCTTCGCCCCTTCCTGCTTCAGATCGAGAACGACACTCCGTTTGTTGCGATTCACGTTCAGAAAGATGCCGCCCATGCCCTCGTTGCGCTTGGGACCCGCGTGACGGATGGGATCGCCGGCACCCGGGGCTTCGATCTTGATAACGTCGGCGCCAAGGTCTCCAAGCAGCTGGGTCGCATAGGGCCCCAGAATGATCGTAGTGATGTCGATGACGCGAACGCCGGAAAGGGGCCCTGTGGGTCTGTCGTTCATGGCGAATCCGTCGCAAGAGGCATTCAAAGAGATCGATACGAACGGGAAGAATAGACGATCCGCCGCCTTGCGTTCGAACCGACGATCCCGCCTGCCTGGTCCACGGGGCTGGGCCGGTACGCGGCAGTGCGGTTGATCGGCGCGTAGATCAAGCCCGCACCACGCTTGCGGCGTTCGGACCCCCCTGAAAGAGTCGACCCATGAACGGGTCGACATCTCCCGCCGCCGAGGCACGGCAACCCACTCCGTCGCGCCTGTCCGCGCGAGCACTGATCCTGCTGGTCTTCATCGTCCTGTTGTGGGGTGCGTCCTATCCGACGATGAAGGCAGCAGCGCTCGAGATCCCGATCTTCACCTTTCGGGGCCTGGCGGGGATTGCGCCGGGCCTCGTCCTGCTGGCACTCGCCCGCGCCAACGGCCACTCGCTCCATGTGCCACGCGAATACCGCCTAGGCGTGGTTCTGACGGGCTTCTTTACAGTCACGCTCACCCATGTGCTGACGAATTTCAGTACGCTGTACATCGCGGCAGGTCAGGCCTCGATCATGATCTACACCATGCCGCTCTGGGCCTTCATCATCGGCATTCCCGTGCTGGGAGAACGGCCCACCCGCGGCCACTGGATCGGTTTGGTGCTGGGGATCGGCGGCATGGTCCTGTTGTGGATACAGACGGCCGGAGGCGGGATCTCCCTGGGCGTTCTGATCGGACTGGCGGCTGCGGTCTCATGGGCGTGTGGAACCATCGCCGCTAAAAGCGCCTCGGGCCACGTCCCGCCGCTCGTCCTGACGGGATGGATGTTCGTGATCGGCGGAATACCGCTCTGCCTGATGGGGCTTACCGAGATCGAACGGTTCGGACCCGTGTCCTCCACCGCATTGCTCTCCGCCCTCTTCGTCGCGTTCGGATGCAACCTCATCGGGTTTCTGGGGTTCTTCGTACTCATCAAGCAAGTCCCCGCCATCGTGGCGTCGCTGTCCGTACTCGCCGTGCCCGGAGTGGCGTTCGCCGGCGGCCTGGTCATGCTCGGTGAAGCGATGACAGCGCTGGACGCCTTAGCGTTCGCACTGCTCGTCGGCGCCCTCGCCACCGTCATGCCCAAACCGACGACGAAACGCCGCCCCGAACCAGGTCCGTAATCTCCAAATTGGATACACCGCATCGTGTCTTCAGACGAATACCTGCCTCGCTACCTCCAGGCTCTCATCGACTACGTACGCAAGGGGACGCGGACGATCGTCGGCCTGCATTCGGGAACGTCCGCCGACGGTCCCACCGCGTTGATCGCGAAATTCTCCGGAAGCGACCGCGACACGAGATTCGAGATCATCGATTGGCAGGATTACGACTACGAGAGTCCGATGCAGGAACGCATCTTTGACGTCTTTTCCAGGAACACGGGCAGCGTCGACCGGATCGCGCAAGCCGACAATGCGCTCGGCGCCTACTTCGCGGAGATCGCCGAGCGTACCGGCGTGACCACGGTCTCGAACCTCCGGCAACGCGACATCGCCGCAGGCGGTCTGGGTGTCCCCACCGTGTCCTACGGCGATTGGGCATTGTTCACCCACGAAGAGCGGAGCCGGGCGCTCCACAACATCGGGGGTATCGCCAACCCCACGGTTTTGCCCGCAGACGACATGTTCGCCTTCGACTCGGGCCCCGGAAACATGATCATGGACGCCTTCGTCGGCTGGATCAGCGATGGCAGGCAGGCGTTCGACGAAGACGGTCGTCTGGCCGCCGCCGGTACGGCGAACCGGCAACTCCTCTCAGAGTTCATGGATCATCCCTTCATTCGGCAGCGTCCCCCCAAGGCGGCCGCCCGCCAGCTCTTCGGGCATGAGTACGCACGCGGCTTCTCCGACAGGGGCCGAGAGATCGGCCTCTCCGAAGCCGATCTGCTGGCCACCGCGGCGACGTTCACGGCGGACAGCATCGCCTTCGCCTACCGGGAACATATCCTGCCGCGCATCGCCATCGACGAGATCTACCTTGCCGGCGGCGGCGCATCGAACACCACGCTCGTCGACCTCATCCGCGAGCGCCTCGCCCCCATTCCGGTCCGCCCGCTGGACGATCTCAGCGTTCCCGTCCAAGCGCGCGAGGTGCTGACCATGATGGCGATCGGCAACCAAACCATTCAGGGAGAGGCGAGAAACGTGCCGGCCGTCACGTGATCGCCGGAGACATCACTCCGGGCGGGCGGCTAGGCTCTCGATGAGAGAAGCCGGGCGACGATCAGAAAATCTCGAAATATTCGCGCTGTTCCCAGTCTGTGACCTCCGACAGGAACCGCGATACTTCCGCCTGCTTGATGGTCAGAATGTAGTCCACGAACTCGTCCCCCATCGCCGACCGGAACAGATCGCTCGCCCGCAACGCCGCCAGCGCCTCCATCAGGCTCTCGGGCAGGCGCGGCGCGTCGGACGCATAGGGCGAGTCGTCCGGGGGCGGCGGCTCAAGCGATCGCTCGATCCCGTCGAGACCGGAATGGATCTGCGAGGCGAGATAGAGATAGGGATTGGCTGCCGGCTCGCCGACCCGGTTCTCGATCCGAGAGCCCGGATCGCCTGCGCCGCCCAGGGCCCGCACCATGGCGCCCTTGTTGTCATGAGCCCAAAGCGCTCGTTCCGGCGCCAGAGAATACGGTTGGTAGCGCTTGTACCCGTTGATGGTCGGTGTGGTGAAGACACAGGATGCCGCCGCGTGATCAAGCAGGCCGGCGACGTACCGACAGCCCGTGGGCGACAGGACGTCACCCCTCTCCTTCGGCGTGAAGGCGTTCCCGTTCGTCTGCCGGTCGCGGAGCGACTGGTGGAGGTGCCAGCCGCTTGAGAACAGGTCTTTGACCTTGGGCCGACACATGAACGTGCCATGGTAGCCGTGGCGCCGGCAAATCTGTTTTACGGCGCTGCGGAACAGCACCATGTTGTCGGCGCTCTCGATCCCGAACGCTGGCTGGAACGTAAACTCGCACTGGCTGGGACCGTACTCCACCTCGATGGAACGTAGCGGCAGCCCCAGCTCCAGGATGCCTCGGCGAATGATTTCGAGCACCGGCTCCAACTCGTCCATCCGGAACTCGGTCAGGTACTGATAGCCATGGGTGAGAAGGCTCACCTCCGGCGGCTCGCCGGGCTGGCCTGCCTGGCCGGGCCGAAGCTTGGGGTCCACCAGCTTGAGGACGTGGAACTCCACTTCGAGCCCGCACAAGTAGTCAAATCCCGCCTCGGCGAGGCGCGACACAGCGTCGCGTCCGATCTGGCGTGTCGCGTACGGCACCGGGCGGCCGTCGGGATGATAGATGTCACACAGCATCCACCCGGTCCGTTCGGCCCAGGGTAGAACGCAAAAGGTGCCCGGGTCCGGAACCAGGATGAAGTCACAGGCCCCTGCCAGCTCCGTCCGACCGATACCGGCCGCCGGCTCCCACACCGAATAAACGGTGCGATGGGAGGTGTCCTTGAACAGCAAGGTCGTGGTCATGGTGCAGCCATCCGAGAAAGCCTGATCGACCTCGGACGCCACGACGCTCTTGCCCCTCAGGATACCGTGTTGATCGGCGAAGGAGAGGCGCACCAGTTCGAGCGCCTTGTCGTCGACGATGCTTCTGACCCGCCGCGCCGCGTCCGCCTGTTCATCGCGCCACAGCCCGTGGCGACCGATGAAGTCGGCGCGTCCCATGCTTCCCTTGGGATTGGCCATTCCTACCTCGATGCCGGTGTTCAGAAAATCAGTGCTGCAAGACGGCTATGGCGGTTCAAGCTGAGCTTGAACCGCCTCTAACTGGCCCAGACGCATCGATCCCGGCGGGCCCGGTCCCGCGCCTCCCAGCTGCCTTCCCAGTGGTCTCGCGGAGCCACGGCGTCGATCGTCACCGGATTGACGACTGCCAGATCGTCGCCGGTCCCCGCCATGGGCAGGGCGCCGGAACCCTTCCGTGCCGCGTCGATGGCTTCGCGCAGCATCCGCCGATAGGCCGCGATAGCGACGTCGGTCGCTCCAAGATTCTCCTGCGTCCGGTCTTGAATCGCCCCCATCGACTCGCAGGCCCACTGGTCGTGGACGTTGATGTCGTACCCCATGCCCGTGAATGTGCTTGTGGCCTGCTCCACCGGGTCGTATCCATAGTTGTTGGATCTGTTGACGCGGGGCCGGTAGTCGGGCAATTCATAGAGTTCCAACCGCTGCTCCCGCATGCGTCGCTTGTCCACCCGGTCCCCGAAACTCGTGAATATCGCATACCAGTAGGATGTCATGTCGTCCAAAGGCACGTGCCACTGCGTGATTGTCATCTCGTCGCTCATGGGAATGGCGATCGCGTTCGGAAACAGAAGATTCGTGACCCGCACGTGCAGGCCCCGGTCGTCGAGATCGCGAAGGGTGATGAGGCGTAACCCGTAGTCCGTCTCGTCGACGTGGATCTCCGGCCTGCACGACTGCCGCATGACCCGCGTCATCTCGAGTCCGCTATCGGCCACATCGTCCCGGAACTGGAGCCCATATCCCTTCTCCGCCTCCTCGTCCTCTTCAAAGCGGTGCAGAAACGACGCGTGCGCCGGATCGATCCCGACCTCCAGCAACTGGAGCCAGTTGCAATCGACGAGACCCTTGAAGGCGAACGTGTAGGCATCAGGTGCGGAAAAACAGTCCAGTCCGGCAAATGGGGGAGGATCTCCAGCGCCGAGGAACGCGAAGATCACGCCGTTCTTCTCCACGCAGGGATACGCCTTGTGCCGGATGCGATCGCAGAGCGTGCTGCCTTCCGGCTCGGCGGGCTGTTCGAGGCACGTGCCCGCGGCATCGAACAACCATCCGTGGAAGGCGCAGCGAAGGCCTCCGTCCTCCAGCCGACCGTACGCGAGGTCAGCCCCTCGGTGGCTGCAGTGCCGGCCCAGCAAGCCATGGCGGCCATCCTCGTCCCGGTACAGCACCAGGTCCTCGCCGAGCAAACGGACCGCGCGTAGAGGCCGTTCACTCTCCAGTTCCTCGGTCAAGGCGACCGGCTGCCAATAGCGGCGAAGCACCGCCCCGGCGGCGCTCTCCGGGCCGGTCCGGGTGATCAACTCATTCCGTTCGGCGCTCATCATCTTCAACCGCTTCCGCTCGACCATCCGCGTCCCTTGCCGCGTCGACGAAGGTACTGCGATGAACTCAATTGTGAAAGGCGGCTCGACGGGGTTGAGACCCGCTACAGCAGACAGCAGATGAGCGTCCTGAGCGGTGCATCACCGCCGCGCCGGGGGTTCGGCCTGGGCTATGAGTCGGGCCTGGACTATGAGCCGGTCCCAGGCCGACACTCGCCTCGGTGATGAGCACCGGCCCGAATTCCCTGCGATCAACCTGAATGCGAAGGAGATGCCCCTCGTCGAGGAACCGCTCGCCTAGAGAAGCCGAACCTCGTCCGGACTTCGGCAGGGCGGCCCCGGAACCGTTGATCTTGGCCTCGCCTTAACGCAATACTGTTCACTTTATGAC
>JAGWAU010000023.1 GCA_021296255.1 Alphaproteobacteria bacterium | reverse complement strand
TTTCTGCTGAGATTGGCCTGAACCCGTGCTCTGGAGGAGGCGGCTACGTGACGCTCGGCATGTCGGGCGTCAAGTGGGACCCCCGCGCCCGAGCGGCCGCTCGACGATGGGATAGAGAAGGCCCGCCGCAAGGAGGCCGAGGGCGACCGCGATCCACCGTGTGATGTCGTACGAACACGTCACGTCGAACAGGCGGCTCGAAAATCCCGTCCAACAAACGACCGTTTTCTGGACATCCCCGACCAGGCTAAAGGGGTAGAAACGATCCGGAGGACATTGAGCAACCTCGGTACAATCGTTTCCGGTCTCGCCGAGATTCGCAATCTCTGTGGAACCGGCCACGGTAAGCATGGCAAGCATCGAGGGCTATCCGCCCGGCATGCAAAGCTCGCCGCCGGGGCGGCGAGCACACTCGCAGTGTTTTTTATTTGAGACCCATCAGGACCGCGCCGGCTAAAGCCGGCTCATGACGCTGCTCGAGGCTGTCCTTAAGGCCGTTCGCTCCGACCATTCTCACTCACTGCTGGAAACACTGACGTCAAGTGGCCCAGCCACCGGCAAACGGAAATACCTGGCCCACAAAGAAGTCGCTCTCGTCACTCGCCAGGAACAGCACGAACAGTGCATCTTCGCGAGCCGTTGCGAGCCGGCCCGCGGGGACGGACTTCAGCCGCTCCTTAAATTCAGGTGTCTCGATATAGTCAGGTGAAAAATAGCTTGGGTTCTCGACGAAACCTTGAGCCAAGGCATTGACCTGGACGTTATGCGGCGCCACTTCGACACCCACGGCCTGGACATACGCGAGTTGGGCGCCCCGGGCCGCGCTGTAGGCGGACCGATCGGGCATGCCGCGGCGGGCGGAAATACTGCCCATCACGATAATTTTGCCTTTCCGGCGTTCGATCATCTGCGGCATGGCCGCGCGAACCAGCCGGTGCAGAGGATGCACCATGACATCGAACATCTCGGACCAGAGTTCATCGGTCGTATCCGTTACTGAGCTCCATGGCAGCGTAGCAGCCAGGTTGGCGACGAGCACGTCGACGTGGCCGGCCTCGTCAATCAGATTCTGTGCGGCGTCCACCTGGGTGAGGTCCCGGTCGTCAGCCACAAGGATCGCGCCTTCCTCACTGAATACCTCCCAAATCGCCGGCCCCATAAACGTGGACGCCTGCGTCACGACAACGCGCTTACCGTCGAGTCTTCTCGCCATCACACACCTCTTCCTCAGACTTGGTCGTAATTATCGCTCAATCGTGGTCTCCCAGCGGTGGACCGCTACCCTTGGGCCGCAGCCGTGGTTCTCGAATGTCGAGTCGGGCGCGCCAGCGCCCAACCAACGTGAGAGTTTAAGAGGCCTCTTCCGGCACCCAAACGGCAACCCAGTCCCCGTCCCGGAACATCTCGTTGCCATCGTGGGGCGTGAACTCCACCAAGACGGAGTTCTCGGGAACATCGAGGATTTCATTGCATGCCTACGCCATGACGAGCAGCTACGACTGGGCCGAAACACGACCCGAATACGTCGAACTGAAGACCACGCTCAGGAAACTGGACGTCGAGGAAGGAATCATTCAATTGTCGCCCTTCGGCCAGTCCTTTGTGGACGCCGTAACGTGACCCAGGAGTGGTCTTTCACCCGCACTACGTGCTGAGGACGGCTGGAGGAAGCGCCGTGATCAAGGTGTCGGAATGGACATGGACGGTGTTCGCCAGCCGTCCAACAAACGACCCAGACTGTGTGAAAACATTAGCAAGATAAAATCTTGGAGAAAATAATTCCGAATTATCTTTCTTTACGGAAGATAAAGTCACAAAACCTGTAAATTTCGAAGCATCTGAGCAAATATCTCTATGTATTGGAACGAAATTTGGTTTTTCACACAGTCTGGGTCGTTTTTGACAAATCGCTAGCAGGTAGAAAGGTCTCAGACCACTCCCCGGTAGCTCGGACAGCCGCGACCGGCGGGGCAAGGCGCGCGACGACTTCTCGGTCGAGTGGGAGGGGCGCCGACTGACGCTGGACCGCCATCTGAAGAACAACGCGAAGACGCTCGACCCGAGGCAGTGCTTCCGGCTCTATTTCTCCTGGGCCGATGCGACCCGCCACGTGGTGATCGGCCATCTGCCCGGGCACATGAAGGTATAGCCCCCGCGGGGGGCAGACCGCCAGGATCACCGTGCCGGCCGGAATTCGTTCGTCAACGTGCCGGTGTCGTGTGAACCTCGGGCGTCGGCCATCCGAGTTTCGCCTCTCCGACGGCTGACAGGGGCCGAGGGCAGACTCACGAATGACTGTTCGGTCTGCGAGCCCGGAGGGCCATTGCGGCCCTCCGAGCCTTCGGCCGCCATAAGCAGCGGGCGAAGGCCCGCCCCCTCAGCCGATCAGCCCGCCGTCCTCCCGCGCGATTGCGATCACGGCGGAGCGCGGCACGCTGTCGCCGCCGTCGGGGAAGTGGCTGTTGCCCTTCTCGCCCGGATGCTGGATGCCGACGAACAGCGTCCTGCGGTCGGAACTCCAGGCGATGCCGGTCACCTCGCACTCCCTGGGGCCGACCATGAAGCGGCGGATTTCGCCGGTCGCCGAGTCGCCGACCAGCATCTGGTTGTTGCCCTGGCCCGCGAAAGTGTAGTTGCCGTCGGTCTGGATCCAGAGCATGCCGTTGCGGTCGAAGGCGAGCCCGTCGGGGGAGTTGAACATGTTGTCAGGGGTTACGTTCTTCGAACCCGCGTTGGCGTCCGAGTGCACCGCCGGGTTGCCCGCGACCACGTAGAGGTCCCAGGCGAAGCCGGTGGCGAGATGGTCTCCGCCGTCGGGACGCCAGCGGACGATCTGGCCGTAAAGGTTGCCGGCGCGCGGGTTGGGACCGCCGACCGGCGTCGGATCGCCCCCCTTGTTGGGCTTCCTGCCGCGGTTCTTGTTGTTGGTGAGACAGCAATAGATCTCGGCCATTGTCGGGTTCGCGGCCACCCATTCGGGCCGGTCCATGGTGGTCGCACCTATCGCTGCGGGTGTGGATGCAGATCTCCGCGGGCGAGGCCATCCCGGTGGCTTCCGGGGTGAGCTCCACCCATTCTCCGCGTCCGCCATCAGTGAATTTCGCGGCGAACAGGCGCCCGGTTTCGAGCAGGTCGGCGTTATCACCGCCCTCGACATGGCGGCCGTCGCTGACGAACCTGTACATGAACTCGCCACGCTCGTCGTCTCCCATATAGACCACCACCTGTCCGTTGGCGGCGAGAACGACTTCCGCGTTCTCGTGCTTGAAGCGGCCGAGGGCGGTCCGCTTCTTCGGTGTCGATTCGGGATCGAGGGGGTCGATCTCGACGATGTAGCCGGCGCGGTTGGGCTCGTTGGGTTGCTTCGCGATATCGAACCGCTCGTCGGCGCTCGCCCAGGCATAGCCCCAGTCCTTGAGCCCGATGCCGTAGCGCTTGAAGGCCGGACCGATCTTCAGCGCCGGATCGCTGGACGAGAAATAGCCGTTGAAGTTCTCCTCGCAGGCAAGATAGGTGCCCCAGGGGGTACGCCCGTTGCCGCAGTCGTTCCAGGTGCCGAGGCTTTGCACGGCCTTCGGATCGGCGGCGGTCTTGAGCAGGTTGTGGCCGCGCGCCGGGCCGGTGATCTCCATTGGGGTGTCGGCGGTGATCCGCCGGTTATAGGGCGAGTCCTGGACGATCGACCAGGTGCCGTTGCGCTTCGCGATCTCGACGACCGAGACCCCGTGACCGGCTTTGCCCTTTCGGACGTCGTCGGGGGTCTCCGGCTTGCCGGAGGCGTAGAATTCGTTGTTGACGGCAAGCACGTTCCGTCCGCCGTCTGCGAACAGGGACATCCCGTCGTTGTTGTCGCCGAAGGCGCGCTCCTGGCTCGCGCCGGTGCCGCGCGTCCTCTGGTCGAATTCGGCCCCGTCGGACCACATGGGATCGCCCCACCGGGCGACGACATGCCAGCGGTAGCCCTTCGGCACCGTGACGGTATCCAGCGTGTTCGCGGCGACCGGCTCGAACCCGAAGCGATCGTTATTGGCGAGTGCGGACAGAGGTCTCAGCGCAGCGGCGCTCGTGACGAACGCGGCCGTCCCGAAGGCAACGCCGCCGGCGACGAAGCCGCGCCGGGAAAGCGCGCGTTCGGACAGACGCTCGAAATCGGTCTCGGACTCGTGAGAATCGGCAAGCTCCCCGGGCGCGACTGTCGCAGGGGGTTCCTTCTGGGAGGGCTTTGTCCCGGGCATTCGCAAATCTCCTGGCGTTGCGGTACGGCAGGACAATCCCCGGCGCGGGTTGCAGCCTCATTACCGTAGCGTTACAGGCTCGTGAAACTAAAACGCTTCGTAGAACAAGCCGATCAGCACAAACTGCGGCGGCCGAGTAAGAGGGGTTGTTACCGAGCCCCTGATCCGAGCAGCCTCGTGTTGGGATTGCGGATGCGGGCGGTGAAGAACTCCCAGAACCTGCGCTCGGCCTTCTCTGAAGCTGAGAAGAGCGCCGGCGTCGCGGCATGGTGTCGCGCAGCGGCGGCCGGGGGCGGGAGCGTGATCTCGGGCCGGCAGTCGGCAGGCTCGCGCCTCAGGATGCCGCCGAGATAGGCCGGGCCCGCGCGGATCGGGTCCTCCGTTCCCGCCCGGGTCCGCACGATCAGCGCCATCTCGATCACCGCCAGCGCGGCGAGAACGGCATATTGCGCCATACGACTCGCCGGGATTTTTGGGAGGCGAGCCGATGTGCAGTCACGCGCCCATGCGGTCCACGGGCGGCGGCCCTTCTCCGGAATTGGTGGAGAAGTCTCAGATTGGCCCACGGGATCAGCCGACATCAGGTCGATCCAGTCCGAGGCTGTGCAATTGCACAGTTATTTCGGTAAATTTGGGTGTGGATAGATCTGTGAAGTCATTGAAAAATAATGGTGCCCTCAGAAAGATTCGAACTTTCGACCTCTCCCTTACCAAGGGAGTGCTCTACCCCTGAGCTATGAGGGCTCCCGAAGGAGGCGGACCTTGCCACGAGTGCCGTGGCCCGGCAAGCCATCCAGGATTTGTTGACCCGCGTCCCGTCTACCTGTCGCGCACCCGCTTCTCGACCAGTTCGTCGTATCCGCCCATCTCGTCGAGCGCCCGTTGGGCGGCCTCTTCGACCACGTCCCAACGGAAGTAGTGGCTCGCCCGCGTGCGGCCGACGTGCCGCGGGCCGTTGTAGAACATCTCGTACTGGATGTGCCGGCTGGCGAACTCGGAACCGACGAGGTCCCAGACGAGGCGCATGAGCTTGTAGCGCTCGACCGCGTCCTCGGCCTCCGCCATGACGAACGTGCTGTACATCTCGCGGGTCTCGGGATTGTCGAAGACGGAAACGTCGGCAGGCTGCTGAAAAGGGTGCGAACCCAGAAGTTCCCGAACCACTTGAACGAAATCCGGGTAGTCCCGCATGGTCCAGTCCATGGTCGCATACATGGTCTGGCGGTCGGGCGCGATGTATCCGTTGGGCCACGCCTCGGTGATATCGGTCTCGGCAGCGAGCAGCCCCTCGAGCATCGCGACACGGATACAGAGATCGGCCAGCATGTCGCGCACGGCCGGCACCTGGGCGATGCCGTTCATTTCCGCGACTTTGCGCGTCACGCCGAGGATGAAGCGCAATTTCGACAGGAGCCGGACGTGGGCCTGATAGTTGCCCAGCACGTGCGCCGGGGTTTCGTGGAACAGGCCCCGCGAACTCTCGAGATTCTCGTACGCGAACACGTTCTCCCACGGAACGTGAACGTTATCGAAGAAGACCACGCAGTCGGTCTCGTCGAACCGCCAGGCCAGCGGATCATCGAGCTGGCTGGGCGCGTCCTGCTCGAAGGACCTGCGCGAGATCAGCTTGACCCCGGGAGCGTCCGTCGGAACGGTAAACGTCGCCGCAAAACGCTCCATGCCCGGCGCCAGTACCTGGAAGTTGCCGACCAGAATCTCGTCGGCGAGGACGGCGGCGGTCGCCAGGATCTTGAAGCCCCACACCGTCATGCCGGCATCGTCTTCGCCGATCGTATGGAGGCCGGACTCGCCGCTCAATCTGGGGTCGAGCGCGGCATTCTTTTCCGTCGTGAAGACCGAATCCACGCTCCGCGTCGCGGCGGGAGGGACGATCGCGTAGGTCACGAACAAATCGCCGTCGCGCACGCGCCGATAATAGTCGACGACGTGCGCTTCGAAGTCGCGGCCATCTGTCCTGGCCACCTCCGGCACGCAGGCCATGCCGGTGATCCAGCCGGCGACGTGATCCGGGGAGCGTCCATAGAGGCCCCACGAGACGTCGGACCAGGCCTGATGGGCCCGCCCCCGGGCCAGCAGGTCTTCGCGCGTCCGAGGCTTCAGGTAATTGTTGCTGCAGCGCTCGCCCGTTTCTTCTTCGAAGTAGCTGAGTTCATTGGACCGAGAGGGGTCCGACGTCACGTCGTAAAGCTGCGCCGTCGTCTGAACGATGTTGCGAAAGGCCGGGTGCGCGGCGACGTCGTCGATGCGTTCGCCGCCCATGTAGACCTCGGGCTTTCGCCCTTTGACGTCGTCGAGATATTGCTGACCGGTTCTGAGCATGACGTCGTCACTCTAGGCTTCCGGCGAACGCCGTGACAACCGGGCCTCCGAAGGCCCCGGATACCGGTCGGATCGCCTTGCGTGCCCATTGCCTTCGCGGTCCGATCTGGAGTAATTGCCGGCATCGGGTGGATCAAAGACATGGCGGAACACCGCAAGACCAGGAAGGATCCCGAACGAAGCGCCCGCTTGTCGGAGGCGTTGCGCCGGAACCTTCGGCGCCGGAAACAACAGGCCCGTGAGCGCAATCGGGAGCCCGAAACCGAGCGGGAACGCCTCGCCGACCGATCACGCGAGGAGCGCGACTAGGCGGCAAAGCCCCGGATCCTTGTCGGGAACCTCGGATTTCTCCGTCGCCTCGCGGTTTGCATCGACGTTGGATTGGGCTACAACGGCGCCGGTCCGGATAGGCCCGAAAGACGCATGAAAGGCTCGTGAAGCCTTGGTGCCGGATGAAGGTTCATGGATAGAATTCGCATCACCGGCGGCGTACCGCTCGAGGGCGACATTCCCATCAGCGGGGCGAAAAACGCAGCCTTGCCGCTGATGACGGCGAGTCTGCTGACGGACGGGCCTCTGCAGCTCTCCAACTTGCCGCATCTCATGGATATCAGCACGCTGGTGAATTTGCTGACGTCGCTCGGCGTCGACATCACCATGGAGGGCGATGCGGACGACGACGGACATACCGGCCGTGTCCTGACGCTGACCTGCGGCGACCTGTCGGGAACGACCGCGCCGTACGATCTGGTGCGCAAGATGCGGGCATCGATCCTCGTGCTGGGGCCGCTGCTCGCGCGCGCTGGAACGGCAAGGGTTTCACTTCCGGGCGGTTGCGCCATCGGAACGCGTCCCGTGGATCTTCATCTGGCCGGCTTGGCGGAGCTCGGTGCGGAGATCGAGTTGACGGACGGTTACATCGAGGCGCGAGCGCCGCGGGGCCTGAAAGGGTCCGTCATCCGGTTCCCCAGGGTCTCGGTCGGGGCGACCGAGAATCTGTTGATGGCGGCGTCGCTGGCGGAGGGAGAAACGGTCCTCGAGAACGCCGCCCGGGAACCCGAAGTCGGCGATCTCGCGAACTGTCTCACCGCGATGGGCGCGGAAATTGACGGCATCGGCACCGATCGGCTGGTCGTCACCGGCGTCCCTCGATTGGCGGGGACCCGGTATCGCGTGATGCCCGATCGGGTGGAGACGGGCACGTTCGCCGTCGCCGCCGCGATCACGGGCGGCGATCTGACGTTGCGCCACGCGGACGCCGATGGGGTCAGCGCCGTGGCGGAAGTGATGGCCCGCGCCGGTGTCGCTGTGAAGCAAAAGGCCGAAGGGCTCCGCGTCCGCCGAAACGGTGCGGGGATCAGTGCGGTCGACGTGACGACGCAACCCTATCCGGGATTTCCCACCGACATGCAGGCGCAGGTCATGGCGCTCATGGCGTTCAGCGATGGGGCGGCGATGATCACCGAGACGATCTTCGAGAACCGCTTCATGCATGTGCCGGAACTCGCGCGTATGGGGGCCGATATCACCGTGAGCGGATCGTCGGCGATGGTGCGCGGCGTCTCCGAGTTGAAGGGCGCTCCGGTCATGGCCACGGATCTGCGGGCCTCCGTCTCGCTCGTCCTCGCCGGGCTCGCGGCAACCGGCGACACGTTGGTGAATCGCGTCTATCACCTCGATCGCGGCTATGAACGGCTCGTGCAGAAGCTCGCGGCCTGCGGGGCGCGGATTGAGCGCATTTCGGATCGAGGAGAGTCGGTCCGTGACGGATGAACCTCTCAAGTTGAGCGCGCGGGATACGGAAGATCTCTCGGTGGTCTCCACGATGGTCCAGGACGCTTTGACCCGCACCGGCGACATGGTCTTTCATCAGCGGGAACGACGGTTCCTCGTGCTTCTGGATCGTTTCATGTGGGAGCGGGACGATGGGGAACCCGTCGACGGCAAGCTTTATCGGCGCGTCCGCTCGATACTCCACTTCGACGACGTCCTCGGCGTGAAAACCCGGAACCTTGACATGAACGCGCGGGAGGAGGTTCTGGAGTTGCTGGCAATGGGCGTTCCCGGGACCTCCGAGCCCGCCTCGCGGGTGGAGCTCGTGTTCGCCGGCGGTGGTGCCGTACGTCTGGATGTGGATTGCATCGAATGCCGGCTGACGGATCAGGGGCGGCCCTGGGTCACGCGGCGGCGGCCCCGGCACGCCGTCGACACGGCGAACTGAGGCGTCGCGTCGTCCGCGTCCCGGCTCCGTTCGACACGTCAGAGCGATTGAGGATACATCACCGTGTCTCCGACAGAACCCATCGTTATCGCACTGCCGCGCGGACGCATCCTGCGCGAAGTCATCGATGTCGTGCGCCGGGCCGGTGTGGAACCGGAACCGGCGTTTGACGATCCTGGCGCGCGCCGGTTGCGGTTCAGCACCAACCTCCCCCACGTCTCCATCGTCCGGGTGCGGAGTTTCGACGTCGCGACCTTCATCGCCTTCGGCGGCGCGCAGCTCGGAGTTGCCGGAAACGATGTTCTGACCGAATTCCAGTATCCGGAGGTCTACGCGCCGCTCGACCTCGGGGTGGGAGAGTGCCGCCTCGCCGTCGCCGAACCCACGGAGCTCGGCGCCCACGATGATCCGTCGCGATGGAGCCACGTTCGCGTGGCGACGAAATACCCGTCGATCACCCGCCGCCACTTCGCGGCCCGGGGCGTGCAAGCGGAATGCATTCATCTGAATGGGGCGATGGAGCTGGCTCCGGCGCTGGGACTTTGCCGGCGCATCGTCGACCTCGTGTCCACGGGCGCGACGCTCCGCGCGAACGGGTTGGTGGAAGTCGAACATATCGCCGACGTGACCTCTCGTTTGGCCGTCAACCGCACCGCGCTCAAGACACGATCTCGCGAGATGAACGAATGGATACAACGGTTTCGGGAGGCGTCCCATGCCGGTTAGACTCGAGCTGTCGGATGCGGCGTTCGAGACCGTGTTCGAGACCTTTCTCCAGACCAAGCGTGAGGTGGCGGCAGACGTCTCCCAGGACGTCGCGCACATCATCGACGATGTCCAAAGCCGCGGTGATACGGCGGTCATTGCCTGCGCGGAGAAGTTCGAAGGCCAGATCCTGACCCAGGAGACGCTGCGCATTTCGGAAGAAGAGGCGCGGCGGGCCGCCGCCGCCGCACCCGCCGAGGTTCGAAAGGCGCTCGCCGTCGCCGCCCGGCGTATCGAGGCGTACCACCAGCGGCAGATCCCCCAGGATCTCGAGTTCGAGGATCGCGACGGCGTCGCGTTGGGACATCGCTGGACCCCGATTTCCACCGTTGGGCTGTACGTGCCGGGCGGATCGGCGGCCTATCCGTCGACGGTGTTGATGACGGCCATCCCCGCGAAGACCGCGGGTGTCGGCCGGATCGTCATGACGGTTCCCACGGCCGGCGGGGAACTCCACCCCGCGGTCGCGGCGGCTGCGGAACTCGCCGGCGTGACCGAGATCTATCGAGTCGGGGGCGCACATGCGATTGCCGCGCTGGCTTTGGGAACGGACGCCATACCCGCGGTCGACAAGATCGTCGGCCCGGGAAACGCCTACGTGACCGCGGCCAAACGTCAACTGTTCGGCAGGGTCGGCATAGACATGATCGCGGGACCCTCCGAAATTCTCGTCGTGGCGGACTCCCGGAACGATCCGGCGTGGATCGCCGCGGATCTGCTGTCTCAGGCGGAGCACGACGAGAACGCGCAGGCCATCCTGATAACGGATGACGTCGATTTCGCCGACTCGGTCGAACGGGCGATCTCCGGTCACCTGTCACGTCTCGGGCGCGCCACCATTGCCTCCGATGCGTGGCGGGACTACGGAGCGGTCATCCTGGTGGACAGCCTGGATGCCGCGCCGCCGATTATCGATCGGATCGCGCCCGAGCATCTCGAGCTCGCGGTCTCGGACCCCGGCCCGCTGGCGAGCGCCGTGCGCCATGCCGGGGCGATCTTTTTGGGTCGCTACACGCCGGAAGCGGTGGGCGATTACGTGGCAGGCCCGAGCCATGTCCTTCCCACCGCGAGGAGTGCTCGATTCTCGTCGGGGCTCTCCGTGCTCGATTTCATGAAACGAACCTCGCTGGTGCGATGCGATGCCCGGAGCCTCCGAGCCGTGGGCCCGGCAGCGGCGGCCCTCGCCGAGGCCGAAGGGTTCGGCGCCCATGCCTTGTCGCTGAATATCCGTCTGAACGACGACGGACCTTCCGAGTCCTGACGACCGTGTCCGATCGTCATCGGATTATCGACATCACGCTCGACGACCAGAGCTTCGTTCGGCGAAATCCCGACGTCGATCACGAGCGCCGGGTCGCCGTTTTCGACCTTCTGCAGGAGAACCGGTTCGCCCTGACCGGCGGGGCCGAGGGTCCGTTCCGGATGCACATCAGCGTGCGCGAAACCCGGCTCGTTCTGGAAGTGCGGTCCGAGGACGAGCGCGATGTCGACACCATCGTTCTGGCGCTGACGCCGTTTCGCCGCATCATCCGCGAATATTTTCTGATCTGCGAGAGCTACTACAACGCCATCAAGACGGCCACACCCTCTCGCATCGAGGCCATCGACGTGGGACGGAAGGGACTCCACGACGAAGGCGCGCAGCTTCTGCGACGCCATCTCGCGGCCAAGGTGGATGTGGACGAGGCGACGTCCCGGCGGCTCTTCACCCTGCTCTGCGTGCTGCATTTCAAGGGCTGACCGTGGCCGGAAGCGATGGCTGATCTCCCCCACGCGGTCTTGTACTCGTGCACCATGAACGCGGTGCGCTCGCCGATGGCCGAGGGTATCACGAAGCACTATTTCGGCCATCAGGTTTACGTTGATTCGGTGGGCGTGAGGCAAGGTGAACCAAACGCCTTCGTCGTGGCCGTCATGGAAGAGATCGGGATCGATCTCTCCCGTCACAATCCCAAGACCTTCGATCAGCTCGAAGACACCTCCTACGACCTCGTGATCTCGCTCTCCCCCGACGCCCAGCACCGCGCCGTCGAGTTGACGCGCGCCATGGCCTGCGAACTCGAATACTGGCAGACCTTCGATGCGACGGTGATACAGGGTAGCCGCGAGACGATCCTCGATGCCTATCGCAGTGTCCGGGACTCGCTCCAGGAGCGCATTCTGCGACGCTTTTCGGACGACACCCCGCTCGGGATTTAGCCGTCGGATCCCCGACGGGCACCGCGCTGCGGACGGGCGGACGATGGAAGGCGGATCAAGGAAAATTTTGCGCAAGCTTGATTTTTTGGCTGTCGCGCGCCTTCATTGCGGCGCAAACAGACGTAATTCGTTCCATCAATGCTGGAGGGTGGATGGCTAAGGAAGAACTTTTGGAGTTTCCCGGCGTCGTGAGAGAGCTCCTGCCGAACGCCATGTTCCGGGTCAAATTGGAGAATGGTCACGAAGTGTTGGCTCACACCGCGGGAAAGATGCGCAAGCACCGCATTCGCGTGCTTGCCGGCGATAAGGTCCTGGTCGAAATGACTCCCTATGATCTGACCAAGGGCCGCATCACGTTCCGCTACAAGTAAATCAGTCTCTCGTTGGGCGCGCTGCCCGGTTCGCCTCTGGTCCTTGCTTCGGCTTCGCCTCGGCGCCGGCAGCTGCTTCTTCAGGCAGGTCTGGCGCCTGACGAAATCCGTACGGCGGAGATCGACGAAACCCCGCTCCCGGGGGAACTGCCCGGGGACCTGGCGCGGCGGCTGGCGCAGGAAAAAGCCCGTCGGGTCGCCGAGTCGCGCGCCGACGCATTCGTCCTGGCCGCCGACACGGTCGTGGCCTGTGGCCGGCGCATCCTTCCGAAAGCGTACGACGAGGAGGAAGCCCGATACTGCCTCAATCTGCTGTCGGGCCGGCGTCACCGCGTGTTTTCGGGCGTGGCGGTGGTCGATACGCGGCAGCGCATGCGATCCCGTCTCGTCATGTCGACCGTCGCCTTCAAGAGGCTGGAAAGATCGGAGATTGACTCCTACGTTGTCTGCGGGGAATGGCGGGGCAAAGCGGGCGGTTACGCAATCCAGGGACGTGCGGCCCTTTTTGTTCGCTGGCTTCGGGGCTCCTTTTCCGGGGTTGTCGGCCTGCCACTTCACGAAACCGCAGCGATGCTGTCCGGGGTCGGGTATCCTGTTCTGGAAGCGCAAGGCCGGTCCGGGATGGAGGCACGCGATGACTGAAGAACTCCTGATCAACGTCAGCCCCATCCTGACGCGGTTGGGCCAACTCATCGATCTCGCCATCGAGCGGACGTGCCGCCGCAGTTCGGGCTGAAACATATACCTGGGGCAGTTTCTTAGCGTCGTGCCCGGCCTGCGCGCGGCGTTCGTGGACGTTGGATTGAAGCGGGACGGGTTTCTGTCTGCCGATAGCGCCCGCGAACTGGCCGAAGATCAGCACGGAGACGGCCCGCCCCCGCCGATCAACAAGCTCGTTCGCGAAGGGGATTCCCTGCTCGTTCAGGTCGCCCGCGACGCCTTTGGGGACAAGGGCGCCCGCTTGACGACATCGCTCTCGTTACCGGGGCGGACACTGATCTATTCGCCCTATAGAACCGGTGTCGCGTTATCGCGTCGCATCCTCGATGAGAAGGAGCGCCAGCGTCTTTCCGATGCCCTGGAAGAGCTGCTGGGTGACGACGAAGGTGTGATCGTCCGAACCAATGCGGAAGGAGCCGGTCCGGAAGAGTTTTCCCAGGAATTGGACGCGCTGCGTCAAGTCTGGCGAACGATTCTTCGGAATGCGGATAAGGTCGACCCCCCGGCCGTCATCCACACCGATCTGGGTGTCGTGGCGCGCGCCGTTCGCGACTATGTGGCTTCGCCGGAGACGGCCGTGTTCGTCGACGATGCGGAGGCACTGGCTGATGCGAAAGCGTATGCGGGCACGATCATGCCGGCGCTGGTCGACCGCATGTCGCTCTACACCGGGAGCGGCAGTCTCTTTGACCGGCACGAGCTTGAGGATCAGGTCGCGGAGGTCTTCGAGCCGAGCGTACCCCTGCCGGGCGGCGGCCGGATCATCATCGAAACGACGGCGGCGCTGACGGCGATCGATGTCGATTCCAAAGGGCGCAACCGGGGAAATCCCGAGGAAGCCGCGTTGCAGACGAATTTGGAAGCGGCCGAGGAGGTCGGGCGCCAGCTTCGCCTGCGGGGAATCGGGGGCGCTGTCGTTGTCGATTTCATCCAGATGCGCCGGCGGGGAAACGCCGAGCGCGTGGTGGAAGCCCTACGGGAAGTCCTCCATGAAGATCCCGCACCGACCGATGTGGGCACGTTGTCCCGGTTCGGCCTGTTGGAGATGACCCGGCGCCGGACCGGACCGGCGCTCTCGGAGATTGTCAGCCAGGCCTGTCCGGTCTGTGAAGGACGGGGCTCGATCGATACGGCCGAGACGGCGGCCGATCATGCCTTGGCGACCGCGGAACGCGAAGCCGAAGAGAACCCGGGCGGTTCGTTGACCATCGTCGCGGTTCCGGACGTGATCTCGGCCATCGAACGGACCGCCGACGCGGACGCTCTCGGCCGGCGTTTGGGGTGTAAAATAACGCTCCGCCGGGACGAGGCGTTCGCGCCCGATCATTTCGATGTCGTGCGCGACAACTAGAAAACCGCGCGTCAGGGCGCATATGAGACGGCGGTGACGGTCGAACGTCTCCCGATCAAGCCCAAGCGGACCAAGAAGGCGGCCTGTCCCATATGCGGATCGCCCGCCGGTCAGAGCCATGAACCGTTCTGCTCCAGGCGCTGCAAGGAGATCGATCTGGGGAGGTGGTTTTCCGGCTCCTATGCCATTCCGGCGGTGGAGCCGCCCGACGGCGCCGAACTGGAAGAGCTGATCGAGGCGGCCGAAACGGCGCGGGACGTGGACGACCCCGACTGATTGCGGGAACCTCGACGGGTTGGCTCAAGGACAGAGGCCGTGGCGGTCGTTCATCGGTGTTGTTGTATGCGGTTGCTGTGTAAGATTAGGGTAGAATTCGCATAGTACTATCTACCCAAGATCGACAATGAGCCTCAACATCAAGAACGACGAAACCTGCCGGCTCGCCAATGAGTTGGCCCGGTTGACCGGCGAGAGTATGACCGGCGCAATTACCGTTGCGCTGCGTGAACGCCTTGAGCGCGAGAAGCGGGAACGCAGTGTCGAAGTCCGTATTCAAAAGATGCGCGCCACCGCAGAGCGCTGCGCCAAGCTCTTGGCTCCGGGGCCATCTGCCGTGCAGCATGGCGATGTGCTCTATGACGAACGGGGATTGCCGAAGTGATCATCGACAGTTCGGCGGTGCTCGCCGTTCTATATCGTGAACCGGACGCCGAACGCTATGAAACGGCGATCGCGGCCGCCACGGGCTGTCGAATGTCCGTCGCCAATGTGCTGGAGGCGTCCATCGTTCTAGAGGACCGCGGCGGTACGGCGGCAGGTCATGAACTCGACACCTTCCTGAAGGACGCCGCGATTGAACCGACGCCGGCCACGGTGGAACATATGGAAGCGGCTCGGCGCGCCTGGCGGCGTTTCGGCAAGGGCAATCACCCGGCGGCGCTGAACTTCGGTGACTGCTTTGCTTACGCGCTCGCCGACGTGACGGGCGAGCCGCTGCTGTTCAAGGGCGAGGACTTCGCCCGCACCGATGTCGAGGTCGCGTGATCAAGCAAGAAAGTGTCGGGAAATAACCGCGAATGAGTGCTTGCCGACCCGTCCTTTCTCACACATTGGCCGCTCAACCGACTGATGTCCCCTGATCTTCGCGACATGTTCCGTGACTTTACATACGGCCTCTGATTTGCAATTACAGCACGGAGGCCGTGGCTTGTGCTGTGGTGCCAATGCACTATGTTTGGGTGCCGAACGTGGCGTCAGGGAAACAGGAGACCAGGGAGATGGGAGTCACCGTACATCCGTTATCCGACGCGCTCGGCGCCGAGATCGGGGGCGTCGACCTCGGTGAGCCGTTGGACGATGGGACCATCCAGGAGATCCACGATGCGTGGATGGAACATCTCGTCCTGCTGATTCGGGACCAGACAATCGATGATCCGCAACTCGTCGCATTCAGCGGCCGGTTCGGGGAACTCGATGGTGCCCCTATCGGTGCGACACCCGACGGAAAGGTGTCCGCGCGGGAGTACAACGAGATCACGGTGATCTCGAACGTGGTGGAGAACGGCCGTCCCATCGGGGGCTTGGGGAACGCCGAGTCCGATTGGCACACGGACATGAGTTCCTACGAAAAACCACCGGCGGCGTCGATGCTCTATTCCCTGGAAATCCCGCCCACGGGGGGCGATACGAGCTTCTGCAACATGTACCGCGCTTATGAGGTGTTGCCGGAAGACATAAAGGCGCGCGTGCAAGACTTGAAGGCCGTCCACGACGCGACTCTGACGTCGGCGGGCGGTCTCCGGCACGGATTTGAACCGGTTACCGACGTGACGAAAACGCCCGGCGCGCATCACCCGATCCTGCGCACGCATCCCGTAACCGGGCGTACGGCGCTCTTCCTGGGACGGCGCACCAACGCCTACATTCCCGGACTTTCGGTGAAGGAGAGCGAAGAGCTTCTGGATACGCTGTGGGCCTGTGCCACGGCACCGGAGAACATCTGGACGCATACCTGGAAAGTCGGAGATCTGGTCATGTGGGACAACCGGTGTGCCATGCACCGCCGCGATGAGTTCGACCACTCGTCCCGCCGGATCATGCACCGCACACAACTCAAGGGGAATCACCCGTACTATGCGGCTGCCGAGGCGGCTCCGACGGCGGCGTGACGACGCCTTTCGTGGCCACGCGGTCCCTGGACAGCTTGGGGTGAATTCCCTATAACCCGGCCTCGCTCGCCACCCCGCTCGGCAGCGGGCGAGTCGTGCCCAGGTAGCTCAGTTGGTAGAGCAGTGGACTGAAAATCCTCGTGTCGGTGGTTCAACTCCGCCCCTGGGCACCATTTCCCTCAGGGTCGTGACTCGCCGATCATCCCGCCACCTCGATAGGCATCGCGATGTCTGAAGGCCAATTCGACTACATCGTGGTCGGGGCGGGCTCGGCCGGGGCCGCGCTGGCGGAACGCCTGACCGCCAGCGGGCGGCACAAGGTGCTGCTGCTCGAAGCGGGAGGCGAGGACAAGAACCGCTGGCTGCGCATTCCGCTCGGCATCGGCAAGCTGATCACCGGCAGCGAGTACGTCTGGCCGTTTTCGACGGAGCCCGAACCCGAACTGAAGGGGCAGCGGGTCTATTGGCCGCGCGGCAAGGTTCTGGGCGGCTCGAGCAGCGTCAACGGCATGGTGTTCGTGCGGGGCGACGCGGAGCAATACGACCGCTGGCGCGATGCGGGATGTCCCGGTTGGGGCTACGACGACGTGCTGCCCTACTTCAAACGCCTCGAGGACCGGCTCGGCGGCGACCCCGCCTACCGGGGGTCGGGAGGGCCCGTCAACGTCATCGACATCCCCTACAGGGATCGGTTGAACGAGGCGTTCTATAAGGCGTGCGTACAGCAAGGCATACCCGAAAATCCCGACTACAACGGTGCGACGTACCCCGGCGTTTCCTACCTTCAAATGTCGATCCGGAACGGACGGCGCTGCAGCACCGCCGTCGCCTATCTGCACCCGGCGCGCGGCCGGTCCAATCTGCACGTGGTGACGGACGCCCAGGCCAGCGGGATCGTCATCGAGGGGAACCGGGCGACGGGCGTGCGCTACCGCACCGCCGACGGGGACTCTCATCGGGCCAGGGCGGACAGCGAGGTCATACTGTGCGCCGGTCCCATCATGTCACCACAGATTCTGGAGCTATCGGGAATCGGAAACCCTGAAATCCTTCGGAATGCCGGCATCCGGCCGGTCGCGAACCTGCCCGGGGTTGGCGAGAATCTGCAGGATCACCTGCAGGTGCGGATCAGCTATCACTGCACTCTGCCGATCACGATCAACGACCTGCTCAACAGCCGATGGCGCGGCCTGCGCGCCGGCCTGCAATACACGCTGCTGCGCAAGGGACTGCTGGCCACGCCTTCGGTCTCGGTACACGCGATCACCGCGGAAACGGGAGACGACGCAAAGCCCACCCTCAAAATGCAGCTTGCGCACGTGAGCGGCGCGGACCGGTACGCGATCACCGGCGGGTCGGGCGTCGATCCGCACCCGGGCTTCACCATCGGTACGTTCAATCTTCATCCCGAATCCCGGGGCACCGTCCACATCACGTCGGGCGATCCTCTGGCCGCGCCCGAGATCCGTGCCGGCTACTTGTCGACGGAGCGGGATCTGGCTCTGAGCCTTGCCGCCCTGAAGCTCACGCGGAAGATCGCCGCGCAGCCCGCCTTGCAGAAGGTTATCGTCAGAGAAGTGCTGCCCGGTGCCGAGGCGGCGACCGACGACGACCTGATCGACTACATCCGCTCCGCCGGCCAAACCAGTTGGCACCCGATCGGCACCTGCAAGATGGGCGCGGATCCCGCGGCGGTGGTCGACCACGAGCTCAAGGTGCACGGCATCGTCGGCTTGCGCGTGGCGGATTCGTCGGTATTTCCCTTTATGACCTCATCGAATCCCAATGCCCCTTCGATCATGATGGGCGAGCGCTGTGCCGACCTGCTGACGGGCAAGACGGCGGCGTAGGCACAGTCCGACCCGACGTCCGGCCCCTCGTCCGCCCGGCTGCGCCGGAGGCTATGCCGAGGCGAGAGCCGCTTCGCTTCGGCGCAGCAGCTCGACTTCGACCCGGTTGTCGTGAAACACGGCACCGCCGGCCATGTCGGAGTCGCGCTCGGCCACCGTCAGGTTGAGGTTGGCCTTTTCACCGATGATCTTGGGCCAATAGCCCTTGGTGCTGGCCGCGATTCCCGGTTGCACGACGTCGCTGACGACGATTTCGGCCTCGAACGTTCCGCGATCGTTGAAGATACGCGCCACATCCCCTTCGACGATGCCGCGGACGGCGGCATCTTCCGGGTTCAGGGTCACGCGGCGCGGGCCGGCGCGCTTCAGCATCTCCGGCATGTTGCCGAAGTTCGTGTTGAGGAAGTAATGGGATGCGGGAGCGACGAGCGCCAGGGGATACCGTCCTGCCAGGTCCTCATCGGTGACTTCTCCCGGCGGCGTAAATCCGGGCATCGGATCGAGGCCCTTGGCCGCGGCTCTCGGGGAGTTGAATTCGAGCTTTCCCGAGTCCGTCGGGAACCCCTCGGCGAAGGGCAGGTAGGGTCGCGGCAGGTTGAGCCGAATCCAGCCCTTTTTCTTCAGCGCTTCCAACGTGATGCCGTCGAGCGCCGGGTGATCGGACTCGAGGATGGCCTGCGCCAGGTCGTCGTCACTGTCGTACAGGCAGGGCTCGTTGAGGCCCATCGCCCGCGCCAGCCGCCGGAAGATCTCCGAGTGCGGCAGGCACTCGCCCGGCGGCGCGACTGCAGGCTCGTTCCATTGCAGGTACATGTGGCCGAAAGCGTTGTGGATATCGGCGTGCTCGGTCTGCATGGTCGAGGGCAGCACGACATCGGCGTAGTCGACAGTGTCGGTGGGGAAGTTCTCGATGACGACCGTGAACAGGTCTTCGCGCGCGAGTCCGCGCCGCAGCGTCCCCTGCTGCGGAGAGCTCGCCGCCGGATTGGCGCCGTACAGGATCAACGCGTCGATCGGAGGATCGTCGAACTCGAGCAAGATTTCGCCCATGCGGGTGGTGGTCAGCTCGCGCGTCGTGGGACGGTCCAAGTCACCCTGACGGATTTTGGCGAAGTTGCCGGGGAACGCCGCGCCGGTCGAATAGATGGCCCCGCCGCCGGGCAACCGCCAATCTCCGGTCACCGCCGGGATCGCGTTGATGGTGCGGATGGCCATGCCGCCGCCGGCGTGGCGCTGCATACCCATGGACGACCGGATGGCGGTGGGCCGCGTCGTCGCGATGCGCCGGCCCAGGGCGATGACGGTGTCGACGGGAACCCTGGTGATCTCCGAGACCCGCTCCGGCGGATACTGGAGGATACGTTCGCGGAATGCGGGCCAGTCCCTGGTATGCCGATCCAGATAATCGTTGTCTTCGGCGCCCATGCCGACGACGACGTTGAGAAGCCCGAGAGCGAGCGCCGCGTCCGTACCGGGCAGGATGGGGATGTGCTCGTCGGCCCGGGCAGCGGACCGCGTGCGGATGGGATCGATGGCGACGAGATGGGCGCCCCTGCGGCGCGCTTCGGAAATGAAGCGCCAGGCGTGGTTGCCCGTGGACAGAGGGTTGTACCCCCACATGACGATGAGCTTCGCGTGAGACAGGTCTTCCGGGTCCATGCCGGTGGCTTGGCCCAGAGTCGTCAGCGTGCCGGCGACGCCGGCGACGGAGCAGATGGTGACCCGGTGCTGCGACGCGCCGAGCGCGTTCCACAGGCGAAAACCGGACCCCCACATGCCCTGAAGAACCCCCATGTGCCCGGTGCCGAAGCAGGGCCAGATGGCCTCGCCGCCATGGGTCGCGATGACCTCCTTGAGGCGCGTGCCGATCTCGTCGAGGGCCTCGTCCCAGCCGATCCGCTCGAACTCGCCGGCGCCCTTCCTGCCGACGCGCCGCAGCGGGTGCAGCAGACGGTCCGGCGCCCGTGTGTGCTCGAGGTAGCGGTTCACCTTGACGCAGAGGTTGCCCTGGGTGAACGGGTGATCACGCGCGCCGCGCAGGTCCACCGCACGGCCGTTCTCGACCGTCACGTCCCAACTGCAAGTGTCGGGGCAGTCGAGAGGGCAGGCCCCGCGCACGATGCGCCGGCTTTTCGCGTGCTGACCGTTTGTCGCCATTCCTCGCCCTCCGCGGATACAATGCGCCGTGACACCCGACCGGCCCGCGCGGGCCGGTCGCTCGGATCATGTTAACGGATGGGATCGTTCGATGCATGTCGCGCCGAACGTCCCCATACCGGGATCGGATATCGCTCACAAACCGCGGAGACCCGCGTGTCCCACGATCATTACCCCCGCCTGCGCTTTGCCCGGACGCCGACGCCGCTCGAACCGATGCCCAACCTGACGAAGCTGCTGGGCGGCCCCAGTCTGTACGTCAAACGAGACGATCTCACGGGCCTCGCGTTCGGCGGCAACAAGGTCCGGCAACTGGAATACTGGTTCGGAGACATCGCCGGGAAAGGCGCCGACACGGTTGTCACCACCGGGGCGACGCAGTCGAACCACGCGCGCGTGACCGCCGCCATGGCGAGCAAACTCGGACTCAAATGCGAGGTGCAGCACGAGAAACGGGTGCCCGATAGGGACGACGCCTATTACGAATCGGGCAACGTGCTCTTGCTGAAGCTGATGGGCGCGCGGTTGCACGACTACCCCGTCGGCGAAGACGAGCACGGCGCGGATGCCGCCCTGGAAGAGATCGCCGATCGCGTCCGCTCGGAAGGCGGCGAACCTTATGTCATCCCCTTGGCGCCCGTGCATCCCCCGCTCGGCGCCCTGGGTTACGTGGACATGATCGACGAGCTCCTCGAACAGGCCCAGGAGCAGGACCTGAGGATCGATGCGATCGTGACGCCGACCGGCAGTGCATCCACCCACGGCGGCATCCTCGTCGGCCTGCGCTCACGGGGAAATGGTATTCCGGTGTATGGCATCTGCGTCCGGCGCGGCGTCGGGGCCCAACGCGAGCGGGTTCTGGACCGTGCGCGGGCCGCCGCGGGCCTCCTTGGCCGACAGGATCTCATCGAGGAGGACGACATAATTGTCGACGACACCTATCTGGGTCCCGGTTACGGCCTTCCCGACGAGAGGCTGATGGAAGGCATCCGGCTCGCGGCGGGATGCGAGGCGCTGATCGTGGATCCGGTCTACAGCGGCAAGACCTTTGGCGGACTGATCGGGCTCGTGCGCGAGGGCGCATTTGGGAAAGAAGAGAACGTCGTTTTCGTCCATACCGGCGGAACACCGGCGCTGTTCGCCTACACGGGTATGTTCAAAGATCTTTGAACCCGGTCATCTCGCGCCGAGCGGAGCAGATCGATGGAACACGTAGCATTTCGCGCCATGAAGGACGGCACCCGGGAGGAATACGATTTCCTCGGCCGCCTGGAAGAGGAGTGGGCCGGAGGCCATGCCGATCGCGTCCTGGCGGCGATGACCCTGCTCGACGGTTCCATGGGGGGCTACCAGGTCAGCCGGCTGACCCATTGCCTACAGACAGCTACCCGGGCCGAACGGGACAACGCCGACGACGAGATGGTTTTCGCGGCGCTCATACACGACATCGGCGACGTCTTGGCGCCTCGGAATCATGCCGCGATCGCCGTCGAGATCATGCGTCCCTACGTGCGGGAAGAAGTGACCTGGGTGACCGAAAAGCACGGGATCTTCCAGGACTACTACTACGGGCACTTCGTCGGTCGCGACAGGAACGCGCGCGAGAAATACCGCGGGCACAGGTGGTTCGAGTCCTGCGCCTATTTCTGCGAACACTGGGACCAGGCGGCATTCGATTCCGATTACGACACCCGTCCGCTCGAGCATTACGCACCGCTGGTCGAGGACATCCTGTCGCGGCCGGCGTGGCGGGAGACGGGGTGAGGACGGTCGGGAGCGGCGAAGACTCCGCCCCCGCTCAAACCACGTCCAGCAACCCTCGCAGATCCGGACCCTCGAAGTCGGCGGCGAACCCGGGCAGCAGCACCCGGTCGCCGGTCCGGTTGTTCCAATAGCAGGCGACGCCCGCCGATTTCGCGCCGATCACGTCGTTGGCGCTGCCGGCGACGTGCAGATAGCCCTCGCGCGCGATCCCGAGCGCGTCGACCGGCAGGTCGTAAACCTCCGGAGCGGGCTTGTAGACGCCCGAGTCCTCCGTCGAAAAGACGTGATCCAGTTCGACGGACAGTCCGCCGGCGATGCCGTCGAGCATGGCGCGGTCGCCGTTCGACAGAATCGCCAGCTCACAGCCCCGCGACTTGAGTTCGCCCAGCACCTCGGCGGCCTCCGGCCATGACCGGAGCGGATACCAGGCGGCGACCAATTCCTCCCGCCGGCCGGCCGGGAGGGCGGCGTCATGCCGCCCCGCCGCGTAGTCGAGAGCCAGGGCGGTACAGTCATGGAAGCTCATGCGTCCCCGCTTCAGCGCGTTCGACAGCGCGGCGGCGGCGAGCTGGTTAGCCCGCCACGTGGTCAGAAAGGACTCCGCGGCATCGGCCGGCAGCGCCAGGATTCGCTCGATGACGGGCACCAATGTCGCGCGGAAATCGGCCAGGCCCGTGTAGGCGTCGAAGGTGACCAGTCGGTAGTTTGCCATGCGACAGCGCTCCTTTCGAGCGGCGGCGCCCGGGGTCTGGGATTCCCGGCACAGTCTAGCCTATAAGGTCCGGTATGATCGTTGTTGCGGGAGTTCCATCCGCGATGAGGAACCTGTGATGTTCGAGGAACGGGAATTCGGTTTCGCGGCGGCAATTCGTTCCTGGGCCGCCGCCTGCCTGGTGATTGCCGCCCTGTGCCTCGGCGGTTCCTCGGCGCAGGCACAGAGTCGGGAGGAAGTCGGCCAGACCCTCAACGATCTCTTCATCACGATCTACCGAAACTCGGGCGTCATGAACGGGATCTTCGAGAACTGTGCCTTCGTCCCGGGCGCCGCCGGAGAGTTTTTCAATGCCGTCCACAAACGCTATGTCCGCAACGACACCGTCATCGCGGGCATGATTGTCGCCGTTCACCGCAAGGTGATGGAGCGGCAGGTGGCCACGGGGGCGGTGGGCCCGGTCGAGCAGCTCTCCAAGGATTCCAGAGACCTCGCCTACTCGGAGATCAAGCGGAAATTCATCGTCGCGAACGGGAGGCCGGAACTCGAGCGCAGGCTGTGCAACGAGCTGCTGGAGCAATTCCGGTCGGGGAAGTGGGACAACCCGCGGTACGTGGAGAAATATTTCGAGCTGCTCGCGGATTTCGACCCCCGGATATATGCCGAATTCTATGACATAAAAGGTGTCCTGGATGACCGGCGCGCAGGGCGGCTGAAGACTGGTCCGGTAACCAAGTGATTCCGGTCGTGTAAGCGATATCAAATTGACCCGTCGCTCGATTGACAAGGTGCGTCCTCGGGGTATGCTGAAACCGCGCACCGGGCCGAAGTCTCGGGCCCGGAAGTTCCGCAGTTCATCCTGCCGCGCCGTATTCCGCGATGAAGGCGCAGGAACAGGGGGAAGGGCATGAAAGCGATATTGCAACTCGCGAGCGGGTTGGACTGGCTCACCGACCATATCCTTGAGGTCTGCAAATATGCCACCATGGTCGTGGTCGGATTGATCGCCGGCATCATCTTCATCGGCGTGTTCTGGCGTTATGTCCTCAACGACCCGTTGGCGTGGTACGAAGAGACCGCCAAGTATCTCATGCTGTGGCTGGTGTTCGTTGCCTCCCCCATAGTGCTCAAGCGCACCGGGCACGTGGCCATCGACAACCTTCCGAGAATGATGCCGGAGCGCATTAAGTACTTCATGTACCTGGTCGTTTTCTCGGGCGTGATCTTCCTGCTCTACGAGATGGCCTATGAGGGCTGGGGGCTCGCCTGGAATGCATGGCCGCAGATGCCGACGTCGATCCCGATCTCGTTCTTCTGGATCTATCTTTCCGTGCCGGTCGGCAGCGCGATCATGATCCTGATCCTGGTGGAGCACTGGCTGCTCGCGCTCGCCGGCATCATCGATCCGGAACGAGGCAGCGTGCCCGACTTTGGCGATGCCGAGTTGGTTCATGCCGAAGAAGCGAAATTGTCGGGCGAGTAGAATTTCTGGTTGGCCGCACAATCAAAAATTGAACAATCTCAGATGAAGAGGCGGACCCGTTGGGCTGAGCAGGTGAGGCAATGCCGATAACATTCTTCTGGATTTTCCTGGGCTCCATGGCGGTCGGCATGCCGATCGTCTTCGCCCTGGCGTTCGCCCCGTTGATGGGGTTCGTGCTCGACGACAAGACGTTGTTCTTCAAGATGCTGCCGCAACGGATCTTCGGCGGCATCAACCAGTTCCCGCTGCTCGCCATTCCCCTGTTCGTGCTCGCCGGCGAGATCATGAACACCAGCGGCATCACCGAGAACCTGGTGCGGTTCGCCCGGGTTCTGGTCGGCCACTTCCGCGCCGGACTGGCCCAGGTGAACATCGTGGCCAGCATGCTGTTCGCCGGCCTCTCGGGTTCGGCGGTCGCCGACACCTCGGCCATCGGCTCGATCATGATTCCGGCCATGGAGCGCGACGGGTATACCCGTGCGTTTTCCGCCGCCGTGACGGCTGCCTCCTCGGTGATCGGGCCGATCATCCCGCCGAGCATCATCATGATCATCTACGCCTTCATCATGAAGGTGTCGGTCGCCGGCCTGTTCCTCGCCGGATTCGTGCCCGGCATCCTGATCGGCGTCGGCCTGATGGTCCTGACGAAGGTCCTGGGCGAACGGCGCAACTATCCAAAAAGCGGCCAGCGCGCGTCTGCCGGCGAGATTTGGAGCGCCTTCAAGGGCGCCTTTTGGCCGTTGTTGACGCCGATCATCATCATCGGCGGCATTCTCTCGGGCGTTTTCACGCCGACCGAGTCCGCGGGCGCGGCATGCTTTTACGCGCTGGTCCTGAGCATTTTCTTCATGCGCACGCTGCCGCTCTCCGAAATACCCCAGTTGTTCCTGCGTACCGGACTGATCGCCTCGACGATTCTGCTCATCGTCGGGACGTCGTCGGTGTTCGGTTGGGTCGCTACCGTCTCCGGCGTGCCCCAGGCGCTCGGCAAGACCTTGTTCACGATATCCGAGAACCCCATCGTGTTGCTGTTGCTGATCAACGTGCTGCTGTTGATCACCGGCATGTTCCTCGACGCCGTTCCCGCCATCCTGATCCTCGGCCCGGTCCTGGGCCCGACGCTGTTCCAGCTCGGGGTCGACCCGCTGCACTTCGCTATCATCATGTGCATCAACGTGACCGTGGGCTTGGCCACGCCGCCGATGGGCCTGATTCTGTTCGTCGCATCGAGCTTGACGCGACTGGGCATCGAGGTCATCGCCAGGCAGCTCCTGCCCTATCTCATGGTGCATTTGACGATGATCCTCGTCGTGACGCTGTGGGGAGATATCGCGTTGACGCTGCCCCGCCTGACCGGGTTCGCGAGCATCCCCGACGGCTGGTGGCTGGCCGACTTCGCGATAGGAAGCTGAGCACGTGATTGGGCGGCGTATGAGCGTCGCTGCCACAGAGGTTGGTACATGGTGGTTTTCAACATCCGCGGATTTCAGAAGGGTTAACCAATGGAAGGAACTCGTATGACGGTAAGATCGAGAATTCGCGCCGGCCTTGCGGCCGGTGCAGGCATTTCCGCGATGCTGGGCGCCGGCATGGCGTCGGCGGCTGAATTCGACCTCAAGGTCGCCCATGTGGCCAGCAGCACCACCCCGGTGCATATTTGTATCGATGTCATGGAAGGGTACATGGAGCGTATGTCAGGCGGCCGCTTCGACGTGCAGTCCTACCCGGCCGGCCAGCTCGGCAACTTCCGTCAGAACGTGGAGCAGGTACAGCTCGGCAGTCTCGAGCTGACGTTCACGACCGGCGGCGGCATCTCCAACCTGTTCGGCCCGATCCAGGCCTTCGACATTCCCTATCTCCTGAAGAACGACCGGGTGGTCAACAAGGTCATGGAAGACGACGAGCTCAACCAGACGCTCGGCGACGACCTCCTGGAGGCCTTGAAGACGGTTCGCCTGGTCGGCCTGTCGGGCAACCACGGCTGGCGCAGCTTCTTCATCGACAAGGGCCCGACGAACAACCTGCCGGACGACTGGCAGGGAAAGAAGATCCGCACCATCGAGTCGCCGATCTCGATGGAGCTGGCCAGGGCCGTCGGATTGAACCCGACGCCGATCCCCTGGCAGGAGCTCTACACGTCGCTGGCGACGGGCATCGTCTACGGCACGAAGAACTCGTTGATGGACATCATCAACATGGACTTCGACCAGTACCTGAAGTACCTGTTCCGGGATCAGCACACCTACATCATGTTCTTCTGGTACATGCACGATCCGTTCCTGCAGAAACTGCCGCCCGAGTTGCAGACCGTCTTCGTGGACGGCATGGATCGCCTGAAGGCCGTGTGTACGGGCCACTTCGAGGTCTACACGCTGCCCTTCTACAAGGAGTTCGCCGAGGTTGGCGGCGAGATCTACGTCCCGACGCCCGAGCAGCGGCAGTTCCTGCTCAAGGGCCAGCAGGCCGTGGAGAAGTGGTACGTCGACCAGTTCGGCACCGCGTATCCTGACATGATCCGGGCTGCGGTGGCGCGGGCGGAAGAGGAGATAGCCAAGGAGGACATGCGCGTTCTCGGCCACAAGGCGATGCGCTAGGCATCGGCCCGCGGCGGGCTGTCGGCGCCGCCGCGACCGAGATCTCAGGGGAGCGCTTCGGCGCTCCCTTTTTTTTGCGGGACAGGACCTGGGGTCCGGCCCCATGACGATATCGCTGCCGCTACTTCGGCTGCGGCACGATACGAAGGTAGGGCTTGGGAGCCTCCCATCCTTCGGGAAATTTCTCCTTTGCCTGCTCATCCGACACGGTCGGGACGATGATGACGTCCTCGCCCTGTTTCCAGTTCACCGGCGTGGCCACCTGATGCTCGGCCGTGAGCTGGCATGAATCCACGAGCCTCAGGACCTCGTCGAAATTCCGCCCCGTGCTCATCGGATAGGTGAGCATCGCCTTGATCTTCTTGTCCGGCCCGATGACGAACACGGACCGCACGGTGGCGTTGTCCGCCGGCGTCCGTCCTTCGGAGGTCGCGCCGGCCTCCGCCGGCAGCATGTCGAACTGCTTGGCGACGCCGAGGTCCGGATCGCCGATCAGGGGATAGTTCACCGCATGGCCCTGGGTTTCCTCGATGTCCTTGGACCACTCCTTGTGGTTGGAGACCGGATCGACGCTCAAGCCCAGGATCTTGCAGTTGCGCTTGTCGAATTCCGGCTTCAATCCGGCCATGTAGCCGAGCTCGGTGGTGCACACGGGCGTGAAATCCTTGGGATGCGAGAACAGCACCGCCCAGCCGTCCCCGATCCACTCGTGGAAGCTGCCGATGGTCCCTTCGGTGGTCTCCGCATCGAAATCGGGTACTTCGTCGTTGATTCTGAGTGCCATATTTCTCTCCTGTCGTGACCTTCCTCAAAGCTTAGGTTATCAAGCAGGCGCCGTTTCCGTCGACGCTGCGGACGTGGTTCTGTCGTATGCACGTACATGTGAACGGCCGTGTGACTTGGCAACCGAAATTCGCCGTCGGGGAAAAAATATGTTCCCGATTTGCGGGGTTGGGAGGACATTCCCGACTGGTGGCATGATGCTTGGCGGAGCGCTGTTCCTGACAGCTTGCGGGACATTTCGCCGAGCGTTTTGGACCGCATGAAACGAGACGGATCGATGCGTACGCGCGGTGCTTATGTGAACTCGGGACTATGCCCGATCCCTGATCCGGGCTCTCGCGAAAGAGGGGTCGTCATGAGCGGAAAATATGGCTTTGGGGACGGCATCGAGCTGCCGGAGACAATTGTTCCAAGGCCGCGTCCGAAAGTCGACCGGGCAACCCTCAGCGAAGCCGTAAAGGCGGGGAATGCTCTTGGGTTTGTCAGCCGCGAGCCTTCAAGGCGACCCAGGCCCGGCCCTGAGCTTCCGCTGTCGCAGCAAAAAAACGAAGAAGCCAGGGAAACCGGGCCAGGAGCTGCTTGATACGGAGGGCCGGGCCTGAGCGCCGGACATCCCGTTCCGGCCGGGGCGCTCGACAAGCACGTCGCGACCCTCGGCGAGACGGGTTCCGGCAAGGATGTTTTGGTGCGGCGGGGCGGGCATCCATACGTCCGGCTCCCGATGTGACCCATTTGTGATTCAGACTGAGGCCTCGGGAGGTTCCAAATGACCAAATCCGGAATGATTCGCGCCCGCGTCGAAACGGAGCTCAAACAGGAAGCCGAAACCGTGTTCTCCAAGCTCGGGCTCTCGACGACCCAGGCCATCACGCTGTTCTACAAACAGATCGGCAAAGCTTGGCAAGAATGCCCTCCGCCATGTGCCCTCCGCCATGATTGCTGCAGCTGCTCGGGAGACCGGCCCGGTTTGAATGTTGGTTGGGCTCTGTCTGGACTTGCCCCCGATGTCGGACCGCCGGCGCCGGGAAAGTCCCGGCTCATGGCTCAAGAACCAGGAGGCCGTCGAGGCATTGGTGTACTAAGAAACATCGAGGACATTGTTCAACGGCTGTCCCGTGATGAACCGTTCGACGTTGTCTCGTCCGATGGCCGTCAAGTCCCGGAGCGTCGCCGGGTCACCGAAGCCGCCCACATGCGGGGAGATGATGACGTTGTCCAGTTCCCAAAGCGGGTTTTCGACAGGCAACGGCTCGACCGTGTAGACGTCGAGTCCGGCGCCCGCGATGCGCCGCTCTCGCAGAGCCTGAACGAGAGCGTCCTCGTCCACCAGCGCCCCGCGGCCCACGTTGACGAAGACCGCGGATGGTTTCATGGCATCGAATTCCCGGACGCCGAACGTGCCCTCCGTGTCGTCGAGAAGCGGCAGTGACAACATGACCGCGTCCGCTTCCGGCAACACGTCGTGCAATTCGACGAGGGCGACCACACGCTCGGCCGGCGGTTCCTCCCGTGCGGTGCGAGCAACACCGATGACTCGCATGCCGAAGCTTGCTGCGCGCCTGGCTACCTCGCGGCCGATGCCGCCGAACCCGACGGCCAGGAGTGTCGCCTCCCGCAGCGTGTTGAGGTGTAACGCGGTCTCCAGCTGGTCGAAGTGCTTGCGCAACCTGCCGCGCTCCATATGCGGAATTTGCCGCACCAGGGCGAGCAACAGTGTCATGGCGTGCTCGGCGACGGGAGGGGCATAGACGGAACCGGCGTTGGTCAACGTGACGCCGGAGGGCAGTCCGAAGGTCTCGGCGTTGTTGTAGCCGGTGGAGTAGAATTGTATCCAGCGGAGCTTCGGCGCCCCGTTATGCGCGATTTCGGCAAGGTCGGCTGTGTAAAACGCGTTGTTGGTCACCAGAACGTCGGCGTCCCTGAGTTCCGCTTCCAATGTCGCTGCATCGGGCGCGGTAGTCGATATCGTCACGTTGTCGAATTCCGCGCAGGCGGCCGTCAATTCGGCACACCCCCGCTTCAAACAGCAGACGATCTTGATGGGTTCCGCCATATTCGTGCTGCTCCCAAGTCCCCTGAGCAGGAGTCCGCCAGATCGAAATATGCTCCTGTCGACGGCGGCGTGGCAATGTACCGGCGCGGCGGAGTGGGCTCCTGTGGCCGGACGGTTGGATTGACGTCGTTTGACCGGTGCGCCGGACATTCGAAGGATCGACGCCCATGGTCGGGCACCGCACCCGCCGAACCCACGGCATCGCCTTCAGGCGCCGGGTCGTTCGGGAGTATCTCGCCGGCGAGACGCTCCACGGTCTGGCCCGCCGCCACGACCTGTCCCGGAACCTGATCCGGGTCTGGGCGAACAGGTACGAAGCCGCCGCCTTCAACCCCACCCGGCTCCCTGTAACATGACGATGCCGCAGGCCATGACGAAGGCGGCCGCGACGCGCGCGCGTCCGAACGGCTCGCCCAGAAGACGCGTGCCGATCATCGCTGCGATGATGACACTCGTCTCGCGCAGCGCCGACACCAGGGCAATGGGGTTGGTGGACATGGCCCAGAGAACGAGGCCGTAGCCGACGAACCCGAGGCAACCGCCCAGGGCGCCGCGTCGCCAGTTGGCGCGCAGACTCGCCCCGAGCGTTGCCCTGCGCCGCCAGAACGCGAAGGCGACGATCGGAAATCCGTGCAGAACGAAGACCCAGACGATGAAGTTGAGTGGTGTACCCGCCTGTCGAACGCCGAGACCGTCGATCAGGGTATACGAACCGATGAACAATCCCGTGCCGAGGCCGAACAGGACAGGAGCCATTCCGTTCCGGACGATGCGGCCTCCGACGAATGTCAGGCTCAGGATGGCGGCGCAGATCAAGGCGACGGCCACGACGCCGGCCGGGTTCAGCGTCTCGCCCGCCACGATGTAAGTCAGGACCGCGGCGTAGACCGGTCCGCATCCCCTGGCCAAGGGATAGACGTGCGACAGATCGCCGATGCGATAGCCGCCGGTCAGGCAGAGAAAATAGCCCGTATGGGTGATCGCCGAGGCGATGAGGAAGGGCCAGGTGCCGGGATCCGGAAGGCCGGTGACGGGCACCAGCGCGAGTCCGATCACCGCCGTCGCGATGTTGAGGACCGCCGCCGTCATGAGAGGATCGTCGCCGACCTTCACGAGCGTGTTCCACGTGGCGTGCGTCGCGGCGGCACAAAGCACCACGAAAATGATCAGGGGATCCATGCACTCCTTGTAACAAAACCGCCACGCAACGGGTGAGAGGTCGGACCTGCGGCGTGCCGTGCTCCGATGGTCCGCCCCACTGAGTGGTCCGACGCGAATGGTGGGCCGCGCAGAATTCAGCTGATCGACCGTTCCGGTGTCCACGTTCTCCGGCACGCCGAAGGAAACTCGCCGCCAACCGTCCCGCCACGCACGTGATCGACGCAATCCGCATCCGGTTGCGAGCCGATGAGGTCGCGGCCTGGAGCAATTCCGATTGTTCGAAAGCCATGCTCCGCGATCGCGAATTGCAATTGCGGAATCATGTGGACACGCACTCGACAACGCCGCAGCCTACGCGGCGCGCCATTCGTGGTCGCTGAGAGATGAGCCCACCGTCACGCCGTCAGGTCCAATCGCCGTGAGCGTCTTCAAAATGGGGGAGCCGGTCCTTCGCGTCGAGGACGCTCGATTCCTGACCGGGCAGGCCCTCTTCCTCGACGATCGCCGGGTGGAAGGACAAGCCTACGCGCAGTTCGTTCGTTCACCCCATGCCCACGCGGAGATCAACTCGATCGACGCCGCCGGTGTTGCGGGGTCGCCGGGCGTGCTCGGCGTGATGACGGCGACCGATCTCGAGGGGGACGGGCTCGGCGCCATTCCCTGTTCCCTGCGAGCCCGAAACCGGGACGGTTCCTGGAGCGATCCGCCGCCTCGGCCGCTCATGGCGAGGGACCGTGTGCGCCATGTCGGGCAGGTGGTCGCGCTGGTGGTGGCCGAGACGCTGGAACAGGCGGAGGATGCAGCCGAACGGATCGTGGTGTCCTACGAACCCTTGCCGGCGAACGCTGATCTCACGTGCGCGCTGACGGCGGATGCCCCGAGCGTTTGGGACGGAGCGGCGGACAACGTTTGCATCGATTGGGAAGGCGGTGATCGCCGGGCCGTTGACCGGGCCTTCGCCTCCGCCGCGCACGTCACCACCCTCGACCTGGTGAACAACCGTCTGACGGCGGCGCCGTTGGAGCCCCGGGGTGCCATCGGAGAGTACGACTCCGTGAGCGATCGCCTGACCCTGCATGCCACGGCCCAATACGTGCATCTGTTGCAGCAGCAACTCGCCGAGTGGGTCTTCAGGATTCCCGTGGAGCGGATACGCGTCATCGCCACCGATATGGGCGGCGGCTTTGGCATGAAGAACTTTCCCTATCCCGAATACGGGCTGGTGCTTTGGGCCGCCCGGCGCCTCGGTCGGCCCGTGCGTTGGACGGAGAGTCGCAGCGAGGCCTTCCTGGCCGACGACCAGGCGCGCGATCAGGTGACGTCGGCGGCGCTCGCGTTCGGCCCCGATCATCGCGCGGTGGCGCTTCGCGTAGAGACGATTGCCAATTTCGGCGCCTTTGCGGGATCGCGCATGCCGTCTCTGCCGACCACGGAAAATGCCGCATCGGCCGTCGGTGTTTACGCCATCCCCGCGGCGGTGAGTTCCGTCAAGTGCGTTTACACCCACACGGTGCCCATCGGGTCCTATCGCGGCGTCGGGCGGTCGGAGGCCGTCTATGTGATCGAGCGCCTGATGGACAAGGCGGCAGGCGAGCTCGGCCTCGAGCCCGCCGACCTGCGCCGCCGCAACATGATCTCGGCGGCCGCCATGCCCTACACGACGCCTTTCGAGTGGACCTTCGATTCCGGGGATTTCGCCGGCAATCTCGACGCATCCCTTGCGGCGGCGGATGCCGCCGGATTTGACCGGCGGCGCATGGTGTCGGAGTCCCGCGGCCGGCTCCGCGGTCTCGGCATCGCTTGCTACATCGACAACTCCTCGGGGCCGGGAGAGGAAGGCGCCGATATACGTTTCGAGAAGGACGGCTCGGTCACCATACTGGTCGGCACCTTTTCCAACGGTCAGGGTCTCGAAACCACCTTTCGCCAGCTCGTGTCGGACCGCCTCGGTGTGGCGTTCGACCGCATCGAATTCGTGCAGGGAGACACGGATCAAGTGGCCGTCGGTGGCGGCCACGGCGGGTCGCGTTCCACCGAGATGGGAGGCTCCGCCCTGCATCACGCCGCGGATCGGGTTATCGAGAAGGGGCGCCGCGTCGCCGCCCGAGCACTTGAAGTCGCCGACGGCGACCTGGAGTTTGTCCACGGGCGGTTCGTCGTTGCGGGTACCGATCGATACCTGGGTCTGCTCGAGGTCGCGGCACTGGCGCGTGACCCGGCGCAGCGCCCCAAGGGCTTGGACGAGAGCCTGGACACCCATCGGCGGTATGTCCGCCGGGACGCCTCCTGGCCCAACGGGTGTCACGTCTGCGAGGTCGAGGTCGACCCGGAAACGGGTTTCGTCGAGATCGTTCGCTACACTGTCGTCGACGACTTCGGCATCGTCATCAATCCCATGATCGTCGAGGGCATGGTCCACGGCGGTGTCGCGCAAGGTGTCGGCCAGGCGCTCCACGAAGACCTGGTCATCGATCGGACGAGCGGCCAGGTGACGAGCGGTTCGTTCATGGACTACGCCCTGCCCAAGGCGGACGACCTCTGCGGTCTCGACGTCGCGTTCAACGAGATCCCGTGCCGGACGAATCCGATCGGCGTGAAGGGCTGTGGCGAAGCGGGCACCGTCGGCGCCCATCCCGCGGCGATGAATGCCGTGATCGCCGCGCTGTCGCGCTACGGCATCGACCGTTTGGACTGTCCCGCCACGCCGCAGCGCGTGTGGCGCGCCATCCACGGACGGGGTGCGTGACGGTCCTCGCCACCAAGGGCCGCTCGACGCCGAAACCCCGCCGGGACGTGTAGCCATCTCGTCGGTTTGCCCGGGCGGTCTGCGGGGGAATGGAACATCCGACGTGAGTGCACGCGGAGATCACCGGAAAGAGCTCGGGACGGGAGTCTGCTGGACGTGCGTGACCCGGCGATGAAATACTCCTCGGAGAAAGATCTCCACGATCCCATGCCGGCGACCGTCGAGCGCGCCTGTGCGGGCGATCGCGGGTTGAAGAAATGCGTGACCGGGAGAACCGCTGAGTCGGGCCGCCGGACCGGCAAACGGAACCGCCCGGACGTCACCGTGGTCGCCCACCGCGGTCTGGTCGGCGGTCGGGGCGAAGACGTCGGCGAGGTGTGAGAAGTGTCGCTTTGCTGCATGGAACGGATGTCGTTCAGGACGGCGCATGACACTTGAGCAGCTGTTCGGTTTCTCGGTCTTCGCCTTCGTTGCATGCGCGACGCCCGGGCCGAACAATGTGCTGTTGACTGCGGTCGGCGGCTCCCGAGGCATTCGCCGGGGGCTGCCGACGCTGATGGGAGTCGCCGGCGGATTTGCGCTGATGCTCTTTCTCGTCGCCATCGGCGTCGGTCGAACGGCGCTCGCGCTCGATGGCTTCTCTGGAACGGTGCGTTGGTTCGGCGCCGCATTCCTGCTCTGGCTCGCCTGGAACATCGCCTCGGCGCCAGTCGCCGACGCCGGTGCGTCTGGCAACGCCGTCGCGAAGCAGCGCGACGGCACCGGATTCGTCGGCGCGGCATTCTTTCAGTGGATCAACCCGAAAGCCTGGCTCGTCTGCGTCGGGGCAATTTCAACGTACCTCTCGCCCGGGGAAGGTCTCGTCGTTCAGGCGACCACGTTCGCAACGGTGTTCCTGATCGCCGGATTCGCGGGGAGTTTCCCGTGGCTTGCCTTCGGGTCGTTCATTCGCCGAGTGCTGCGCGGTCCCGGCCATGCTCGCGCGTTCAACGTCGTCATGGCGGTTCTACTGGTGATGGCGATGATTCCTGCCGTGCTGACTGAAGTGGTCGCGTGACCCCACGGTGCCCGTCGGCCCGTGGACGTGAAGCCCACGCCGACGGGCCGTATCGTGCTGGACTTCATTCGGGGCAGGATGCCCGTGGCCATCGGCATTCACCTCGACCTGATCGACGTGGAGGACGTGGCGCAGGGGCAAATCGGCGCGTGGCGGCATGGCCGCATATAGAGAGCGCTATCTGCTGGGCAACTGGAACACGACGTTGCCGGAGACGTTGTCGGCGCCGAGCGAGATAACCGGACGGCGCCCGCCGCTCTGCGGGAATGGCTACCTGTCACGGGCAGCGCCCCTGGCCAATAACGCGGCCGACTGGCCGTCGCTTAGGGACTTGGCATAGCGCAACTTCGTAGGGCGCTCAACCTGTGACCCGAGCTCCTTGGCTCCCGCGTTCATGAGGAGAGTCCTGGTTCTGCATGGCGCATTGTCGATGGGCACGCACGGGCGCCGGGCGGGGCGACCGCAACGTGCCTCGGCTTCCGGTGGGTGGAGCTGCACCTGGCCGTCAACCTGCTGATGATCGCGCATTGCTTCACTCTCAAGGTGACGCCCGCGAACTACCGACCCCGGATCAGCCCGTTCTCGTCGATGTCTACGAGCAGGAAGCTGAAGTTCCGCATTGCCGAGCAGAGGCGCGACCTGGCCGCCTGACGCGCCGTGGCTTTCGGGTTCGGTGGCCATACTACATCCGGGCAACTCTTGCGAGTCAGAAACGGCCCGTCCTGCGCAACGGCGGCGGGGTTGCATGCCCCACAGGGTCGTTACGCAGGCGCAAGGCGTTTTGGATTACGATACCTTGATTGCATCGCAATCGCGCTTAGAATGAAGCCCTTGAGGAACGAAAGACAGGTCAATGGCGAGCATCACGATCCGCAACCTCGACGACGACGTGAAGACCCGCCTGCGGGTGAGGGCGGCGGACAACGGCCGTTCCATGGAAGAGGAGGCGCGGCTCATCCTGCGCGATGCCGTCGGGCGCAGGAAGCCTCCCCGGAATCTTGCGAACGCCATTCGCGCCCGGATCGCGCCTCTCGGCGGCGTAGATCTGGAGTTGCCCCCGCGCGAACCCGGACGCGAGCCACCGTCCTTCGATTGAGGCGGCAGCGATGTTCCTGCTGGATACGAACGTAGTGTCCGAACTCCTGCGCCCGTCTCCCGATCCAGTTGTCGAAACCTGGGTTGGGGACCGTCGGGCAACGGACCTGTATTTCTCGGCAATCGGCGAGGCGGAGCTTCGTTACGGCGTTGCCATTCTACCGACGGGCCGGCGGCAGACCGCGCTTGCCTCTGCCATCGAGGCAATCCTGCGAGAGGACTTCGTGGATCGGATTCTCCCGTTCGACAGCGACGCTGCCCGGGAATATGCGAACATTGCGGCGGCATGCCGCTCCGCCGGCCGTATTGTCCCGCCAGCGGACTGCCAGATAGCAGCGATCGCCCGCTCCCGCAGCATGTCGGTGGCGACCCGCAACGTCAGGGACTTCAAGGACATCGACATCGAGGTCGTCGATCCCTGGGCCGCCGCATGAGTGGTACGACGGAAGCCTTCGCCCACCGGGCTTTGCACATCCAATTGATCTCCCTGAGGTCACCTCGCCGGACGACCTGCCTGAAACGAGCTACGCGACCCGTGCCAAGCTCTCCATGGGTACACCCGATGAAGAAGCTGGTTGGATTGCCGTTAACGAGCGCATTCGTGTCCTGCGATCACGCCAGCATCTGTTGGTATCCAATACTGGACCCAAAAAAGACGGGTATACTTACTGTACCGGCTGCGGCCGCATCGAAGCGAGCACAAATCCGTCGCCCACACTGATAGGCCCCCATCCCAAACCATTCCCCGACGATGACACCAATCAGATGTGCGAGGGTACCAGCCCGACACGGCACGTAGTTCTCGGCACCGATTTCATCACCGACATCGCGCTCTTTTCGCTGCACGTCACTTCTCCGCTCAGCCTCAGACCCGGTTACACGTCAACGAACGTGGCTCTCCGGACCGTCAGCGAAGCTCTTGCGATTGCAGGATGTCGATTGCTGGAAATCGAGCTCGGAGAAATAATGGCCGAATTTCGTCCGGCGCTTACGCACGGGGGCAAGTCCGGCCTTGAAGCCGAGATCTTCCTTTATGACACTCTACCAGGAGGTGCCGGCTTCTCTAGTCAGCTGGCGGATCAAGGGCCGGAGCTTTTTCAACTGGCCTTACAGATCATGGAGACATGTCCCGAACCGTGCGAAGCGTCTTGCTACCGATGCCTACGCAGCTTCAAGAACAAACTCGAGCATACGCTTCTCGACCGCCACGTCGGCATGGAACTGCTGAAGTATCTGCTTACTGGCGAACATCCCGAATTCGACCGCGTGCGCCTACAATCCTCTTCACACCTCGTGGCTTCCTGATCTCCCCCGCCTTCACCAGCCGCGCCTTCTCGGCCGCTATCCGCTTCAGCAACTCCGATGCCCGGTTCATTCGCCGGATCCTGCTCCACCAGCCTCCCCCGCACGGCGAGGTCGGGCACAAAGCGCCGCAACCGGACGACCGCATCCGGCGCCTCGGCCACGCGGTCATAGAGCGCGAGCAGGCGTTCGGTATTCATGCTTCCGGCGGTCCCATTTCGGCAAGCAGCGCCTGCACCATCCTGCGCAGTTCCGGCAGATCGTTCTCGGCGTAATCCCACACGCGCTCGGGTATCACGGTCGCATAGCCATGGATCAACAGGTTGCGGAAGCCGACAACCTCGCGTAGCGGCGGAATTCGATCGGTAATTTCGGGGTGGGTCTGATGCAGGCGGTTCAGCGCCTCGCCGATGATCTCGAACTTGCGCTCGACCGCCGCTTGCGTCCGGGCGTCGCCAACGTACGTCTCGCGGTCCATGCCTTCGATGAAACGCCGGATATCCGCGCCGGCCCGGTCGGCGTCCGCCAGCAGGACACGGGGGTCAGGACGCATAGACCAGCTCGCGCGACCTGTCGATGGCCGCGCGCAGATAGGGGTTCCGGACGGCGCCGGACTCGACCAGGTCGACGGAACGGCCCAGGGTGTGGCGCAACGCCTCGGCAAAATCGAGGTACTGCCGGAGCGGCGCCCGGCCGTCGTCGAGCCTGAATTCCACCAGGAAATCGGCGTCGCTGGACTGGGGATCGAAGTCCGTGCCGCGCGCCGCCGAGCCGAACACTTCAAGTCGCGCCACCCCGTAGCGCCGGCAGAGCTCGGCCAGTTCGTCCTTCTTGTCAGAGATGGCGGCATGCATGGCCGAACCTCCCGTTCCCGTGAGACGCGATCCGAATTCTCGACGTCATCGTAGCAGCGCTTCCGCCAGAACCCCCTTCAGCCGGTCGCGCACCGACGCCACCTCGGCCTCGGCGCTCGTCAGCTCCTCGAGCAGCACCTCGGGGTCGCCGTGGTCCTCCGCCGACGTTTGGGGGTTCTTGATATCGAGGTTATAGCCGCGCTCCCTAATATCCTCGGCGCTCACCTTCCAGGCCCGACCGCCTTCCTCGCGGCCCGCACGCTCGGCTCCTCCCCACCAGTCGGCACAGTCGTCCAGATGCTCCAGCTTGATGGGCCTGGTCATCGAATAGGCCTTCTGCCCCTCGGGCACGAGGTGTTCCCAGAACCAGACGTCCTTCGTCGGCTCGCCCTTCTCGAAGAACAGCAGGTTCGTGCCGATCGAGGCATAGGGGCGGAACACCGAGTTCGGCAGGCGCACGACGGTGTGGAGGTTGCACTCCTCCATCAGGTGCTCCTTGAGCCGGGTCTTGACGCCCTCGCCGAACAGCGAGCCGTCGGGCAGGACCACGGCGGCCCGGCCGCCGGGCTTGAGCAGCCGGACGATCAGGGCGAGGAACAGATCCGCCGTCTCGCGCGTCCGGAAATGCCCCGTCGCGTCCCGGAAGTCCATCAGCGTGAAATAGTATTTGCGCGTGTCCTCGTGCACGCGGGTGCCGCGGCCGACGATCTGCTTGAACTCGGTCATCGAGACGACCTCGCGGTCGAGCACGATCAGCCGGCAGGTCTGCACGTCGACACCGGTGGAAAGGAGGCGCGAGGTAGTGACCAGGACGGGGTACTTCGATTCGGGGTCGGTGAAGCGGCCGAGCTCGTTCTGCCCCTCGGCGTCGTCGCCGGTGATGCGCATGACGTAGCGCGAGTTGTCGCCCACGAGGTCGGCATTCTCGTTGATCAACGCTTGGCGCATGCGCGCGGCGTGCACCTGGTCGATGCAGAAGACGATGGCCTTCTGAAACCGGTCGCCGCTCTCCCTCAGAAAGGCCGTGACCTTCTGCGCCACCAGCTTCGTGCGCCCGTCGATGACCAGCGTGCGGTCGAAGTCCTTGACGTTGTAGATGCGGTCCTCCACCTCCTCGCCGTCGCGGTCGAGCTGGCCCTTCTCGGGGCGGTAGCCCTCCACGTCGCGGTCGATATGAACCTTGACCACCTTGTGGGGAGCCAGGAAGCCGTCGCGGATGCCCTCCTTCAGGGAGTAGGAGAACACCGGCTCCCCGAAGTAGGCGATGTTGGAGGCGTACCTCGTCTCCTTCGGCGTGGCGGTGAGGCCGATCTGGGTCGCGGAGGAGAAGTACTCAAGGATCTCGCGCCAGGCCGAATCGTCCGCCACGCTGCCCCGATGGCACTCGTCGATCACGATCAGGTCGAAGAAGCCGGGAGAGAACCAGCGATAGGTTTTCTGATATTCCTCGGGGCCGGTGATTGCCTGGTAGAGGCCCAGATAGATCTCGTAGGCGGCATCGACGCGGTGGACACCGCCGCTGCGTTGGATGGTCTTGGCGCTCGCGGACAGCTTGGCCATCGTTCCGCCGAAGGGGCGAAAGTCGTTGACCATCGTCTGGTCGACCAGCACGTTGCGGTCGGCAAGGAACAGGACGCGCTTCCTGTAACCTCCCTTCCACAGCCGCCAGATGATTTGGAAGGCGGTGTAGGTCTTGCCCGTGCCGGTGGCCATGACGAGCAGGATCCGATCCTGCCCTTTGGCGATGGCTTCGATCGCGGCGTTGACGGCGTTGATCTGGTAGTAGCGCGGAGCCTTGCCCCCGCCGTCCTCGTGATAGTCTTGGAGGACGATCTCCTCGGCCTCCGGCGTCAGGCCCTTCCAGGCGCGATAGCGGGCCCATAGCTCGCCCGGAGCCGGAAACGCATCGAGAGCAAGGTCCACCTCGCGCGGCGCGCTCGCGCCGGTGCGGTCGTGGAACACGAAGCCGTCGCCGTTGGAGGAGAACACGAAGGGGATGTTCAGCGTCTCGGCGTAACCGAGCGCCTGCTGCATGCCGTCGCCGACACTGTGGGAGTTGTCCTTCGCCTCGATGACCGCAACGGGAATATTGGGCTTGTAGTAGAGGATATAGTCGGCGCGCTTGGCCTGACCGCGCGTCACCAGCTTGCCGCGCACGATGATGCGGCCCTTGGTGAAGCTCACCTCCTCGCGGATCTGCCGCATCTCGTCCCACCCTGCACGGCGCAGGGCGGGCGTGATGAACTTGGTGCAGATGTCGCGTTCCGAGAGGCTTCGCTTGTCCATGCCGGTCAGCGGTCCTCAAATCCGTTGCCGCTCATTCCCGTTCCTGCCGTTCCGTGCGCATCTCCGGCGCCTCAAGCGATTTCAGCCGCTCATATTCTTCGACTGAGAGCACGACGACGACCGGCCGTCCATGCTTGGCCACCGCGACGGGCTCGGCGCGGGCAAGGTCGATCAGCCGTCCGAAACCGTATTTCGCATCCTTGGCGCTCAGGGTCTGCATGAGTCTCTCCGTCGATTGCAGGCCAAGTTTGGCCAATTTGGCCGAATAGGCAACAGCAGAAGGCTCCCGGCTCTTGGGATAGGCCGTGTACCGTGCGGCCCGTCCCTTTGCTTTGGACAGAACCCGATCGTTCGGATTGAGCGTGGTCTTCGTCGTTCCGCCGCCATCGCATGTACGGCTCGACCATATCGCCGGGGAACGACCGGCAACAACCGTTTGCCGGTGCCGATCCTCCCGTGGTACGTCGTCGGGTACAGGCATGTCACGGCCACGGCACGTGGCGGTCAGGAAACCCCGTCACTTACCGATCGAGCTCACGGTGCCGTCATCTCCGCCGGACACCGTATGTGAAACTGGATTTCGGGAGCGCGGGAGCGATTGATGGAACGGGTTCTTGTCGTCACGGGAGGGTCACGGGGGATCGGCGCGGAGACCGCGCGTCTTGCGGCGAGTCGCGGGTATGCCGTCGCCGTCAACTACCGTGAACGCGCCGACGCCGCGCAGGCGCTCGTGGAAGAAATCGAGTCCGACGGCGGCCGGGCGATTCCCGTTCAGGCGGACGTCGCGGAAGCGGCCGACGTCGAACGCCTGTTTGACACCGTGGACAAGGAACTCGGACCTCTGACCGCCTTCGTCAACAGCGCCGGGCACGGGGGAGGATACGTCCGAGCCGAGGATTTCGACCCCGACGTCCTCGCCTCCCTGATGCGGGTCACCGTGATCGGCGCGATGGTCAGCGCGCGGGAAGCGGTGCGCCGCATGGCGCTTGGCCGAGGCGGACGGGGGGGCGCCATCGTCAACGTGTCGTCCATGGCGTCGACCATCGGCGGCCGTCCGGGACGTACGGACTATGCGGCGTCCAAGGCCGCGATCGACTCCTTCACCGTGGGCTTGGCCAAGGAAGTCGCCCGGGATGGCATTCGGGTGAATGCCGTGCGCCCCGCAGTCACCATGACGGATATGGTCGACCAGTTGCGGCACGACGAGGCGGCGCGGAACGCCATCGCCGAGTCGATCCCCATCAACAGGATCGCCGAGCCCATCGAGGTCGCCCATCCCATCATGTGGCTCCTGTCCGACGAGGCTTCGTATGTGAATGGCTGCCTGCTCGACGTGTCGGGCGGCGGATTCACGGTCGCAAAGCTGAAGCAGCCGAAATAGCGCCGTCGTCCGGCCGAACAGGTGGCGTGAAGGCGCTCTAGGAATGAAGGAAGCGGCGGATCAGCGGATTGAAGACCTCCGACACCTCGAGGTGCGCATTGTGGGCGCAATCGGGCAACACGCAGAGCTGGGCGTTCGGGATCCCTCGCCACAGCTCGTAGGAGCAGTCGGGATGGGTCGATCTGTCGCTGTCGCCGCAGATCACGAGCGTCGGCATGCCGACCTCGCCAAGCCGGTCGCGCACGTCCCAGCCCGCCATCCCGCGCATCAGCTTGATCGCGCCCTCCTTGCTGGCCCCCGCGCCCGCGGTTTTGGTGAACTCGAAGAGCGGATGCCGGTCGCCGTCGACGAACCAGGTCGCCGCGATCCGCGCGGTCGTGACTTCGACGGTTTCCGCTTCGATTCGAGCGACCGTTTCGTCCAGGGTTTCGAACCGGCTGGGAAGATCGGTGGTGGCCGAGCCTCCGTAAAGGACGAGTTTCTCGATCCGCTCGGGGTGATCGAGGGCCGCCTGCAGCGCGGTCATGGAACCCAGCGAATGACCGAGCAGCATGAAACGCTCGACACCGAGCCGCGTGAGGGTATCCAGGAGCGACTCGGCGATTCCCGGGATCGAGTCGGGAACCGGTTTGTCGGCACTGCCCGCGAAAGCCGGCATGTCCGTGGCGATGACGTCGAAATTCGCCGCCAAATGAGCCGCCAGGACGCCCCAATAGCCGCCGCCGCCCGCATAGCCGTGCTGCAGCACGACGGTCGGGCCCGATCCGAATCGCCGGTAGTTCAACATGCACGGTCCCTCGTATAAGATGCCGGAATTCGCCGGTTGTGACCAAGGCAACTCTGGCGGGAGCGCCGTCGTCTTGGCAAGTCCGCGCCGGGTCTTCTCCTGCAGGAACGAGCTTTCCGGGCATGAATTGTTGCTTTGGGGCGAAATCTGTATGTTCGGGGTCCTTCGACACCGAGTCGAACGCAACGTGAGGGAGTAGCGTCATCGAAATGCGTTATGAAGCGCCGGAAACGATGGAAGCGGCCGTGGCATTGCTGGCAAGCGACGACAACGCCCGCGTGCTCGCGGGCGGGACGGACCTTCTCGTGCAACTGCGCGCCGACACGATCGATCCCAGCCTCGTCGTCGACGTCAAGAAGATCGACGCGATGCGGACCGTCACCGCGGAAGACGGCGGCTTCCGGGTCGGCGCCGCGGTGACCGGCGCGGAATTGGGCGAACACGAGGAGTTCAAGTCGGTTTGGCCGGGCGTCGTCGAGGCCCTCGAACTGATCGGCTCGACCCAGATTCAGAGTCGCGCCACCATGGGCGGCAATCTCTGCAACGCCTCGCCGGCGGCGGACTCCGTGCCGGCCATGATCGCCGCGGGCGCCATCGCCACCATCGAGGGGCCGAACGGCAGCCGCGACATTCCGGTGGAAGACGTCGCGACGGGACCAGGGCGGACATCGCTCCGGAAGGGCGAACTGGTCGCGTCCTTCCTGTTTCCCGAGCAGGCACCCCGCACGGGCGACGCCTATCTGAGATTTATTCCGCGGACGGAGATGGATATCGCCGTGGTCGGCGCCGGCGTGTGCCTGACCCTCGACGAGTCCGGTTTGTGCACCGCCGCAAGAGTATCGCTCGGGGCCGTGGCGGCGCTCGCCCTGGTGCCGGACGAGGCGGCCGATGCGCTGATGGGCACTTCGGTGGACGAGGCGGCGCTCGCCAGACTTTCGGAAGTGGCGAGCGCGGCCGCCAAACCCATCGACGACAAGCGCGGAACGAAGGAGTTCCGCATCCAGGTTACGGGCGTCATGGCACGTCGGGCGGCGGAAATCGCGCTCGCCCGGGCCAAAGGCAAGTGAAATAGGACGAACACAATGGCGAGATATCACGTATCGGCGACCGTCAACGGCGACGAGGTCGACTTTCTCTGCGAACCGGAGCAGACGCTTCTCGACGTGTTGCGCGACGAGCTCCACCTCACGGGCACCAAGGAGGGCTGTGCCTCGGGTGATTGCGGTGCCTGCAGCGTCATGCTCGACGGACGGCTGGTGTGCTCCTGTCTGGTGATGGGCGCCGAGGCAGGAGACTGCTCCATCGAAACCATCGAGGGGATGGCGGAGGGCGAACGCCTTCATCCGCTGCAGCAGAAGTTTCTCGACTACGCGGCACTTCAATGCGGCTATTGCACGCCGGGACTCCTGGTCGCGGCCAAGGCCCTGTTGGAGAGGAGTCCGGACCCTACGGAGATCGAGACGCGCTACTGGCTTGCGGGCAACCTTTGCCGATGCACGGGATATGACAAGATCATTCGGGCCGTTCTCGACACGGCCGCGGAAATGCGAGGAGAGTAACCATGTCGGCTGCTGAAGACCTTGGCTATCGGGAGAAGCCCCACGAGCTGAAGTGGGTCGGGACGAACGTCGCCCGCACCGACGGTGTCGACAAGGTTACCGGGAGGGCGCGTTTCGGCGCGGACCTCATCATGCCCGGCATGTTGTTCGGCGCGGTGCTGCGCAGTCCGCACGCGCACGCCAGGATCAACGGGATCGATACGTCGAAGGCAGAGGCCGTCAAGGGCGTCAAGGCGGTGATCACGCGGAAGGATTTCGAGGATCAGCCGTCCGAGATGATCCAGGTGGGCGAGCTGACGGTCAACATTCGGGACGTCATCCGCAACGTGCTGGCACGAGAGAAGGCCATGTACGACGGTCACGCGGTGGCCGCCGTGGCCGCGACCAGCGCGTCTATCGCGCGCAAGGCGCTCAAGCTCATCGACGTCGATTACGAGGTGCTGCCGCACGTCATCGACGTGGTCGAGGCGATGAAGCCGGACGCGCCCCTTCTCAACGAGGATCAGTTCACGGACGGAGTCGACCCGAAGCCCGACCGGCCCTCCAACGTTGCCAAACGGCTCGAGATCAAGCTCGGCGACGTGGAGAAGGGTTTCGCCGAGGCCGACGTCGTCATCGAGCGCGAATACAAGACGCGCCCGGTCCATCAAGGTTACATCGAGCCGCACGCCTGTGTGGCGAGCTATACGGAAGACGGCCAGGGTGAAGTCTGGTGTTCGACGCCCGGTCACTTCCTGGTTCGGGCGATCACCTCGCGCCTTTGCGGCATCGAGGTCTCGAAGCTGAAGGTCACGGCCTCCGAGATCGGCGGCGGTTTCGGTGGCAAGAACATCGTCTACTTGGAGCCCCTCGCCCTGGCGTTGTCCCGCAAGTGCGGCCGGCCGGTGAAGATAGCCATGCACCGGAACGAGGTCTTCCGGGCCACGGGGCCGACGTCCGGATCCCACATGAAGGTGAAGATCGGGGCCAGGCACGACGGCAAGATCACCGCGGGATGGGCCGAGCTGATGTTCCAGGCGGGCGCCTTTCCGGGCTCGCCGGTCTTCCCGGCGGCGATGTGCGCTTACGCCTGCTACGACCTCGAGAACGTTCTGGTGATCGGCTACGACGTCGTCGCCAACCGGCCCAAGACGACGGCCTACCGGGCGCCGGGGGCGCAGATCTCGGCGTTCGCCGTCGAAAGCGCCATGGACGAGATGGCGCGCGAACTCGGCATCGATCCGGTGGACCTGCGGCTGATGAACGCCGCCAAGGAGGGGACGAAGGCCGCCTACGGTCCGACGTTCGGGCCGGTCGGGCAGGTGGAGACCCTGCAGGCCATCAAGAATCACCCGAACTACAACGTGCCGCTCGGTCCGAACCAGGGCCGCGGGGTCGCCTCGGGATTCTGGTTCAACATCGGCGGCGAAACCAGCGTCACCATGAACGTCAACGACGACGGTACGATCGCTCTGACGGTGGGCAATCCGGATCTCAGCGGCACCCGGACGTCGATCTCGGTGATGGCCGCGGAAGAGCTCGGGATCGAGCCCGAGCGCATCCGTCCCGCCGTCGGAGACACGACGTCGCTCGGCTTCAACTTCATCAGCGCCGGCAGCCGCACGACGTTCGCCGTGGGGAAGGCGACGGTCGAGGTGGCCCGGGTCGTGATCGACGAGTTGAGAGCGCGGGCCGCCGCCACGTGGAACATCCCGGTCGAAGCGGTGGTCTGGGAGGACGGTCACGCCCGTCCCGCCAGCAGCAACGCGGGCGACTTCGAGCCCTTGTCGCTGGAGGACATCGCCCGTGACGCGAAAAAGACGGGCGGACCGATCGCCGGGCACGTGGAGACCAACGTCTCCGGCGCCGGACCGAGTTTCGCGACCGAAGCGGTGGACATCGAGGTGGATCCGGAAACGGGGCACATCAAGATCCTGAGCTTCACGGCCGCGCAGGACGCGGGCAAGGCTATCCAGCCGAACCTCGTCGAGGGCCAGTACCAGGGTGCGGCCGTCCAGGGAATCGGGTGGGCGCTCAACGAGGAGTACATCTACGACGAGCAGGGACGGATGGAGAATCCGGGATTCCTGGATTATCGCATGCCGGTGGCCTCGGACCTTCCCATGATCGATGCGGTCATCGTCGAGGTTCCGAATCCGAACCACCCCTATGGCGTTCGGGGCATCGGCGAGACGTCCATCGTGCCGGTCATGGCGGCCGTGGCGAACGCCCTCGACGACGCGACGGGCGTTCGGGTTCAGGAACTTCCCTTGTCGCCGCCTCGGGTCCTGAAGGCCCTCAACGAAAAGAACGGGAACCGTCTCGGCTAGTCCCGGCTAGTCCCGGTTGCTACCCGCGCATGCGCTCGCCGGCGGGGTCGAACAGGGGTTCGCCGACGAGCGTCGCCGGCCGGCGGTCGCCGAGAATCTCGATCTCGAAGACGTTGTCGTCTTCAATCAAGCGGGCGGGAACGAACCCGAGCGCGACGCTCTTTTCGACGAAGTGGGCGTACCCGCCCGAGGTGACGAATCCGACGACGTCGCCGTCGTGCCAGATGGGCTCGTCGGCCCACGCGTCCGCGCCATCGGCATCGACGACCAGGGTGACGAGGCGCCGTCTCGGCGGAGTCTCCCGCTGCCGCACCGCGGCTTCCATGCCGATGAACCCGGGTTTCTGGAAAGCGACGAACCGGTCGAGGCCGGTCTCCGCGGGAGTGTAATCGGGCTTGTATTCGCGCAGCCAGGAACCGAAGCTCTTTTCCAGCCGCAGCGACATCATGGCACGCATGCCGAACGGCCTGAGGCCGAGATCCTCGCCAGCCTCGATCAGCGCCTCATACAGCGCCAGCTGGTAACCGGCCGGCACGTAGATCTCGTAACCGAGGTCTCCGGTATAGGTGATCCGGCACACGATGGCCGGCGCGAGCCCCACGTCCATTTCCATGACGGACAGGAACGGAAACGCCGAATTCGACACGTCGCCGCGGGTCACGCGCGACAGCAGCTCTCGGGCATCGGGTCCCGCGATCTGAAAACCGATGCGCTCAAGCGACACGTTCCGGATTCCAATTCCGCTGTCCGGCAGATGATCCAGGAACCAGCGCATGTGGAAAGCCTGCGCCGACGACGAGCCGATGATCTGAAACCGGTCCTCGGAGAGACGCGACACCGTCAAGTCGCCGATCAGCATGCCACTGTCGCTGAGCATGGGGCTGAGCGCGATGCGCCCGACGCGTGGCATGCGGTTGGCGAGAAGCCGGTTGAGCCATTCCTCGGCGCCCGGCCCGATGACCTCGTACTTGCCGAAGTTATGGATCTCGTTGATGCCGACGGCCGTGCGCACCGCGCGGCACTCCTCGCCGACCGGGCCGAAGGCGTTCGAGCGTCGGAAGCTCGGCACCTCGAAACGGGCCTCCCCGGCGGGCGCGAAATAGTTGACGGCCTCAAGCCCGTAACCGGCGCCGAACACCGCGTTCTGCGCCTGCCACATCCCGTAGGCCGGGGTGGTATTGAGCGGCCGGCCCGCCGGAAGTTCCTCGTTGGGGAAGCTGATCGCGAAGCGCCGACGATAGTTCTCCGTCACCTTGTCCCGCGTATAGGCGCGCGTCGCCCAGTCGCCGAAGCGGGAGACATCCATGGCGAACACGCCCGAGGAGGGTTCACCCTCGATCATCCACTCCGCGACCGTGAGACCCACGCCGCCGCCTTGGCTGAATCCGGCCATGACCGCGCACGCGCACCAGTAGCCTTTGAGCCCGGGATAGGGACCGACCAGTGGGTTGCCGTCGGGTGCGAACGTGAACGGCCCGTTGATAACGGCCTTGATACCGGCGTCGGCAAGGCAGGGATAGCGCCGAAACGCCTTTTCCAATGGCTCCGAAATGCGGTCGAGCTTGTCCGGCAACAGTTCGTGCCCGAAGTCCCAAGGCGTTCCCTCGGCGGCCCAGAGCTCGCACTCCTGTTCATAGATTCCCAGGACGAGACCGCGCCCTTCCTGCCGGAAATAGGTCTCGCCCCCCGGATCGATGACGTGCGGGAGCTCTTCCTCTCGCTCGTAGACCTCCGGGATGTCATCGGTGACCAGGTATTGGTGCTCCACCGGATGAAGAGGATGGTAGACGCCCGCCAGCTCTCCCACTTCGCGGGCCCATAGGCCGGCGGCATTGACCACGTATTCCGTCTCGATCGTCCCCTGTTCGGTGACCACGACCCAGGTGCCGTCCGACTCGTGGTTCAGTTCGATCACCCGGTTGCGCAGGATGATCTCCGCGCCCTGCTTCCGTGCCGCGACGGCGTACGCATGGGTCGTACCGGCCGGGTCGAGATGGCCGTCGAGCGGGTCGTAGAGCGCGCCGACGACGCCGTCGACGTTGAGAACGGGGCAGAGCTCTCGAACCTCTTCCGGCGTTACCAGCTCGGTTTCGAGATCCATGTAACGGTGCTTGGCGCGCTCGGCCTTGAGGAAATCCATGCGGTCCGAGTCGGTCGCGATGGTGAGTCCGCCGACATGGTGGAGCCCGCAGGCTTGTCCGCTGATCTCCTCGAGCTCCTTGTAGAGCCGGATGGTGTAGCCCTGCAGCTTGGCGATGTTGGGATCGGAGTTGAGGGTGTGGAACCCGCCCGCCGCGTGCCAGGTAGACCCCGACGTCAATTCCGAGCGTTCGACGAGAACGACGTCCTTCCAGCCGAATTTCGTGAGGTGATAGAGAACGCTGCACCCGACCACGCCGCCGCCGATCACCACCACCTGCGCGTGAGATCTCATCGTTCCGTCCGTCCAGCGCCTTCGCTGCTAACTAACGCGTAGACGGGTCGGAGTAAACCTCGCGGCGGCCCCCGCTCGAACCGCCGTGGGCTCACGTCTCGCGAGCTAGGTTCGATTCCAGTCGTTACAATGCTTACGTGCGGCTCGAGCCCCGGCAACGACGAGAAAATCGGAGGGTGTGATCTTTCATGAACCCAGTTCGCAACGTCATACTCATCACATCGGACCAGCAGCGCGGTGACTGCTTCGGCTTCGAAGGCCGCAAGATCAAGACGCCGCACCTAGACATCATGGCACGGCAGGGCACCCGGTTTTCTGCCTGCATCACGCCGAACAACGTCTGTCAGCCGTCGCGCGCCTCGATCCTCACGGGGTTGCTGTCGAACACCCATGGCGTGCACGACAACGGGATCGACCTCGATCCTGGGATTGGCGAGGCCGGCATCGCCGGAACCTTGAGCAAGGCGGCGGTGAGAACGGGATTCATCGGCAAGGCGCACTTCTCGACGGCGCTGACGTTCGAGCCCACGGGAACGCCCGAGAGCCGTTTGTCGACGGCGGACTACGGGCCCGATTGGTCCGGCCCCTACATGGGGTTCGAGCACGTGGAGCTGGTAGTCCTGGGCCACAACCGCTGGCATCCCATGGAGCCCCCCGGCGGCCAGCACTACGAAGCCTGGTACTACGGGGACGGCCTGGGACGCCTCAAGAACGAGCTTTACGAGACCCGTCTGGAACCGGTCACGGACGCCGTCCAGACCTGGCATTCTGCGCTGCCGCCGGCTTGGCACAATTCGACCTGGGTGGGAGACCGGACCATCGAGTTTCTCTGCAACAACAGGAACGACCGTTTTTTCCTGTGGACGTCCTTTCCGGATCCCCACCACCCCTTCGACGCCCCGGAACCATGGTCACGACTGCACCATCCGGAGGAGGTGGATCTGCCTCCCGAACGGGTCAAGGATCTGGACCGTCGACCCTGGTGGCACCGCGCCAGCCTCGAGGGAGTGCCACAAATCACCGAGGAAATGCAGAAGATCCGCCAGAATTACTCCCGCATCCCCGATCAGACCGACGGGCAGCTCCGCGAGATCATCGCCAACTACTACGGCATGATCTCGCTGATCGATCACAACGTCGGGCGAATTCTGGCGGCGATCACCGACCTCGGCCTCGCCGACGACACGTTGGTGATCTACACGACCGACCACGGCGACTGGCTCGGCGATCACGGGCTGATCCTCAAGGGTCCGATCAATTACGAAGGGCTGGTCCGTATCGGTCTCATCTTCCAGGGGCCGTCGGTCCCGGAAAACCGGATCGTCGACGATCCGGTTTCGACGCTGGACATACCGGCGACGGCACTCGACTACATGGGCGTGTCGGCGGCGGGAGAGACGCACAGCAGCAGCCTCAAGGGCCTGGTGGAAGGCAGGGCCGGCGAGAGCCGGGATTTCGCCTACAACGAATGGGACATCAATGCCTCCCGGTGCGGCGTCGCTCTGGACCTGCGCATGGCGCGCACCCGGACCCATAAGTTGACGGTCGAGACGGGGTCGGGTGCCGGTGAGCTTTACGATCTGAAGAACGATCCCTACGAGATGGACAACCTGTTCGACGACGGCGGCGCCCGGTCCGTCCGCAAGGAATTGGAGGACATGATCGCCTCTCGCCCGGATGATGAAATCGCGGTCAAGCCGACCCCCGTGGGCATGGCGTGACCGCGCCGGCATCAATGGGGACCGGAAGACATGGGAAAACGGTTCGTGCACCGGTCGGGCCGCGGCTTGTCGTAGTGCTTGTCGGAATGCTCGTGCCGGCCGGAGCATTCGCGGCCGGCAACGGCGCCAAATGGGCCCGGAGTGGGTATTTCATTCGGGCGGAGTAGAGGCCGCATCGTCCCAAAGGATGACACGCTTCCATGACCCGCCGCCGCTTGCTCATCGTTGCCCATGCGCCCTCGCCCAACACGGAACGGCTGAGAGAGGCGGTGGTACGCGGCGCCACGAATCCCGACATCGGGAACGTGACGGTCCGGATGATCCCGCCTCTCCAGGCGGGGCCGGACGATGTCCTCACGGCCCAGGCCGTGATCCTCGGCACGACGGAGAACCTTGGATACATGAGCGGCGCGCTGAAGGATTTTTTCGACCGAAACTACTATCCCTGCCTCGAACACACACAGGGGCTGCCCTACGCCCTCTATATCCGTGCGGGTCAGGACGGTACTGGAACGCGTCGGGGCGTCGAAACGATCGTCACGGGATTGAGATGGCGCGCCGTCCAGGATCCGTTGATCTGCCGTGGAGAGTGGCAGGACGCCTTTGTCGATCAATGCGAAGAGCTTGGAATGGCAGTGGCTGCGGGCCTCGAAGCAGGGGTGTTCTGATCCCTCGAGCTGATGCCGGCCAACTCCGGGCGCCGTCATCTCTATTGCGGATCACGGCCAGAGCGGCAGGCCTTCATGGTTTCCGCGAAGTCGGGTATGGTCACCGCCTTCTCCTGCAGCACCAAGTACTTATGGAAGAAGGCTTCCCAACCGAGATCGAAGCAGTCGAGCAACATCTGTTTGAACGCCCGACAGCCAGCCGAATTGGTCGCCGCATACTCGGCGAGCCAGTTCTCGAACTCCTCGAACGCGGTGTCTTCGCCGACCAGGTGATCGACCAGTCCGATGCGCTCCGCCTCGGTGCCGCCGATCGTGTTGCCGCGAATGATCAGCGACTTGGCTCGGTCAAGGCCGACTCAGCGCACCAGCTGAAAGGTGCCGAGGCCAGGGATCAGTCCTTCCTTGACGGCCGGCAAGCCAAGGCGGGCCGCCGACGTGCACACCTGAATATCGCAGGCCGGCGCCAGTTGCAGGCCGCTGCCGACGGCGTAGCCGTGGATCAGGCATTACGACCAGCTTGTCCATCGTCTCGAATACCCGCATGGCCGCGTCGAGTTCTCGTTAGTGTCGTTGGCGGTGCGAAAGCGCCAAGGGCTTTGTGGAGGACGTCTAGAACATTGCACACGGCAGCCACGAAACCAGTTTTCAACCGTTCCGCCTCGCTCCCATGACCTCTTCGAAACTCGTGCGGGGAACTGCATAGGGATCGGATTCGGCTCGTCCGCAGGCCTCGTAACTGAAGGCACCTGGCATACCCTAATAAGTCACCGTGCGCGGCCGGTCGTTTCGCGCCGGGAACGACACTCAGGACGCCTCGGCGGCGATCGGGGGCTGACCGTTGGCGCGCTGTTCCTTCAGAGAGTCGGCGATCAGAAACGCCAGCTCCAGTGCCTGAGATGCGTTGAGGCGCGGGTCGCAATGGGTGTGGTAACGATCCGCGAGCGAGCGCTCGGTGATGTCCTGCGCGCCGCCGAGGCATTCCGTAACGTCCTGGCCCGTCATCTCGAAATGCACACCGCCGGCGTAAGTCCCCTCCGCGATGTGGACGTCGAAGAATTGCCGGACCTCCGACAGAATCCGATCGAACATCCTGGTCTTGTAACCGTTCGCCGACTTCACCGTATTGCCGTGCATCGGATCGCAAGACCACACGACCTTGCGGCCCTCCTGCCGAACCGCGCGAACGAGCGGCGGCAGACGCTCACCAACCTTGTCGGCGCCCATGCGCACGATGACCGTGAGGCGGCCAGGCTCTACGGCCGGGTCGAGGATATCGATCAACCGCAACAGTTCGTCGGGGGCGATCGTGGGACCCGCCTTTATGCCGATGGGATTGGAGACCCCGCGCATGAACTCGACGTGGGCATCATCTTCCTGACGGGTGCGATCGCCGATCCACAGCATGTGAGCCGAGGTGTCGTACCAGTCTCCCGTCGTCGAATCGACGCGGGTCATGGCCTCCTCGAAACCGAGCAGCAAGGCCTCATGCGAGGTATAGAAGTCCACCTCTCGTACGGCCGGCACGGACTCACCGGTGATGCCGCATGCCTCCATGAAGCTCAGGGCCTCGGTGATACGGTCGGCGAAGCCGGCGTATCTCTCGCCCTGAGCGGTGCGGGAAACGAAATCCAGATTCCAGCCGTGAACGCGGCGAAGGTCGGCATAGCCGCCGTGCGCGACCGCCCGCAACAGATTCAAGGTCGCGGAAGATTGGTGGTAGCCCTGAAGAAGCCTGGAAGGGTCGGCCGCCCGAGCCTCGGCCGTAAACTCCATGCCGTTCACGATATCGCCGCGATAGCTCGGAAGCTCCACGCCGTCCTGGACCTCCGTCGGCGCGCTGCGCGGCTTGGCGAACTGACCCGCCAGGCGCCCGACCTTGATGATGGGGCAGGCCGCCGCGAACGTCATGACGACCGCCATCTGCATCAAAACCCGGAACGTATCGCGGATGTTGTCCGCGCTGAATTCGGCGAAGCTCTCGGCGCAGTCGCCGCCCTGCAGCAGAAAGGCTCGTCCCTCCGCCACACCCGCCAGCGCCGAACGCAACCGGCGCGCCTCGCCCGCGAAGACGAGCGGTGGCTGCCGCCGTATGCGATCCAGGACCACCTCCAGCGCGGCAGCATCCGGATAATCCGGCTGCTGCCGAATCTGCAGGCCGCGCCAGCTATCCGGCGTCCATTTCCCGGGCATGACACTGCTCCTCATGCGGCAAGAGGGATATGCGTATACGCCGGTTGGCTCTCCGTTTCCATCTAAACATTCATTAACCGGAGGATTTAAGCATACCTTCGCTGCGACATGCGCCATCCGCGTTTCTGTTTGTGGTCGGATGCAACCGGCCTGAGCGTCTGGTTATGCAGGTTTTTGTTTGGTGAGGGCGAGGCGGTTGAGGTTGTCCTCCCGTCGATAGCTGGCCTCGTCCATCAACGCGCATACG